>DATKFW010000124.1:0-41162 GCA_035511075.1 Vulcanimicrobiaceae bacterium
GGAGGAGGGGCCAAGTATTAGCGAAACTATATGGCTGCAAGCAATGGCATTTCTGCTATCGTTGGTTTTTATCCGTTATGGACTTCTCTCGAACCCAGCGAGCCGCCGCCTGTGGGCTGAGTCCTTCTGTCTCAAAATCGAGTGCTACTTGCTCTTTGGCCTTGCGTATATTTGCCTTTCGCAACGCCCTTTGAAGCAACTTCTTATGCAATACAGGATTCGAGTCCTTCGTTTTCGTCGCTTCCTCTTGTATATCAAGCTCTTCTTCCTTGAGGTCTTCTATTTCTGCGCGGATAACTGCCGCCTGCCGCCGTGCTTTCGGATAGCCAACTTGTTTTGGGTCTCGCATAGGTCAGTAGCGTATAAAATGAAGATTTCGCCGTCAACCTCAAATACTTGCGATGGCTGCGTAATTCCCCAAAAAAGCATTCAAAGTTATTTCAATTATTTTTTTTGGCATTTTTTTCAGTTTCCTGTTTACACGCGATTCACGATTGCTAGTATCGATTACAGCGGAAATCGCGGCATGAAAAAAATCGACGCCATCATCAAGCCCTTCAAACTCGAGGAAGTCAAGGAAGCGCTTGCAGCCGTCGGAATTCAGGGCCTTACGATCTCGGAGGTCAAGGGCTTTGGACGTCAAAAGGGACATACCGAAATTTATCGCGGCAGCGAATACACGGTCGATTTCCTTCCGAAGATTAAAATCGAAGTGGTCCTGCCGGATGCACTCGTGCAACAGGCCGCCGAGGCCATCGTCCGTGCCGCCCGCACCGGCAAAATCGGCGATGGCAAAGTCTTCGTCAGCAATATCGAGTCGGCCATCCGCATTCGCACTGAGGAATCAGGCGAACAGGCAATTTGAATCGGAACCCCTCCCGGGCTTTATCCGGCGGGGACTTTGTTGTCGGCTGGAATGTTTCGTGGCCGACAGAGATTATGAATGGTCAAAGCATGGGAAAATCAAAAAATGTTTGACTCGATAAATCATCAGCGGACGTCCGGCAAGTTCCTGGCGGAAGCATCATGGAAACCCTTATTATAAAGGGGGTTCGAAGGGTGTGAATAAGTCGTGAATAAGAGTTAATATGTTCTTCTCGTCAGGTTGGGTCGGTATGCCTTAAATGAAAGGCGCCAGCAGGACGAATACAAACGGTTGCTCCGGCGGCGAAAGACACAAAATATGATTGACACAACTTTGAAGTTCCAACCCCTTTTGCTTAAACCAGTTACGCAATATTCACCAATGGGCTGCCATCCGCGCATTGCCCGATTCTACTTCGGCCCGGGAATGTTCGTTGACTGTCAGTGTCTTTTTCCTTCGCGCATCGCCGCTGGAAGGCGGTCAGATGGCGCCGGTGAATAATTATCCAGAAGTGGAGCGTTTGCCGCTGAGCACAATGCAACCATCCGCCGAAAAAATCTGGGCTGCGGCGCAGCAACTGCTCCGCACGATGTTGAACACGGACATATTCAATCTGTGGTTCCTTCCGATTAAAGCCACGGCCCTGGAAGAGGACACTCTGACGCTGGAAGTCGCCAACGATTTTTGTGAAGTTTGGCTCAAGGACAACTACCTGGGGTTGATTCGCGATGTCCTGATGCAGGCCGGGGGCCAGATGTTCAAAGTAAAATTCCGCGTCAATTCCAGCGCCCCTCCTCCAGCCGGGATCCCGGCCGCCGAGGCCAAGACCAAGAGCAGAGCTGTTCCCGAAGGGTCCGATCGCAACGGAGTGGCCGGTCGCGAGATGGTTTTTAATCCCAAGAACACTTTCGAAAGCTTCGTCGTCGGCGAGAACAACAACCATGCGCACGCCGCCGCGATGGCGGTGGCGCAGGCCCCGGGAAAATCCTACAACCCTCTTTTTCTCTACGGCGGCGTCGGCCTGGGCAAGACTCATTTGCTCCACGCCATCGGCCAGCACGTCGCCGCCAACAAGAAAAACTCGCGCGTCACTTATCTTTCATCCGAACGCTTTACCAACGAATACATCGACGCCATCCAGAACAACCAATTGGTCCGCTTCCGTCGCAGATACCGGCAGGCCGACGTTTTGCTCATCGACGACGTGCAATTCCTGGCCGGCAAGGAACGCATCCAGGAGGAGTTTTTCCACACTTTCAACGCGCTGCACGAAGCTCGAAAACAAATCGTCCTGACGTGTGACCGGCCGGCGGCCGAAATTCAAAACCTGGAACATCGCCTGGTTTCCCGTTTCGAGTGGGGTTTGGTTACTGAGGTGCAGCCGCCGGACGTCGAGACCCGGATGGCGATTCTGCGCAAGAAGGAAAAGGCGATGGGCGTTGAATTGCCCGAAGAGATCATCACTTTCATGGCCAGCCGCATCCGCACCAACATCCGCCGGCTGGAAGGCGCGCTGATCCGCGTCGCTTCATTCGCGTCGCTGACGGGCAAGAAAATCACACTGCAAACCGTGGAAGCCCTCCTCCGGGAGGTCCTCCACGAAGAGGGCCGCTACACGGTCAACATCGACATCATCCAGAAAAAGGTGGCCGAGCATTTCGATCTTCGCCTCTCGGATATGATCAGCAAGCGAAGGCCGGAAAACATCGCCTTCCCGCGCCAGATCGCCATGTTCCTGGCGCGCCAGATGACAGAAAGCTCTCTCAACACCATCGGCGAAGCCTTCGGCGGCCGCGACCACGGCACCGTCCTCCACGCCTGCCGCCTCGTCAAGGACCGCATGGAAATTGACGCGCACGTCCGCCAGGTGGTCAACTATCTCGAGAAACAACTGCTCCGTTGATTCCTAACGGGAATGCCCCTGATCGAAGTCCAAGGTCTGACCAAGGCATTCCGCACCTACAAGAAGGAGCCGGGATTTGGCGGCGCCGTCCGCGGCCTCTTCCACCGCCGGTACGAAAAAACCGTTGCCGTCGATCACGTCAATTTCACCATCGAGGAAGGCGAACTGGTCGGCTTTCTCGGCCCCAACGGCGCGGGCAAGACCACCACGCTCAAGATGCTTTCGGGCCTGCTCTTTCCCACCGACGGCTCGGCGCGCGTGCTGGGATATGTTCCCTGGGAACGCCAGGACGGTTACCGCCGGCAATTCGCCCTCTTGCTCGGTCAAAAAAACCAGCTCTGGTGGGACCTGCCCGCCCGCGAATCCCTCCAGTTGAACAGCAAAATTTACGGCATTCCCACCGCCGATTTCGAACGCACCGTCGCCGAGTTGACCGAACTGCTGGCGGTGCGCGAAAAGCTCGACGTGATGGTGCGCGAATTATCGCTGGGCGAGAGGATGAAAATGGAACTCATCGCCTCCCTGCTCCACAAGCCCAGGGTCCTCTTCCTGGACGAGCCGACGATCGGCCTGGATGTGGTGTCGCAAAAGACCGTGCGCGAATTTCTCCGCGGCTACAATGCGACCCAAAAGACCACCATCATCCTGACCAGCCACTACATGACGGACATCCAGGAACTCTGCAAGCGGGTCATTATCATTGACAAGGGGAGGATTTTTTTCGACGGCCGCCTTGCCGAAATCCTGGACCGGTTCGCCGATTTTAAAATCCTCACCATTTCATGGGAAACGGGGGCCAGTTTTCCGTCCCTGGATTTTGCCCGTTACGGCCAACTCGTCGAGCAAAACGCCAACCGCCTCCAGTTCAAAGTCAAACGCGATTCGGTCATCGCCGTTTGCAAGGAGCTTCTGGACAAGGTGCCTGTCAATGATATTGACATCCAGGATGTCCCCATCGAAGACGTCATCCGCCAGATCTTCGCGCGGTAAGCCATCGCGCGATTGCAATCATCTTAACGGATTGACAGTGCGGACGCCGAGGGCTTTAAAGTGGTCAACGTCGACCGTGGCAACGGTTAAATCTTCCAACTCGGCCACAGCGGCATGAAGTCCATCTCCAAGCGGCACGGTTTTTCCCGCCAACCGGGCGCCGGCCAGGAGTTCGCCAGCCTTTTCGCAGACGTGGCGATCAAGTGGCACGGATTCCAAAATTGAAACAAACGAGTCCCAATAGTTCTGCCAGCGTTTTTCCTTGCCCGCATCCGTCAGTGGCTTGCCCGCGATGTATTCTGCAAGCGTCGCGTCACAAATAAAAACCTCATGCCGGGCGCTCATCACCCACTTGCCCAAATCAAAATTTCTACGCTCGCCTTCAACGAGCAACGACGTATCCAGCAGGATTCTCATTTCGCCTTGTCAGTGGCGGCGAGGTTGGCGGAGATTTCCTTGGCCGTATCGGCACCCAAAGGTGTGCGGGAACGGAAAAGCCTGGCAAACTCGTCTGCGCTCATGCCGAGCTTCTTCACCCGATCCGTTTTCTCAGGGGTGATCAACCAGCCGCCGGGTTGTTCGCGCACAATGTAATGATGGCCGTCAACCAATCCCCGAATGGTCAACCGGCTTTTGTCGGCTTTGGCTACGGTCGTCATACGGGAAAATTCCCACAAAAAACGCGCCCGTCAAGCGCATTTCTGAGAATGCTTCCCCCTAATTATCCGCTCGAATGCGGCGACCACCCTTGACACCGAACACGACGGAAATTCCGGCGTCCTTTTTGGGGTGCTTTCACCGAGCCATCGCCCGGCCGGCGATCCAGCCGGTGGTCCAGGCCGCCTGAAAATTGAAGCCGCCCGTGATCCCGTCGATGTCCAGCAGTTCACCGGCAAAGTGCAACCCGGGACAAATCCGGCTCTCCATTGTCCGGAAATCCACCTCGCCCAATCGCACGCCTCCGCAGGTGACGAATTCCTCCTTGTTCAGGCTCTTTCCGGCCACTTTGAGGTCCGTGCGAGATAATTGCTGGACCAGGGCGTGTTTCGCTGCCCGCGAGAGCGCCGCCCACCGCGTTTCTGCCGCGATTCCGGCGGCGATGACCAATTGTTCCCACAGCCGCGCCGGCAACGGAGCGATCGGCGTGTTGATAACCAGCCGTCCGGACTGGTCCTGCCGGCGCCCGTCCAGTTCGGCGGCAATTTTTTCCGCATCCAGTTGCGGCAGCCAATTGAGGCGCAGAACAAATTGATAGTTCAAAGCGTGCAACGCCCGCGCGCCCCATGCCGACAGCCGCAGCACCACCGGACCGCTCACTCCCCAGTGGGTCAGCAGCAATGCTCCTTGCTCCCGCAATTTCGTCCCCGGAACCGAGGCCTCCACCGATGCGACGGATATACCGGACAATTGCCGGACCCAGTCCGCGTCAACGTGGAAAGTGAACAGCGACGGCACCGGCGCTTCCAGTTTGTGGCCAAGCGACGCCGCCAGTTCCCCGCCAGCCATCGTGCGGCATCCGCCAGTGGCCAGGAGCAACCGGTCGCACGCCATGGTTTCTCCGTTGGCCAGCGTCAGTTCAAAGCCGCTCGCCAATTGTCTTTCAGCCCGGACCACGCCGGAATTGCCCAGCAGCTTTACTCCGGCAGACGCGGCGGCGCGCATGAGGCAATCAATAATCGTCTCCGATGAATCCGTGGTGGGAAACATGCGCCCGTCGTTCTCCGTTTTGAGTGTGACGCCGCGGGATTGGAACCACTCCACCGTGTCACACGCCTGGAAGGTTTGGAAAGGCGCCCGCAATGCCCGCTGACCCCGGGGAAATCGGGCCGTCAGTTCCACGGCGTCGAAGCAAGCATGGGTTACGTTGCAACGTCCCCCGCCGGAAATGCGGACTTTGCCCAGGAAACGCACGCCCTTTTCGAGCAATGTGACCTCCGCCCCCGTGCCCGCTTCCGCGCAAGCTATCGCCGCAAAAAAACCAGCCGCCCCTCCGCCCACCACCACAACGCGCCGCGTTCTCAAAGGACCGCCCTCAATGACCGGTGGCATCCATGAGATTGGTATTCTCCGTAAAGGTCAATGAGGCGGAATTGAGGCAGTATCGCAAGCCGGTTGGCCGCGGGCCGTCGTTAAACACGTGGCCCAGATGGCAATCGCAACGCGCGCACAGAATCTCCGTGCGGCTCATCCCGTACGAATTGTCCGTGTGCGTGATCACGTTTTCCTTGGCCACAGGCTGGAAGAAGCTCGGCCATCCCGTGCCCGAATCAAATTTTGCCTCCGAAGTAAACAGCGGCAATCCGCAGCACACGCAATAGTAGATGCCCGGTTTATGCTGGTCGTAAAACGCCCCGCAAAAGGCCGGTTCGGTTCCTTTGGCGCGGGCGATCTTGTATTGCTCCGGCGTCAATTGCTTGCGCCATTGCTCATCGGTCTTGACGACCTTGGGCATTGAAACCAACGGGCCGGGAAGCCCTTTGTCATCCAGTAAGCGTACTTGCACCATAGTGGTTTGATTGGAATCGCTGGCGGACGACTGCGCGTCGCATCCAACGGCCAGCGCCGCCAGTGCCGCCAGTATCGTGAGCTTCCAACGTTTCATCGCGAGAGTATAAGACGCCCCGGCCGGTTTTTCAATGCTTCGTTTGCTCCAAGAGTGAGTGTTAATGCAGCCCTGCGTTGACTTGGAGGGTTTTGCGCATCATATTTCGAGTATGAGTTTTGACATTTCGACGCTGCTGGACCAGTGGGATTACCAGCCCGGCCAGGTTGTCGTTAGAAAATTCAAGGGCAAGGACGGTCTGGAAAAAATTCAACTGCGCGTCGACCTGGGCCTCCTCCAAATGAATGCCAAAGGACGTCCCGATGGCAAACGCCCCTATGGCCGGGAATCGTTGCTGGAGTATTACATCAGTCTCCTGGAAAAATTCCGGCGGGAACACGAAAACCAGGACAAGGGTTTTCGATTGACCCCGGAAGACTGCGGGCGCCTTCAACAGGAGGTCATCCAGTATCATCACCGTTACATTTGCCTGTTCCAACTCGAGGATTTTGAGGGCGTCATCCAGGATGCCGAACGCAACCTGCGGGTGTTTGATTTCGTGGAAAAATACGCCGGCTCCGATGAACTGGCGTGGCCCCTCCAACACTTCCGCCCCCAGCATTTGATGATGCGCGTGCGCGCCAGGGGCGCGATGGCCCTCAAGGCCGATCTTTACGACGAAGTCGTCCGCCTCGTCGAGGCCGGCATCGAGGAAATACGTCAGTTTTACCGCCAATACGACCGGCAGGACCTCCTGGAATCCAGCGGCGAAGTTCAGTCGCTGGAAATGTGGCTGCAGGAAATCCAAACCAAACGCCCGATGACACCTCGTGAAAAACTTGAAAGCGCCTTGAGCGAAGCTGTCAGGAACGAGAATTACGAGGAAGCCGCCCGCGTGCGCGACCAACTCAAAAAAATGAGTTGAACCGGCCCTCTGGATTCCTACCTGGGCGACGCCAGAAACGCCACGCCAAAATCCTTGGCCGTCACCGCCGGCGCCGTCGCCACGATGGATGACGTTTCCCCGGCCAGAAGCATCCACGGCAGCGAATCGCCGGACGCCATCGGCAACAACGCCCCGTCCTGGTCAAACCAATCGATCCGGTAACTGAACCATTTGGGTGAATCGGTGATATTCTGGACGTCCACCTGGATTTTTAGAAGCCCATTCCGCCCTGTTGCCGCGATGACTTTGAGGACCCGAAGGGTGCGGTCCAACGCAGTGTCAATAATAACCCGCGGGTCGCTTGCGGACGCGGGTTGCGCCGCCGCCGCCCTGGCGGGCGCCGCGGGTTGCGGAGTTTGGATCGGCTGGGACGCCGGCGCCGTGGACGCGCAGCCGGCCGCCAGCACTATTGCCCCCCATAGAAAAACGCCTTGTATCAATTTCATCATAGTGTTGGCAGGAAACGTCTCGCGGAACCTCGATGCAAAGTTCCGCCAAAGTCAATGGCGCGGTCTAAATCTCCGTCCCGTGCGGAATGGCGCCGTTCTTGGGAATGATGACGATGCCGTCGCGGATGTAGTATAGGGGGTGGTCCAACTTGTCCGGTTTGCCGGCGGGTGAGATTTTGCAGTTCTCGCCGATTCGCGCGTTCTTGTCGATGATCGCGTTCTCGATTCGCGTGTTGCGGCCGATGCCGATGCGCGGCACGCCCTTCGCCTCGTTCTGCCGTATGGACGCCTCCGATTCGTAATAGTCGCATCCCAAAAGGATGGTCCGGGTCAAATTGCACCGCTCCCCCACAATGCTCCGCACGCCGACAATACTATGATTGACGCTGCAATTGTTCAAAATGCAGCCGTCGGAAATGACCCCGTGGTCGATGTCCGCCCCGTTGATCTTGGAGGCCGGCAGAAAGCGCGGCCGGGTGAATATCGGCGCGCTCATGTCGAAAAAATTGAATCGCGGCAGTTCCGCCACCAGGTCCAGACTGGCGTCAAAGTAGGACCGGATCGTCCCGACGTCCTCCCAGTAACCTTGAAAGATCGAGGCATAGACCTTGCACGAGTCGATCGCATTGGGAATGATGTGCTTGCCGAAATCGGCCTGCGAATTATCCAGCAACTTCAGCAGCACTTCCCGGTTAAACAGGTAGATGCCCATCGAGGCCAGCAGGAAATCCTCGTTGGCATCCTGGCCCAATTGCGCCTGGATCACGCTGCCCACGCGCAGGGAATCCAGCACAGCCGGGTCTTTGGGTTTCTCCACGAACCGCGTGATTCGCAGCGACGGATCGATTTGCATGATGCCGAACGCCTGCGCCTGCGTCCGTGAAACCGGGATCGTGGCAATCGTCAGGTCCGCCCCGCTCTCCGCGTGTTCGGCAATGATGCGGCGAAAATCCACCCGGTAGAGCTGGTCGCCGCTGAGAATCAGAATATAATCAAAATCGTGGTTGAGGAAATGCACCAGGTTTTTCCGAACCGCGTCGGCCGTGCCCTGATACCACGAGGCGTCCGTAAAGGTCTGCTCCGCCGCCAGGATTTCCACAAAACCGCCCGTAAAGTGGTCGAACTTGTACGATTGGGCGATGTGCCGGTGCAGCGAGGCGGAATTGAATTGCGTTAGCAGGTAAATGCGCCGCAGACCCGAGTTGATGCAGTTGGAGATGGGAATATCCACGAGCCGATACTTGCCCGCCAACGGCACCGCCGGTTTGCTGCGGTCGCGAGTCAGCGGAAAAAGCCGCGTGCCCTGGCCTCCTCCCATGATGACGGAGAGCACGTTGCTCGTATTGACTGACATGCGCGCGCTTAGTGCCATTGCTTGGTCTCAATTCGCCGGTGAACCAACCTTAGGCGTCCCCGGCCTCTTGCGCAAGAGAACTTCTAAGAAAACTGGAAAAACGCGCGCCGGGTGCCTTTACCGCGCCGCCAACTCTTGGAACCTTGTTTTCCGTTGAGCATCGCCGGCCCCTCGATTACAGTCCACTGGTGAATGTATTTGTCACCGGCGGCGCCGGTTATATTGGGTCGGTGTGCGTCGAGCAACTCCTGGACGCCGGCCACGTCGTCACCGTCTATGATAATCTCACCGAAGGCCATCGCTCGGCGGTGGACAATCGCGCCCTTTTCGTTTACGCCCGATCGAGCGACTGCGAAGACATCGGCCAAGCCGTTGCCGGCGCCAAACCCGATGCGATCCTCCACTTCGCGGCCAACGCCCTGGTCGGCGAATCGATGGTCAATCCGTCGAAGTATTTTCGCAATAACGTGTCCAACGGCTTGAAGATTCTGGACGCGGCCGTGGCCTGTGGCGTAAAAAAATTCGTCTTCAGTTCAACTTGCGCCACCTACGGCCCGCCCGACCGCGTTCCGATGGCCGAGGACACTCCCCAGCGCCCCATCAATCCTTACGGGGAATCCAAGCTGATGTTCGAAAAGATGCTCCAATGGTTTCATCGCATTCACGGCCTGGAATTTGTCGCCTTCCGCTATTTCAACGCCGCCGGCGCCAGCGAAAGATTCGGCGAGCATCATCGCGTCGAAACCCATCTTATCCCCAATATTTTTGAGGTGCCCCTGGGCCGCGCCGCGCACTGCGAGATTTTCGGCGCCGATTATCCCACGCCCGACGGCACCTGCATTCGCGATTACATTCATGTCGTTGACCTGGCCCAGGCCCACATCCTGGCCCTCCAACACGGCAAACAGGGGTTCTACAACCTCGGCAACGGCGACGGTTATTCCGTGCGCCAGGTGATCAATGCTTGCGAAAAGATCGTTGGCAGTCCCATACCAACTGTGGAAAAGCCGCGGCGTCCCGGCGACCCTCCCAAGCTGGTGGCTTCGGCCGAAAAAGCGATCCGCGAACTGGGATGGAAACCTCGCTATCCGAAACTCGAACAGATTATTTCCGATGCCTGGCGCTGGCACCAGGCCCATCCCAAGGGCTACCCGGATTGAACCAATTACGTCGCGATGCCGCGACGCTTCCGGGCCGGCGTTTTCGCGAAAGCCTCCATGGCGGACTCGCAAATCGAGAAAAAGATTGTTTCCCGCGCGTTCTTTTCACAGGCTGGTGGTATGGCAAAGCCAGTATTGGGCCGGGATTTCGGAAAGTTGATGGGCCGCGCTCCCGATAAGGGCGGCGCGCTTCCCGCCGCCGGCGAACCTGCCGCGCCCGGCGCGGGCGTTCGTTCCCTGATACAGGGACAGTCAGCTTCCGCTCCCAAGCCCCGTGTGCCCCGATGGTATCTGTTCGCCGGCGACGCGTTGCTTGCCGCGCTGGCCCTGGTCACGGTTTACAGGGGTCCGCATCCGCTTTCGCTGGGCCGGGAAATATTCTGCGTCGCAACCGTGCTGCTTGCCGCGCTCCTGGCGATCATCGCCGTCTTGATGCCTTAGCCACATCCTTTTTCCATCCCGTAAATCCTGTTAATTCTGTCAAAATTCAGTTCTTTAACTGCATCGTTCCGAGTCAGGCGCTGGCGCTGGTGTAATGCCGAATCGAGAATCGCCAAAACAGTTCGGAAAGCACAAAGCATATACAGCCCGCGCCGAGCAATAGGAACATTTCCCCAGGCGATGTCAGCCGGCTGAGCAGGACTCTCACCGGCACATTGACCACCAGGAGCATCGGAATGGCGAAGGTGAAAAACGCCCGGAAAAAACCTTGAAAGGCCTCATCCGGCAAACGCGCCAGGTTGAACAAACTGTAATATCCCCAAACAATTCCCTGCGCCCGCACGGTCCAGAACGAGACGCTGGCCAGGATGAATATCAGCGAATAATGAATCACGATTCCCACCAGGCACAGCAGGACGAACGCGATGACCTGGCCCGGGCCCGGAACCAGATGCAGTTGCCGCGCGGCGTAAACCATCACTCCCAATCCGCAGGAGCCGTTGACAAAGCCGCCAAGGTCCACCTGCCGCAGGGAAACCAGAAACCGCGCGTTGGCCGGCAGCAGCAGCATGAAATCCAGCCGCCCGGTTCGGATCAACTCCGAGAGCTGCGTGCAATTGGTCAGGAAAAACGCCTGGAAAATCTGCTGGATGAAATGGCTCGCGCCGACCAGCATCACGACCTCCCATTTCGTCCATGACGCGATGTGGTCGGTGTGCAGATAGATCACGCCGATGAAACTGAGTTGCAGGCCAAACCACAGAAGCTCTACCACGATCCACAGCAGGAAATTGCTCTTGAATCCCATTTCGCGAACGACGGAATTGCGCCACAGTGCCCCGTAAATGGAGGCGTAACGGCGCAGGCGCGCCATGGCGTTGGAGGGTTCTGGGTTCATCCACCGACGGCGGAATATTTGCGGATGCCGCGGGCCCAAACCATCCGAGCCAGCAGATAGAAGAAAATCGTCCACGCCGCCTGCGTGCAAAGACCTTCCCACAGCGCCGTCCCCCTGCTCTGGCCCAAATACACGCTGACGGGAAAGAAGAGCAGGTACGGGAACGGTGTGTAATTGAGCGCCTGCTCGATTCCCGGCGGCAGAATGTTCAGCGGAAACAAATGACCACCGGCGATGTATTCGAAGGCAAAAATGATGAAGATTAGCGTCGAGACCTCCAACAGCCAAAATGCCGTCAGGGCCATCGTGTAGGACATGAAGAATTGCAGCAGGCCCGTCAGCAGTGTGGACAACGCGAAACAACCCAGGGCCGTGGCGTCCGGCGGAGCCACCATGAATTTGCGCAGCCAAAAAATGAACAGGCCCACGGGCAGAAGCGAGGCCGCCGCAAAAATGATTTTTCCGGAGAAAAACAGGCAGAAGCGGTAATTCAAATAATTGATCGGCTTGAGGAGGAACTGGCTGATGTTGCCGTCCTTGATGTCCGCCGCGATCTGCCAGTCGTCCTCATTGACCGCCGTCAATGTGTCAACAATCGTAACGAGCAGATAATACGAAATCATTCCCGGCAGCGTGTAGCTGCCGACCGGTGTGCTTTGTCCGCGATAAATCGTGCGCCAGAGGAAAATCGTCGCCAGCAGCGGCACCAGACTAAAACCGGCCCGGATGAAAAAGTTGAAGCGATATACGAGCGTGTTCTCGAAGCCGATCTTGATGACGTGCCAGTATTTGCGCATGGCCCCCGGCTACGCCATCACGGCGGGTTGCGTGAAAGCCGCCCATTCGGTCTGGAATCGTTCCAGCGGCAGGCCGATGACGTTGGTGAAGGAGCCGGAAATGGCCTCAACCAGCACGTCGCCCTGGTCCTGGATGCCATAACCTCCGGCCTTGTCCAACGGGTTGGTCTGCTTCAGATAATGCCGGATTTGCTTCAGATCGAGGTGACGAAACGTGACCTCGGTTTGTTCGAGAAAGACCCTCCGGCGGTGCGCGCGCAAATGAATCAAGCAGACGCCGGTGACCACCTGGTGGCGCCGGCCTTGAAGCGCCGATAGCATTTTTTCAGCCTCGGTCATCGAGGCCGGTTTGCCGAAAATCTGTTTGTCCATCACCACCACCGTGTCCGTTCCGAGCGTGATCGCGTCGGCAAACCTCTCGGCGACGGCGCGCGCCTTGCGATAGGCGTTGATCTGGGCCACCTCCCCCGGGCTTAGCGCGCCGCCCTGCACTTCGGGGACGCCGCTGGGAATCACTTCAAAGTCCAGGCCAAGTTGCCGCAGCAACTCCGCGCGGCGGGGCGAGGCTGAGGCCAAAATGAGCATCGGAGAATTCATCGCTCGCGTTCCCTGCGAATAAATCTAAGGCACGCCCGCTGGGATTGCAACCGGCCCCAATGCGCTTTGGAACAGTTCCAATTTCCTGGAAAACGCCGCCTCATCGAGCGCCGGACGCGCCCCAGCCGTGCCGACTTCCTCCTCCAATTCAATCCACGACCTGCATCCTCCGTAAGATGGCCGCATCTGCAACTCGACCGGCCTGGGCAGGCGAAACACCCGCACCGCCAGCGCGTGAATTTGCTTCGAGCGCCCCCAATCGAACCGATCGGCAATCACCTCGTCCCTCCAAATATGCTGGCCGCGCAAACGCTGGGAGTCCGCCAATTGGTCCAATTGCCGCCACGCCACGACTCGCGCGAAGGCTTCCAGCCGCAGAACACCGGGGGCGGGAAAGTCCGGGGCCAAGTCGTCGAAGCGGGCCTGCGCGGCGGGGACGACCGAGTCGCGCTGTTGATGAAAGAGCGTCGGAAAGAGCCAGAATTGCGAATGTTCAATTTGAAAACCGCCGCGCCCTTCCCGCAAACCGCCTTTCCGAAATATCACGATCTGTTCTCCGCGCATCAGCGCGTCCACCACGACGACCCATTCTTTGAATGCCTGCCGCATGTCCGAATAATAACCGCTCGCCGGGACGGAGTCGAGCCGTCCGCAAGTATCTTATTTATATTGGTTAAACCGGCCGATTTTGCGATGCTGGCCTCGCATAAACGCCCGATGGTGAACAGCGATCTTTACAAATCCACCGCCCAATTTTCCACCACTCGATGGAGTGTTGTCTTGATGGCGGGACGCGAGGTCTCGCCGGAAAGCGCCGCGGCGCTGGAAAAGTTGTGCCGCGCCTACTGGCAGCCGATTTGCATCTTCGCGCGGCGCAAAGGTTGGAACGAGGAGGACGCCAAGGACTTGACGCAGCAGTTTTTCGCCCGGTTGTTGGAACGGAACGATTTCATGGGGCTGGACCCGACCAAGGGAAAATTCCGCACGTTCCTCCTGGCCGCCTTCACACATTTTTTGAACAACGAATATGACCGCCTCACGGCCCTTAAACGCGGCGGCGGCGAAAAAATCGTTTCCCTCGAGGAATTTCGAATCGACGAATTGGGCGGAATGCTCCCGGCCGATGAGGCTTCTCCCGGCGCCCTCTACGACGTGGGTTGGGCCAAGGCGATCTTGAGCGCCGCCTTGCGGCAGTTGAAGCAGGAAATGTCCAGCGAGGATAAACAGGAGCCGTTCGATCAATTGAAACAGTTCCTGACCGCCAATGCCTCTCCGGGCCAATACGCCGCGGCCGCGGAAAAGCTCGGCGTTGAGGTGTCCTCGGTGCCGGTCATGGTTCATCGGCTGCGTCAGCACTACCGCCAGTTGGTGCGCGATGAAGTGGCGCAAACAGTCTCCAGCCCCACTGACCTCGAGGAGGAAATGCGCTATTTATTCGCTGTTCTGAACCAATAGCCCCGGCGTAATCGGCGTTATTCCTGTAATCCCCGGCCTCTTTTGCTTCTTAATTAGGTGCGGGGCCAGACTTTTTGTAATGAGCACGGTAAATAGATGTCCGACCTGTGGTTCGGAAATGTCCGCCGATGGCGTTGACGGACTTTGCCTCAAATGCCTGGGCAGACTGGGGTTTTTTTCAGAACCCATCGATCCTGGCGGCGCAGTGCTCCGTTTGGGCGATTATGAGCTGCTGGAAGAGATTGCGCGCGGCGGAATGGGTGTCGTTTATCGCGCGCGGCAATTGAGTTTGAACCGCGTCGTGGCTCTGAAGGTGGTCTTGCACGGCCCCTTTTCCAGCGCGGATTTTGTCCGGAGATTTCGCAATGAAGCGCAAGTGGTTGCCGCTCTGCGGCACCCGAATATCGTGGCCATTTATGAAGTGGGCGAACACAACGGCAGCGACTTTCTCTCGCTGGAATTTGTCGAAGGACAAAGTTTTGCCGAATTGTCGCGCCACGGGCCTCTACCGGCGAAGCGCGCCGCCCATTATCTCAAAATTATCGCCGAAGCCCTCGAACACGCGCATCAACGTGGCGTATTGCATCGCGATCTGAAGCCCTCCAACATTCTCCTCGATATCTTTGATCAACCTCGCGTGACCGATTTTGGCCTGGCCAAACTGGTCAACCAGGACGCCGGTCTGACCGTCACCGGACAGGTGTTGGGCTCGCCGAATTATATGCCGCCCGAGCAGGCGGCTGGAAAGTTTTCGGACAGCTCGCCCCAGGCCGATGTCTATTCCCTTGGGGCGATTTTGTATGAACTGCTGACAGGCCGTCCGCCCTTTCTAGGAGAAACGCTTCCTTCCATCCTGTCCCAGGTGCAGGAGTCCGAACCCGTGCCGCCGCGGCGCTTGAATCCCGGCACGCCGACGGACCTGCAAACGATTTGCTTGAAATGCCTTCAAAAGGAACCGGGGCGCCGTTATGCCTCGGCTCAGAATCTCGCGGATGATCTCGGGCGTTTTCTGGAAGGCAAACCAATCCTCGGCCGCCCCGTGTCCATCCTGGAACGCGCTTGGCTCGGGTGCCGGCGCCGGCCTTTGCTGGCAGCAATGTCCGCCGGACTCGTCGCGGCGGTGATTCTGGGCGTGGCCGGCATTCTCTGGCAATGGCGCCAGGCGGAATTTCACGCGCAAGGCGAATTGCGGCAGCGCCTGATTGCTCAGGCAGATGCCGCCCAAACCCGCCTCAACCTTTACGCCGCGGATGTCGCCCTGGCTTCGCAATCGATTCAAGATCACAACCTGGGCCGCGCGCGCCGCACGTTGGACGGATTGCGCCCCATGCCCGGTGAAATGGACCTGCGCGGTTTCGAATGGCGCTACCTGTGGAATCTTTGTCGTGGCAACCAACTGGCGACTTTGACGGGCCATGACCGAACGGTGACCTGCGCCGCGTTTTCGCCGGACGGAAATCGGATCGTCACCGGCGGCATGGATGGAACGGCGCGAATCTGGGATGTAAAACAACACACCTGTCTCGCAATTCTCAAGATCACCGACCACGCCGTCTGGTCGGTCGCCTTCACGCCGGACGGAAAACAATTGATGACGGGCTGCAACGAAAATATTCAATTTCGCGACGCCGGTTCGTGGCGCGAGCGGACGAATTTTCCCGGCGAACTGGCCGCGCTTTCAAAACGCGGAACGTTTCTGGCCACGGTCGAATCCAGTCCCTTCTATTGGGAACCGGCCGGCGCGGTGAAATTCTGGGACTGGCGCAGCGGACAATTGCTCCGGCGTTTTGAACAGCCGGGCCGCGCGGTGGCGTTGTCATCCGATGGAAGCCTGCTGGCGGTGGCCGGCCCAAACAGCGGCATCACGATTTGGGAGACTGCCACCGGAAAATTGGCGCGCCAATGGCCGACTAAAAATCCGGTCTGGTCGCTGAATTTTTCCCCGGACGCGCGCGAGCTTCTGTCCGCGGGATGGTCCGGCGAAGTTTCGGTCTGGAATCTGGAGGATGGTTCGTTCCGGCGGATCGGTTCCGGTGATCCGCTCAACGTTTGGTCCGCCGTCTTTTCCGACGACGGCGCAACGATTGCCACGACCAGTTCGGATCAAACCGCGCGTCTTTGGGACGCCGCCACGCTCAACCCGAAATCCGTTCTGCGCGGGCACAGCAGCGAAGTCTGGTGCGCCGCCTTCAGCCCCGATGGAAAACTGGTCGTCACCGGCGGCAAGGATCAAAACGTCATGCTCTGGTCGTCGGCGGCGGCCCGTCCGCAAAAGCTCCTGCCGCACGACAAGGATTTTCGCCCGCTGTTTTCACCGGACGGAAAATGGATTGTTACCGTCAATCCTGATTCCGGCAATCGCATGTTGTGGAACGCCGACGACCAGGCGCTCGTCACGCCCAAACTCGCCAACGGCAGACCCGTCGTCGGATTTTCGCGCGACGGAAAATCTGTCGCGAGCTTCGACGCCGACAAATTGACATTGATATTCTGGCTGCCAGAGGGAGCCGTTCCGGCAAGCCAAACGGCATTGGAAGGCGCCGTGAAAATGCCGGTCGCCTTCGCCGGAATTTCCCCGGGGCAGGATTTTTTCTTTGCCATTGACGCCACTGGCTTGATTCAAGTTTGGAACACGGAAACCGGGAGGCTGTTGCGCGCGTTGCAAGGTCCCCTCCCCCCCATTCGCAATGCCGTGCTCTCCCCCGGGGGCAGGCAAATCGCCGTCTCCGTCGAACGCGAGAATATTGCGCGGCTCTACGACTGTGCCAGTGGCGCGGAACGGCAACTGGCCGCCCATCGCGATTTTGTCAGCGGCCTGGCCTTTTCGCCCGATGGCTCGACCCTTGCCACCGGCAGCATGGATGGAACCATCCGTTTGTGGAACACGACCAGCGGCGAATCCACAGCCTCCCTGGCCGGCCACATGCAGGAGACCACCGACGTCGCCTTTTCGCCGGATGGCCGGACGCTCGCCTCTCTGGGGCAAAGTGAATCGCTAAAACTGTGGCATTTGCCGACGTTGCGGGAAGTGGTCTCGGAGAACGATCCGCGCGCCGGTCTTTTCCTGCGGTTTTCGCCGGATGGCCTCAAACTGGCCGTCGAAACCGGCGCCAATAGTCTTAGGATTCTCGCCGCGCCGACCCAATAAGCCGGCAACCGGCTTTTTGTTCGACGCGCATGACCTTTCCGCGCCTCGAAAAAAAAATTCAAAAACTCTGTAATCTCCGGCCGCCGTTTCTTCTTACATCAATGAAGGCCGTTGCACACCCGTCTGGATTCGGGCGCGCGCCGCCTGGTGAATATCTCAAATTATTTATGAAAAACATCAATATTCGCAACCGTGGTTGGATGAGCGCGCTGGCGTTGCTCGCTCTGTTCACTTTCAACTCCGATCTCTCAACCGTTCATGCCCAGGGCACCGCGTTTACCTACCAGGGCCAATTGCTTGTTGGCGGCGGTCCCGCCAATGGCAACTTCGATTTTACCTTTGCCCTGTATCCCACCGACGACGGTGGCGTCCAGGTGGGCAGCACCATCACCCAGACCAACATCGGCGTGACCAACGGCCTGTTCGTCACTACTCTGGACTTTGGCGCGGTCTTCACGGGCAATCCCACATGGCTCTCCGTTGACGTGCGCACCAACGGCGGCACTTCATTCACGCCTCTGACCCCTTGGCAGGAGTTGACCCCAACGCCGTATGCGATCTACGCCGAAACTGCGGCTACGGCCAGCAATGTTTCCGGAACGGTGCCCGTGGCGCAATTAAGCGGCATCGTTCCGCTGACGCAATTGCCAGGGGCGGTGGTCAACACCAATGAAACAACCGTGACGTTGGACAATCTGAAGCTGGACGGCAGCTTGAACTTGCCGTCTCCGTCCGTCATTAATACGCACGACGCCACCCTTTTATACGCCGATGGTAGCGGCAACATATTCGCCGGCCTGAATGCGGGCTTTGAGATTGCCGGCGGCTACAACAATTCGGCCTTGGGCGATTATGCGCTTGCCGCCGAAATCATCGGCGACAACAACACGGCCAGTGGCTACGCGGCGCTAAACTTCAACAATGCCGACAACAACACGGCCATTGGTTCAGGAGCGCTTTACTACAGCACGACGGGCAGCAACAACACGGGAATCGGCGTTGGCGCCCTCGAAAATAGCACCGCTGACAGCCAGCTCGTGGCCATTGGCTATCAAGCCCTTCAAAATGACAATGCCTACTCAAATATCTTCACGTCTTCCGGCACCGGTGAGAACACCGCCGTCGGCTATCAAGCTCTCCAGTCAAACACGTTAGGTTTCGATAATACATCCATTGGTTATAAAGCTCTTAACCAAATCACGAACGGCTACTACAACACGGCCACTGGTACTGGGGCGCTTGAGTACAGCGCGTCGGGCAACCTCAACACGGCCACTGGTGCTGGGGCGCTGACCTCCCAGTACGTCGGTAGCGACAACACGGCCGATGGAGCTTTTGCGCTGTACTCCCAGGACAGCGGTTCCAACAACACGGCCATTGGTTCTGGGGCGCTTGAATACAGCGACTCGGCCAACGACAACACGGCCACTGGCGCTCTTGCACTTTCCACAATTAACGCACCTGGCTACTTATCGGCCGGCGGCAACACGGCTGACGGAGCGTATGCGCTGAGCGGCGACGAGACCGGTTACAACAACACGGCCGTCGGTTTTCAGGCGCTCTACGCCGACACCAACGGCGTCGACAACGTGGCCATTGGCGTTGACGCGCTACAAGCCGATTCGAATGGCTCTCTAAACACTGCCGTCGGGACATACGCTTTTCAGTACATGACCAACGGCGCCGGCAACATCGGGCTCGGTTACGGCGCCGGCATAAATCTCGTCGAAGGCAGTAATAACATCTACGTTGGCAACAACGGCAATCCAAAGGATAACGACACCATCCGCATCGGCAATCAGGGAACTCAGACCACCACCGTCGTCGCCGGCATTTATGGCGCCAGCGTGCCCGGTGGAGAAGCGGCAAATCTGGTTATTGTTGACCTCAATGGCCATCTCGCATCGACGGGAACGAACAATTCCTACACGCCCACCATCGGCGATGGAACAAACCCCTTCACCACCACCACGCAATCGGGTTATTACTCGCAAGTAGGCAGTATGGTTTACTTCGAAATCTGGCTTAGATGGATGAGCAAAGGATCGGCCGTCTCAGGCGATGCCGTGAGAATCAGCCTGCCGTTGGCGGTCGCATCGCAAAGGGTCGCCTTCCCCGTGGGCTTTGTCGATGGCGTCACGTTTGTCAACCAACAACTCACCGCGGGGGCAAATAATGGCGATGCCTATCTCCTGTTATACAGCCTTTCCGGCACGGGCGGCGGCGCCGCCAACGAAGCTGTGGGCGATTGCGGCACTAGCGGTGAAATTCAATTGTCCGGCTGGTACCGCTGGCAGTAGCCTGGCGGCGGCCGTAAAGCATGTAACAAAACCTGCGGAAACACCACAAGGCAACCATGAAAAAATTGATTCTCTGCCTGTGCCTGCTGATCCCGGCGATTGGCTTCGCGCAAAGCTACGCGATCTCTTGGTACAACGTCGCCGGCGGCGGCGGCGTCAGCAGCGGCACCAACGGCGCCAGCGTTTATTCCATCAGCGGCACGATTGGCCAGCACGACGCCGGCGGCCCGATGACCGGCGGCGCCTTCTCTCTGACCGGCGGTTTCTGGAGTTTGATTTCCGTCGCTCAGACGCCGGGCGCGCCCGCACTTTACATCACTCATTCCGGCGCCAGTGTTACGATATTCTGGCAGGACGTGCCCGGCTGGAGTCTGCAACAAAATAGCACGCTCACCGCCGCCGCCAATTGGTCAGCCAGCAGCGGCGTCGCCACCGCCAATGGCACCAACACCCTCACCCTTTCTTCTCCAGTAGGTAATCTGTTTTTCCGTCTGAACAACCCGAAGTAGTGCGGTGTAATCGAAAACCTGGGCCAACCCCTTCCCGCTTGCGGGCGGGGGTTGGTCTTAACCCCAATCCCTCTCGCCGCACGGTAAAAGCCCCGTTGTGGCTTTGCTGCTTGAAGTGAAGCGGACGGCTCCTTACGCTCCTGCCGCATGACTAAAGGCGTCCGTTTCAAGCTCTTCATCATGATGGTTCTGGAGTTCGTCATCTGGGGCGCCTGGCTGCCTCTGATTTTCACCTATTTGCCCAGCCTTAATTTCAGCGCCCTGCAACAAGCCGCCATTCTCAATGCGTTCCCGGTCGCGGCCGTGGTGGCCATGTTTTTCAGCAACCAATTCGCCGACCGCAATTTCGCCGCGGAAAAATTCCTCGCTTTCAGCCAGTTGGTGGGCGGTCTGGCGATGACCGCCCTTGCCTTCACAACCGACTTTTGGACCTTCTTCGCGCTGATGCTCGTCCACTGCCTGCTCTATGTGCCCACCCTTTCCATTGTCAATTCCATCGCCTTCGCCCATTTGAAGGAACCCCGGGACTTCGGATTCATCCGGATGGGCGGCACCATCGGTTGGGTCCTTGCGGCGTGGCCTTTTACGTTCATCCTTGTGGATTGGAAAAAAGTCGCCGCGACTCCGACCCACGGTCTTCTTGACTGGCTTCAAACCGTGCTCGGTTCCGGTCTCAGCGGCGCCGAATTGCAGCACGGCATCCGTTGGACGTATGTGGTTTCCGGCGTCGCCTCGCTCCTGCTGGCGGCCTTCAGCCTGGCCCTGCCGCACACACCGCCGAAAAAGGCGGAGAAGGTTGCCAACCGGCTGGCGTGGCTGGAAGCGATGCGCTTGTTGAGCCGCCCCTTTGTCCTGGTGCTCTGGCTGGTGGCGTTTGCGGACACCTTCGTGCTCAACGCCTATTTTAACTGGGCCGGCTCATTTCTCGGCAGCCCGCAAGTCGGCATCAAGGGAAACTGGATCATGCCCATCATGAGCATCGGCCAGGTTGCCGAAATACTCACCATGGCCGTCCTCGGCGTGACGCTCAAACGGTTCGGATGGCGCCTGACGATGATCGTGGGAATCCTGGGGCACGTCCTGCGCTTTGGCGTCTTCGCCTTTTTCCCCCAGGCCACCGGGCTGATCATCCTCGTGTTCGTCCTGCACGGGATTTGTTACGCGTTCTTCTTCGCCGCGGTTTATATTTTCGTCGATGAGTACTTTCCCAAGGACGCGCGGTCCAGCGCCCAGGGTCTTTTCAACGTGATGATCCTTGGAGTCGGCGTCGTCGTCGCCAACACGTGGTGCCCGCGGCTGATGGCCGCCTACACGGCAAACGGTATTACAGATTTCCGGACGTTGTTCGTTTTCGCGGGCGGCGTCGCCCTTGCGGCGGCGGTCACGCTGGCGTTGTTTTTTCATCCTCCGCCTCTGCCGGCCGAACAATCCACTTGACATGGAAACCTCCGATGCACTCGGCCGGCGGCTGGATGAGTTTCTGCGCAAGAAACCCGTCCTCGGAAAGGATGTCTATATCGCGCGCGGCGCGGTCGTGGTGGGTGATGTCACCCTCGGCGACGGCGCCAGCGTTTGGTACAATGCCGTCCTGCGCGGCGATATCAACCGCATTGTCGTCGGGCAGGGAAGCAACATCCAGGACAATTCGGTCCTGCACCTGGCTGACGATTTTCCCTGCATCCTCGGCAGTTATGTCACCGTCGGGCATTCGGCAATTGTCCACGCCTGCACCATCGGCGACGAGTGCCTCATCGGCATGGGAGCCGTGGTCCTGGACGGCGCGGAAATCGGCGCGCAATGTCTCATTGGCGCCAGGGCGTTGGTGACCCAGCAGGCCATGATCCCCGCCGGTTCCCTCGTTCTGGGCGCTCCGGCCAGGGTCGTGCGCGCCCTCACGTTGGAGGAGCGTTCGGGCTTGAAATATTGGGCCGACAAATATGTGGCCAACGCCGCGTATTGCCTGGCGCACAATATCAACACCGGCGCGCCGCTTCCCAGTTGATCATGGCTGGCTGCTCTTTTGCTGCGCCGCTTCCCGCGCCTTGACGAAATTCGGAATGGCAAACGCCGCGGCCACGCCGACTGCGGCGGCTGCCGGAACGACCAGTGTCTGCATGTTATGGTTGCCGTTGGCGAATCCCTCCCA
Source organism: Vulcanimicrobiaceae bacterium (assembly GCA_035511075.1). Taxonomy (GTDB): domain Bacteria; phylum Verrucomicrobiota; class Verrucomicrobiia; order Limisphaerales; family Palsa-1400; genus DATAUD01. The sequence continues at coordinate 22,501 of DATKFW010000124.1, forward strand.
CCCCTCGGGGCCGTTGACGCCGACGCTGTAGGAGAATGAATTGGATTGCCCGTTGAAAAACTGCGGGAAGGTGTGCCCGGCGGCCGCTTCCTGCCCGGCAAATTGATCGTGAACCTGAACCATCGTGCGCGAAAACGCGCTTGTGACCAGCACAAAATTGTTCCCCCGGTCCGGGATGCCCTGGGACAGTTTCTTGAATTCATCGCTGGCCGTGTATCCCTGGTTCTTGCCCGATTCTACCGCCAGAATCTCACGCACGACCGTGTCCGAGGAAGCCACCACAAGATAATCGCCGATTCGCGCGATGCTGGGCCGAACGTCCACCGAGATCGGCAGCGGGATGTTCATCGTTCGCATTTTTAAATCGGGGTCATCCACTTTGGTCACCAGGGGATTTTCTTTAAGCAACTCGTCAACACGGTTGAAGATGAGATCGGAATTGACCTTGATCACGATGGCAATGCCGGGGCTGGGCATTTCCAGCGGATGGCCGGGAACAGGCAGCGTGATTTTTTTGTGTTGATCCAGGGTGAAGATCATTCCGTAAGCGCCGCCAAGGGAATGCAACACGTCGTCCAACCCCAGGCCGGTGTGTTGTTGGAATTGCACCGGCGCCTGCTTCAACGCCTCGGCCGTTCCCGGGATGCCCGAGCCGGCCAGGAAATTGCTCATGTTCGTCCATGCCTCAGGAAGATCAAAATCCGTGAATAGCGCCAGCGCCGTGCTTTCGGGCAATAAATCCACTTCCAACGGATGAGGGGCCTCGCCAAAGAGAGACCAAATGAACCCGCTACTCTGGCCTTCGTAATGATAAATGACCATCTTGCCGTAATAAAACCCCGGCTCCCGCGCGATGGAGCTCATTCCTATCCCGCTGATTTGATCGATTCCGCTCTTGTCCGCGAATTCGTTCAGGGCGCCCAGGGCCCGGTCCACGTTTTCACGCCGATCCGATGGCATCCCGGGCCACGCGGAGGCAACATTGCTGAGGGTGTAAATCCGATTCGAGAGTCCGCGCAGAGCTTGTTCCGTGCTCAAATAAACAAACAGGTTTCCACCTTTGTTGAGTTTGGCGGTGACCTCGTCGAAACTGGTTTTCTCGGCGGAAACAATCTCCGGCGTTTGCGGTGCCGCCCCCGGAGCGGCCGTTGACGGTGGCTGGTTCTTATGGCACCCGGCGGCCACGACACAGGCTGATACCAGCGCAAGGAACCGACTCAGAAAAGGTTTTGTTGTCATCGCAATTCTAGGGAACACCTTTTCCCGGTCGCTCGCCAGCATAAACTGACGCGCTTCTTGTAATTGACCCTCTTGCTGAAGGCGGAAAGCCAAATTCCAATGTTCTCCCGCGCGTTGGCCGATTGATCAACGCTTAATTCTTGTTGAAAGAGCGGGCTGACAACCGCATGATCCCGCGCATGACCACCCGTTTTGAGGCCCGCTTCGGCGTTGTGCTTGTATTCTCGCTGCTGGCGGCCTCGTTCGCGCTGACAAAGGCCGCCGATCCTCCCGCGCCCGATATCCGGGGCAATATCGACGCGGCCGCGCGGCAAGTTTTATCTGACACCGGCGCGCCCGGCGCTTCAGTCGCTGTTGTTCAGGATGGCCGCGTCACGTATCTACAGGCCTATGGCTCGGCTCGCCTTGAACCTATCGCCCCGGCCACGTCGGCGATGCGCTTCAGCATCGGGTCGGTCAGCAAGCAATTCGCCGCTACGGCAATCCTGATGCTCGCCGAGCAGGGCAAGCTCTCTCTGGATGATCCGGTGGCCCGCTTCGTTCCCGATCTGACCCGTGCCAATGAAGTCACCATCAGGCAAATCCTCTCGCACACCGCCGGTTATCAGGACTATTGGCCGCAAGACTATGTGCCCCCCTTCATGCTGCGACCGGTCTCCCCCGGCAAAATCCTCGATCAATGGGCCCGCAAGCCCCTCGACTTCGATCCGGGCAGCCAATGGCAGTACAGCAATACAGGTTATGTGATCGCGGGGCTGATCGTCGAACGCGCCAGCGGCCAACCGCTCTTCGAGTTTCTAAGCCAGCACATCTTCGCTCCGCTCGGCATGAAAAGCGTGATCAACGTTGACCAGGAGCGCCTCGGCGAAACCGAAGCCACGGGTTTCATGCGCTATGGCCTTGGCCCGTTGCGCGTTGCTCCCAAAGAGGGCAAAGGATGGCTCTTCGCCGCGGGCGAACTGGCAATGGCCGCCGAAGACCTGGCCAAATGGGACATCAGCCTGATCGATCAATCGCTGCTAAAGCCTCAATCCTACGCCCAGATCGAGTCTGCTATGGTTCTCAAGAACGGCATCGCCAGCGATTACGGCCTGGGTGTCAACGTCCAGCGGGAGTTTTCGCGCCGCGCGATTTCGCACGGCGGCGAAGTTTCCGGTTTTACCGCGCAAAACATGGTGTTCCCCGACGACCGGGCCGCCGTGGTGGTGCTGGTCAATCAAGATGCCAGCCCTGCCGCGGGCCTCATCGCGCGAAAAATAGCGCCTTTGCTTTTCCCCCAGGAAGGCGACGTCAGGGAAGAGCAACAAGCCCGCCAAATCTTCAAAGGCTTGCAACATGGCAGGATCGACCGGGCTTTGTTCACCGACAACGCAAACTTCTATTTCTCCGACCAGGCGCTCAACGACCTGGCCGCCGGACTCAGACGCCTGGGAAAGCCGCGCTCGTTTACCCAAACCACCCGCAAAGAGCGCGGCGGTATGACCTTCCGCAATTTTGCCGTGAAGTTTTCGAGCAGGAACTTGCAGATTTGGCAGTACGAACTGCCGGACGGAAAGATCGAGCAATTTCAAGTGATGGCGGCTGAGTAGAAACCAGCCGGGGCTTCTGATTTTATTATCCACGCTTGTGCCAGGCACGCTTACTTCTGAAACTCGGGGAAAAACGGGTTGTGCCTCTTTTGCTCGCCCACAGTTGTCAGCGGGCCGTGCCCCGGGCAAATCACCGTGTCATCCGGCAGGCTGAAAATCTCTTTCCGATTCGTGCGCAGCGCTTCCTCGTACGAAACCGCGCCGGCCCCCATCGACGCCGCAAATAACGCGTCGCCCACCACAGCCAGCCGGCGCGCCAGGCCGCTGACCACATACGTGATTCCGCCGCGCGCGTGGCCGCTGGTTTGACGCGTCTCAAGTTTCAAGTCGCCCAGGCGAAATGCCGTCCCCGGCGCAACCTGCTGCGGCCCGTGGTAGCCTTCGTTCTGGCCGATATAGACCTCCGCGTCGGTCGCCGCCTCCAATCTCAGAAGGTCCGCAATGTGGTCGTCGTGACTGTGCGTAATGAAAATGGATTCAATTGTGAGCTGGCGTCCCTTCGCGAACTCCAACATGCCGGCGACCGTCGAGCCGGTGTCAAACGCCGCGGCCTGCAGCGTTTTGGGATCGAAGACCACGTAGGAATTGACGGTCATGTCCTCGTAGGGAGTGTTGAACATCGCCAGCCCACCGACTTCCACCGCTTCCGGATACCACGATTTTTGTCCAAGCTCGATCAGCGCCGCGGCTCCAAGATTCAACGGGCCGGCCAGTTTGCGGGCCGTTTCCACGTCAAATCCGCCGCCTTTGAAATGGACCAGTTCCGTCGTGGCGATGGAGGCGCGCCGGGAAAGTTCGGCGTCGCTCAATCCAAGGCCGCGTTGCGCTTTTCCCACAACGTCCGTGTAATTGTCTTCCAGCGGTATGGCTTCCATAGTGCCTCAAATAAAAATCGTCTGGTCCCGCGCCGGGCCGACTGACACGATGCTCAAACGGGCGGCCGTCAAGTCCGCCAGCACCCGGAGATAAGTGCGCGCCCTGGACGGCAGTTCCTTCCACCGCTTGCAGCGGTGCGTCGGCGTCATCCATCCAGGAAACTCAGCATACACCGGTTCGCACTTGGCCAGCAACTCGATGTCGGCCGGCACGTAATCCAATTGCGTCAGGCCCGCCCGGTAACCGATGCAGACTTTTATCGATTCGACGCTATCCAGCCCGTCCAGGTTCGTCACCGCCAAGTCGTCGATTCCGTTGATGATCGTCGCGTAACGGGTCGCCACCGCGTCGAACCATCCGCAACGTCGTGCGCGTCCCGTCGTCGCCCCAAATTCGCGGCCCATGGCGTGGAGACGGTCGGCGATATCGGCGCTCTCGGTCGGCAGCGGCCCTTCGCCCACGCGCGTAATGTAGGCTTTCATCACGCCCATGACGCGGTCCATCCGGTGCGGCGCTACGCCCGACCCGGTGCAGGCGCCGCCCGCCGTCGTGTTGGACGAGGTGACAAATGGGTAGGTGCCGTGGTCAATGTCCAAAAACGTCCCTTGCGCCCCCTCGAAAAGTATGTTCTCCCCGCGCCGCGTCGCTTCGTGCAGCAGGACCACGGTATTGGTGACAAAGGGTCTCAATCGGTCCCCGGCCGCCCGATAGGCCGCGTGGACTTTGGTGAAGGAAAGGGGTTTGGCGCCGAAGGCCTTCAATATCTCGTTGTTTTCATGAATCTTGAATCGGAGAAGGGCTTCGAACCGCCCCGGATTGATCAAATCGATCATCCGCAGTCCCGTTCGCGCCGCTTTGTCGCCGTAAGCCGGACCGATGCCGCGCTTGGTCGTGCCGATCTTGTCCTTGCCCTTGAGCCGCTCCCGTTGCGCGTCCAATTCCTTGTGATACGGGAGAACCAGATGCGCCGATTCGCTCACGCATAGATTCTTGACACGCACGCCGAGCCGCTCCAGTTCATCCATTTCCTCCACCAGACTCACCGGATCGACCACCACGCCGTTGCCAATGACGCACACCTTGCTCGGTCGAAGGATCCCGGAAGGAATCAGGTGGAGCACATACTTTTTCTTGCCGATAAAAACGGTGTGGCCGGCGTTGTTGCCGCCCTGGGTGCGCACGACGATGTCGGCGTTGCCGGTCAGTACATCGATGATTTTGCCTTTGCCCTCATCGCCCCATTGCGCGCCCACTAGAATTGTGTTGGCCATAATTCTGCAAATTCCAAATTTCAAACTGCCGCCGCGGCTCCACAATAAAAATCCCGGAAACGTAAATTCCGGGGCGTCCGCGCAAGTATTTACGGTCAGAGGCTAGAGAGAGCCGTTGACCCTGTCAACGCGGAAGGATTTTTTTTCGCCAATGAAGCAACTTTGCCCATCCCCCCTCGCGCCCATTGCCAAGCTGCCTTTCCGGCGCTAGAATGTTTCCGTGAAACATCCGCTGTGTTCGTGCGTTGCCGTCCTGGCCCTGGCGTCGGGCCTTCTGGGCCAAATCGCGGTGGCTGATTCCACGGCATTCGATCTGATCAAAGAGGGCGATCAATACGTCGGCACCGAGGCCAGGGACAAGGTCGTCCAGATTCGCTCGGAAAAGTCCATCGGCACTTTGATTCCCAATATCTGGTATGTCGTTTATTATGACACCACTGCCACCCTCAAGGCGACCGAAGTCAAATTTGGCGGCGGCAAAATGATGGAAGTCAAACACCCGTGGCGCCTCCTGGAACCGGTGACCGGCGGAGACCAGACGCTGGACCGCAAAAAATTAAAAATCGACTCCGATCGCGCCCTGGCCATCGCCTTGAAGGACCCCCTGCTGCCCGGGCTTAATCTCAAGGCCACGCAGTTCCGCCTCGATCACGGCGACCACAGCCCGGTTTGGAGAATTCGCCTTTGGGCCGCCAAACTGGGTGAGCCCAATAAAATGGCGGACATCGGCGAGGTCATCATTTCCAGCGACACCGGCGAGGTCGTCCGAAGCGACCTCCATCCCAAAAGCGTGGATTAGCAAACCCCTTTATACAAATTCACCCCGGCCGGTGTCTATTGGTTGAGATGAGAGGCGCAATGGCGGTTTTTATTGTCAGCGCGTGAATGAGCCCGAGATCAACGCCGTTTGGTGCCAGCCGCTTTACGAACGGAAAGCGGCGGGACTCATTCTCTACGGCCGCGCACTTGGTCTCAGTCACGGCGAAGCCGAGGACGTCCTTCAGGAAACGTTCCTGGCCCTGTTGCAATTGCCGCAAGAGCCGGAGGACCCGGATCATTACTGCCTGCGCGCTTTTCGCAATCGCGCCATGAACTTCCATCGCAGCGTCTGGCGCCGCCTGGCTCGCGAATGGGAATCGGTACGCTGGTTCGAGGGCGGTTCGGGCCGGGATGAAGCCGAAGCCGTCGCCGTGCGCAGGCTCGCCGACCTTCCCGCCCAACAACGCGAAGTCATCGTGTTAAAGATTTGGAACGGAATGACGTTCGAGGCCATCGGACGATTGCTTGACGTGTCGGCCAACACCGTGGCTGGACGCTACCGTTATGGCATCAACAAATTGAAACATTCCATGAAAGGAGATGCTTGTGGACGAGATGAACCAATTCGAGAAACTATTGCAATCCTGGACGCCCCGTCGCCCCTCGCCTAAAATCGCCAGACGCCTCTTCGGCGCCCCGCACAACGCCGCGTCGCGGTCGCATCGCGCCCACACATGGAGCTGGTTGACACCCCTGGCGGCCTGCGCCCTGACCATCCTGGTGGCGGTGCATTCCGGCAGCCGCCCTTCCTCGCAATTGGCCAGCACGAACAACGACGCCTTTTTTGCCACATTCATTCTGGACGCAGCGGGTTCGTCGAACCTGGCCACGTATTCCGTAAGCCAATTGGACGAAAACCTGGAATACAACGTCTGGCCCCACGCGACGCATCACGTCACCCAGATTCCCCTCGCGGAACCCCGGGCGCGGATCGATGTCGAAAATTCGATCCCGACCAATCGCTAGACAAAAATCGGTCGGTGCCCCTGCCCTCAACGCTTACTGACTGTTGCTGACGAAGGCAATCCGTTTGCTATCAGGAGACCAGGAGGGCACGTTCATCGTGCCTTGCCCGCCGTATACGTACGCTATCACTTTAGGCTCCCCCTCTCCCACCGGCATCATTCGAAGATAGATTTGCTTGTAGTAGGGATGATCTTTGGGATCGATCTCGGGGCCGAATGTCACAAAGGCGATCCATTTCCCGTCGGGGGAAACGTGTGGGAACCAGTTGTTGTAGCCGTCGCGGGTCACCTGATCCTGGTCGTGGCCGTCGGGTTTCATGCGCCATATTTGCATTTTGCCGGTCCGGCTGGAATTAAAGTAAATGTATTGGCCGTCCGGCGTGTACTCGGGGCCGTCGTTCAAACCTTCGGCGTCGGTCAGCCGGGTTTCCTCCCCGCTGCCGTCGGCGGCCGTCTTGTAAATGTCGAATTTCCCGTTTCTTCCCCCGGTATACACCAGGAATTTTCCGTCCGGCGACCAGCCATGGCAATACGACGGACCCACCGGCGTGACGAGCCGCGGCGCCCCGCCGCCAACGGGAACCACCGACACCCGCGATTGCCCGCCGCTCTGGTCGCTGATGCCGAGCATGGTTCCGTCGAAGGACAATACGTGATCGTTATTGTTCCGATTGTCCGGGTCCGTGTTGAGGATCGACGGCGTGCGGCTGGCCAGGTCGAATCGGCACAGACGCCCCCGGCCTTCGGCGCGCCCGCTGAGGTTGTAAATCAACGCCGCGCCGTCCCGCGTCCAGTCGGGCGCTTCAAACGGCTGGTCGGAACGGTAAATTTCTTCGAGCTTGCCGCTTTGGACATCGAGGATTTGCAGCGCGCTGCCGATGTAATCGCGGTAAGGAACAAAGGCCGCCCCGGCCGGCCGGATGATGCGCACGTCGCGAAATACCGCCTTTTCCATCACGTCCCCATTGTGCGAACAAATAAATAGGCCGGCATAAACTTCGTTGCCCAGGTTAAATTCGGGCAGCGTGGCGCTGACAAAGGGTTCCCCGGAATGGGCGGCGGAAAATATATAGCTGCCGCCTCTGCGCTCGAATTGCAGCACGTCGGCGTTGCTGATCGAGAGCCAGAATTGTTCAGTGGTCGCACCGTCGACGCGCCGGAATTGGAGCGCCGTCAACCCGTCGCCATGCTGGGCGCAATCGGCATACGGCGCGGTCCCGTCCAGGTTTGGCCGCACCATCCAGCCGACTTTGCGATGATTGACAGCCCCCTTGCCTACGAACTCGATCCGCGCGCGAAGTATGAAGTCCCCCTTCATCCGCTTCCAAAGGAAATGAAATTGATCGTGCCCAAACCACATGTTGCTGCCGGCGCCGGTGAGGGTGTATTCCTGCGCCGCCGCGTCGTAGCTGGCGGAGCCGGCCAGCGTCGGGCTGCCGACGTCGCAATCCCCGTCAAATTGCCCCAGCGAAACCTGTTGAGGAAACGCAGAGACGACAGCCGACGACAGGATCGCGGTGATGATGATCTTCAGGTTCATGGTGACTTAGTCTGTCGCGCCGCGCCTCAAAAGAAAAGCAGGTTCGATCCCGCCGCCGGAACGCCCCTCGCCCGGCGCAACAGGTGCCGTTACGGTGTCGCGGCGCGGTAAAAGCGCCGCCCGAATGTCCCCGCCGCCGAATCCGTGTAGATGAACGTCCCAAATCCCGCCGGGTTTGTAAACACCGGCACCCAGTGCAATAAATCGGTCGAAGCGTCAATGACCACCGGCCCCTGCCCCGCCAAATTGGTCAACTGCAATATCAAATCGCCGCCGGAATATTGCGGCGCATCGCGGCCAGTCACAAACGACACCGGCAAATTGGTGATCGATGGCGATTCGGTCCCGCTCAGCGCGAAGACGCCAGTGGCGGTCGGGCCGTCCGGCATGGTGAACGTCACCGAATTGATTGCCCTTTTGTCCAGGCCGAGCGATTTCAGATCAATGGAAGTTTGGTACAGGCATGGATAATCGAACGAAGCTTCAAACACGTAAAACTCACCGACATCGCCCGTTTCCGCGATCCCAAACTGCGAGATCGCCGCTCCCGTGGGCCCGCCGCTGGCCACAAAGTAATTTCCCGCGTCGAAGCTGATTGGCGCGCTGCTGGTGTCATCGGCGAAATGAATGACCATCGAACCGTTCCCCCCGCCGTCCGCCGATGCCGCCAGTACGGACAACGATTTGTAAGCCAACGGTGAATCCAGTGTCAGCGCGCCCGAACTGGCGCCGGCCGTCAAGTAGAGAACATTGCTGTCCGTGTAAGGCCCCAACTGAAAAGTTGTCGCATTGTCCACCGCGCTGGTAAACAGGCCGCCATCCGGCAATCCTTCCTCGGCCATGCCGCCGTCAGTATTGGTGGCAACCAGCCCTTCCTCGTAGAAACATAGTGTCTCCGGGTAGAACATTCCGTTCCTCGGATCAAAGGCCACCGCGTAGAGCGTCGTATTGCCGCCGATGGCCGCGTTCTCCACCACAACGTCCTGATTATATCCAGTAACGGAAATCGGATAATCGGAATCTTTCAAAGTCAACGCGAACTGCAACGCTTGCACGCGCTGGCTTCCTAGATTGGTGATCCAGAGCGTGCCGTTGGCGGTTCCCGCGGGCAAACTGGTGGCCGAGGCGCTCAAACTGATCGTCAGGGTGGAAGCCCCGCCGCCTGGCACCGTCCCGCCGCTGGACGTTGCGCTCAGCCACGAGTTGGTATTGGCCAGCGCCCAATTCACCGAAACCGCGCTCGTGTTGGTCAGGACGAAAACCTGGCTGTCCATATTGAATGGACCGCCCACATGGCCGATCGCGCTGAAGCCGGTCTCTGGAATCGCCAGAAGCGACGGTGACAAGACGAAATTCGCTCCCCAAACATTCCCGCTGGTCCCGTTGTAAGTGGATGTGCCGGTCGAATAGTCGCCGCTGGCCGGCGCATCTCCCGCGTTGGTCGCGGTCAATGTATAAGCCGAAGCCGACGGAAGACGAGGCAGCGCGTAAATGCCGTTGCTGTCCGTTGTCGCCGCGTAAGCGCCGCCGCCCTGGCGCGACGCCGTTATCGACGCCCCTGAAATGGGTGCGCCGCTCGGGTCGGTGACCCGTCCGCTGATGATTTCGCCCGTGCCGCTGGCATAGATATTGTACATGCACCCGACCACCATCGTATAATCGCCATTGTCGGATGTGTCGATCGCCGAGAGCGCATACCAGATGTCGTCGTCGCCGCCCCAACCCGTGTTCAAATGATGAAAAAGTGTCCCGACGCTGTAGCCATAGCCGTCAACCACCAGGCAATGTCCGCCGTCGGGTTCGATTCCGAGCACCACGGGCAGCCGCGCGTCCAGGCTGGGGCCAACCATCGCCAGCAAGTTCGTCCCGCCAACCCCACTGTCGTCGTCCTCGTCATAACCGGCGTTGGAAAACTGGAACACGGTCGTCAGGGCTTGCTGCGCCAGGTGGAAATATGCGGACGAGGCGGCCGCCTCGTAATCCATGTTTACCGCAACGCCGGCATCAAAATTCAAGGCGCCGACCGCTTCGGCTTGCACGATGCCGGGCACATTGGGAACCAACGGCATATTGCTCCACTGGTATGGGCCGCCCGTCCCGTCCCCGCCGCGCAACGTTCCCGTAGCGGCGGCGCCATTGACGGTGATTGGATAGGAGCCTGTGCCGACACCCGCCGTCGGATATTGGAAATAATACATCACCTGCGCCATCGCCGTGGCAACGCAGCCGCACGGATAATTATTTGCGTCGCCGTCGGGGCCGGGCGGCGTGTAATAATTGTAACAGGCAAAGTTACCGCTCTCATCCGTCGTCTGGTTCCAGAGCGTCTGCACGAATGGGGCCACCCTGACTTCTGACACTGTGACGATGTTCCCATTGGTCTCACTATCGGGCGGGCTGGGATCGCCGGGCGACCCCAACAGGACCCATTTCCATTTTACGCGGGCTCGTCGAACCGCCGCGTCCACAACCCCTCCCCTGATACGCGCGATTCGCCGAGGCAGATCGCGATTAACCAGCGCCGCTGCCGTATCGGCAGATTTAGGGTCGAACACTCCGCGGGCGGAAAAAGCGACGATCGGTTCCACCCTGTCGTCCGCCGACACAATGGCGTAGCCATACGGCGCAAGATGAACCACGTAATAAACCACGTTGCCGGATGCGTCTTTGACACCCTCCGTTGCGTTGATGGTCGCGGAAAGCGTGTTCCCCAGCGGTCGGCCATCGATGTGCAGCCATCCCCTGAAGGCGGTGGCGGCGGTCTCCGCATTAACCGGCCCGGCGGCGGCTCTGTGAGTGCAAAAGAGGATCCATGCCAATCCAATCAACGCCGCCAGCGACGGCCGCCCGATTCTAATCAACCGGCCGCTCTGAGCGGGGAGGGTCATATCGTTTTCGCCATAAAAGGAAGCAGCGTTGCTTTATTTCCGTGCTGCAAGCTGTCTCACCGCCGCTTCCAGTTCGCTCAGCCGTCCTGAGAGTGAATCGTTCTCCTGTTTCAAAGTTTGAATCTCGCCGTCTCTTGCCTTTACCGCTCGTTGCGCTTCCTCAAGCTTCTGGTTCAACCCCTGGATGGCGGCCAGCGCCACCCCGCCCTCGTCCACCACGGAAATGTGCTTGTCGTCCGCGCTCAAGTGAAAGGCGGCTTGAAAATCCTGCGCCATCGGGCCGATGTGTTGAACGTCCCTGCTTTCCGTCTTGTAATTCCATTGTGTCACCGGCAGCGCCGCCACGCGCTCCAACACGTCGCGCGCATTGACGGCGGCGAGATTCTCCTTGGCATTGCGGTCGCTGGTCAATTCCACGCCATCGGCATAGACCGTGCCCGTCAGATAAGTCGCCGTCTGCGTTCCTTCCGTGCCGATGCGGATGATGCCTGCGTCATCGGATTCGCCATCATTGCCGATCTCAATGTTGTTATCGCCCGTGGTGACACCGTACCCGGCTGCGTAGCCCAGCGCGATATTAAAGCTGCCGCTTGTGAGATTTTCAAACGAAAGCGCCCCGTCACCCGTGTTGTAGTCGCCGCTGCCGAGGGCAAAGAGCGCATAGTCGCCATTGGCCGTATTGTCGGTACCGGTCGTGTTGGATTGAAGCGCCGATTCGCCATTGGCCACGTTGTCGTAGCCGCTCGTGTTTTCGAAAAGCGCGTCATTGCCAGTGGCTATGTTGTTGGAGCCGGTTGTGTTTAAATAAAGCGCCGCGTCGCCGTTGGCCGTATTTTCGGAGCCGGTCGTGTTGAAGTAGAGCGCATTCTCGCCATTGGCCACGTTGTAGGAACCGGTCGTGTTGGCTTTGAGTGCGTCATCGCCGCTGGCCGTGTTGTATGAGCCGGTCGTGTTGGCGTAAAGCGCCCCCTGGCCGCTGGCCGTGTTTGCGGAGCCGGTCGTGTTGTTGGAAAGCGCCTGGAAGCCGTCGGCCGTGTTTTCGGAGCCGATCGTGTTCAAGTAAAGCGCCCCGCTCCCAGTGGCCGTGTCGTTGGTTCCGCTCGTATTCGAGAAAAGCGCCTCGATGCCAATGGCCGTGTTGTTGGAGCCGGTCAGGTTGTTGAAAAGCGCGGACAATCCGATGGCTGTGTTGTTGGAGCCGGTCGTGTTGTTGAAAAGCGCCTCGGCGCCAACGGCTGTGTTGTCGGTGCCGGTCTCGTTGTTGAGTAGCGTCTTGGTGCCAATGGCCGTGTTTTCGGAGCCGGTCGTGTTGAATAAAAGCGCCGAAACGCCAAAGGCAGCGTTTTCTATGCCGGTGGTGTTGTTCTGAAGCGCCACGGCGCCACAGGCCGTGTTTTGGATTCCTTTCGTGTTGGCCTGAAGCGCCTGATAGCCAATGGCCGTGTTATCTATGGCGGTTGTGTTGGAGTACAGCGCCTGGAAGCCAATGCCCGTGTTATCGTCCCCCTTCGTGTTGGAGTAAAGCGCCTGAAAGCCGTCGGCCGTGTTTTCTATGCCGGATGTGTTGGAGCACAGCGCTTGACACCCCAGGGCCGTGCTATAATTCCCCGCCGTGTTGAAGAAAAGCGCCTGGTAGCCAATGGCCGTGTTGCTGGAACCGGTCGTGTTCTCGAATAACGCATAGTACCCCTCGGCCGTGTCTCCGGAGCCGGTCGTGTTGAGGAAAAGCGTGTCAGCGCCATTGGCTGTATTGTTGGAGCCGGTCGTGTTGGAGAATAGCGCGCCGGTGCCGTCGGCCGTGTCGTACGATCCGGTCGTGTTTTTATCAAGCGTCACTATGCCTATGGCGGTGTTGTTGTGGCCGCTGGTGTCGACCGGCAGCGCCCCGTTGCCGATGGCCGTGTTGTGATTGCCTGTCATCGTCAAATTGCCTGCGGTCGGTCCGCCGAAGAAATTTCCTTCGTTATCAGCGTACAATAGCAGCGATGTCCCGGAGTAGATGATGTCCGCAGTGGCAAGTAGCGAGGGCATAATCAAGTTGCCCCCCAGCGTGACCGTCCCGGCCGCAAAGTTCCCGCTTCCGTCTCGCTTGACGAGTGTGCCCAGCGTATCAGCGCTCGTGCCACTGTCGTCCAGCGTCACCGCCCCTCCCACCATCGAGACCGTGATGTCCGTGTTGCCGGTCACCGAAACCACCCCGGTGTTGTTCAACGTCGTCGCGCCCCCCAGCGCCACCGTGCCTCCCCCGCCCAGGCCCGTTCCGGCGGTGATCGTGATGGAGCTGTTGGCTAGTTGGCTGTTTTCCAGCATCCCGCCCAAATTCGTGACGCTCAACGTACCGGTTAGGCTGGTGGACGTCTCGGCATAGATCGCATACGGTGTGGGCAACAATTGCTCGCGCGGACTCAACTCGACAAACGCGCCCGCGCCGTTGGTCCGCGCCGCAATGTCCAGCCAGTAAGTGGCGCCCGTGAAGACGTTCCCCCCGAAATCCAGCGTCACCGTGAACAACCCATTGTTGACAGCCGCGACATTGGTCAGAATAGGCCCGGACAGGCTGCCGCCGACACTGGCGGTGTAGAGGCTGAATTGCAGATCGTACGTGCCATTGGCGGGGCTGCCTTTGGTCTGGAGCTGCGCCGAATAGGTGAACGCCGTGCCCTGGCCAAACGCCGTCGAGAGTTGCAAGTCCAGCGCCAACAGCAATGCCAGCGCGATTAAAAAACAATTAAGTTTGTTCTTCATAAAAAACCTTGGTTTTAGTTGGTCTCATTTGAATGATGCGGTTGTCTTAATCTGCCGTTTTTACGCCCCGCCTGATGGAAATACAACCTGAAAATCGCCTCATTCTCTCGCGCGGCGTCGGCCAAAAACCCGGCAAGTCCGTCGCCTTGGCATCCGCCCACCGTCGTGGGGTCAGTCAATGGTATTGGAATGTCGCAATGCGATTCTGTTCCGATGGCTCGCCGCCGGCCGCGCCCTTTCTATTGGAACAGCAACGCCACCCGGTAGAACCGCTGGGACGCGGAAGTAAAATTGTCTGTCACCGCCATAATATTGTTTGTGGCGGTGATCGCGACGCCCAAATCAGTCCAATCGGGCGGACTCAATGTGTCAGTATACTGGACTTGATAAACCAGCCCCAGCAGTGCCGTCCACGCGATGTTGATCGTGCCCGCGCTTTGAGTCGCCGATTGGATCGACGGGGTGGCAGGCTGCACGCTCACGTCGTCCAACCCCAGCGCCGCCGGATCATCTCGAACGCCGAATCGCAATGTCGCGCTTGCGCCCGTCGCCGAAACCACGAATTGCTCGTTGGTCCACCCGAACGCGCCCAGGTTGGTTTGATCGAGCAGCGTCGCTCCGTTCCAACTGACCACCAGCCCGCTGGGCGTCGTCGAGTCTTTGAAGGCGACACTCGTCAGCCAATACGACACCAGGTACGGTTGGCCGGCCGTCGTCGGCACTGTTTGCGAGATAAAAGCCACAGAGTTCGCCTGGCCAAGGAACGCGCCATAAAGCCCCGAATGCACGAACTGCCAGTCATTGATTCCCGAGAAGGCCGGCTCCCCGTCCACTGCGGCGTCGTCAGCGCCGAGCACGAAATTATCGTTGGTGCTTCCGGTAAGGCTCCAGTCCGTAAAATCCCCAGCTTCAAACCCGCCGTTGCCGACCATCAGGTCAAATTCCCTATTCTGGGTGCTGCCATCGGTCAGATTGTTAAACTGAACATTGGCGCTGTAGCTCGCGATAAGGATATTGCTGGCGGCAGAATTAAGACTGACGGTCACGGCGGCGGCCGGATCGCCGGGATTCAGAGTGCCCGCCGCGGAGGAGACCGTCAACCAACTCGAAGTGTTGACCACGCTCCAATTCAAAGGAGCCGACCCAACGTTCGTCAACAAATAAGTCTGCGAAGACACGTTAAACGGTCCCCCAATCGGCCCGCCGGCCGTGAAGCCTAACGGCGAAGTAATCTGAAGACTCTCCGCCGGCGGCGCAAGCAGCGCCGCGATCAAATTGCTCCCGCTAGGCGTGCCCCAACCCGTGCAAAGGTCATAACCAACCACCGCGTAGTACTTGTCAGGACTTTGATCGGTCGTGTTGTTTCCAGTTGTGATGTCATGGAAGCAGGAATCATAACCGTCGCTGCGTCCTATCGCGTAGAGGGCCGGATTGGCAAAACCCACCGCCGGCTGCCCTGCCGCCGCGCCCTGCTGGTTAGCCAGCGCGATTAGGCCCGCCCACAACGGGCTTGCCGCGCTGGTCCCGCCGACCGAGCTGCCCTCTCCGTTGGCTACGATCCATACGTCGAACGCCACCATCGCCACGTCGGGCACGTTTCGCATCGTTGTGGAACCCTGGTTCGCCGTCATGCTAATCCCCTCCTGCCAAACCGGGATCGGATAGGCGAGACTTACTCCGCCGCCGGTCGCGGCAGGCCCTGAAATGGAGTTGCCTGAGTTCCAGGTCGTTTCCGAAATCCACGAACCCGCCGGACCGCTGGTTGTCAACTCCGTCCCGCCGACCACCGTGATGTAAGGATCGTCCGCCGGTTCGTCAACGGCCCCCACAAAGGCACCGCTGTCGCCGCACGCCAGGAAAAAGCTTTGCCCCTGCGCTCCGTACTGCTCGAAGATCTGCTGGGTGGTCGCGTTAATGTCAAAGCCCCACGAACAACTTAGTTGCCTGGCCTTATTGTCGGTGGCCATCCGGTTGAGCACATCGTTGACGTGGGTCGTGGTGACCGGGGACGTATCCGTGTTCTCCAGCAACGACGGCGGCGGACCTTCATAAACCAAAATGCCCGCCCCCGGAGCCATATCATGCGCCATGTCAATATCCAGGCAGACCTCGTCGTCGCCGTCTTCCAGGCTGGCGCTCCCGTCAAATCCATCGATCAACACATTCGTCAGCGACGCGCTCGGCAGACTGGCTTCGGTATTGTAACTGGTGATGTCACTGGCGTCGTACCCGTCCAGTTCAAAAAGTCCCACCGTTTCCCCGGCGCCCGTCACTGAAACGCCCGGCACATAGGCCGCTCGAAAATCCTTGCCCAGATAATTGCCGTCGCTGCCGGATCCGGCCAGCGGATGTCCATTTTGCACGGACGATTTACCCATCCGACGCACCAGCGGATGCGGCACCACAAAATTATCCAGGCCGCTGATGGCCAAAAGCGGGGTGTCCAGTTCAAACGACGGCTCGGCATCGGGCGCAAAAAATAACCGCGCCTGGGTCGGGTGCTGATACAGACGCAGGTTCAGATGGAATGCCTTCTCGATGTCAGCCACCGCTCCATTGACATCCACCAGGGTGCGATTGGCATGCGTGCCCGTGATTCTCAGGCCGTGCTTCGTCGCGAAGTCCATGACGGCCTGATAATCCTTCTCCGTTGGCCCGAATGCCGCCGTGAATTGTTCCGGCGTCAAATACCGCCGGAAATTCGTGCTTCCCGGTTGATAAATCTGCCCGAGCAATTCCTCGAGTTGTTCGGGATTTCGCAGCGGAAGGCCCAGCGCCAAATCCAGCCGCGCCGCAGCGTCCATGCGACCCACTGGCTTCTGTGTGGCCACCGCCCTTGGCACGTGACCCGTCAGCACTTGTTCCTGCGCCGCATCGGCGGAGACCGTCAAGCCGGGATGGAAAAGAGCGCACGCCCACGCGGCAAGGATCGCCCAAAGCGCCCGGGTCCGATCGACCCTGCGCGGAATATCTGCAATGTCCGATTTGCCGTTGATAATTGGGGTTGCCACCCGCTGTCGTGTCTCTGATTGCGGGTCCTCACTGGTTAGTTTCATGTGTTTGTCGCTCCTCCAAATTGCACCCTCCTCTGTCGTATTCCACGCGTAATGATTGCTCATTTTCACTCTTTTGAAAGCCTTTTTTGACAAGCCCTCGATTCCTTTTCTCGACATTCCACAGGATTGCCCTAACATTCAACCCGTGATTTTTACTAAAGTTGTATTGCTGAAATTGTTGCTGGGGTTTGGCTTTGGCATGATCATTCTCGCGCTTTTGTGAAGCGGTTCGGATACGTCTTTGACCCCCTCTTTCTGCTCTCTTGCGCGCTTTATGCGACCAACCGCTGGTTAATCAAGCCCCACTGCCACATTGCCTTCTTCCATAACTGGTTCAACGACCTGCTGCTCATTCCCTGCGCCCTTCCCCCCGTCCTGCTGACGCAACGTTGGCTCGGACTTCGCACCCACGATTCCGCCCCTACTTTCGGCGAAGTAGCCGCTCACGTTGTCGGCTGGTCGATTCTTTTTGAACTCATCGGCCCGCACTTGTTGCCCACGACGGGCGATCCCTGGGACGCCGTCGCTTACGCCTGCGGCGGTGCCTTCGCCTACGGATGGTGGCGCCTTGCCTACGCCGGAGCCGCGACGGATACCGCCGACTTCGATTGGCTGGCGCCGCATTATCGCTGGATGGAATGGCTGCTGGCCGGGACGAAGTTGCAACGGTGCCGCGCCGCTTTTCTTCCCGTCATTCCGGCCCCGCGCCGCGCTCTGGTTGTCGGCCAGGGGCACGGCCCGTTTGTCGCCGCGCTGCTGAAAGCGCACCCAAACGTCCAATGCACCTGTGTCGATGTCAGCGCCCGCATGTTGGAGGCGGCCAAGTCGCGCCTCCAGGCCGCGGGACTGGACCGGGCGCGCGTCGAGTTCATCCATGCGGACGTCCTGGAATGGGAACCGTCGGGCCAATACGACTTGATCGCCACGCATTTTGTGCTTGACTGCTTTCGCCCCGACCAATTGGACCGTGTCCTGTCCAAATTGTCGGCGGTGGCCGGCCCCGGTGCGCGATGGCTGGTG
Organism: Vulcanimicrobiaceae bacterium; assembly: GCA_035511075.1. Classification (GTDB taxonomy): domain Bacteria; phylum Verrucomicrobiota; class Verrucomicrobiia; order Limisphaerales; family Palsa-1400; genus DATAUD01. Next base: position 40,509 of record DATKFW010000124.1, read on the forward strand.
GCGGATTTCCAGGAACCTGACGCCGGCCCGGCTCGGTGGCGCGCGCGGGCCATTCTGGAAATGATGTATTTATTTTTCCGATGGGCGACGGGTTTGCCGGCCTCGGAACTGACGCCGCCGGACACGTTTCTGGCGCGTCACGGTTTTCTTCTAAGCCAGCGCCGTATTTTTGACTGGGGTCTGCTCCACAGCGATCTCTGGATTCGCCCCGCGTAACCATTGTGTCCCAATCCCTCGCCAACATCGTCATCCACCTCGTATTTAGCACGAAAGGCCGCCGCCAACTCCTGCGCGACGAAGAGCGCGATCAACTTCCACCCCTACATCACCGGCATCCTGAAGAATCAGGATTCCCCCCTGCTCGAAGTCAATCCCGTGCGCGACCACATACACATCCTCTTCGTCCAATCCAAAAATCACGCCCCGGCGAAGATAGTGGAGCACGTAAAAACCTCCTCATCACGTTGGATCAAGGAGCAGCACGCCTCGTATTTTGATTTCGCGTGGCAGAGAGGAGAGGTGGACCCCTAATTTTAGACCACAGGTAAGTTTCGATTTTCGCCGGTTTGCTGTAGATAATAAAGAGCAGACCTATGAAAGCAAAACGCAAACGGCACAGTGCGGCCTTCAAGGCCAAAGTGGGATTCGAAGCCC
>DATKFW010000125.1:0-26906 GCA_035511075.1 Vulcanimicrobiaceae bacterium
GGGCTTCGAATCCCACTTTGGCCTTGAAGGCCGCACTGTGCCGTTTGCGTTTTGCTTTCATAGGTCTGCTCTTTATTATCTACAGCAAACCGGCGAAAATCGAAACTTACCTGTGGTCTAAAATTAGGGGTCCACCTCTAAGTGATTCTCGTGCAACAATCAAGACGAAACCGTCAGACGAAGATTCGACGGTAAAGATGTCATCTTTGTATCTCCCCTTTCAAAGCGTTGTAGGTGGCCAGCATTTCGTCCCGGCCGATGTAATCGCGCCAGTGCCACCGATCCGGCAGGCCAAGTTGGGCGGTGATGATACGGCGCACTAATTGGGTGGGGACATCCCGGCCGTCATAGGCACGGCGCGTACCGTCGTTTTCCTGGACGAATAAATAGCCGAATTCCGAGCGCCGGAGTTTGGCCATTTGGGAAAGCGGTCCGAGGGTGAGATTCATCCGTTCGGCCAGGTGCGGGTGGACTTGAACCGCCGCCGGGAAGATGTTCATGTGCGCGTGATCGACGCAGCAGACGCCTTTGCTCGAGTCGGGGGCAGGGCCATGCTCGAAAACCAGGGGCGCGACGCCCCAGTGTTTGATAATGACCCGTTGGATCGCGAGCAACAGGCGTTCGAGGTGCTCGAACTGGGCCGTCGTCAGGTGGGCGAAAGAAAGGATGTGCTGGCGGGCCAGCAACAGCAAGCCGCCCTCCATGAACTCGCCCAACGGCGGCATGACGATGAAATGTTCGTCTTCATACACGATTCGGCACGGAAGTCGGTCTCCCATCAGCTCGGCGAAAATGCTCAGACCGTCATTCTCGAGCTCGGCGCAAAACGGGCAATCGTAGCCTGGCCGCGTGGCGCAGGCTGTGTCTCCACCCGTTTTGGGCGGAGCAGTTTCGAGGTGGAGTTCGAATATGTTGGCCTCCAGGGCAGCCAGGGCGCGGGCGCGGTGGAGCAGAGAAGCCGCTTCTCCGGCGCGTCGGGCAGGGCCGCGTTGCAGAGAGACTTGTTCCGCTTCAGACGGATCGGGGATGAACAAATCGGACAGGGGCATTCGCGCGTCGCGTGGTGGATGGGAAAGGTCAATCCGGCCCTCAACAGCGCCGACCCAGTGTCGCAAACTGCCGTTGAGCCAGCAGCCAAGGTGGCATTCCATCACAGCGCGATCGGACACGTCGCCCAGGAGTCGCCGGAGTCCGGTCGCGCCAAGGCTGCGCAGGACGGTCGCGGTCAGCGGCCCCGGGAACGACGGATAGGCCTGTAAGTTCAAACCTGAGTCATCGACGATCACAGGGCGGCCGAATAGGTCGGCGGCCGCACGGGCCTTTGCAGACAAGGTTTCGGTGAAATTGAGGCTTTGGACTTCCGGAAGGGGCTGGGCAGGCGGCTCGATCCTCAGGCGCAACCGTTCAAGGTCGGAGGCGAACGGGGCGTATTTCGCGGGATTGGAGGTTACCAGCGTAAGCATGCGATGCTGTCACGAAACAGCGCCCGCGCCCGCACCATTCCCGCCATTGGGAAGAACAAGATTCTGCGCTCTGGCTCTTTCGCGGATCACTTCTGACGCCCTCTCCGCGATCTTCTCAGGTCCAACGTGATTTGCATCGAGAAACAGCACCTCCGAACGTTGACGCGCCAGCCAACGGTAGAACGCTTCCTCGCGTTCGTGAAAAGTGGAAACGGCCGTTAATTCGTCCAAGAGCCGCGCTGTGCCGCTCTTGCGGGCGATGCGTGACTGGCAAGTGTCGAAACTGGCTTCGAGCACAAGGGTGAGATCGGGAACGTGAATCTGGGCGGCGACAGGCCGCAGCATGGCGAGCAAGGCTTCCAGACGCTCGGAACTTTCTGCGCCGTGAACCGCGAGGGTGGACCAAATCGAGCGGTCCATGATGATGAGGGGATTGGGCCAGCCCCGCAGGATTCGCATCTGCTCGAAACACCCGCTTAGGAAGAACATGGCGGAAGCAAACCATTCCGCATCGCGGATCATACGGGTTTTGAAAGAATCCGAGAACCAGGCCTCGTCGGTGCCCAGGCAGGCGGGCGCCGCAAGGCTGTCGGAGAGCAGGCTACAAAGGGTCGTTTTACCGGCGCCGTTGGCCCCTTCCAGAGCGACCACAAGGGGGCGCCCGGAATCCCGGCCCGCGAACGGCGGCAGACGCAATGCCTCCAGGGCGATGCGATGGCGTTCCTGATCACTGACAAGTTTCATGCAGCGAGCACCGGAGCGGCGGCCCGGAAGACGTTCATGGAACTGCGGGAAAGTGGCGTGGTATAAATATATTCTGCGCCGGGCTCCGCCTTGTCGCTGCTGACGTAACCGGCGTCCTCAAGCGCGGAAGCCGTGTCTTCAAGCAGTTGCCGCAATTGTTCATGGCTCAGATAATCGAACTGTATGTCGCCGTCCAGACCGCCGTAACAAAAGCTCTCGAAGGCCTTGGGATCGGCGATGCGAATGCCGAACCGTGAAGGCTCGGTGTAGTAAATGGTGCCCGGAAACGGAATGAGCTGGTGGATGGAGATTTCGTGCGGCCGGAGGTCGAGCATGAATGGAATCGACTCATACTGCTCTTCCAGCGTTCCGGGCAACCCGTAAATCCAACCGGTTTTCACCCGCAGTCCGGCGTCTGCCGCCGCGCGGATGCCGCGCCGAATTTGCGCCGTGGTCATCCCTTTCTTGGCTTCGCGCAGAATGCGGTCGGAACCCGATTCGACGCCGAAATAAATTCGCTGGCATTCGGCCGCGCGCATCGCCTCGGCCACCGCGGAGTCCACGCGATCGGCGCGCATTTGGCCGATCCATTTGACGCCGACCCGGCGGGCGGCGTTGGCCTTGCAAAATTCCAGGATGTCATGTTTGCGCAGCAGGAAAATGTCGTCGGCAAAAAAGATCTCGCGCGCATCATAGGTGTCGCGCAAGTGTTCCATTTCCGCGATGACCCTCAGGTGCTGGCGGATGGCAATGCCGTGGCTGCGGACGGTGCCGGTGTAATTGCAGCAGAAGGCGCAATGGTGGGGGCATCCGCGTGACGCCAGCATCGAGTGGTGGGTGTAATTGGGTAGATTGTAAAGGCTCCGATCCACAAACGGCAGGTCATCCAGGGAGGCGGTCTGGCAATGCCCTCCCGTCCTGATCACTTCGCCTGTGCGGGCGCGGAACACCAGGCCCGGAAGTTTGCACAGGTCCTGTCCGTCCGCCACGGCGGTCACCAACTCAAGAATCACAGGCTCGCCCTCGCCGAGGACAACAACATCGGCCCCGTCGGCAATGAGGTCCTCAGGAAACAGCGTCGCGTGGATGCCCCCGGCCAGTATCCACACCTCCGGGTGCAGTTGCTTCAACTTGCCAATCTGCTTCCGGGCCACCGGGTAATTGGGCGTAATGACCGAAAAGCCGGCGATGTCGGGCCGAAAGTCGGCAATCAGTTGCCACAAGCCCGCGTCGTCGATGCCTTCGACGTTTTGGTCGAATATTCGCACTTCATGCCCGTGCTGCTTGAGGAGCGTTCCGAGGAATCCGATGCCCAGCGGGTATTCGCGGTACATCTGCTTGGGATTGTATGACCGTGGGGCTACGAACAGGATTCGCATAAGTGGGTGCTCTTTGATTTGCTGTTCAGCAAGAACTGATTTCCTCGAGCAAGAAATTCGTCGATCGCCGACCGGTCCGCGTGATAAACGTGGCTCGAGCCGATAAATCCCGAAACGATGTCGGCCGGCAGACCCAACCCCGCCGCGATCAGCCGCGCCATTTTTGCTATGCAAAGCGCATCGGCGTAAAATTTCTTGAAGGCATCCTGGCCGCGGGCGAAGTAAATGGTCCGAAGGACGCCGGCGCGAACCAGGAATTGGATGACATTGACACACGGAACCTTTCCGTCGCCCAGACCGCAAAGCGTCAGCACTGCCCGTTTGCTGGCAGGTTCTGCGCGCAACAGTGAAATAACGTCCTGGAGATCATGCCGACCGCCTGGGCCTCGCATGAGGTTCGCGTAAGAGTGCCCAAGGTCATTGGCACGGTCCGCGAAAAAAACCTTCTCCATCTCGGCAATCATCCGACTGTCCCCAAACTGACGGATCATTTCATCTGCCTCAGCCCGCGCGGGAAAAACGACCCGCACTTCCATGAGCTCGAGGCCTTCATCGTTCAAGGCCGTCCCGGTCTTCACGGTCTTCTGGACCAGATGAATCCAAGTTTCCCCCAAGCTCCCGAAGCTCAGCTCATTCATGCCAGTTAGCGTTGCTGTGGGAGAGCGGTCCAAAGGCGCAAAACCACCGGCCGCAGTCATAGCTTCGCGTTTGCTCAGATAGACAACTCATGGTATCCCATTCTGCGTGAGTCGGCGCAAAAGTCAAGGTTTCCAGCGGTTTTCACCCGCGCTACACCGCTCGATGCAGTGGATTCGCGCCGTGCAAAGCTTCAAAGAGAATTGACCGGTGCCTCTGAGCCGCGCATGATTCGATGGATATGCGCGTTCAGACTTTGTTGGCCCTGGCTATCTGCGCCAACATTTCCGCTTTCTCCCAGACGACATCTGCGCCGGCCAGCACGTGGTCCCTTTCCCTGCGGAACTGCCTTGATCTGGCGCTAAGCCACAACCTTAACCTGCAGATCCAGCACCTGACCTTCGCGATCGCCAACGACTCGCTCAGCAGCGCCTACGGAGTCTACTCCCCGATCTACTCGTTTGAAGCTTCGCACGCTTATGAGTCGGCGCTGGGTAACTTTGATCCGCAAAAGTTTAACCCTTATTTCCCGGCCGATATCACCACGGAGAAGCTTGGCTCCCATTTGAGCGGTCTGGCGCCGTTCGGTTTCAGTTACGACCTCGGCGGCTTCGTCCACAAGAACGAAGCCACCACAGACTTCACGACGGATCCCGCGGATGCCGCATTTTTCCCCGACGGAATTCGTAGAACCAACAATTACAACGCCGGAGGCGGCCTGACAATGCGGCAGCACCTCTTGAAGGACTTCTGGATCGACTCCAACTCCGAGGTGATCCTGACGCGACGCACCGACTTGAAGATTTCCGAGCAAGCCTTGCGCTTTGAAATCATGACCACTTTGCTGGCTGTGGAGCTGGCCTACCAGGACCTGGTCGAAGCCCGGGAGGAAATCCGAGTGGAGGAAAAAGCGTTGGAATTTCGGCGCGAATCTGTCGTCGAAACACAGCACCGCGTCCAGATCGGAGAGTTGCCGCCCCTGGACGACGCGCAGGCCCAAACCCAATTCCAAAATACCGTCACCGCGCTGGCCGCGGCGCGCCAGATTTTCGCCACCCGCCAGAACACGCTGATCGGTCTTCTGACGGATGATTATAAAGAGTGGGCCGAAGTGGATTTGGAACCCACGGACCCGCTGCAAGCCGTACCGGTCGAGGTCAAGCGTTTGCTCAGCTTCCAATGCGCGCTCACCAACCGGCCCGATCTTATCGAGGCGCGGCTGGCCGTGAAGAAAGCCGGCGTGATGGTAAAGTTCCGGCTCAACCAGCTCTTTCCCACCCTCGACATGATCGGCGGTTACGGCGGCACAAGCAACCCGACCGACTCCAGTCCGCTCCTCAGCGACATCTTCGGTTTCCGCACAGCGTTTGGCTTCCAAAACCCGGAGTACTCTTATGGAGTGGTGGTTAGTTTCCCCTTGGACAACATTGCCGAGCGGGGCAGTTACCGGGCCAGCAAGGCGTCCAAAAAGATTGCCGAACTGCAACTTCAGAAAGCGGAGCAAGATGTGCTATTGCAAGTGGCCGACTTGGTCAATCGCGTCGACTCCAACTTCAGCCAGGTCGGTTCAACGCATCAGGCGCGAATCTATGCGGAGGAGGCGCTGAACTCCGAGACAAAGAAATTCCAGGCCGGAATTTCCACCAGTTTCGAAGTGCTCCAATATCAGGAAATCCTCACGGCCGCCCGAACAGCGGAAATCCGGGCCGAGGTTGATTACAACAAGGTGCTCGCGCAACTGGCCTTTGCGGAGGGATCGATCCTGGAAAAGAATCACCTCACGCTGCAGATCAAATAGGGTGTCGTTTTCATGGGTCAGACTCGACGGTTTTATCGAGCGGCGTCTGTTTTTGGAAGCAGCGTCAAATCAACCAATTCACCTGGCCGGATCTGAAGACTTGACGGCACACTGATGCACAGCGGCAGCCCCAATTCGCTATTGGCAAGTTTAACCGGCATCTGCAACGCCGGCGGAAGCGGCTCGAACTGGGCTCCCACCTCCATAATTTGGGCGGCCCCGACTTGCCGGCGCGGGCCGCGGGTGTGGACCTCGACGCGCCCCCCCAGTTTGGGCTCTTCGACAATCGGCGGACGAAGATAGCCAATGATCCGGACGGCGTAGAAGGGGGCTATGCCCACAATTGGCTCTCCTTCCGTCACCGCCTCGCCCACGCGATGATAAATGACATCAACCATGCCATCGACGGAGGCGCGCAAAGTGATCGGGTTGAGTTCCGCCTCCGTCAAACGTAGTTTGGATTCCTCAACCGCAATTGCGGCCCGCAAAGGGTCAGCCGTCACGGTGGATATCGCGATTGTGTTGGTGGGTTGCAGCAATTCGACCCTTTGGCCCTGGTCCTCCACCGACAGGGCCAACTCATCGACCTTGTTGCGCAAACTATCCTGCTTGGCTTTGGCCAGATCGAAGGCGCGCTCGGAAACAATCTTGTCTTTGAATAACTCCTCAGTGCGACGGAAGTCCGCCTCGGCGACCAGCAGGTCGGCCTTGGCGACTCCTAGTTCGGCGCGTTGGGCCATCCAGTGCAGGCGCACCTCGCTGTACTCCATTGCCAGGCGCTGTTCGGCCGCAACCGGCGTCTGGCTGGCGCGAATCTCCTCGATCTCCGCCTCGATCACGGCGAGCGAGGAGGCCAGGATTTTCGGGTCCGTCACAAGCACCTGGCCAATCGCGTCGCCGGCTTTGACCTTTTGAAATCGATTGACGTACAATTGCGCCAGCATGCCAGGCTTGTAAGAACTGATATTGGCCGGCACCACCTCGGCCTGGCCCACCAGCGTCGGGGCCGAGGCATAATTCTTCCACAACAGCACCAGAAAAAACAGGATGGCGACAAATATGAGCGCCGGGACGTAGCGCACGCGAACATCGCGCCAGCGTTGGCTCCAGGGAATCGGAATGGGGGTCGGGGCGCTTGGGGTCATCTCCTTCATGTTAAGAATTCACCTGATGGCAGCGAGTGTGTCAGCGAATCGGGCTTGCAATCAACCATAATCGAAGCCAGAACCGCGCGGGCCAACAAAGGCCGGCTCCGCGGTCCGATGTTTCGCGGCGGCAAACGGGTTTTTGATGCCGTCGTTGAAGTTGTGCCACGACGCCACATCATGGGGACAAACGTTTGAAGTCGATTCGTCGGACGTAACCAAGATCGTTTTCCACAATGAGCAGGTTGCCTTGATTATCCATCGAGACGGAGCGTAATTGACCGAACTTATAGCCGGGTGTATAGAACCATTGGCCGTCGCCCGCGTGTACGTCGCCGTGACCATTGACCAGGATATGGATCACGCCCGTTATGTCCACATAGAGAAATTGGGCGCCGGCATCCGTAGCCAGGAAGTAGCCGCCGATAGGCGGCTGCCAAACGCCGCGGACTTCGTCAAGGTTGTTGGTGGCTGCGAGTGTGTCATTGACGACCAGTCCGGTTCCCCCATTGCCAAACAAGTGCGTGCGGGTGCCTTTGTTCGTAGTCACGAGCCAGACGGTATTATCACCCAGGTCGGTGGCGACGATATTGGTCCCGATGAGGATGATGTTGCCCAGGTCGCTGAATTGTTTGTTGAGCTTCGAGGTGCCTCCACTTGGCGTCCACTGTTTCAAATTGCTTCCTGAAGAAAAATAAACGAGCGATTCGTCGTTCCTGACCCACAATCCCCGTCCGCCGTTGATGCCGCCGCTGTCTGTAAACAAGGTCGTCATCATGCCGTTGGTGCCCAGACGGCGCACTTTGCCGTTGCCCGTGTCAAGGACATAAACAGTCCCGTCCTCGCGCACCCACAATCCATTGGGCAGATTCATCGCGACATTGGTGGCAATGGTGGAGCTATCCGGTCCATTGCCCGCGGTGTGCGTCCCGGCGACAGTATGGATGCGGTCATCGGTGGTGACTCTTAAGACGGAATCGCTGTCTTTGTCCACAATAAAAACATTGCCGCCATTATCGGCCATCGCAAAGTGCGGGCGCGAAAGCGCGGCATTGGTGGCGTAGCCGCCCTCAAAACTCGATTTCCAGTAGTTTACCCCGCTGACTCCGGCGTCGGCGCCGCTGCCAGCGATCGTGTGCAAGAGACCGTAAGACTGCACCAGATTCGTGAAAGCCTGTGGCTTGTTGGTAAAGATTTCCACCGCCCGGAGTCGGAAAAAGTTAGTGCCGGGAGGGAGCGCGATACCGGCCGCGCCGGCAGAATTGGTGGTGAAATAGTTCTGCTCTGGAACCCATACCGTGCGGCCGCTGAGGCGGGAGGCAGATTCCACAGTGCAAACCCCGCTGGTGAAAGCGTTGGTCCAGGATATCTGCCCGTCCAGATTGAAGGCATTGACCTTAAAATCATCTTCAGCGGCCGGCGCCACCATCGGAACAATAACCAAAAGCCAAAAAACCTTCTTTACACGCGGAACAAAGCTAAAATCTGCTGTCAAAGCCAGCATACTTTCCTCAAAATGGCCGCTGAGTCAAGGAAGCGATGCATTTTGCCAGCACAGTTTGACCGGGTTGGACTGGGGATTTGATCAGCTTCCTGGCGAGCGCCGACGTGAGCGGAAGTGCAAGTCTTGATTCTCCGGCACCGCTGGAGGATTATTATTTTTTTCGGGAAGAATATGAGCCATCCTGAAACGGCGATATGATGATCTCCGCACGAATATACGGGCGCAGCCTCAAGCGAGGGTGGGTTGCCGAGTCCGGGGAATCCGGCTGGGGCTTCACGCTACTCGAGTTGCTGGTCGTGATCGCCATCATCGCCATCCTGGCGGCCATTTTGCTACCCGTATTGGCCAACGCGAAGAGGAAGGGCCAGCAAACCAAATGCGCCAGCAACCAGCATCAGATTGGCTTGGGATGGATGATGTATGTCAATGATAACAATCAAACCTATCCGGTCATAAGGGGCTGGGGAGCGGCGGGCGGCCAGCAGGGAAATTATGCGCTCGAGGCCAGCGTGGCTGAATCTTTTGGCGTGGCAGTGGATTACGCCAGCCGACCTCTCAATCAATATGTTCCGGCAGTCTTGACGTGGCAGTGTCCCTCCGACGCGGGCGATGCAAACTACGGGGCCAAAAACTGCTTCACCGGCTATGGCAACAGTTATGTGACGCAACATGATGTGGATTCGTGGCGAACGGAGCATGTGACAGCCGATTCCGATCCGTTTTTCGCAAATGGAGCCGTGCCCATCAAAGCGCAGGCCGTGGCGGTCAGTGCGGCCAACAAGATCATCCAGGGCGACTGGGAATGGGAGAATAATGGCTATAACGTCAATGATCCTGAGTCCTGGTGGCACAATTACAAGGGCCAGCGACGGCAGAACATGCTATTCGCTGATGGCCATGTCGAATTTTACCATTTCCCGGACCAGATCGTTAATTGGGTCCAAAGTCCGCCGCCCGACATCCAGTATTTGTGGTGGTAGGGAAGAGGGTAATTAATTTTCCGCGGGCAGGACACAAGCCCTCGAATTTGACGCGGATTTAGGCGCGGAAATCCATCAATCCGGCAATCCTCGCCATTGCCTCCGAGCCAAAATGGGATCAATCCGCACCAGCAGCCAGTAAGCTGCGCGCATCTTGAGCCGCTGCCAGAGAGTGCGCGACTTGCGCCATTCCTCCGCTTTGATGGGCAGGCATTGCTTCAAGTCTGCGGCAAAAATTCCGCGCGCCTGATCGGCCATCTCCCGGTTCTCAAACCGAATCATCAACTCGTAATTGATTCGCAGGCTGCGCTGGTCCAGGTTCGAGGAGCCCACGTAGACCACATCGTCCACGACGATCAGCTTGGCGTGGAGAATCTGCGGCCGATATTCATAGATTTCCACGCCGCTCCTCATGAACTGGCGATACAGACTTTGCGCCGCCAGTTGCGACAACCACACATCGGATTTTCCCGCGAGAATCAATTGGACGCGCCCTCCCAGTCGTACGATTCGCGCCAGATCGCGCCGCAAACGCCAGGTCGGCAGAAAGTAGCCAACGATGATCCGAACATCACGCGCGTGTGCCATGTCGCCGTGCAACGCAAGCTTGATCGGATTTCGTCCCCGGCCGGGCTCACTGAAAAAGACCTGTTCGGGCGGCCAGACTGCGGACTTGCTCACGTCAAACCGCCGAAGGCGTGTTAAACGCTTGTGGCGGAATTCCGCGCGCGCGAACATTCCTTCGAAAGAAGACGCCAGTTGTGCTGCCAGGGGGCCTTCAAGCATCAGGCCCAGATCGCGCCAGCCCGAGTGAACGCCGTCGCCCACATACTCTGGAGCGATATTGAACCCACCCACAAATGCCACCCGTCCATCGCAAACCAGCAGCTTGCGATGATCACGAAAAGAGAACCGCATTACTGTGACCGGATTGAACCGTCGAGCCTCGCCGCCGACAGCCAGCAATGGCTGCCAAAAATCGCCCGGCAGCTCCATCGAACCAAAGTCGTCAATGAGCACTCGCACCTGCGCGCCGCGCCTTTGCGCGCGGACGAGCGCCTCACGAAACCATTCGCCGAGTTGTCCTGGCGCGAACGTGTAAACTTCCAGGCACACGGATGACCGCGCTGCGTCAATGGCCGACAGCATCGTGCGAAAAATCTTGTCGCCGGTGCGCATCCACTGGCAGGCGGTCTGGATGGCAACGGATGACATCCCCAACACACTATTTTGCCGTGGCAAGAATGGCAATGGCGGTAATCTGCCCACGGCGTCTTGAAGTCAGACCGCAAACGTGGCAGTCTTATTACCGGCACGCCTTCCAAGCCCGTCTCAAAAAAGGCGCCGCAACCTGGCCACGTTGCTGCAGCTACAACATATCCCCTCGTGGTTGTTTATTCGTGTTTTTGACCCCGGAAATGGAACACCTCCCGTCCAAAGCTATTGTTACATAAAATGGAGCGAGCGAAGGGATTCGAACCCTTCGCATCAAATCTGCAACATACTGAAAACCAATATGTTGCGGAACATGCCAATGCGGCCTATACACAAATACGCGCACAGATTCAGGGCGAAGATGGGCGCGATCTGGCGCACGTAGTCAATTCATGGCCAGCCCTTCCTGTCGCATTCAAAGCGGCGATTCTAGCCATTGTCGGGTCAAACGAAAAGGGGGGCTGGTGAACCAGACTACTTTATCTCAGCGTCCGAAAGCGGTGCCTACCGGGTTCCACAACGACGAACGCTGCCGCCAGTTCATCCTCCGAATAAGTGCTGAGAACCCTTTTCAATTCCTCGTGCGTCGCCGCCAGGGTTTCGGGAGCGATTCGCAGGAAAAGCACGCCTTTGCTCAAACGCTCGACGAATACCAACCCGCCAAAATCTTTATCGCGTGTGACGAACAACCGCTTTTCCTCGGCGGCTCGCATCAGCAGGCCCGTGTCCGGGGAACGAGAGAGATTCAGATCCGCAGCCGTGACGACATCGTGACCAAGACCGCGAAGCAGGCGGCATGTGACCGCGTAAACGTCCTGGTCGAGCAAAAATCTCACGAGGGCACGCCCACATGAATATCCTCCGTTTGAACGACATCAATGGCGTATTGGAGGCACGCCTGAATGTCTTCCACTGTGAGATCGGGATAATAATCCCGAATAATGGTTTCAAACGGAATTGCTTCGCGGACCAATTCGAGAACTGCCTGCACGGGAATGCGCGTCCCTGCAACACACGGTTTCCCAAAATGGATTTCGGGGCTGACCTGAATTCGATTCATGGAAGCAATCTACACGATAGCGGGCATCGGTCGCAAGGGTCAGCTTTTCCATTTAACCACCCAACTGCCAAACAATCAGCCCTTGCATCCACGGGTAAAGGGGCCAGCCCGTCATTCCAAAAAAACCAATCCAGGGCTAAAGGGGCATCTCAATTATTTTCGCATCGGATTTGGCCAGTCTATTGCGCAACTCACCGGCCACTCTGCCCGCTCGTCCGGCGTGGATGGAAAAATCGAAGGACTGATCGTTGTAAACCTCAACGGCGAAGGTTGTGGCGTCACCTGTCGCGCAGTTAAGCCAAATGGAGAAACATGAAACAAGCAGAAGCAGTTAATCAGTTCTTGGCGGGCCGCCGTGTGGCCATCGCCAAATTTGTGGCGCATCGCTACAAAGAAGTTCAGAACAAGGCAAAAAAGGTCGTCGGCATTGTGAACCTTTACGAAGTTCAATGCGCCGACGGGAAGGCACCCACGGTCCAAGCGTGGTGCCCTCGCAGCGTCCAGACGGTCGAACAAGCCAGTTCGCAGTGCCCATGCACGTACAAGGACGGGCAAAAGCTGGTGATCGAATTCGACTTAATGGAACCGAACACGTTTGACGCCAAGAACGGCGTCATGATTCGGGCGGTTTCAACGCTGCCCTTGGAGTAAGTGGTAACGCGGCCACACATGGCGGCCTCGTGGGAGAAGGGCAAGGGGCCGGGATGCACCCGCTTTAGCGGGTGCGCCCGGCCACTGCCCCATCCTTGTCCGAGAGGTGTGTACAGAAATAATCAACGCAGGAGTAAATATGAACAATGCAAGGAATCTTGAACCGGAGATGCGGCTGAGAGTGGCGCAGTTGAACGTAGAGATGGGTGATTGGGTGCATTCGCTGGCTCCGTGGCAGGTCATTTCACACATGACGTTTGCCTGGGAAGCATCCATTTGGTCGGCGCAACGGTGTTATGAGAAGTTCATGAAACGGGAAATGTGGGGCGTGTCGTATTTCTACGCGCTGGAACAAAATCCCTGCCGTGATGGTTTTCACGTTCATGCACTTTGGTGTGACTGCAAGAACAAGTCACGTCGCGAGATATGGCGCATTTGGTTTGAGCGATACGGTCGGAACCGCATTGAACCAGTGAACAGTCGTGATGACGTGGCAGACTACTGCGCGAAGTATGTCACCAAAGAGGGTTCGTGGTGGGACGTGAAACTGTTGAGCCACCGCCACCCACAACACGCAAGGAACTTCGCGCTTTCAGCCGAAAATTAGCCTCGTTTAACACCCTAAATATTCCGACCAAGACCGTCCAAAGCGAAAATGCGCCATTCATTCCTTCGGAAGCTGAAGTGCGAGCGCGTCAAGTTCGTCGGCAATGGCATCATAATTCACGTCTCTGCCTTGCGGCTTTAAAACGTCAACTTGATCGCAGAGCCACATGAGCTTCTTCGTGGGTAATTTCAGCTTGGAAAGCTTGTTTACCACGGGTGAAACCTTTTCGCCGAGATATGCCCACGGGTTTTGCGGGTCGTCTGTTTTGTGCTGCCTGAAGTAATCAGCGCGGTCACGGAATTGAGCCGAAAGTTGCTCCACATCCATTCGAGTTTCTACCTTGAGGGCGTGCCTTGGCGAATTCTTCTCGTGGGCTTGAATTGGTAAATAAATAGCCGCTGCGATGTAGGCCAGGCATAAAAACGATACTGAGATACAGACCGCCCACTTTATTTCAGGCTTAGCGGTCATCGTCGCTGCACATTTCTTAAGCCAGATACCAAGCGGCTTATGCAGTGTTGAGATCGCGACAAGGAGTGCGAATATGGCGAGCGAACAATCCGCAAGTGACTTGAAGATTTCAGTGTACATCGCGTTGAACTATGTAATCGCCGTTCCAATGTGTCATGGCGCGATCTGAACCGCTCTGTAAAAACGGTTACCCGCTGGCGAATTAGAATCGACAACAAACTGCGAGTTGTTTTGCAACGTCACGTCAAATAGTGGCGTCCACAATGAGGGCGTGTTCAGATTGGTTGTCCATTCGATGAGATAGGTGTTGCTCACCGTGCCAGAAAGATTCATTCCAAAATAAAGCTGAGGATTTAAGAGAATTGGCGCTGCCGGAATTGCCCCGTCCCCGTTCAGCCGGGCAATCCCGTTGACGGTGGTGCCGTTGAAGGATGTAAAACTACCGGCGATGAGTGTTTTTCCATCCGGCTGACCTGCCATGCAGATAATTGCGCCTAGGTAGGTAGGCCCAGTGCCAACGTTGAAACTAACATCCAAAGTTCCATTTGTATTAAGCCGCGCCAGACCCGCACAGGGCGTGGCGTTGAATTGGCTGAATGTTCCTTCAATTACCACCCTGCCATCGCTTTGCGCATAAATGCCGGACACGGAACCGCCGACTCCAAGACCTGGGTTAAATGTGGCATCAAGACTGCCGTCTGCGTTCAGTCGAGCGATGCCGTTGCGTGAATAGCCGTTAATGCTCGTGAATGTGCCGCAGATTATGATTTGGTCTTGCGGCGTCACAGCCAAGGCGACAACGCTCCCGTCTTGAAGCCCTGCATTGAACGCTGTATCCACATTGCCGTCAGGAGTCAAGCGAGCGACATAATTGCATTGGACGCCATTAAATGCCGTAAAGTTTCCGCCAACAATTATGTCCCCAGTGGATTGCAAACCAATCGCCTTAATGCTGCCATTTTGCGCGGCAGTGCCTGGGTTAAAAGTGACATCCAGACTGGCATTCGTATCGAGCCTTGCAATGCCGTTGTAATTCGTGCCACTAACGACGGTGAACGCGCCGCTAATTAGGATTTTCCCATCAGCCTGTAAGGCCATCCACTCTATCGGTGTGTTGTAGTCGGGGTTGACGCCTGCCCCATCGGTGAAACTCGTGTCGAAACCGGTATCCAAACTTCCATCAGCGCGGAGGAGGGCGGGCTGGTCCCAAGGCACGCCATTTACGGACGAGAATTGTCCTCCAATGAGTATTTCGCCGGCCGGTTCGACGGCTACGGCAATCACCGCGCCGTTCGGGCCGACGCCTGGATTAAAGGTGCTGTCCAAACTTCCGTCGGAATTAAGGCGGGCGACATACGAGCACTGTGTTCCATTGAACGACGTAAATCCGCCGCCAATGACGATTTGGCCGTTGGTTTCGACAGCCATACAACGAACTCCGCCGCCGCCACTTGGTCCCGAACCTGGATTAAATGTGATGTCGAGTGAACCCGGTTGGGCTTGCGCTCGTGAAACGAGCAGTGATAAAAAAGCGTAAATTGCCGCGCCAGAAAGGAGAGGTGGTTTCATGTGTTGATTCGTTCGTCTGCGACGATTCAAGCCCTGCCGTGCGGTTCCGTCAACACTGATTTTGGCGATGCTAAATCGGATTGCTATGCCCGGCACTTGGGTTGCACCGCGCCAGTTCAGGGCGATAGCACAGGAAACTTTACTGGATGGAAGGCTAAGTCCGCCTGGTGGTCTTGCACCCAACGCTTATACACGTCGTCTCCTTCAAAAGCCCATCGTCCTCCGAGGCCGCGCTTGGCTAATACCAGCGGAGCTTGCCAAAATCCTACGACCTTTGCCTGCATCGCAGCAATAAGCGCGAACGGCTGAGTGGTGTTTGCGCCTTCGGTTCCCGTCAAATCAACGACCGCGAACCACCGCTCATTCGTGACATGCATCGATATCTGCAATTCTACAATTTCCATGCCTGAAACCTGGTTCCGCGCTACCGCCGCGTCAAGTAGCAAGGCGATTTAATATCCGCAGCAAACGAGCGTGGCGCACATCGGCGATTGCAGCAAAAGGGAGCGACCGAAGTTTATTGGCTCGACACCTCGGCACGGGGAGCTTCTGGAAATTGCCGCCGGAGAAATTCCTGGAATATTTCAAGGTCAGATTCTGGATTTACGCTCAATTCCACCGCCCATAGCTCCTCTGCAAGATCTACGCCCTTCAAATGAAATGGCCCAATGGCTGCGCCGTGCTTTTGGGGAAGCAGTTCTGATAAAAGCCTTTGAATCAGACGATGCTCGTCGTCAGTCAATAGCCTGCCGACCATAACGCCCACAGGCGGGTATTCCACGCCATTAACAACCAGCGGGAATTCGTAAAACTTTCCTGTTATTGGCAGGTCTTTTCTCTCTGGCGCTGGCGGTGTCGTCATATACACATTTCAAGCTACATCTCGCCGTTCCGCACGCAAGCGCCTTTTTATCAAGCAGCACCTGATTTTGCGCCTCTAAAAAGGAAAGAGGATTGCCGCCCCTCGCGGCGGCGGAGAGCGAGTAAAAGCACAGGCTGATTTTTCTCCTTCCGCGACAGCGGACAGCCATAATTGGCACCCTAAAAGCGGCCTTCCCTCCCTGGCTTGGACTTCCTGGTGGTGATGGCGGTGGATTCCATGTTGCGAAGGGCAAACAGGGCGCAAGCTGGAATCCAGCGACTTCACGACCAGGCACTTGTCGGGTCGGAGCGTTCGCGTGTTGGCATGTGGCTTGGCCTTCCGGTTTGGCGCAAGCCGGATGCCAACACGGGAACGCGCAGCGGGGAAATACACAGCATAAATCGGCCCAAGTGTTCGGAATGGTTAAATGTGTCACAAAATATTTTTTCGATTGTTGCGAGGTTTTCGCTTGCTCGTTTTCATTTATTCGTTCATATTCATTCCATGAAGAGAAAACTATTGAAAACAAGAGGTAAAGAAACGGCGACGGTCGCGCAACCTGCTGCTGCCGGTTCTGCGATTGACGCAAGCCCAAAAGGGCAAGGGCAATGGACCGTCCGCACTGCTGGGTCAGATACGATTACGGTATTGGAGTTCCCTCCGCCCGACGTACTGGCGGAAGCAGCACGAAGAGAGGTAAACCGTAAGGCGCTTGACGAGTACAGTGAGGCAATCAGCGTCCTTCGCGACGAGAAGGGGTTTTCATTCAGGGAAATCGCCGAATGGCTGACCGAAAACGGAGTGGAAGCCGACTACAACGCCGTTTACCGAGTGTACACCAAGGGAATGTCGGACGACGAAGAACATGATGTGGCGTTACGGGAAGCGGAGGAGGAGCGCGATGAAGTCCCTAGGTAACGTGGTGCAGCCAAAGGTGGACACAGGGGAGAAGCTATTGCGGAAAAAAGAAGCAGCTTCACTCTTGGGTTGCTCCGTGCGAATGATTGATCGGCTTGTTTGCTTGGGAAAACTCACGCGCGTCAAGATTTTGGGCGCAGTGCGGTATCGTCTGAGTGAGATTCAGGGCCTTATGGAAGGAGGGGCGTCGTGATCTTCTCAGTAGAAAAACGGCGATTTCGGAAGGGTGAAAATCTCCAAGAAACGAAGTGTTATTACCTGCGCTACCGTTTCGGCGACATGCCCGTAGATCGGTGGAAATCACTTGGCGTCTCGGATAAACAGGCTGCGGAAAGGTTGGCGCGGCAGTATTTTGAGGAAGAGCAGCAACAGGCGGCGGGCAATCTCGACCCCCGCGCAGTGCGCCAAGCTGCTAAGACAGCATTAAAGGAACATCTGGCCGATTACGTTGCCGACTTGGAGCGTCGGGCACGTAGTGGACGCGGGGGGCGTGGGGCGCGGTTGCTCAAAGGGCGCATACTTCGCTTGACTGACGATTGCGGGTGGAAGCTGCCTTGCCAGGTAACGGCGGATTCGTTCACGTCGTGGCGCAATCAACGGCAAGAGTCTGCGCGTACGGTGAACCATTATTTGCAAGGCATGGTTTCCTTTCTGAATTGGATGGAACGCGTTGGAAGAATCAAAAACAATCCTTTGAAGCACGTTCCAAAAGTGGATGAGCGAGGCCAGCGTCGGCGGGTCCGTCGTGCGTTTACAGATTCGGAACTGCGGAAACTCGTCCAAGAGTCAGGACCGCGCGGAATCATATATTTGACGGCGGCACGCACGGGGCTCCGGCAAGAGGAACTCCGTCAATTGACCTGGGGTGATTTGCACTTTGATGCAATAGCTCCTTTTGTGACCGTGCGAGCCTCAACGGCAAAAAACAAGACGGAAGAGCATGTGTGCCTTGTGCCGGAAATCGCGGAAGCTTTGAAAACGCATCGGCCCGCTCGGTTCGCATCGGGCGATCTGGTCTTTCCCAATGGCATCCCTCGCGCGTCACGGTTAAAGGTGGACGCGGAACGAAATGGCATTGCGTATCGGGATGAGTCGGGGCGTTACGCTGATTTCCACGCGCTACGTTATACCTGGGCGACGTTTTTACAGCAGAACGATATTCCTCAGCGCTTCGCCATGAAATTGATGCGCCACAGCGACATTAAGCTGACTGCGAAGGTTTACACCGACGAAACTCGCCTGCCGATTTACGACTCAATCAAAGGGCTTCCTCGCCTCTTAGACAACTCACAATCACGCGCACGGATACGCGCACAGATTTTAGGCGCGGACGGTCAAAACGGGTCGCAGTCTGTCGCAAACGGTGAAGGGACGAAAATTGATAAAACCACTGCAAACAAAGGGGTTTGTCACGGTTTGGCGCACTCTGTCGCGGTGGGGCAAATGGAGCGAGCGAAGGGATTCGAACCCTCGACATTCACCTTGGCAAGGTGACGCTCTACCAGACTGAGCTACGCTCGCTTCCGTAAAACAATTCAAAAATAGGGATTTGAGGGGGTTTTGCAAGCCCTGAATATCGACGATTTATCCGATGGAAGCAAATGATCCGGCTTTGACTTCCCATCGTCGCAGGTCGCGTCCCAGTTCGCGAGGCCAGTTTTCTTCCGTGCAAGTCATGAAGACCTGGCTCCGGGCTTGCTGGGCGCGACTCAATAACGGCAGGAATCCCGCCCGGCGTCGGGCGTCCAACTCGCCCATGATGTCGTCGATCAACAAGACTGGGGGAGTGCCGGAAATGGTCGAGAGGTACTCGGCCTGGGCCATTTTTAGCGCGATGGCGATGGAGCGTTTTTGACCTTCGCTGGCGAATTTTGCGGCGGATTTGCCGGCCAGCCGCAGGTGGAGGTCGTCGCGGTGCGGGCCCAGCACGGTGGAGCGGAAGATTTTCTCGCGGCCGCGGCTTTGGGCCAGTTCGACGGCGAAGTCCTCGCGCACGGAGGGCTGGTATTCCAATTCCAACGGTTCGTTGCCGCCGGCCACGCGGGCGTGGGATTCCCGGGCCAGTGGAAAGACTTGCGGCGCAAGGTTTTGCCGGAATTTCATTAATTGTGTCCCCGCTTCGACGAGTTGGCGGGTGAAGCCTTCCAATGCGGCATGGTCGGTGCGCGGATCTTTCAGGAGCGCGTTGCGGGAGCGCAGGGCGGCGGTGTAGCGTTGCAACAAGGGAAGGTAAACGGGGTGGGTTTGGGTCAGGAGCAGGTCCATGAAGCGGCGGCGCAATGGCGGTGTTCCTTTGATCAATTGGAGGTCTTCGGTGCAAAAGACGACGGCGCGCAGGGTCCCCAGATAATCGCCCAGGCGCCGGACGGGCTGGGAGTCGAGGGTCAATTTGCGTTGGCGGGCGGACCAGTAGATTTTGATATCGTGAGTGGCGCGGGAGAGGACGGTGGCGCCGATGAAGTATCCCTTTTGGCCGTGGCGAATCATTTGGGCGCCGCCGACGCCGCGAAAGGAGCGGAGAGTGGCGATGAGATAGATGGCTTCCAGGATGTTGGTCTTGCCTTGAGCATTGTCGCCGAGGAGGAGATGGAATCCGGCTGTGAAATCGGCGTCCAGACGCCGGTAATTGCGGAAGTCGCGCAGCCTGAGATGAGCCAAATGCACGACAAGAGGATTCAGAATTCCGGCGTGGACGCCAGAAGAAACCACCGGACCGGTCATTTATGATTCATTCTGTTACCTTTTGATAATGGCGTGGGAATGTCAACGTTCCCACCGAGGCTTCCAGGCGAAATCGTCTTCATCTGTTTCTTCGATTTCCTCTTCCGAAAACAAAACGGTGAGTATTTTGCCGTAATTTCCGAGGCCTGACACGTCCTCTTTCATCTCCATGGGCGGCGCTCCCTCAAACCAGTCGTCAAGCGTCGAGAAGCCATTGGCTTTGGCCCCCTTCGCAACATTCTCAGGCGTCTCTTGAAAATCCGCTGTGACGGTGGTGCTTGGAATCGAATCGCCGCGCTTCAGCCAGATCAAGCCTTGACGTTCGCGCAAAACGTCCGACAAACAGCAAAATTGCACACAACCGGCTTCGCTCAAAATCACAGCAACTGGATTTTCCGACAGCTCCGCGTAGCGGATCGCCGTCGCTGTCATCGAGGTAACGCACAATCCCGCGAGCTTTTCGATGGCCTGGAATCCGTCGCCGGAGGTGCGCGCCGCATTCCGAAAGAGACCGTCCGGCATCAACATTGTTGCCGAAAAAAGGTCCGCTTCCTTTTCGCAGTCATCGTTTGAGACAAACCCGCTTTGCGAGTAATGAATGTTAACGCCCCCAGCAAACAGCTTATCTACATGTCCAGGCAGAAAGTAATGCCCAAGCTCGTGGCCGACCGTAAAGTTGATAAACCCTTGATTGGGGATGAAACTCGAATAACTGATTCCGAAAGCGTCGCCGTTCTTCATCAAGAAACCCGAGACGCCCTTTTTGCTGGGACTCCAAGATTGCACCGTGATGCCACGATCTTGGGCAATGCGTATCGGGTCAATGGGAAACGCCTCGATCCGCAGGTCTTTCACCAAGTCCTCCGCGCATTTCACCACGTCCAGTCGCCGGATTTTTGAGAGCGTTCAGGTTTTTCGGTTCTTCTTCGCCAGCGCTTCGGCCATGTTCTCCAGAGCTCGCAAGTCTTCATCCGTAAAATGCTCTGCGTGACGCGCCATTTTATCAAGAGCCGGCCCCGACAGAGCCGGGTGCTCGGTGCGGCCTAGTAGATAATCGGTGGTGACGTTCAGCGCATCCGCCAGCCGTTTCAGGTTGTCGAACGACGGTGACCGCCCTTCGGTTTCGAAGTGAGAAATGGCTGAGGGCTGGAATCCGGTTTTTTCGGCCAAGTCTCCCTGGCTCAGCTTGCGCATGTCGCGCGCCATCCGGAGACGTTCTGCAAAAATTTTACTCATTGATATTGACGGCTATTGACGAATGTGTCATATTTCAAATGACAGTTCCGGTTGCCGTGTGGCAACCCTTTTAAAACTGTGCCGCATGACGAATTCGTAATACGATACAATACGCCATCTGGCAAGACAAGAATTAACTGGTTTAGATGCCGCACCAACGGCGCAAGAAAATTTATGACAAAAATAAATCCATTCCATACAAATTCGGAGGAATATCACCCAACCCACTGGGAAGTCTATCATGATATCGACACATGCCCCGATGGCAGACGCATTAAGCCTGAGCACCGACTGGATGGCACTGGAGGCAGGAAACGGTGTCTGGAGTGCGAAAAGGTAGAACACGCCCATCGCCGCCATCCAGATAACCCACGCAGACATCACGATCGTCCGCCGCAGCCTGATCGTCGCCATGCATAATGAATGACAACAAGCAGCGACCGAGGTGGTTTGAGCGGTTCCCGGACCTTTTTGCCAAACAAACCGAGATCCTCAAGGCGAGCGGATTCGCGCTGGATGAAAGGATTGTACAGGAACAAGGCCGCATCCAATTCGACGGGTATTCCAAGGTTGATCCCGGCCGGCAGTTGATTGTCGCCTTTCCCGAGGCATTCCCGTCTTCGGCGCCGAAAATAAACGATACGCCTGCGACCAAGCTGTTGTCGCGACATTATCGAATCGATACCCGGCAATTATGCCTCTTCGGTTTCAACGAAAAGAGATGGAGTGCCAATCGGTCGGTGGCCGACGCCCTAGTGGAAGCCGAAGAACTAATTTCGAAATTTAAAGTTGGAAACGCCACCCGGGAGAACGAGCCGCCGGAGCCGCTCACGCGCGCCATAGTTTATGTGCCCGGGGCCGCCATTCTGGTCCCGCCGCCAATCTCAACGTTCACCGGGTTCGCGGAACTAAAACCCACCACGGGAAAGTTTCGCGGCAAATTTCTGCACGGAGAAAAGAAAAAGGTCCAAACTAGCGGACGTGGAATCATTCTCGAAGCCGAATTTGGAGATGAAAAACGCAACTGTTGCCACCCGTTTTCTGATTATTTTAAAAACAACGGCGAAGAGATTCGGGGCGATTGGTTTTACCTGCAGGATCCACCATCGCAGGAAAGTTTGCCTGAAGTATTGAAACAGTGTTTCCACCGGGCAAGAGCGTTTAAGAAAGGTGATTTTTTTTGGATTGCATTGATCTTCAAGGAGGAAACAGGGGCGGGTGGGCAGTCTCGACTCACATGGCTCACCGCGCGCGCGAATGATCGAGGACAATTTCACACGATCCGGACATTCCCGTATATTCAACAGGAACGCTATGTACGAATTCCAGGATTGGAAGGACTCGAAGAAAAGAGGGTGGTGCTCGTCGGCTGCGGCAGCCTAGGGTCAAAAATCGCCGCGGATTTGGCTGCATCCGGTTTGAATCGTTTTCGCCTGGTGGATGATGATTATTTTGAACCCAATAACTCCGTCCGCCACGAGCTCGGGGTCGATTCCTTTGGGCTCAACAAGGAATACGCATTGCTCCATCGGTTGATTTCATTGAATCCAGCCGTCGCAGAAAACTCCAAATGTTTCAATTTTCACGTTGGTGGCATTAACCCGTTTGCAAACGAACAACTCTTTTACGATCTTGTCAAAGATTCAGACCTCGTGATTGACACGACCGGCGTCCATTCTGTCAGCCGCTTTCTCAATGAGCTTTCGTTCGAATTCAGAATTCGGCTATTGACGGCATGGGTAACCAACGGCGCCTGGAGCGGTGAAATTGTGGGAGTGGTTCCGGGAAAAACACCTTGCTACTTATGTTGGCTTGATCAACATTATGAAAATGCCCCCGGCTTCAGCGCCGGACTTGGCAGGGGAACTTTTTGCTCCTGGGTGTGACCAGCCCACCTTCACCGGCACCAGCTATGACCTCGGAATTGTGGCCGGATTGGCGACCTCGATGTGTGTCGAAATGCTCTTGCCCCAAAGAGAGCAAGCGGATTTTGCAAAAAATTATATTCGATGGTCCAGTAAAGATGAAAACGGAAAGCCGTCTTTTTCAATGCAAAGAATGTCAACGAACGCGCACACAGAGTGCTGGTGCCGCGATTCGAAGCATGGAGTTTAACCGCGCCATTTTATCGGCAAAGTGCCTTGCCGTCATCAGGACCGAATCTGGCAAAGCGCGAGATACTGAAACCGGTGGACCGTTAGTCGGTTACGTTTCAAAAGATGGTACGATGGTTGTAGCGGATGCAGGGGCGCCGGGACCACGAGCAAAATTGGAACGTTACAGCGTTACTATCGATGGCGAACACGCGCAGAGGTTCTGCGGTCAAATCAATCGAGAATCCGAAGGTCTCATGGATTATGTTGGCGACTGGCACAAGCATACGGGGATTTCCTTAAGGCCAAGCAAACAGGATGTTTCCGCCATGAAAATCATGGCCGACTTCGAGTTTTCGCCAACGAGACATCCGATTTCGCTCATTTATCGGAAGTGGCCTCAAGCCCTACAAATCTATGTTTGGGACGGCTCTGGTGGCCTAACGCGAATTCAATGGAAGATTATCCCATCATAAACCGAATATTCCGCCGCGCTTCGTTCTATGGTGCGCCACGCTGTCTGCCGTGCGGCAGTGGTTGGGTGACACCCTTGGGACTTGCAGGTCCTCGAGACTCTCGCGCCGGTAAATCTTGTGGGTCACGAATTACGGGGTTCAACGGGCCAGGACGGTTTCTAGTAAAGGCTCTTGATACGTTGGGTGGCGGGCTTGGAAACCAGAAGGGCGCCGCGGTCGCCAACGGGATAACTGACGTCCTGGTTGACGTCGTCGAATTTGACGACGATGAGGGCGCTGCAGAAGTTGTGCTTGCGGCATATAGCTTCCGCCTGGGTGACACTTTCAAAGGATTTTGCCCGTTCAATATCTTCGTCCCAGCCGGCGCCGTCAAAGAACGCCTGGCTGGCTGGATCCTGAATTAGAATGCGCATACCACCTCACAGGGTAAGGGTTTCCCTCTCATGATTGCAAGCAAAAACCCTCCAAAACTTGATCTTTAGTTGAAATAAGGCTTGAAGCGGCGATTTGGATGGGCCACTTTATCCGTCTTTGAAATGATCTTATGACTCGACATTGCGAAATCACAGGCGTTGGCCCGATCAAGGGCAGCCATATCTGGCGCAGCGGCAAGGCGAAGAAAAAGGGGGGCATCGGCACGCACATCACGGCCATTACCAAGCGGCGTTTTCTGCCGAATTTGCAGAGGGTCAAGGCGCTGATCAATGGGGAGGTTCGCTATATCCGGGTCTCGGCCAAGGCGCTCAAGGGAGGGTTGGTGGTCAAGGCGCCCAAACGCCAATGGACCAAGACCCCGGCTCCGAAGTCGGCCTGAGTCGGAACCATTCGGTTGGGAGCTTTCTTGGTTTAGAACCCACGCGGGATCATTTTCGTTTCAGGCGGTGCATCGTCGCGCGCTTTAATTCGCGGTCCACTTCGCGTTCTTTGATGTCCTGGCGTTTGTCGTATTCGACTTTGCCTTTGCCGACGGCGAGGGCGACTTTGACTTTGCCGTTTTTCCAATAGAAGGAGAGGGGGATAAGCGCGTTACCTTTGATCGCGGCGAGTCCGAGGAGTTTGCGGATTTCGGATTTGTGGAGGAGGAGTTTGCGCGGGGCCTTGGGGGCATGACCGAAACGGTTGGCCGGGGTGTATTCGTCGATATACGCGTTGTAGAGCCAGACTTCGCCCTTTTCGACGCGCGCAAAGGCGTCGCTGATCTGAGCTTTGCCTGCGCGGAGGGTTTTGACCTCGGAGCCGTGCAGGACGATTCCGGCCTCGTAGGTGTCCAGGATGTTGTAATCGCGCCGGGCTTTGGAGTTGTGAAGGATTTCGGCCATGTCCAGGAGTCGAACAGCAAATCCCGCGGGAGGCGCGCGACGGCGGAAATGCGATCAGCGTCCGCGGCGTTTTTTTGAGACTGGCTGCGGATCTTCGTCTGCTTCGGGAGTGGCGTCGAAGCCCATTTTGCCCTCGATGATTTCGAGCAGGGAGATGTCAGCGGCGCCGAGGGTGCCGGGTTGATCGATCAACGGCCTGCTATTGCCGCCGCCGGAGGTCAATTGCCGAACGCGCCGGGAAATGAGGTTCACCAGGACGTTGGCGTTGCCGACCTTGACCAAAGCTTGTTTGACGTATTCGCTGTTCACTAGTCCATCAAGGTAAGGGCTGGAGAATCAAGCGCAATGAAAAAAGCAGTATTTTTACATGCGCCGGTTCTGCTCATTTATTGTGTTGCTCCTTAGGCCGTCTCCCTCGGGACCTGGCTTGAAGGATGGAGGGGTTGGTTTATGTTGACTGGTGAATCCAGAAAGCGGCGGGGACCGCGAACTTCTTCGGGTGATGGTTCTTGGAACGAGCCTGGCATGCGGGGCGATGGCATCCAGCCTGGAGGCGTTGCACGCGAGGGCCGCCGGATTTTATTTCATTTTGTCGTGGCGAACTGGAGTCGTTTTCGTCTGCGGCGCGGCACTGGTGCTGTGGGTGTGGAAGGTCGTGCTCAATGAAACAGATACGCCGCGACAGCGGTTGGCGCGGCGGGTGGCAAAGGGGCTTTTGATCTTGTCTGCGGCGGCGGCGTTTCTTTACCCGCTGCGGTTTGTCCCAAAATCCAAATTGCCGGAGATCGCCATCGGGCTGGGGATGGCGGCTTGCGCGCTGTCGATCGTTGGGTATCTGCTTCTGCGCGTGCGAAGATTCCTGGAGGCCGACGAGCGAGAGAACCAGGGCAAGTAGGATTCAGGGCGTGTTATGGAAACATGCTTTTGGGTTAGGGTTTTGTTCCAAAGGCGGCGGTGAACTGAGGGGTCTGCCTCAATTGCGCGAAATTGGGGTCCTGGAAGAGATGTTCGCGCAGGTTGATTGTTTTTGGGTTTTTGACGATTTCCGCGGCATTGAGCGTCAGACATTTTTGGAGCGAGGCGATTGCCGGGGCGATTTCGCCGCGATGGGACTGGATAAGCGCGAGGTTGTAGAGCGGTTCTGAATTGTCAGGCATGGATTCCACCAGGCGTTGGACGACTTGCTCGCTTTTGGCCATGTCGCCCACGCGGAGGTATCGATTGGCCAATTCCATCAGGACGCCCGGATCGTCGTTGTGGTTGGTGAGGAGGCGGTCCAGCAGTTGGACACTCCTGGAACTGCCCAGGCGGAGGTACATGTCGGACGCGCCCAGCAGCGCACTTGGGTCCGATCCGGCGAAAGTCACCAACTGATCGAGCATCTGCAAGGCTGTGTTGGTCTGGCCGGCCTCGATGGCGCGCTGAACCTGGCCGAATGCCGCCCTGATCTGGTCACCGGGCGTGTTGGCCTTGGAACGGGTCAACTGGTCGATCCAATCGGTGATTTGTCCGTTGTAGGGGTCCAATTTGTGGCAAGTCTGGAGAACGGCGAGGGCGTCATCAATACGATTTTGGGTCAGGAGCAGGTCCATGAAATGAAAGACCGCTTCGGGGCTGTAGGGGCAATAGGCGAAGGCCTGCTTGAAAGCGAACTCGGCCTCTTTGGTCACGCGCGCGCGCTCCGCTGGGATCCTGGAATTTTGGGGGCGGGAGCGCCATTGATAAATGCTGGCGCCGATGGAGCTGCGCAATTTTGAGAAGGCCTTCTGGGCGTCGTCGTCGCGAATGAATCTGCGGTCGCCGGTGAACCCGGAGAAATCGTGACGGAGATAGACTTTTTGGGCCCAGTCGCAGACTTCCTTGACGGTGGTATCGTAGGTGATCCAGTTGCCGACGGTGCGGCGGGAGTACTGACTCCAGAAGGCATGGTCCTTATCGACAATATCCTGGGTCAATTCCGGCACCTGATGGCGGTTGATCTTCATGATGACGCCAAAAGGGGTCAGGTAGGGATACATCCAATCGAGGGGAAAACTTTCCTCGACGTAGAATTCGTGGT
>DATKFW010000126.1:0-27990 GCA_035511075.1 Vulcanimicrobiaceae bacterium
GGCGCACCCTGCGCGCACCGCCAATACTGCCAGCGGTTCCGACGTGGGTACCACACTGGATTTACATGAAGTGGAATCAATACAGGTCGCATTCATGCCTCCAAGCTTACACTACCTTGCAAAAAACTGAGATGCGCCCAAGACGACTGCGAATAAGGATTTTGGATGCGCCGAACCGCTTTGGCGTATAGAATTCCCTGCGATGACACCAGCTTTGATCATCATCTGCGGCGTATTAATCCTGGCCAAATGGGGCGCACAAATGTCGCTCGAATCGGTTAATCAGCAGCATGTCCGAGCCAATGCCGATGCGATTCCGGCCGCCTTCATCGGGACGGTCACACCCGAAACCTACGCCAAATCGACGGCTTACACGCTGGCCCAAAGCCGCTTCGAAATGATCCACTTGACCTGGAGCGCCGCGATACTGGCCGCCATCCTGTTTAGCGGCGTGCTCCCCTGGTTTTACCGCTTGTTCCGACACGCGGCGGGACCGTCGGTATGGGCTGGAGCGGCCTTTCTGCTGACGGTCGGAGTGTTGTTGTCAACCACGGATTTGCCGTTTGAATGGCATGCGCAATTTCATCTGGAGGAACGGTTTGGCTTCAATACAACCACCGTTCGCACCTGGTGGCTGGACCGGGTGAAGGGTCTGCTGCTGGCCCTGGTGCTTGGCTATCCGTTGGTGGCCCTGATTTTGAAACTCGCGGCCTGGCTGGGCGCGTCGTGGTGGTTCTGGGCGTGGGTTTGCCTGGCCGTTTTCCAACTCGTCCTGATGGTCGTTGCGCCGGTTTTGATCATGCCTCTGTTCAACAAATTCACAACACTGCCGCCCGGCGGGTTGCGCGAGGCCCTGCTTGCGCTGGGAGAGCGCGCCGGCTTTCGCGCCCGGGACATCCAGGTCATGGACGGCAGCAAACGTTCCCGGCACTCCAACGCTTTCTTCACCGGCCTGGGCCGGTTTCGCAAAATCGTTCTATTTGACACCCTTGTGGAACAATTGGACCAGGACGAATTGGAATCCGTCCTGGCCCACGAGATCGGCCACTACAAGAAGGGCCACATACCCAAAACCATGGCCCTGTCCCTTGGCGCTTCGCTGCCGGTCTTTTACCTCGTCGCGGTGCTGGCGAAGGGAAAATGGTTCCTGAGCGGCTTCGGTTTCGCTCCTGGCGACATCGTACCCGCCTTGCTCCTGATCTGCCTGCTGGCCGGCGGGGTGACTTTCTGGCTGTCTCCGCTGTTCCATTTGTTGTCGCGACGCTACGAGTATGAGGCTGACGCCTTCGCCGCCAGCGTGATCAAACGGCATCAGCCGTTGATCGCCGCTCTACGGAAGCTTAACGAGAAAAATCTTAGCAATCTCACGCCCCACCCATTTTACAGCGGCTTTTACTATTCCCATCCCACGTTATTGGAACGCGAAGCGGCACTCACGGCGCATCGGGGTTCCATTCCCGAAAGACTACACACCGAAATGTCATGACCACAAATCCTGTTTTGATTGCCGGCCAATGGCGCGCGGCGAAGTCCGGCGGAACCTTTCACGCCGAAAATCCCGCCACGGGCGAAACGTTGCCGGACGAATTCCCCGTCAGCGCGTGGGCGGATTGCGACGCGGCTCTGAGCGCCGCTGCGCAGGCTGCCATCGAACTGCGCTCCGCGCCGCCCGAGCACATCGCGGGGTTTCTCCAGCGGTTCGCTGAACGAATCGAAACGCGCGCCGTTGAACTCGTTGATCGCGCGCATCTGGAAACCGCGCTGCCCCAATCGCCGCGGCTGGCCCAAGTCGAACTGCCGCGCACGACCGGGCAATTGCGACAGGCGGCGGCGGCGGCGGCGGTCGGTTCGTGGGCGATGCCTACGATTGATTCCAAGCTCAACATTCGTTCCATGCTGGCCCCGCTGGGACCGGTATGGGTTTTCGGCCCGAACAATTTTCCGCTCGCTTTCAACAGCATCGCCGGAGGGGACTTCGCCGCCGCGATTGCCGCCGGCAATCCGGTCATCGCCAAGGCCAACAGTTCGCATCCAGGCACGACGCGCTTGCTGGCCGAGGAGGCTTTCGCCGCCGTGACCGAGACGGGTTTGCCGCCGGCGACGGTGCAGCTCATCTTTCGCACGAGCCACGCGGATGGCGAGCGGCTTGCGGCCGATGCGCGCACCGCGGCGCTGGCTTACACCGGGAGCCGCGCCGCAGGACTGAAACTCAAAGCCGCCGCCGATCGGGCCGGCAAACTCAGCTATATGGAACTTTCCAGCGTCAACCCGCTGCTGATGCTCCCCGGCGCGTTGGCGGAACGCGGCGCAAAGCTGGTGGAGGACTTCTGCGGCAGTTGCCTGCTGGCTTCGGGGCAATTCTGCACATGCCCGAGCCTCGTGCTGTTGTTTGCCGGCGAAGCGACGGAACTATTCGTCGCCGCGGTGCGCCAAGAATTCGAGGCGACGCCGCCCACGTCGCTGCTTTCGTCGGGAGTGCTGCGCTCGCTTGAAGAAAGCGTGCGAACGCTTCTGGCGGCGGGCGCGGAACTCGTCACGGGCGGTTCGCCGTTGCCAATGCCAGGCTATCGCTTCGCCAACACTCTGCTGCGCGTGAGCGGGGAACAATTTCTGGCAGCGCCGGAAAAATTGCAGACGGAGGCGTTCGGCAACGCTTCGCTCTTCGTTGTCATGCGCGATGCCGGGGAGGCCTCCGCCGTTCTTGATCATCTGGAAGGCAATCTAACCGGTGGCGTTTATTCCGATACATCGGGCGCGGACGATGCGCTTTACGCGAAACTGGCGCCGTTGCTGCGCGCCCGCGTCGGGCGTCTTTTGAATGACAAGATGCCAACGGGCGTGGCGGTCACGGGGGCGATGAACCATGGCGGCCCTTTTCCGGCGACGGGACATCCCGGCTTCACCGCCGTTGGAATTCCGGCGTCATTGCGGCGGTTCGCGATGCTTCAATGTTTCGATAATGTGCGTCCGCATCGACTGCCGCCCGCACTCGGTGATCACAATCCGAATGGAAAAATGTGGCGCCTCATCGACGGCCAGTGGACGCAGGGCAGCATCCCCGGATAGGAAGTCCTAAATGGCTTTTGCGAAAGTCTTGGTTTACGCCGCCGCGCTGTTGGTCTGCGCGCGCCTGGAAGCCCAGGACCAGAGCGCGGATTTTGCGAAGATCCAAATTGATCCGGACACAATTGTCAGCCGGATTGCCCCGGATTTCCCAGGGCTCGGCTTCGAGACTTCTGCCGTGGCTGAATCGAATTTTTTTAGCGCGACGAATATCACGATGATCCAACTTTATCGGAACCTGAGTCCGCACGGATTGATGCGCATCGGCGGCATTATATCGGACCACACCCAGTACGTGCCTGACGGGACGGCTGCCGCGCGCACTCAGGCGGGAGTGACGGTCATCAATCAGAGGAATCTGCGTGATTTGGCGGACTTCGCGCGGGCTGCTGGCTGGAAGGTCATGTGGGGCCTTAATCTTGGCACCGGCTCCAAGGAGGAGGCGGTGCGCGAGGCCACGGCGGTGGATGCAACTCTGGGCGACACTCTCCAATCCTTTGAGATCGGCAACGAAGTTGAAGCACTGCGCCGGTTCGCCAGAAGTTATGAGGCTTATCATGCGGCCTACCTTGATTACAAATCGGCAATCCGGGCGGTGCTTCCCAACGCGCCGTTTTCAGGTCCTGACTCGATCGGGAATCTGGCTTGGATCACCAATTTTGCGGCCACAGAGTCTCGCGATATGAAGTTGCTCACTCAACATTACTATCGCGGCGGGGCTAACGACCCAAAAACCAGTCTCCAACGGCTTCTCGAGCATGACCGCGGCTGGGACAAGAGGCTTGAAATATTGCGGCAAATTTGTCGCGACAATGGTCTCGCGTTCCGAATCAACGAGGTGAATTCCTTTTCGGGCGGCGGAAAGCCGGGGGTGAGCGATACATTCGGGTCGGCGCTCTGGTGTTTGGATTATATGTTCCGTGTGGCGTCCTACGGCTGCGATGGCGTCAACATGGAAACCGATATCAACCAGCTTGGTTTTATCAGTCACTATTCCCCCATCGTTCATGATGCCGAGGGCCGCTGCAGCGTCCGGCCTGAATATTACGGGATGCTGGCCTTTGCAATGGCCGGCAATGGGGAAATGTTGAAGCTTACCCTGGAAAAGCCTGATATTAACCTGACCGCCTATGCGACAAGGGACAATATGGGGCATCTTTGGGTTTCTATGGTGAACAAGGATTTCACGCGCGATGCCACCGTGGAAACCACTTTGCCCGCAGGCTTTTCGAGCGCGTGGGCTTTCCGACTTAGCGCGCCCTCAGTGGAGAGCAGGGACCATGTGACGCTCGCGGGAGCGGAAGTCTCCGCTGGCGGCACATGGTCTCCCGGACCGCCCGAGAAAGTGATCGCGCAGAATCAGACGGCGCGCTTACTGGTTCCTCATGCCAGTGCGGTTCTGCTGCAGCTACGGCGCAATTGAGCAATTGCGGCCAGATTCCTTTCGCGTAGTTCTTGCGTCGATGCAAATCAGGCGCCAGGCGCCGCGCCAAACCGGCGAGCTAAATGGTAGTGTCCTTAAATTAGGACACGACTAGCTAGGCGATGGCGATGATGCTTTCGCGCGTTTTCGGACGATTCCACGGCGGTCAGTAAAACGGAGGCCATGGGCTGGCACGCCCGAAACTTAAACTAAGCGTTTATCTGTAGCGCGCCTGCGAGCCCTCCATGGGCGGGGTGAAGTCCTTGTTGTTTTCCGCCCACCATTTTTCCCATGCGGCCGGGTCTGGCCCGAGTTTCTGCCCAGTCAGTCGGCGGAGCCCGGCGCGCACATTCCATCGCACACCCTCGTTGGGGTCGTACAGCATCGCAAAAATCCGATCGACCGCGTCCTTGTTGCCGATTTGATCCAGTGCCCCCAAGCCCATCATTCGGGCACTGGCAAGCGAATTGGTGAGAAGTGGCTCGATCTCATTCAACGTCAGGTTTTTGTATCTCAACTTACCGAATGCGAACTCCACCACATCCTGGTTCGTCGAGGCCAAGCAGTGAACCAGTTGTTCCCTCGTGAAATCTTCCCAGGTCAGATGGATGGCTTTTGACGCCCCCGGGAGGTCTTCCATAATCATCTTTCTGTAAACCGGAAACAGAGAGCGCTCGACGTGTCCCCACAAGCATTGACTTGCTGCGCTGCTGACCTCGTCATCGCTGTCACCCAACAATTCCGCCACACGCGGCCCAAAGGCCGGATCCCAATTTGCCCCCGCCGCGCAACAGCCGTCGCGACGGTTTCGAGGGTCCGCGTCCGCCAGCAACCCCGGCACCGCCGCGGCCAGCCGCGCATCTTCCATTGCGCCCGACGGCGAATTGTGTCCGCTCGCTGCCAAAGCGGCTTGCCGGCGTTCGATGGGGTTGGTGCTATTCAAGGCGGACAACACAGCGGGAACCGCACCTATCTCCGACAAACAAAGCGCCGGTGCTTGACCCCCAACTTTGCCGAGTTTTTCTGCGAAAATGGGAACCGCCGGCTCGAATTCAAGATCACGCATGTTCTCCGGCTCGAACACTTCGACCAGCTTGGTCAGCCACCACGCCTTGCCTTCGAGGCGCGGCATTTCTCTGACGCAGGCCGGAGTGTACCGGGAATCAATCACCATGCTTTGCGCCAGATTGCTTCCTACAACGGTGTAATCCTCAGACTCTGTGCGAGTTATCCTGCGAGGTTCGACTTTCTTCATTAACTGTTGAACGTCGGCCTCGCTGGGTCGCGGATCGGATGGATCATCCCAGAATTCAGGGGCCGGAACACGGCGTTTAATTTCCGCTTCGCGTTGGTTTCGCCTCTCCGCCATCCTTTTTAGCACGTCCTCCTGGTGCCTTTGAGCCTCCCCCTGTTGCTTTTCCCTTTCGCCAGCTCCCTGCATCCAATCCTCCAGACGCCGGCAGTAGCCGGCGAACCTCTCCTCGAATATTCCCCGATTGATCAACGGTTCAGAAGACAAAACATAAAGGGAAACCTCGGAAGGTTTGCCATTGACGGCCGAAATCGCCAAAGGGAAAACACACTTCTCCGATGGAAAGCGTAGTACCAACGGATGCAACTCGCCGTTGGAGAGCTGCTTCCTTGTCACCGGGGAAATTCCGTGACTCTCGGGTTCGGTTTTCGGAGGACCATTCCTGAGGATGAATCCGTCCTGCGTAGGATCAATTTTAGCGGCCACGAAGTACCAATGTTTTCTGATATATCCGTCCAGGACCTTCTGTTTTTCATTTGGAAATGCGAAATGGTGGGCGTCAAGCCATCCCTTTAGATTCTCGCCGGTCGATGCGGAAAGCACCGCCACTTCATAAGCGCCGACGGTTTCGATCTTGATTACGTTGACGCCGGCGTCCGCGCTTGCGCTCCGGCCCCTGCCCCAGCCTCGAGACCCACGGCCGTCAAATTGCCGCTGGGTCATCTCGCTCAATTCGTAGAAACAATCCATCGAGCCATTACTGACTTCGGGCAAGCCGGGCACGGGGATCAGCCAGCCGAATTCCTCGGCTGGTCCTTCATACTTGACCTGCAAGACCATGTCTTCCTGGCCTTGGTCATACAGGATGATGGCTTTTTGGGTAGGCTCGTTGATGTCCTTCTGCTTATTCCAATGGAAGACAAAACAACCGTCGGCTGCCGCAGTGGAGGCCCCGAGTAGCAATGAGCCGACGATGGCCGCCAAGCAAACGTCGTTTGACCAAGAGAATCTGCCAGAAGTTGCTTGATGAATACGCGATGCAATACTCATTTGTGCAGTTCCCTTTTCTCGACCACGATCTCTATCAAAAAACGGAGAGAGAGTCAATATTAAAAGGGCGGCTTCTTTCAGTTCGGGCCGCCTGGGAAAGGCTCGACATTCTTCAGGGGCAGGCTTTTACTTTTCCAACTCTAACATATGTTCGCCGCGCTTTTGTCCGCCTTCATTGCCCTTGCCGAACCGGCAACAAACGCCGCATTTCCCGTCACCATCACGGTGGACGCCGCCAAGCCAATCGGAGAATTGACTCCGATCTGGCGTTTCTTTGGGGCGGACGAACCGAATTACGCCTACATGAAGGACGGAAAAAAATTGCTGGCGGAACTCGGCCAGCTCGGCAAGCCGCAGGTTTATTTTCGCGCGCATCATCTCCTGATCAGCGGCGACGGTTCCTATGCGTTGAAATGGGGTTCGACCAGCGCCTACAAGGAAGACGCCAACGGCACGCCGATTTACGACTGGACGATCAACGACAGGATTTTCGACACGTATCTCCAGCGCGGCATCAAACCGTATGTGCAAATCGGCTTCATGCCCGAGGCGCTCACGACTCATCCTGAGGATTATCCGCACAATCCGCCGATCGACAAACGCGCGCCCGCCGACGCCGGACAATCGTATCCGCCGAAGGATTACGCAAAATGGGGCGAGCTGGCGTATCAATGGGCGAGGCATTGCGTCGAAAAATACGGCGGCGCGGAAGTGGAACTATGGTATTGGGAAGTCTGGAACGAGCCTAATATCTTTTATTGGCACGGGTCGCGTTCGGATTATTTCAAGCTTTACGATTACGCGGTGGACGGCGTTCGGCGCGCGCTGCCGACGGCGCGCGTCGGCGGCCCGGAAACAGCGGGCGGGGCGGGGGGAGGATTCTTGCGTGACTTTCTGGAACATTGCGCGCGCGGCACCAATTACGTCACGGGCAAAACCGGCTCGCCGCTGGACTTCATATCGTTTCACGCGAAAGGCGCGCCGGTATTCACCAATGGCCATGTCCGCATGGGCATGGCAAACCAGTTCAGGGACATCAACGGCGCGTTCGCCGTCATCGCGTCCTTTCCTGAATTCAAGAAACTGCCCATCGTCATCGGCGAATCCGATCCCGAGGGTTGCGCCGCGTGCCGCGAACCGCGCGACGCCTACCGCAACAGCACGATGTATTCGAGTTACACCGCGGCGAGTTTCTCGCGCGAATATGAACTTTCTGGAAAATACGGCGTCAATCTCCAGGGCGCGCTGACCTGGGCGTTTGAATTTGAAAACCAGCCGCCCTTTGCCGGCTTCCGCCAACTGGCCAGCGCCGGCATCGATTTGCCCGTGCTCAATGTCTTCCGGATGTTCGGCAAAATGAGCGGTGAACGCATTGCGGTGGACAGCAGTTCAGGACTCGACGCGCAAACGATCCTGAAATCCGGTGTGCGCGGACGCCCCGATGTTTCCGCGCTCGCAAGCCTCGACAAGAACAGGCTTGTTGTTCTGGCCTGGCATTATCACGACGACGATGTGCCCGGCCCGGACGCGCAGGTGGACCTCGCGCTGGACAATCTTCCGCTGGCCAACGGCGACGCGACGATGACGCGTTATGAAATAGACGCCGACCACAGCAATTCCTATGGGGCGTGGCTGCGGATGGGTTCGCCACGTCCGCTTTCGGACGGACAATATTCCGAACTGGAGAGGGCAGGGGAGCTTGCGATGCTTGGCCAACCGGAGGGTCTCCGGGTGGAAAACGGCAACATGACCGTGAAATTTGACCTGCCCCGCCAAGCCGTGACGCTGCTCATTGTAGAGTGGAAATAGGCGTTTGATCCACGCCCGCCCTGCAAAGGATTGGTGGCAGGCAATAGCCGCGACTAAAGCGGCAGGGCGCTGAATTCGACCTGGAGCGTGCTGGATTTGCCGGCGGGCAATGTCAGCCGGTTGTCCGCAACGTTGCCCGATTCCACGCAAACCATCCGCAGATATTCGTCGCCGCCGAAGTCCGGCATCTCCTGGGACTTTTCCTCCCACGGATTCCAAACCACGGTGGAAAGCGAACCGGATTTTTCAATGCGGATGCGGCGCCCCAGCTTCGAGTCGTGAATCTCCACGGGCGCCGTCGTGTCCAGATAGATGCGATCCGTCTCGCGCGAGATTTTGACGTGCCCGGCGCTCTCCGTTTTGCGCGCGAAATTGTCCGTTTTGTCCAGGTAATCGACGCCCTTCAGGCCCGTGATGGAAATGGCGCCGATGTCGCCAACGTGAAAATAACTGTGAAGACAATTCTCAAACGTGAAATCCTGGTCCTGCGAGTTGTTGGCGACCGTCAGGCTGGCGGACAAGGTCTTGCCCACGGTGACCCGGTAATCAGCCGTGAATTCCGGGAAGAGGGCAGCCGAGGGGGAAGTTGGCAGCGAAAGCCGGAGCGAGACCTCACCGGTGGTCAGTTGGGAGACTTCGCGCAGTTCCCAGGTTTGAATGCGCGCAAAGCCATGCGCCGATTCCCCCTCCCGCGCGCCAAACCACGGGAAGATAATGGGGATGCCGCCTCGAATCGCAGTGCCGTCGTTGAAACGACTCAATTGGCTCATAAACAGGAGCGGCGGCTCGCCCTTCTTTTGGAAATGTGTCAAATGCGCGCCGTGGAGATACATTTCCGCGTTGCCCCACGCGGTGTTGATTTCCAACCTGGCCAATTCCCCGTTGCCTTCGGAGAAGAGCACCCGCCCGGGTATTTCCAGAGTCTTTTGCCATTGCGACGTTGCCATATCGTGATCTCGTTGCCCACTATAACAATCCGCGGGGGCGCTTGGAACTGCAAATTCAGGAAATCTTTCGCAGGTTATCCGCGCGGGAATTCCGGGTTTGACGTCAGCGCGCCGGTCTGGACCCGGCGACGCCAATCCTGAATTTTTCCCATTGCGCCAGCCGTCTTTTCATACAGCATTTCGGCATGATTTTCGGCGCTCATTGTTCCACGGCCGGCGGTGTTTGCATGGCTTTGAAACGGGCGGAACTGATTTCGGGGAAATCGGTCCAAATTTTCGTCAAGAATAATATGCAATGGTTCGGACGCCCGCAGTCACCGGAGGACGTCCAGCGCTTCCTGGGCGAACGGGCGCGCGGTGGTTTTGCCGCGGTTTTCGGACACGCGGGCTATCTCATCAACCTTGGCGCGGGGCCGTCGGCCAATCGTACCAAATCACTCCAATCGCTCGTCCAGGAAATAACCTTTGCGGCCGCGCTTGAATTGCCGTTCCTGGTGTTGCATCCGGGCACCCATTTGGGGGCGGGCGAAGCGGAAGGGTTGCGGCAGATCGTCGCCGGTTTGGATGAGGTTTTCCGCGCGACGAAGGACTCGGGCGTCCGCATCGCTTTGGAAAACACGGCGGGGCAGGGGAGTTGCCTGGGAAACCGGTTTGAGCATTTGGCGGCCATTTACGATCACGCTCAATACCCGGAACGGTTGGCCGTCTGCATCGACACCGCCCACCTTTTCGCGGCGGGCTACGACATTCGGAGTCCGAAAGGCTGGGAGAAAACTGTCAAACAAATGGATTCGCTATTCGGAAGAAAACAGATCGTCGCCTTTCACCTCAACGATTCCAAGACGGAACTCAATTCGCGCGTGGACCGCCATGAGCACATCGGCAAGGGAAAGATCGGCCTTCGGGCCTTCCGCCACATCGTCAACGACGCCCGGTTCAAGAACTCCCCAGCCTGCCTGGAAACTTTCAAGTCCGAGGACCTGCACGAGGACATTGAAAATCTGGCCACGCTGCGGTCGTTGGTGAACAAGCGGGCGTGACGCGCTATTTGGCCAGCGCGACAAAATTTTTCAGCAATTGCAGACCAACCGCCTGGCTTTTTTCCGGGTGGAATTGTGTCGCATACACATTGTCGCGCCAAACTGACGAGGCAAAGACTTCCCCATAAGTGGTCTGGGTCGCGGCAAGCGAGGGGTCAGCCGGTTTGGGAAAGAAACTGTGAACAAAATAGACATGGCTCCCGGGGGCGATTCTTTGAAAAATGGGGCAATCAGGCCGGACGATGTCCAGTTGGTTCCATCCAATTTGCGGAATTTTGACGCCGGTCTTGTCGGAAAAACGGACCACCTTGCCGCCAAAAATCCCCAGACCCGCTGCGCAACTATTGAACTCTTCGCTCCGCTCGAACAGGGCCTGATAGCCCACACAAATGCCGAGAAACGGCCGGCCCGTCGTGATGAAGCCCTTGATGGCGCCGAGCAACTCCTGTCTCTGCATGGCATTGACGCAATCGTCAAACGCGCCGACGCCGGGGAGAACGACCGCGTTTGCACCCGACATTTCGTCAGGCCGCGTGACCACGCGCACATCCGCGCCGACTTTGAGCAGCGCCTTTTGGACGCTGCGCAGATTCCCGGAACCATAGTCAACGAGCGCAATCACAAAATCGAACACTAACATCGCAACGCGCCTCTGGCAATTATGCGTTGGAAGATTGGCGCTGAAAGATGCGGGACAAATTTCTTCGCCCCTCCCGAAAAGTGCGCCACCCAGGCGCCGGCGGGAGAGTTTGCCGTGGGCAGAAATTGACGGACGGAAGCCGGGATGCCTAAGATAGGCGGATGTTTAGGCAGAGGACTCTCTTTTTGCTCTTTTTTATTTCCGGTTTTTGCAGCCTGGTTTACCAGATGGTCTGGACGCGGCTGGCATTCGCGTCCTTTGGAATCATCACGCCGGTGCTTTCCGTTGTGCTGTCGGTCTTCATGCTTGGCCTTGCGGCCGGGTCCTGGGCCGGCGGACGCGGAGTGGCGGGACTGGTGCGGGCCACGGGGCTTTCGCCGATTTTTTTCTATGGCGCCGCCGAACTGATCATCGGTTGC
Organism: Vulcanimicrobiaceae bacterium; assembly: GCA_035511075.1. Classification (GTDB taxonomy): domain Bacteria; phylum Verrucomicrobiota; class Verrucomicrobiia; order Limisphaerales; family Palsa-1400; genus DATAUD01. Next base: position 11,644 of record DATKFW010000126.1, read on the forward strand.
GGGGGCGTTCTGGTCCCAAAATTATTCAAGATCGGAGAGCGGCTATTGCTCTCCAGCGGTCAGAGTGATTCCTTTCGCTACCTTTTCCTTTCGGCTCTGGCGCTGTCGGTTTCCATTTTGCCCTGGTGCGTGTTTATGGGGGTGACGTTTCCTTTGATGATGGCGTATGTTCGGGAGCAGGAAAAGGAAAGCGCGAAAAGTTTCAGCTTTCTCTATTTTGCAAACGTTCTGGGAGCGATGAGCGGCAGCATTTTGACTGTTCTTGTCCTGGTGGAAGTGCTGGGGTTTGTCCACACGCTGGTTTTTGCCGCCGCAGGGAACGTTCTCATTGCCGCCGTGAGCGTGGGCCTGGGATTTAAGTCGCTCCGCCGCGAAACGAAGTCATTCCCCAGCCCAGCCGCGCCGGCGTTGACCAGCGGGGCGGCAGGATCGCGGCTGGCGCCGTGGATTTTGTTCTCGACAGGTTTTAGCGCAATGGCAATGGAAGTCGTGTGGACGCGGGTGATGACACCGGTGCTCAGGACCCAGGTCTATTCGTTTGCATTCATTATTTTTGCGTACCTCGGAGCCACCTTTGTGGGTTCGCTTCTGTATCGGGATCAATTGCGGCGGAACTCGACCTGGTCGATATCCACGCTGATTGGCATCCTGGCTGCCACGGCTCTTCTGCCAATTTTCGCGGTTGATCCGGCGGCTGTAAAGGCCGTCTGGGTTCTTGACGGCGGAATGTATGAGGAGAGCTGGCGCGCCAAGGTCCTTATTCTGGCCAGCATCTGCCCGCTCTGCGCGGTGCTGGGATATTTGACCCCCAGCTTGATAGATCAGTACTCCGCCGGTCAACCGGCGAAGGCCGGCAAGGCTTACGGGATCAACATCGTTGGTTGCGTGCTGGGGCCGCTCTTCGCGTCGTATGTTCTGATGCCGCATATGAGGGAACGGTACGGTCTGATTCTCCTGACGCTTCCGTTGTTCGCGCTATTCTGGGTTTGCGCCGGGAACCTTTCCCGCACGCAGCGACTGGTCCTGATTCCGGTCAATATTGCCGCGCTAGTCTGGGCGCTCTTCGGCGCGGGCGATTTTGACCGACTCCTCATCCAACGCGAAGCCAATACGGAAATCCGGCGGGATTACGCTGCGTCGGTCGATTCCTTTGGACGCGGCGGAGGGAGGCGGTTATTGGTAAATGGCATTGGAATGACCGTGCTGACGCCGGCGACCAAGTACATGGTCCATCTCCCAATGGCCTTTCATCGCGGGAAGGCTGAGTCGGCGTTAATCATCTGTTTCGGCATGGGAACCACCTTCCGCTCCGCGCTTACTTGGGACGTTGAAACGACGGTGGTCGAATTGGTGCCGAGCGTGGCCCAAGCCTTCGCATTTTATCACGCGGATACGGCGCTGGTCTTGAGCAATCCAAAAGGCCGGGTGGTGATCGATGACGGACGGCGTTACCTGGAACGGGCGGGCGAAAAATACGATGTCCTCGTCGTGGACCCGCCGCCGCCGGTCGAAGCGGCCGGTTCGAGCCTGCTTTATTCGCGTCAATTCTATGAGCTTGCCAAAAAGCATTTGAAACCCAATGCGATCCTTGAAACCTGGATTCCAGGCAGCCCCTGGGACACCAGGCAGGCTATCCTTCGCTCCATTTATGAGAGCTTCCCTTACGTGAGGTGTTTCGCCAGCATCGAAAATTGCGGAGTACACATCCTGGCGTCGATGGAACCGATTGCCGGCAAATCGGCCAGTCAATTGGCAGAGGCAATGCCTGAGAGGGCAAAACGCGATATTCTGGAGTGGAGCAAAACCGGCGATTTGACAGCCGACCTCCAAAACGTCCTGTCGAAGGAAATTCAAATTACCAACGAGTTGAACGCCGATCTCAAATTTGCCATTACCGACGACCAGCCGTTTAACGAATACTTTTTCCTTCGCCAGCACCACCACTTATACCGGCCCTGACTGTTCCGCCAATTCCCGCTCCGTTTTCAGGCGAAGCTGGCCGCAGGCGGCGTCGATGTCGTGTCCTTTTTCACGGCGCAACGTGGCCAAAGCCCCTTCGCTTTGCAAGGCGGCAAGGAAAGCCTCCTGCGCCGCTTCCTCGGGGCGGACCCACGGCAGGTCCTGAACCTTGTTATATGGAATCAAGTTTACTTTGGCGCCAAGTCGCCGGGCCAGCGCCGCAAGGGGCGGCGTCTGGTCCAGGCCGTCGTTGACGCCGGCAATCAGGATGTATTCCAGCGTGATCATTCGGCCCTTTTTTTTCTGGTAATACTCGCAGGCGGCCGTTAATTCCTTCAGTGGATACTTTTTATTGACGGGCATGATTTTGCCGCGGGTCTCGTCCGTCGCGCCGTGAAGGGAAATAGCCAGGCGGAACTGGGCCGGTTCATCGGCCAAGCGGCGGATTTGCGGGGCCAGGCCGCTGGTGGACACGGTGATCTTCCGCGCCCCGATCTTTCCGCCCCAGGGCGCGTTAAGGATTTTCAGGGCCTTGAGAAGATTGTCGTAATTGGCCAGCGGTTCTCCCATTCCCATGATGACCAGGTTATTGACCAGCCGGCCGTCGTCTCCGCCGTCCGCCTTCCCTTCCGCCCGTTCTATGGCCAGGACCTGATTGACGATTTCCTCGACCGCCAGGTTGCGCTTCCAGCCGTCCAACCCGCTGGCGCAGAATTTGCAACCGTAAGCGCAACCGACCTGGGTGGAGACGCAGAGCGTGTGCCGGTCGCTGGCCTCTCCGTAGAGGCCCGGGCTGGCTGGAATCAACACGCTTTCGATCAAGGCGCCGTCGGCCAGACGCCACAGGAATTTCTCGGTCGTATCCCGCGACCCCTGTTTCCGGGCAAGTTCCGGCCATTGAAGCAGGTAGGTGTTGCGCAGATTCTCGCGCAACGTCTTGGGAAGGTTGGTCATTTCGTCCCAAGTGGAGGCGCGGCGCGTGTAGAGCCAATCCAGCAACTGGGCCACGCGATAACCCGGCTCCTGCCAGAGCGTGAACTGGGTTTCCAACTCCTCCCGTGCTTGCGACCGGATATCGACTTTCACGCCCGCAATGTACAATGAATTGCCGCGTTCGCGACTCTATTTGCCGTTGTCCTTCAAAACGATGAACCGGCTTGCCCCGTTGCTGATCAGGTTGACCATTATGCCGCCCTTGGCATCGGCAGACTTGACGGCATCGCGGAATTGGCGCGGGTTGCTGATGCGTTTGCGGTTGATCTCGGTAATCACGTCCCCGGGCTTGAGGCCGCTTTCGTCCGCGGCGGAATCCTGTTCGACCTCTGTGACAACCACCCCGGAGACTTCGTCAATTCCATATCGGCTGGCCAACGCCTTGCTCATCGGCTCGACCGTCAGGCCCAACGACACCGCCTCGGCCTTGTCGTTGGAAGGGTGCATCTCCGCGGCCATCTCCTGTTCCGGGGGCAGCGCGGCGACGGTTACCCTGATCAATAGATGTTCCTTCGCCCGGACGACATTGAGAACGGTCACGTGGCCGGGCGGCTTGGCCGCGATTTCGTTCTTAAGCTCGCGGCTCGTCTTGACAACCTTGTCATCCACCGCCGTAATAACGTCGCCGGGCCGCAAATCGGATTTGCCGGCGGGGCCGTCGGAGCTGATTTCCCAGACGACGACGCCGTCTTTGACGTCGGGCGTCAATTTGCTGTCAAGAGTCTGGTAATCGGGATCATCCCGCAGGTCATAAATACGGACGCCGAGCCAGGAACGGGTGTATTTACCCTCGTCAATCAGATGCGCCATGACCCGCTTAGCCAGGTTGATAGGGATGGCGAAGCCGATACCGGTGTTCATCCCCTCGATCATTGTATTGACAGCAATGACTTCGCCGTACAAGTTGACCAGCGGGCCGCCGCTGTTGCCTGGATTGATGCTGGCATCAGTCTGGATGAAGTCCTGGTCGGCGTAATTCTGGCCCGACCCTTCAAAGGACCGCCCCTTGGCGCTGACGTGCCCAAAGGTTACGCTGTAACTCAACGTAAACGGAGCGCCGATGGCCAGGACAAATTCCCCAACCCGCGTGGCGTCCGAATCGCCGAGCTTGGCCGGAGACAATCCGCTGGCGGGGATTTTCACCACCGCGACGTCCGATTCCGGATCGGTTCCCTTGACTTCGCCGGAGAACTCGCGCCCGTCTTTGAATCGCACGATGATTTTTTCGGCATTTTCAACGACGTGATTATTGGTGAGTATGTAGCCGTCCGGGGAAACGATGATTCCCGATCCTTCGGCCTGGACTTTGTGAGGGCGGTTGCGCCGGTGGCCACTGTGCTCTTCGAAGTAACGCCGGAGTTCCGGCGGCAACGCGTCCCAAAGTGAACCCGAGTCGTCGCCATCCTCGTCGGTGGCCTTGGCCGTGACCTTGATCACAACCACGGAAGAGGAAGCCTGATCGGCAACCTCGATGAACGCTTCATTGAGCTGGCGGGCAAGGTCGATGGGCGAGGTGTCCCCAGCCACAGCCAACCCCGCGCCTGCAAGAACGGCGGCCGCGGCCACCGCGCCGAGGAGGCCGGTTTTAAATGTATTCATAATCGTAAAATCTTCAGGGCCTTTGCTTCGAGCATCCGCATTGACTTGGCTCCCTTTGGCCGTTAACGTCCTAAGGCTAACGACCAAACGGAAGTGGCCCAATGCAACACATAATCGAAAAACTACTCATTTTGCAAGACAGGGATCGCCGTATTTTGCGCATCAGGGAACAGTTGGCGCGCATCGAGCCGGAACGAAATTTGTTCCAATCGAGGGCCGCATACGCCCAGGCGGGGTTGGACACCGCGAAATTAAAGGTCAAGCAGGCGGAGAGCGATCGCAAAAAACTCGAACTGGAAGTGGATTCCAAGAAGCAACAGATCGAAAAATACGCGCTTCAACAATTTCAAACCAAGAAGAACGAGGAATACCGCGCTCTGGCGCACGAGATTGAGACTTGCAAAGAGGCCATCACCCATCTGGAAGACCAGCAACTTGAGTTGATGGAACAGATCGAGGGCTTTCAAAAGCAGGCCGCCGCAGCCACCCTCGAAGCGGAACAATCCCGCAAGGTCGCTGAAAGCAAATTGGCCGATATCTCCGCGGGCGAGCAGAATTTGCGCGCCGAACTTTCCAGCCTGGAGAGCAATCGCGACCAGTTGACCACGGAGATCGAAGAGCGCGCGCTGCGCCAATACGAACGGCTCCTGCGCAGTAAGGGAGACAACGTGGTGGTTGGAATTCAGCACGGGGTCTGCGGCGGTTGTCACATGAAGTTTCCAGTCCAACTGGTGGTTTCCTGTCAGGCCGCCAAGGAATTGGTCACCTGTCCCAATTGCGGTCGCATCCTTTATTACACCTCGGACATGGATTTGGCCGTGACGCAGTAGCGGCCGTTGGACCGGGCACAAAGGCGTTGCCGCAATTTTCGGGAGGGCGGAGCGCCGCGACGCCCTGCTAATTATATTTGGGACTCGCGGATTCAGAACAGACGAGAGAGGCACCGCTCGCGGTGCTGCTCGCCCCTCCCGGAAACCATCGGTTGTATTTATATGCTCATATACTTCCAAGGTGTAATCCGGTCCAATGGAAGAATTTTGTCCCACACCCTCCGTCAACCTCTTCGATTCGCCGTTGCCAATTGGGCGCAAAGCGTTAAAGTTGGGTTGATTCCGGAAGAGCGGAGAATCGCTTCCGGCCGTAATGGCCGGGGGAGGAAAGTCCGAACACCAGAGGGCGCGATGCCGCGTAACTCCCCTGCGGGAGATACACGCGGGAGGAATGCGAAGGCATTTCGACGGATAGTGCCACAGAAAACAAACCGCCTCGCCCGCAAGGGCGCGGTAAGGGTGAAAAGGTGAGGTAAGAGCTTACCGCTTGGCGAGTAATCGACAAGGCACGGAAAACCCCATCGGGTGCAAGGCCAAATAGGAAACCCGGGGCGGCCCGCTCCATGTTCCGCCTGGCGGAGCAGGTTTCGGGTATAGGCTGCTCAGACAAATGATTCTCTCCTCCGATTCGTTCGGAGCAGACAGAATTCGGCTTACAGCCCGGCCGGAATCATACGGAGCGGTGACGCGCCGCCCGCGCGGCGGCTCATCGCTCCGTTTCCATTCTCTCAATCTGCAAAAAATTTCAGGAGACCGGGGCGTGATCGCCGAGCCGGGATTTCGCCGCACTTAGCAGCGCGCGCGCTTCCTCCTCACCGGTCTGCGTGAAATCCTTATACCATTGCCCCACGCCCTCGAAATTCTCCGGCGTGAGCACGCACACAGTTTCCGCCACTTCCCTCTCGAATTGCTTCACCGTGCCGCCCTCGGCCACGGGCACGGCAACGACAACCCGTTTCGGATGATGTGCGCGGACAGCGAGCGCGGCCGCCCGCATTGTCGCGCCCGTCGCCAATCCGTCGTCAACTAGAATAACCACGCGATCGCGCAGCTCGATGGGTGGTCCCTCGCGGAAGGCCGACTGGCGCCGCTCCAACTCACGACGTTCGCGGGCAATAGCGGCGTCGATCGCCGGTTGCGCGATGCCCAGCATTTTGACGACGTCATCATTGACCCAACAAACATCGCCGCTGGCAATCGCCCCCATGGCTAATTCTTCGTGGCCAGGCACGCCGAGCTTGCGCACCAGGAAAACATCCAGCGGAGCACCTAGCCGCCGCGCCACCTCGTACGCGACGGGCACGCCGCCTCGCGGGAGGCCAAGCACAACAACTTCGGGGCGTCCGGCGTAGGATGCCAGGTTGCCCGCCAGCATCCGGCCCGCTTCCGCGCGATCCTGGAAGCGAAAGCTCACGCCGATCAAAGGACTTGGCGGCTCTTGGCTGCCTCTAACATCTGATCGTGTTCCGCTTCGTTAACACCTTGCTCAACCAATTCCTCCTCGATCGTTTGTTCGTCCGGAGGCGTCTCCCTGTCCATCGTGTGTCCGGCCGACGCCGGCTCTTCGCCCCATGCACCGCTGTTGATGAGCGTGTCCTCTTCGTCGTCCAGCCCCGGGAGGGCGCCGGTCAACTCGCGCTGGGCCTCCAGCAAATCCTGCCGGGTGCAGTGATTCGGGGGACGACCGTTGATGATGGCGATTTCGCGGGCGCGCTTGCGTACCATATCGCGCGTGACCGTGCCGACGCCCCGGAAATGATCGGAAATAATTCCGCGGCTAACACTTGTTTTCATACGCAAACGTAAGCCCCGAAACGCCGGGAATCAAATTCAGATTTTCCTAGAGCGGTTTAAGAAATACTGTAGCCGTTTGGCTGAATGGAATTGAGAAGCGGTCTTTTTGGGTTTTGGCTTCGTTTCGGCTCAGTCACAGGCCGCTGCGGGAGACAGCACAATAGATGAGATGCACCGCAAAGCGGGTGCTATGCCCCTTCGCCAAAGCCTTGCCAAAACCCAAAAATCCTCGCTCCAAACGGCTACATTATTTCTTAAAACGCTCTTGTGCTACCATGAATAGTGGACCGTGTAGGTGACCGTTTTCTCCGCGTCGGGCGCGACTGGGACCTGGAAGTCCACCGTACTAGAATCGGTCTTTATGAAATCGTCCGATTTTTCGCGGATCTCCCAATTATCCCCCCGATAAAGATGCTCAACGACCCGGATTTCAACCGCCTCCTTCTTGTGGTTGCGCAATTTGATCTCGAACGACTCGTCCATCCAATGAGAGCCGTTGTCTTCTTTGAAATTGGTGCGCGTGCGTTCTCCGACCACATCGAAGGCATTCCCCGTGGTCACACGGATGATCTCGTCGCGCGGCGTGTGGTCGATGGTGTTTTCTCCGGTAAATTCCATCTGGCCGTCGGCATCGCTGCGATAAAAGCGCACGCGGCCCTTGGGCAGCGGCATGCCCAGATGGTTGGACTCGGCGTTGGCAAATTCGCGCATCACCCAGACCTTGGAGTTGGATTGCGTGCCGTAGTCGCGGTCATTGCGGATGTTCTCCACGTTCCAGCCATTATACCGGTTGTTATCGATCTGGGCTCCGTCATAGACGTAAAGCACGCGGGACTTGATTCCGGCGGCGTGGACGAATTCGACCTGCTTGGTTTCGCGATCCAGCAATGTGGCGGGCCGTTCCAACGTGTAGAGATGATATTCATCGAAGGCTTTTTCAGAAACGGGAGTGCGATTAATGGCAAAGGCGCTCTGAGCGGCCCCTCTAGCGCCGCCGAAAACGGCATTTGGCTGCAACTTATTGACATCGCCGGCCATCAATTTGATTTTCGCGGCGCGGAACGTCTTCCCGCTTTGGTTGTCCATCGTTACCCATCCGACAAGGTCCAGAGTGTCGCCCTTCTCGGGCGCGACGACGTTGTAATCGGCATGCCAGCTCATCCCGCCGGTCACGTAACTCAATTCCGCCTCAACCGGGCCGCCGGCCGCCGAGTCCAATTCCCAGTTCAAAGTCGGCTTCAGGATACTGTCATCGGGCAGCGACGGAAACAGCGGTTCACCCGGCAGCCGGAACATCAGTTTTCCGTCCACTTCGATAATGGGCTGGCCGGCGCCGGCGTCGGGCGATGAGTAAGCCATTTGCTCCTGCGCGTATTGCCAGCCATACTGCTGATAAGCGATCTGATGGGGCACATAGCCGCTGCGAACGATTTTTCCGTGGACGATTTGTTTCGTGGCCTGCCCATTTTCCAATCCCGAAACCTCAAAATCGATCGTTTTTCCCTCGTAATAATTAAGCAGCAGCCCTTGTGAAATCGGATCGGCGCGGAAATTTTGTTCCAGGATTTGCAGGTCGTGGGTGCCCGTCGGATCGCGCAGCACGACAGAATCCGGCTCCAGGTGCATCGTCGCCTCGGTGTAACTGATGTCGTTGACGCCTGGCTTGAGATCCAAGTGGATGGCGTCGCGGACGACCGCGAAGTTTTCATTGTAGATGGTCAGTGCAGGGTTGGCGGAACCGGCCCCCGCCGCGATGAGAAGTCCCGCGGAAGTGGCAAGTATCATTTTTGTCATAGTCATGCTTCATTTGACGGGAAGAGCAAAAGAATGCTCCGCCAAAAGCGCCCCATCTTGTCACCGTGCCCGCCTTCTCAATTCTTAATGATTAAACCCAGGTGCCGGGCCTGGCGTCTGGGGACGGTCGTCGCGGAATGGACTGTTTTTGCTCTCGTATCCGAAACGTAGCCCGCGAGAAATTCCGGTTTTTCACGCCGGCCGGCACGCTGCCAATCACTCCAGAGGCTTTGCGCCACTTCCGTCGCGGGCAGTCCCAAGTCCACCGTCAAGTACTCGAACAACATGTTGGCAAGGCGCTCCAGCGCAATGGCGTGCCGCCGTCCAATTCGCGCATACAGCCACTCGCTCCATTTCATGAACGCCGCAAACGGCGAAAGGTTGCCGTTCCACAACATTGGTGTCGTTTCCACGAAGTTGCCGCTGTTGCCGGTGAGGTCCCAATAACGGGCAAAACGCCGCAAACGCTGCATCATCGCGAAATCCATGAGCTTATTCTGCAAAATTTCGTAGGGCGGGTCGGCGCTGTAAACCATTTGCCATCCCTGGTCGTGCCGGACAATCGGCGTGCCGCGCAGCCGTTTCAAAATGCCCACCTGAATTTCTTGCGGCCCAAGGGCGAGCAATCGATCAAACCCGGCAGCGAAACTCTCCAGCGTTTCCCCGGGAAGGCCGGCGATTAGGTCGGCGTGGACGTGGACTCCGGTTTGGTGGCGCAAATAGCGCAGGTTTTCCTCCAGTCGGTCATTATCCTGGCGACGGCTGATGTTTTTGGACACTGCCGGGTCGAAAGTTTGAACACCCACCTCGAATTGCAGGGCGCCCGGCGGAAATTTCGCGATCACTTCGCGCAACGCCTCCGGAAGCCGGTCCGGTATCATCTCAAAATGGACGAACAACCCGGGGCGATGGCGTTCCAGGAAAAATTCCAGGATGGCTCTGCTGGTGGCGATATTGAGGTTGAACGTGCGATCGACAAATTTGAATTGGCGCACGCGCCGATCCAGCAGCTTCTGCAACTCCGCCAGCAATCGCGCCAGGGAAAACTGCCGCACCGGCACGTCCAGCGACGAGAGGCAAAACTCGCAGGTAAACGGACATCCGCGCGACGCTTCCACATAAATGACACGGTTGGCCACGTCTTCCTCGGTGTAAAGATCGTAGGGCAGGGTGAGTTGTGCCAAATCGGGAACCTCCGCCGAGATGATTTTTTCGCGGGGAGGCGTTCCGGCAAGGATTTCGCGGCACACCTCGGCGAATTTAAGGTCCGCCTCGCCCGTAACCACATAATCGGCCAGGCGGGCGATTTCCTGTTCCTCGACTTCAAAGCTCACTTCCGGTCCGCCAACAATAACGATCACATCAGGCCGAATTCGCTTGAGGGCCGCGACGACTTCCGTCGTTTCGGAAACGTTCCAAATATAAACGCCCAGCCCGACGATTTTTGGCCGGCGCTCCAGGATGGCTTCGACGACATCGAGCGGGCGTTGTTGAATGTCGAATTCCAGGAGGCAGGCCGAGGAGCGCAGCGGGCCCAGATTGGCCAGCAAGTACCGCAACCCGAAGGATGCGTGGATGTACTTCGCGTTGAGAGTCGCCAGAACAATCATTACGGCCTGAAGTTATATTTTGCGACCGTTTCCAGGTCCGATTCCAGGACCGCGGCATAGACGCAATGCCGGGCGGGGTCGATCCGGTTTTGCACCCATTGGCAAAATAATTCCGCTTCGCCCGAAAAAAGTTCCGCCAGGGCGGCGCGCGCCGATTCACTCTCCGGCCCGCAATCGATGGTGACAGTGTGCCGGAAGCGGCTGCGCAGCCAGCCGGCTGGAAAATGCGCCGCGCCCATTTGCGGACGCAACGCGCACCAAAGAAGGCGGGACACCGATGCCAGCAAAAATCCCGCGCCGCCGCCAAACAAGCCGCGCGCTTCCCACCCCTCCAGACGGGACTCGGAAACCGCCAAATCGAGGCGGCAGTCCGCCGAGCGCCAGAGAACAAATTGCTCCGCGGCCGGCCACGTTCCGGCGCGGTTGAATTTTGGCCGCCACGCCAGCAGCAATTCGGCTTCCTTGTCCGAGGCCGCCGCTTCGTCCGCGCACTCGATCAACTCGATGTGCGTGACTGCCCGCAACAGGCGCAGATGCCGGCGTGGCATGAGATCGGGATTGGCCACGCGATAGCTGCACAAACGTCTGCGCAAATTTCCGGCCTTTCCGACGTAGAGCGGCGTTCCGGCGGCATCGCGCATGACGTAGACACCCGCGCCCACCGGCGCTTGTTGGAAAAACGCGGCGCCCAATCGCTCGACAAGCGGCCTGGGATCAGGAAATAACAACAACTGGCTCATGGCTCTGCGTCCGGCTCCATTGTGCCAGCAATTGCGGATTGCGAAAAGCAGGAAAATTACAGGGCAAAAATCTCATCCAGCTTGCCGGAAATCTGGCCCAGGCGGGTCGGCACATCAACGCCCTTGGGCCAGTAGGCGGGTTCGGCCGTGCCCCATCCCTTGTATCCCGTTTCGTCCAGCGCTTTCATCACCGCGGGCCAATCGTTGTCGCCTTCCAGATACTCGACCTCGAAGCCCTTCCACAATCCCTCCTCATCGCGCTTTTTGCGGCTGAATTCCTTGATATGCAATTTGTGGATGCGGCCGCCCAGAATGCCAATCCATTGCTCCGGCCAGCCGTTGTTGATCGAGTTGCCGACGTCGAAATGCCAGCACATAGCCGGGCTGTGAAACTCGTCGATATACCGCGCCGCCTCCAGCGGACTGAGCAGGAAATGGTTCCAAACATTCTCAATCGCGATTTTGACGCCCAATTCCTCCGCCAGTGCGGCGGCTTTTTTCACCTCTGGGCGAGAGAGGTCCCAGGCCTGGGTGTAGGAAATAGTCTTATTGACCACAGCCGGCACCAGCAGCACGGACGTCGCGCCATACGCCTTGCAGTCGTGCAGCGCCGTTTTCAGCCCTTCCAACCCGGCGGCGCGGACCTCGGGATCGGGGTCCGCCAGAGTTTTCTCCCAGTGAATGGAGTCCACCACGCTGGCGATCGTAAGTGTCGTCGCGTCGCGCGCCTTGAGAACTTCGTCGCGGTCCATCCCGCTGTTGATTTCCAGGCCGGCGAACCCGGCTTGCTCAATCATGCGAAATTTTTCCGCGACCGGCATTTCTCCGGGGATGGAACCCCACATGATTCCCTTTTTGATCTCGCGCTTCTTTTCCACGGCTTCGGATGATAGCGCGACGGCCGCCAAAGCGCCACCGCTCCATTTTAAAAACTCGCGCCGGTTCAATGTGTTGTCCATAAATCAAATAAATTGTGTTTCCCCGGGTCTGGCGATGGGTGGAACGGGGATCGGTGTGTCCCAGGCGATATTCGCGGGGACAAGTTCTTCCTTCGAGTTGAGGGCCATGTCCCAGGTAACTTCCTGTCCGGTATAAGCGGCCATGCGGCCCATGATGGCCGCCAGCGTGCTGCGGGCCAGGCGGTCGCCGTCGTTGATCGGCGCGCCTGAGCGAATGGAGGCGAACAATTCGTCGTGTTCCACCTGGTACATGTTGGGCCGGGGCCCGGCGTAGCGCCACGCCCGTTTGCCCCGGATAAAGGGCATCCCTGCAAAGCCCATTTCCCGCCCCTCGCCCTCGGTCCCGAAAATGGTCGCGGTGTTGTCGTTGGCGCAACCGGCTTGCTGGCGGCTGGCCAAAAAGCCGCGCGCGCCGCCCGCGAATTCGTAATTGACCTCAAAGTGGTCAAATATATTTCCGCCTTCCGCCGGAATTTGCCGGCCCCCGACCGCCACCGCCTTTTCCGGCGCCTCGTCGCGCATGGCCCAGCACATCCAATCCACCGCGTGAACGGCTTGTTCGACGTAGCCGTCGCCGGAGAGCCAGCCGAAGTTATACCAGTTGCGCAACTGCCATTCCAGGTCGCCCATCCCCGCCAATCGCTGGCTGGCGGGCGGCATCGGCCTGACCGAGCCGGTGTAATACGTTCCATAGACGACGCGCACGTTGCCGATCTGTCCGTCCAGTATCCGCTGGAAGAGCGCGCGTTCCGCCAAATTGTAGCGCCAGCAGAAGCCCGCCACCAACGCCAGGTTCTTTTGCTTCGACTGGGCGACGGACTCCAGCACCGAACGCAGTCCGGCCGCGTCGGTCGCCACCGGCTTTTCGCAAAAAATATGTTTTCCCGCCGCGACGGCCGCTTTCAAATGTTGCGGGCGGAATCCCGGCGGCGTGGCCAGCAGGACCACGTCCACCCCGCTATCGATGACCTTTTGAAACGCGTCCAATCCGACGAAGCAATGGTCCTCCGCAACCTTGATTTTGTCGGGCACCTCGCCGCGGAGCGACTCAAGACTCGCCTTCAACTTGTCCTCGAAAACATCGGCCATCGCGGTCAAAACGACATTCTTGTCCGCGTTCAGCGCCTGGCTGGCCGAGCCAGTGCCGCGTCCGCCGCAGCCGATGAGACCGATCTTGAGCGTGGGACCGTCGCCCGGAGCGGCTGATTGGCCGTGTAAAATTGCTGGCGCAATGAGAGCGCCGCCCGCCAAGGCGGACGTTTTCAAGAATTGGCGTCGGGAAGTGACGGATGGAATGATCATAATTGCTCAATCAAACCGTGATTGACGGGGATAATCAATGGTTTAACGGTAAACCCATTCCAGTGTTCTTTATGAATCCAAGGTTACGTGCAATAAACGTGTCCGGCTCGTAACCGAAGCCATGACGATTTTTCACGGAATAAAGAGCTTTTTGCGGCGAGATCTGGAGATTACTCACCATACGCCAGTGGGTGTGTCATTCCTGACGTGTGATTATTGCAATGACACCGTTTCCGTACCGAGCCGCCTGTACAAGTATCCTTGTGATCGGCAATGCGCCGCCTTTAGAGGAAGTCCACCATCCCAAGCACTCGGTTGCCTCGCCAGGGAAGTGGTTCGAATCCCCTTCTGATAAGAATACTTTGGTGATGATCGATTCTTTCGGCACGCGCATGTATCTGGGGATTTGGAACGATACATCTTGTGCAGCGGAGTTTGGTACCGACCAACGAACCCGGAGTTGAGGTTGAATGGTTCTTGCCGCCTCAGGAAACTGGCGGATAATGCGCTGCTCTGTCTTCTTTAACCCAACTATCGCCTCAATCAAAATGATAGGCTCGTTGATGCGTTTCGCACAAGCAGCAAGGACTGCTTGATTACTAGCATCAGGGCAGAACTGGCTCCGGATTCTCTCAACAATTTCAAAGGTAAGAGGTTCGCCAGGAGTGACCTCTGCATTTAGCACCGGTTGAAAAAGTGGCTCGAAGAATCCAAGATCGCCTGCGATCAGGTCCATTAGTTTTTCCACAGGGTCCTTCTCGATATCCGTAAGCGTCGTTCGACGAAATGGCATTTCGTACTGTTGGAAGGAGGTAAGACAGTGCGCGATCTCATGCCAACGGGTAAAAAATCTCCGAAGCCTTTTTGCTCCCCGACAATCAATGAACGCGACATATTGATATTCGCCATTTTCCGTCAACCGTTTTCGCCGGAAGAGTACGCCGCAAGCATCGTCAGCTAGTTCAAGGCGCAACGCCGCAAACGCCGGGTCATTCTCTTCAATTGCGTACAGATGGATAAACCGATCGATTTCTTCATCATTTGAAACGTCATGAATTACAAGATTCAATTCCTCGCAGACCGCGCGCTCCAAGTCCCATGGAGTCCTCACCGAACGTGCCGTCTTCAGGATTCTTCCAACGCGCTTGCGACAATACTCCATAATCGCCTCAACCGGGTCACCCTTGAGGTTGAGCGCGTGTGCTATGCTAACAATTTTCTGCTGGACGCTCAGCGAGGTCATTTTAAGAATGTTTTCACGGCCTCATAAAACGGCTTCCAATCAAATTGCTCCAAATCGTCCATTTGTGCATTGCTCCGGTGGGCCTTAATTTGAAGCCTCATTTCCAGGAGCATCAAAGTGTGCGGGAATGACAAATGTTCTTGCTTCGCAAATTCAACGAGCGCCGCCGGGATTTTAACTTCGCCTGACTTTGGCTTCGACGAATCGCCCTTCATCAAAAAGTCCAACGTGACGCCCAGGGCCTGTGCAATGCTCAATAGGTTGTCTGCACTTACGTTTCTCTTGCCTGTTTCCAAATCAGACAAAAAACCGCTGCTGATCCTCGCCCTTTCTGCGAGTTCGTTCTGCGTCCATCCGAGTTCCCCGCGTCTTTCGCGAATTCGATCTCCAACGGCGCTCATTTAATCATGGTGACGGTGGTATATTGCGCCCACCGCAGTTTCGTCAACCGAAAAATCGCAAAAAACGGCCCTTGACATATTGCATAGCGAATACTACATGTATAGCGAATACCTGCGGTTGGGTGGCCGTTCGGTAGTCTAATCTAAGCATGGTGAAAAATAAGGATAACTGTTATGGCAATGTTTATTACAAGAATTGAACTTCATTCGACCTCGGAGGCCGACTATACGCGGCTCCATTCAGAGATGGCGAATCGCGGTTTCAGTCGGTCAATTCAAGGAGCCGACGCAAACTGGTATCGGCTTCCTGCCGCAGAATATTGGTATGAGGGAAATGCCACAACCGAATCCATCTTCAAATTGGCGGAGTCCGCCGCTGACATGACCGGCTCCAATTCCTGGATAGTTGTCTCCGCAACTAGCGGTTGCAGATTCCGTCTTGCCGAAGACAGATAAGAACAATCCTCAACTTGGCGCAAGCCTTTACAACCAAAAATATGAAACTACTATTATTGACTGTTATGAGCGTCATTTGCTTAAGCTGCACTCAGATTCCGTGCCCGGCGGATTCGTTGGACGTTGATTGTGACATGATGCGATCTACGTTTAAAATCCAGTCAGGCAATTGTCTCGGCACGGTATTCTTCATGGCCGAAACTCTGACCAATCCGCCCGTCCCAGGCGAGGGTCGATGTTTAATGGTAACGGCGGCTCACGTTCTGTCGGACATGCCATCGAGCAACGCAACCATTTTCTTTAGAGTCAAGGAAGGGACGGGTTACAAGAAGCTTCCTTGGGAGATCCAGATAAGAGCAAATGGAGTTGATTTGTGGACACGAAATCCACGAGCCGACGTTGCAATGATGCGGGTCTCCCTACCGCCAAACGCGGACATAAATCTATTTTCTGACGGTATGTTTGCCGATGATCAATTTCTATCGGACTTCAGAATTCATCCGGGCGACGAACTGCGGATACTTGGTTAGAGGTGGACCCCTAATTTTAGACCACAGGTAAGTTTCGATTTTCGCCGGTTTGCTGTAGATAATAAAGAGCAGACCTATGAAAGCAAAACGCAAACGGCACAGTGCGGCCTTCAAGGCCAAAGTGGGATTCGAAGCCC
>DATKFW010000127.1:0-9339 GCA_035511075.1 Vulcanimicrobiaceae bacterium
CCTGTTTTTCGCCCCCCTCTTTTGCCACCGGCAAGCCAGTATTCGACCACGCCCCCTTCCGCGTAGCCGCCGACGTAAGGAGGCGGAGGGACAGCCCAGCAATCAGTGATTCGGTTTGATCCGGTTTGACCGGGTTTGACCGGGCTATCGTGTGAATCATTGTCGTCTATTCACGTCCATTCGCGGTTGAACCGGTTTGACCGCGCTTGACCCCGCCGAACCCCATTTCGCTCCCGTGCAACTCCATATGCCATAGTTACTTCCCTCTCACAGGTTTGATTTGGTTTGATTCGGCTTGACCGGGTTTGACCGCGCTATGGTCTGAATCATTGGCGTCTATTCGCGCCCATTCGCGTCCATTCGCGGTTGATCCGGTTTGACCGCGTTTGACCCCGCCGAACCCCATTTCGCTCTCGTGCAACTCCATATGCCATAGGTACTTCCCTCTCACAGGTTTGATTTGGTTTGATTCGGTTTGATTCGGTTTGATCCGGTTTGACCGGGCTGTCGTCTGAATCATTGGCGTCTATTCGCATCCATTCGCGGTTTGATTCGGTTTGACCGCGTTTGACCCGGTTTGACTCCGTGGCTGCAGCGTAATTGGCTGCTTCAGCCCTCAGCCTTCAGCCTTGTCTTGCCCCGCCCCACAGGCTTGATCTGGTTTGATTCGGTTTGATTGCCCCGGTCACAATCCTTCGGGTAGCCATCGTTTCCAAGTTGTCAAAGAACATCAACTCTCACGCCTTTTACAATCCCACACAATCATAAGGCACGCAAGCTGGGTTCGGCGTCCCACCCCGCAAAGCTGGCCTGTCCGCCGACTCGTCCGCAGACCCGTCCGCAGTAGCCTTGGCGATGGCGGAAGCCTCGGCGAAAGCGCACCGCTCTTATGTTATTCCATCTCCGACCGCATCCGTCATCCGCAGCCAGCGCGGCCGAACTGAAAACGGGAACATCAAGCCAATTTCGCCCTTGCCCAAGCGCCAAAACGCCAGGACGCACAGAACTTAGAAATCCACTTTTGGCGATGTCAGGCCGTCACGCCTCATCACTTGCCACACGCATGCAACCATTGATTTCATTGACGTTATTTCACTTTTGCGCAAATTCTCCTGTGTTCCAAAGGCGCTTCAGTCCTGTCATTTTGGCGGATTGAAAAATGACGGGGAAGCATTACTACGTTTCCGCCAAGCCAGGAGACCCCATATCATCCCTCCCACGAGGATTAGAGCCGAAACACTCGGTTCCGGAACCGTGGCGGGCGAAAATTCGAATGAATCAAGAAAATTATTGCCGCCATAGAGCTCCGCAATTGTCAACGTCTCAACCTGTCCGGCAAATGGGGCTACATTTACTCCATAAAGCGTATAGTTATATCCTGAACCCCAAGCTGCTAGGCCAGAACCCAATGGGACCAGAGTCAAGTTGTCTCCACCCAGACTTACAGTGGGTGGGCCAGAGACCACGGCCTTGAATTCCAAGGAGCTCGCATCCGCTGGCACCAAGCCGGTTTGCGAGATGGATGCAGTCTCAAACGATGGTTCCGGGCTAAACGGAACACCACCCGCTTGAAGATCAACCGAATATGAGCCTTCTATGACGCCCCAAGCCGGAGCCGGGCCGACTATGTCTATACTTGCGGCGCCCAGCGAAAAATCATTTTGCCAAACACTCGACACTGGAGTTGTACCCACATACCCGTTCCATCCCGGCAGAGCGGTTGCAATTGGAACGGAGCCGATGCTTCCAGGAGTCAGGCTGGCGGATTCGAAATCGAGATTTTGGAACGTGCCTTGGGCAAGGGCACGACACCCCACAACACAAATTACTGCAACCCGCTTCCAATTGCGCCTCTGCATGAGCCGCGGGCTCCAGCATCAATTCTTCTCTAGCAGGAGCACCTTCCCGCTCTTGCGGCCCAGCGTGGACTCGACCTTCAGCAGGGCGGCGTAATCCGGCGGTGGGATGATTGCGGGCGCGGTTTCAAATTCGTGCGTAAACGACCACGTGCCCGCGCTGTCGGTGGAAGTGATTTCCGCCTTGCCGCTGCCGTCGGGCGCGTCCAGCGTCTCGCTGCCGGGCGCCATCACGACGTGCCGGAAGCCGGCCGGCAATGCGATCTCCGTATGCACCACGTCGTCACTGGCTTGCGAGATGAACAGCGGCAACGCGCGCCGGTCCGCGCCAGTCGGGAAAAGCGACGGCGTGAAAGGGAGATCGAAGTAAAAGTAGTTCCCGTCCAGCACGCTGTAGTTGTCAACGTCCGCGGTGAATTGTTCCACGCCCGGGTAAGTGTCGAAGTGCGTGGTTAAATCCCCCACCGCCCGCGCGCCCTGGGCGAGGCCGGAGACGATTTCCTGAAAGTAGCGCCGCCGTTCCTCCGGCGGCAACTCGGAGAAGTAGCGGTTCTTTTCATTGTAATTGTCGCCGTAGTAGCGGCGGGTCACGCTCAGGCGCGTCCGGCCGGTGTTGTCGGGTGCCAGCGTGAAATCGGTCTCCACCTTGTTCCCGCACCCGGTGGCGGCATGGATGACTTCAAAGGCCCCGCTCGCAAGAACCAGGCCCAACCGCCCATCGTGGGGGGTCGAGCCTAATTTGGCGTATTGGTCGGTGTCGTTGATGTAATAAGTGGCGCCGTCCACTGTCACCCGCACCAACGGATTCCCGAATGAGCGGGGCAACGGAAAGGCCAGGGCGACGTTCGTGATGCCGGCAATGGGCGGCAAATCCGATCCCAGCACCAATTCGGGCTGGAATCCGGCGGCCGTGAGCATGGCGTGCGAAAGGATGGCCCGGTCGGCGGCGTGACCGTAGCCGTCGGCCAGCGTCGTATCGGCGGCGGACAACTCCCGCAAGGGTAACTCGGTAAACGAAGGCCCAGCCAGACGGATCGACTTGGTGACGAAGTCGCGCACCGCCGTCAAGGTCTCCAATTTGCCGTGAGCCTGTCCGGCCAACTGCACGGCCAGGGCGGCGGCTTTGGCGTGTTGTTCCGAACGATTGAGCATCGTGTCCTTGAGTTCCTTGAGGTAGGACGACGTGTCGCCAATGAAATACGCGACCCCGGAATTGTAGGCCCATTCGGGCGGCAATTGCGACTCGGCGGGCAGCGCCTGGACATGTTCGACCTGCCAGCGGAAAGTCTGTTGGCCGCCCGCATCCGACTTCTCCTGCTTGATAAGGCCATCGCTGCCGCTGACCCTCTGATGGATCTCCAGGCCGGCGGGGGCGGTTAGCGCAAAGGATTTGCGCTCCAGCGCCTCGGGCAGTTGGAAGGATTCAAAACCGGAAATAAACGGCATGTTTGTGTTTGTCACCTCAAAGGACACTTCGATGGTCGATCCGATTTCGACGCCCGGCAAATTCGCGACCAGAATCTTTTCGCCGGTGTATCTCTTGGCGGAGGCGTTCCAGCCGGCATCCATCACATTTATCTCGCCCGCCGAAATCTCCTGTCGCTGGCCGGTGTTGGAAATGACCACCCCGCGAATCAATCGGGCCGTCTGCCCGGCGGGATTGTAGGCGATCTTTACTTCCGACTCCCGAATCTTGCCTGCGTAAGTAAGAATGCGTTTGGAGTAGGTCGTTTTCATGATGGCCGTATGCGCATCCGTCACGACCAACTCCTTGCGGCTTTCCAGAATTTGCGCGTTGGATTCCACCGGCGGGAGGGCAGCGTCCCCCGCCTCCTCGGGCGCGGCGGCAGAGGCGCTCTCTGTGACCGCCACAATGGGCGCTTTGCGCTGATCGTACTCCAGGGACTTCAAGGTTTGCTTGAGTGTGGCGTACTGTGCCGGCGGGAATTCCACGACTTTCAAAGTCAACTGACGCGTGCAGTTCAAGGCGCCGTCCTTGGCCGTAACGCTTTCCTGACAGCTCAAGCAGGGGTCGTCAATCGGAGTGTACGTCGGCAGGGAAACCGTCTGGCCAAGGCCGCCGGCCAACTTAAGCGAAATCGCCTCCGCCAAACCGCAGGCGACGTACGTCTGCATCGGATACTTCCGTTTGTCCAGGCCGGCGCCGTTGAGAATGAAGTTGACTACGCCGAAATCCTTGCCAATCCAAGGCAAACTGACAATCGCTTTGCCATGGCCGCTGGCCGTCATGCCGTCCACCGAATACTCCAACTCGGCGTGGAGGTCCGAAGACATGTCCGCCATATCCGTCGGCGTGAGCTTGAGTGAGCGCAACCGGGCGCCGGGCATGGACCTTTTGAGATTGCGCTCGAAGAAGCGGCGCTCGTCGTCCGGTTTCATGTGCGCGAATGCGTTCCGGTACGCGTCATCGTTGACGCCGTCAAAATACAAATCCGACTTTGCCTCCAGCGAACCCGCGGCCGTCAGCGTGCCGGTGGTCACCACGCGCATCATGTGGTCCTCCGGAGGCTGCACGGGGCTGATTTTGAGGTCTTCTCCCTCCGGCCGGCAGACCAGGTAGCTTTGATCGCAATCGCCGGTCGGCAGTAGCGCGCGCGTGTTCTCATCCGTCGGGTCCATCAGAAGATAATCACCTTTCTTGAGTTGCACGCTGACGATGGCGTGGTTGAAATCTGGATCAGGCGAGTTGGGATCGCGTTTGACTCCGACGCTGATGAGCACCGGATACGCTTCCAGTCCGGCCTCGCGCAACATCGACACCAAAAGGGCCGCTTTGTCGCGGCAGACGCCGTATTTCTTGTCAAACGTAATCTCCACGTCGTGCGGCTCGAAGCCGGGCCGGTCCTCTTCCGGCGTCAGGCCCATGTAGCGGACTTTTTTGGAGACGAAATAAAAGACGGATTTGATCCGGTCCATTTCAGTCGTCGTGCCGGCGGTCAGATCGTCCACCGTTTGCTTCATCGCGGGCGTGGTGGCTTCGAGGTGCGATTTGCTCAGGTTCCAGTACCATTTGGACACCGTCTGCCAATCGGGCATGGTGCTGACCAGCAGGCGTTGCAGAACCACTTCGTAGGACGGCATGGCCGGCTCGTCGAACATGCGCGGCACGTTGTGAATCTCCCAATGATGGATCACTCCGCCTTCCGGTCCGGTTTCCTTGGCGTAAGTGACCGTCCCCGGCACCTCGTCCCGCAGGACTACGCGCACTAGCGGACTATCCGCCGGCGCGTGAATCTCATAGGAAGTGTGCCGGATGTAACCCGGCCCCTCCAAAACGGTCTCCTCGGCGTATTGACCGGACACGATGGAACGATCGATGTTCTGCCGCACCACCGAATGAACCACGTCGCCGACGCCCACGCTGGGAATGTTGACCTGCAGTATTTTGTTGTGCGGGTCGAAAATATTCATCTGCATCTGGCTGTCGTCGATGGTCTCCTTGGAGTTCGCCGCCACATCCACGGGGACGATTTGGCCATCGGGTTTGATGACCTCCAATCGGACGACCTGCACGGTGGAATAAGGGATCGTGAAGCTCAGTGAGAGGGTGCGGTTGTTGCGCCGGCCCTTTTCGGTCAGCACCTTGGTGTAGGTTTCATCCTGGCTTTCGCCCGTGCCGTCGGCGCGATAGACCCTCATCATTTTTTTCTCCACCGTGGCGTCGTCGCAATCTGGATATTTGGCCAGCGTGATGTCCGACGCGGCGGCCAGAGTCTGCGGGGCGTCCACCAACGACCAAATCGGGCCTGCGTAGCGGTTGGTCTGGGCGGGCGCGGTCCAGGCCTGGGCCGCCGAAGCGAGCAATACCAGGGCGAAACGAAATTGCGCGGAAAAAAGCTTCATAACATTTAAATGCTGCGAGGCAATGTACGCCATTTTCCCCACCCCGCCAGATAATTATTTCCCATCCTTATGTCCACAACTGCCTGGATGTCCATGCCAGCCAGATCAACGCCATCCCAAGGCCCGGCAGGCCTCTTTGCGGAATTCGCGACAAAGCCATATGGCATGGCGCGCGTCATTTTTCGTAACAGAGTTGCCGGGATAACGGGTCTGCACAGCGTAGCTGGCTGGAAGGCTAAATGCGCCATGGTACGACGACCAAAGCGGTTCTGTCGGCAACGCAAGATTCAGAAGATGCAGTAAATCATGTGTTTTCGGGACGCTCAATCCAGCTTCCTCTAATCGTGCCTTGAGATATTTTTCCACCGCCTGTTGAACATGGAAGCAGACTATGTTCCAAAGTGGTTTCTTGCTCCTACGCTTGAGGGCGGTCGCGGCAAGAAAATCTTCCTTGGCCCTCACGATCCACTCACGCGTGCTTGCCTTCCTACATCTTTTGGCCGTAACGCAAAACGTTGGCCATGAATCCATCGCCGAGCGCCAGTCGTCGCGCAATTTGTTGGGCGGAACGCACAATGACATCCATCGGAAAGGGAGCAGGCACTCGTTCCCGAATCGCTGCCGCCTGCTGCACGTTGCGATGCCCCGACGACAACGGCATGACGACGAGAACATCAACATCGGAATCCTCCGTGGGGATACCGCTCGCATAGGAGCCGAAGACAATAATTTGCTCAGGCCCAAATTCGCGCACCACCGTTTCGCACCACTTCTTGATCTCTCGCCGTTGAATCATTGAGTCACGTTTGCCATTGAGCAAAAGTAAAGAATTGTGTCAACGTTCGCAATCACACGCTGAGAAAATTCTGAAGGCGTGCATACTTGGCAAAACGGAATCTTTGACTTCGGAGGTTTTGCTCACGTCCACAACTGCCGGTCCAGCGAGCGGTATTGGATGGCTTCGGAGATATGATCGCTGCCGATGTTTTCCGCGCCGGTCAAATCGGCAATGGTGCGCGCGACTTTGAGGATGCGGTCATAGGCCCGCGCGCTCAGGTTTAAGTCCGCCATGGCGAATTTCAAAAGCTCCTTCGTCGTCTCCTCCAGCGCGCAGTAACTCTTCAACTCCCGCGGACCCATGCGCGCATTGCAGGTGATCGCCGGCTTGCGCGCGAACCGCGCCTGCTGCCTTTGGCGCGCCGCCACCACCCGTTTGCGGATGGCGGCGGAAGTCTCCCCCGTCTGCTCGGCACTGATATCGTGGAACTTCACCTGCGGCACCTCGATGTGCAAATCGATGCGGTCCAGCAACGGCCCGGAAATGCGGCCCAGATAATTTTGAATCTCGCGCGGCGAACTGCGCGATTCACCCGGCATTTTTCCATCCGGCGTCGGATTCATCGCCGCCACCAGCATGAATTGCGAGGGGAACGTCATCGTTCCCGCCGCGCGCGAGATCGTCACCCGCCCTTCCTCGATGGGCTGGCGCATCGTCTCCAGCACGCCGCGTTTGAACTCGGGCAATTCGTCCAGAAAAAGAACGCCATGATGCGCCAGCGAAATCTCACCCGGCGTCGGATTGACATTGCCGCCCAGCAACCCGGCGTCGCTGGCCGTGTGATGGGGCGTGCGAAAGGGCCGACGCGTGACCAGCGCCTGGCCCGGCTTGAGCAGGCCGACGATGCTGTGAATCTTGGTCGTCTCCAGCGCCTCTTCCAGCGTCAGCGGCGGCAAAATGGTCGTCAGCCGTTTCGCCAACATCGATTTCCCCGTCCCTGGCGGCCCGATCAAAAGCACATTATGACCGCCCGCCGCCGCGATCTCCAAGGCCCGCTTGACCGATTCCTGCCCCTTGACTTCCGCCATGTCCATCTCATCGTCGTAGGATTGGTCAAAAATCTTGTTCAGATCAACCTGCGCGGGCGGGATTTTAATTTCCCCTTCGAGAAAACCGGCCGCCTCGCGCAAATTCTCCACCGGGATGACTTGCAATCCTTCCACCACCGCCGCCTCCGCCGCATTTTCCCGAGGGACGATCACTCCGGTCATTTTCTCCGCCCGCGCCCGCCAGGCGATGGCCAAAACTCCTTTGACCGGCCGCACCTGCCCGGTCAACGCCAGCTCCCCCACCATGACGAAATCATCCAACTTATCGGACATCAGTTGATCATTGGCCGCCAACATGCCGATGGCGATGGGCAGATCGAAACTGGGCCCTTCCTTGCGCACATCCGCCGGCGCCAGATTGATGGTGGTCCGCCCCATGGGAAACTTGAACCCGGAATTCGTCAGCGCCGTCGAAACCCGATCCCGCGACTCCTTCACCGCCGCATCCGGCAATCCGACGATGACCACCGTCGTATCCCCCCAACCGGAATTGACCTCCACCTCCACGGGGAAGGCTTCAATGCCATTGACAGCGGCGGATAGAACGCGGGCCAGCATGTGGGGAGATTTATGCGGGAATTCAACGGCAAGGGCAATGTCGAATTTTCAAGAAAATGCATGGTATATGCCCACAAAGGGAGAGCGACCGGTGCCGCGCGTGACAACCCTCAGCCCCCAAACGCCGGCGATTGCAGCCATGGCCGAATCACAAGTGATCCAGTGATTTCGGACAGCACACAGTAGTCCGCATGCGCCTGGAGCCACGCAGGGACTCGCGGATACGGCCGTGGTTTCCGCATCTCGGATACTCACAGAGAAAATATAACCGTTTCCGCCGTCTTTTCAAGCCAATAATTTTCACGGTATCTCCGCCCGCCTCCGCCAGGCAAAACTCCTTTGACCCGCCGCAACTGCCCCGTCAAAACCAATTCCCCCACCATGACGAAATCATCCAATTTATCGGACATCAGTTGGTCATTGGCCGCCACCATGCCAATGGCCATGGGCAGATCGAAACTGGGCCCTTCCTTGCGCGCATCCGCCTGGCGCGAGTTTGATGATGGTCCGGCCCATGGGAAACTTGAGTGTCAATAGGAGGAAACCGGCTCAGGTTACGGCAAGTAATTTCCCCAACCTTCCAAGCCATCAAATTTCCAATCCCCGGAAACCTGCTGCATAAGAAACTTCCGCGTCCGGCCTTCCCCCTCGAAATAGACCTCGACCGTCGCCCTTCCATCCGCGGGAGACGACTGCCCAACGACATCGAATCCAGTGTCCGAGTCCAGAGAATCGGCAAATCGTTGTGTGGCGCTGGCCAACTCCTCTGCGGCGGGACCGTGATTGTACCAGTTCTCTCTTGTCAATAACTTCTTGGCATCCGGCGTCACACTGTCAAAATAAAGATTGGGGTCGTTGTGGCTTGTCGCCCAGAGAACTGTTCTGACCGCTGCAATTGGCTCGGAATATCCGGCCATCGAGAGTTCTTCCCTTGACCAGTGAGCCAGAATTTTTTGCGGGTCCGGCAGCACAGGTGGCGCGGAGTTGGTCAATTGCTCTTCCAGCCGCGCGTTCCGCGCCTTTAGTTTTGCCGCCTCATTGGAAGCCTGACGCAACGTCCCAATTTCTCCGCGCAATTTCAGCAAATCGCGAAATTGTTCTGTGGATGGCAAATCCTTCGCAGCCAGGTCAGCGCGATGGGATAAGGTTTCGTTTTCGGCGTCCAGCACCGCCA
>DATKFW010000128.1:0-22796 GCA_035511075.1 Vulcanimicrobiaceae bacterium
GAACGAGTTGGACGAACTGTTGGTCACGGCGACGCCGATGACGAACGCGCCGTTGGTGGGCACAGTCGTCCAGTTGGTGGAGCTAAGACTCGTGCTGGTTTGCAGCGTAAAATTCGCAGCGGCGGCGGGCCAATAAAGGACGGATAGATTTCCGTTTTGCGCAATGTTCAACGTCGGTTGAGTCAAAATTTTGATATTCTGGAAGACTGCCGATCCGTAGTTGGTGGCGGGAGTGATGACGTTGGTTGAAACGGACTGCCCTTGAAGCTGGAAATAACCTCCCAGGGTGTACGGTGCTGGCGGACTGCCGGCCCCGAACTCTAACACCCCGCTGCTGATGCCATTGGCCGAGTAAATAATCGCATTATTCCCGTTGCTGTCCTTGAACATGGTTATGCCCATCGTGATCGTGTCGCCTGACTGGAAGCTGCCATCCAGCGGACTGGCGTAGAAGGGCAAATTACCTCCGAACGCGACAACCTCATGGCCATCAGTATCGAGGATGTACTGTCCGTTGATACCTCCATTGACGTCGTTGAACGCAAACCCCGCTTCCTTGCGCGGGGAAATCGGGTCGCCGGTCAAGGTCACATTCATGTAAACGGTGAAATAATCGTTGCTCTGAAATTCATAGGCGGTTAGTCCCCCGTCGCTGGAGAACTCCCAGAGATCCTGGATGGGGCTGAACGCGGTGTTCGTCGTGTTGATGCCGGCGTTGGTCGCGCTAAAGGAAATCAGCGAGGGATAGTTGGTGACCTGCGTGAGCGCGGCATCGGGGAGATTGGTCGAGTCCAGGATACCCGGCTGCACAAAAACCGAGTTGATCGTGCTTACCTGGGCAAACGTTGCGTTGACGGCGGCGAAGGCCAGGCCGATGATAGCGGCGATGCATAGGCGGACCGATCGGCAACTGCCCGTTTTTGACGCCGGATTGCGAAGTGTGAATTGAGTGCAATTTGAGTTCATGTGTCGTAATTTAGTGTGTTTCCAATTCGAGTCGTTTGTTTTCAAATGGTTCGGTCAGGGGGCGCATTTGATCGACCCTAAGAAAAACGCGGCTCTCACACAATAAGGTGAACACCTGATATCCGGCTCCGGACGCGATGCTGCAATAATATCAATCCAAAAAAAATGGCAAATCAACGCAACAGCACATGTCCCCGTCTAAACATTTGTCGCCGGCCTGGATTCCTTTTGAATCGCCTGCCGATCTGGCTTTGGATCGCGGGCCGGGTGACATTTCACAGTCCAAACGACACAAAAGAATTCAAGGCCCCAATCCTCGCATACCTGGCTCTGGCCGCGGCCCTCGCTCTGGCTGTCAGACCGGCTCAAGCGGACAATATTCTGGTCAACACCAATTTCGGGGAAAACAGCGGCAACAAGGTTGCGACGGGCTGGACCTATTTCGACGACCCCACGGTCCCCGCTTCGACTCATAATTATTGGATCGGAGGCACCAACACCGGGGGCTTCTTTGCCACCCCCCTTTCTGGCACGCAGTATTGGAAGGAGTACGGAGCCGGTTATTTTCCATCGCTCAACAATGTGGCAGGCATATACCAGGAGTTTGGCAGCAGTCCTGGCTCAGTCTATCAAGCCAGTGGATGGTTTTACACTTCCAGCAGCGACGAGCTTGGGAACCCCAACTTTAATAGTCATGTCTGGGTTGACGTTTCTTTCCTCGATGTGCATAGCAATCTTCTCGCCCTTTACACATCGGGTGATTTTTCCGCCAATGTTGGGTTGGATCAATGGTTCCAGTTTCAAGTGACCAATGCGTGCGATCTATCGTCTCCGGTCGCCACCGGAGATCCCTATTTCACCAACTATGCGGTGGCCGAAGCGGTGACCAATTTGGTCGCGCCAACCGGGACAACGACGGTCCGCTACCGATTCGCCTATCTTCAATATGAAAATGAGGGCGGCTCCTGCTATTTCGACGATCCTGCGCTGAACCTTAGCGTTGGCGTCTACCCGCCCGTCATCAGCAACATCTTCCCGCAGAACATGATCTTCGTCCCTCCGGGCAACGGCTTCAGCTTTGACGTCAGTTCGCCGAGCGGCTCAACCATCGATAACAGCGCCATTCACCTGGTCCTCAATGGAGTGGATGTTTCCAGCAACCTGGCGTTCGGCGGATCCTCATCGAACAAAACCGTCTCCTATCAAGGCCTTCAATCCAATACGATTTACAACGCCTCCATTACCGCGATGGACGCTCTTGACCTCTCCGCCAGCGCAACCACGTACTTTGAAACCACCTGGGTCGGCATTCCTCCCATTCTCTATCTCTGGGAGGCCGAGGATTTTGATTTTACCAACGGAATGTTCATTGATGACCCTGATCTCTGCAACGCCCCTGGCGATACCAACTGCTACTATGGGACAGTAGGCACGCCAGGCGTGGACGAGCAGAATCTTGACACGTCGGTCAGCCATTTCTATCGGCCGCTGGATGAAATGAACATTAACGTGTCCGGGGACTATTTGCGCGAGAACCTTTTCCTTGCCGATAGGACCGATTACGAAATAAATCCGTTCGATCCCGGCGATTGGGTCAATTACACCCGCGACTTTACCAATGGCACGTATTGGATGATCGCCCGCGTCGCAACCGGCATAAACGGCACTCTTAGCGTGGTAAACATCGACTCTCCCAACACTCCGCTGGGCAGCTTCACACTTACCAATGGACTTGGCTGGACGACCTTCGAGAATGTCTTTCTGCTGGATACCAACGGCAATAAAGTAAACCTGACGCTCAACGGAACGACTACCTTGCAGGTTCAGAGCGTGGCGGGAAACCTATTGCCGAACTTCTTCGCGCTGGTCGTGGCGACTCCCGATGAGCCGATTTTGAGCGGTATGTACCCCACCGGCGCGCAGCCGTTCGAATACACCAATACTCTTAGTTTCACCGTTACCACTCTCGGAGCCACCTTTCCGGCCAACGGCATACAAGTCAACCTGGACGGTATCAATGTCTCCTCCAATCTGGTGATTACCGGCCCGTCCTCAAACGAGACCGTCGTCTATCCCACGCTGCTTCTCAACGCAATCCACACCGCCATTATCTCCGCCACCAATTCCCTCGGCCACGGGTTCCTGATAACCAACCAGTTTGATACCTTCTTCCCGAACAATTACATGGTGCAGGCGTCGGACTTCGATTACAACGGCGGCCAGTATATTCCCATTGTCGTCACTAATTATAACTATCCCGATTGGTACCCTAATGCGTATGCTAACTTTGAAGCCACGACGAACATCGATTACCAGCACACCACCATTGCCGGCGACCAGTCACTCTACGTGTATCGTCCCGATGGCATTCCCCAGGAACAGGGGCATGACTACCTCACAACTAATTTCGTCAATTCCGGGGGGGTTGAATGGGACCTGGCTGATTTCGGCCCGGGGGACTGGGCCAACTACACAGGTGACTATCCGACGGGCAACTTCTATGTTTACATGCGAACCGCGGGCCTCGGCCCCTTTTCGATGTATCTGGAGCAGGTGGTCAGCGGCGCAGGCACGACCAATCAGGCCATTAAAAAACTGGGTGACTGGAACGCCGTGGGAGTCAACAATACAACCTATGCCTGGGTGCCGCTGACGGAGGATGGCACAGGCCCGCCGATTCCGGTGAGCTTGGGCGGGGTCGAAACCCTCCGCCTCACGACCACCACTGGCGACTGCTATCCGAACTACTTCATGCTGGTGCCGACAAGCGGCATTAGCCCATCGATTGCAAAGTTGGGCGCGAACGTTGTCGTTTCCTTCCCGGGCGAGGCTGGGGTGACGTATGGCGTATATTCCCGGAGTAATTTGAGCACTGGCAGTTGGAACCTTCTGACCAACGTGGTTGCCAGCCCCATAGACGGCGTGGCAGCCGTGAGCATCGCTCTGACGAATACCGCGGAATTCTACAAGGTCGGCCCTCCGTAAGCTCGTTCAACCAACATATAGGATAACTGCTGGCTCTGGCCCAAATGAACCGGACGCTGATTTTTCAAATTGTCATCGTGGCAGTTTCTATTCGCCCTGCATGCGCCATCAATACCCCGACCAACCTCGTGAGCAGGCTGGGGAACCAAAGCATCGTCCTGCATTGGGACCAGAGCACCGATCCCACCCTGGCCGGATACAATGTCTATCGTTCAGCCGCCAGCGCCGGCCCGTTCACCCTGCAGAATACCGCGTTGCTTCCGTCAGCGGGTTTCTGTGACCTCTTCGTCGTCAACGGCGCGACCAACTTTTACGAGGTCACGGCCGTGGACACAAACTCCGATGAAAGCCCTCCTTCCGCTGTTTTGCCGGCTGTCGCCAATCCCTTCACCAACTCAGATCAATTTCTGGATTTCGTCCAGGAGACGGATTTCGATTATTTTTGGTACTGGGCCAATCCACTCAACGGCCTCGTCCCCGACCGCAGCGAACCCACCTCGACTGCCAGCATCTCGGCGGTGGGATTCGGGCTGACCGCCATTGGAATTGCTATCGACCACGGGTGGATCACACGGTCCCAGGGAGTGGCGAGAGTCCTAACGACGTTGAATACCTTTCTTCAGGGTCCGCAAGGCTCCAACGCCACCGGCGTCATCGGGTACAATGGGTGGTTCTATCATTTTTTGGATATGAACACCGCGTTGCGCGCCAACTCGGAGTTGTCATCAATCGACACTTCATTGCTCCTGGCCGGAATCCTCTACGACAAACAATATTTCGATGGCACCAACGCCGATGAAACATCCATCCGGACGATGGCTTCCGAGATATTTAACAGGGTGAATTGGACCTGGATGGCCAATGGGACCAACGGCGTATCGACGGCGTGGTACCCGACCACCGGCTTTAGCGGCAGCTATTGGGTCGGTTATTGCGAAGGCATGATTATCTATTGCCTTGGGCTTGGGACCTCGACCACTCCCCTGCCGGCGTCATCCTGGACGCTGTGGACCAGTGGATACATCTGGGCCACTAACTATGGCCAGGCCTACGTGTTTTATCCCCCTTTATTTACATACCAATACTCCCACTGCTGGATCGACTTCCGACATATCGCCGACTCTTACATGAACAGCCACAGCAGCACCTACTTCGAGAACTCCCGCCGGGCGGCCTTGGCCCAGGTGGCTTACAGCATCGCCAACCCAATGAAAGAAGTGGGTTATACCAGCAACGTTTGGGGGTTGACCGCGTGTGATGGCAAGAACGGGTACGCCGTGCATGGCCTTCCACCGGCGGGATTTGACGATGGCACCATCGCCCCCACCGCCGCAGGCGGCTCTATTGCCTTCACTCCAGAATATTCGGAGCCGACCTTGAACTACTATTACACCCATTACCGGCCGCACATCTGGACCGCGTACGGTTTCCGTGACGCATTCAACCTTGGCCAAGGATGGTATGACGTCGATGAGTTGGGAATCGATCAGGGACCCATTGTGATTATGATTGAGAACTATCGCACCCAGCGCCCCTGGCAGCTTTTTATGCAGAACCCGGAGGTCACAAACGGTTTGCAACGGGCGGGTTTTGTCTCGCTACCTTATATGAATGTTGTGCCGGAGGCCCAGCCGGACCAAAACTCTATCACACTCACCTGGCAGGCGCAGACCGGCCGCACTTATCAAGTCGAATACTCGCCCGACCTCATGGCGTGGTTCGCTTCGCCGACTGGCGAAGTGGTAGCCGCCGGTCCCACCGCGAGTTGGACGGACAGCGGTCCTCCAGCCACCCCCGCTTTGCCGTTCACCACCACCGCCAGATTCTACCGCGTCTTCCAATTCGGTTCTCCGTAAGAACCGCCATCCGGCGCATGCCAGGGCAGGATTGCCCGCTCAACTTCGGCGCACCTTTTGCCACCGTTGCGTGCGGGCCGATTTGAGAACGGCGTCGCAAATGTATTGCGTCTCCAGCGCCTCGCGAAACGTCGGACTGGCCCCTTTGCCCGTGCCGAGGCCCGTCAGAAAATCGGCCACCTGATGAACGAAAGTATGTTCGTAGCCGATCTGCAAGCCGGGCACCCACCAGTTTTTCATGTAAGGATGTTCGCCATCGGTCACGTGAATCGACCGCCAGCCTCGCACCCGGCTCTCATCGCGATGATCGAAGTATTCAAGCCGGTGCAAATCGTGCAGGTCCCAAGCAATCGATGCGTCCTCGCCGTTGATTTCAAACGTGTAGAGCGCCTTGTGTCCGCGGGCGTAGCGCGTCGATTCGAACGTCCCCAGCGCCCCGTTGTCGAATCGCGCCAGGAACGCGCATGCATCGTCAATGCCGACGCGTTCCAGTTTGCCGCTCAGGGTGTGCTTGCGCTTTTTGACAAAGGTCTCCGTCATCGCGCTTACCTTCTCAATGCCGCCGTTGAGCCAGATGGCGGTGTCGATGCAATGCGCCAGCAAATCCCCCGTGACGCCGCTGCCCGCGACCTTCGCATCCAACCGCCACAGGCCCGCCCCGCCCTGCGGGACATCGGGGCTGATGGTCCAGTCCTGCAAAAACTTGGCGCGATAATGGAAGATGCGCCCCAGGCGTCCCTCGTCGATCAACTGTTTGGCGAGCGTCACGGCAGGAACGCGGCGGTAATTGTACCAGACCATGTTCGGAACCTTCGCCTTTTCGACCGCGCGCGCCATGGTTTGGCCCTCGGCCCCATTCATGGCCAGCGGCTTCTCGCACAGGATCATTTTGCCCGCCTTGGCAGCGGCGATGGCGATTTGCGCGTGCGTATCGTTGGGGCTGGCGACGTCGATAAGGTCGATGTCCGGCCGCGCCACTAATTCGCGCCAGTCCGTCTCGAACGATTCGAAGCCCCATTTTTGGGCGAAAGCGCGCGCGTTCTCTTCATTGCGCGCGCAGACGGCCTTGAGGACCGGTTTGTAGGCAAGGTCAAAAAAATTATTGACCCTGCCAAACGCGTTTGCATGAGTGCGCCCCATGAATCCGCACCCGATCAATCCGATGTTCAATCGCTTCATAAATTGCTCTCACGCCCTCCATCCATGGTTCTCCCGCACCTGGATCATGGCGGCCAGGATGTTGTTCCACGTTTCAGGCTTCACCATCACTTCATTGGGAAACATGCAGCCGTCCCAGCAAATGTGTTTGAATTTCCTGGTGACCTTCCCGTTTTCATCCCGCATCCAGTACCCGGCGTCCCGCCCGATATTGAGCTTTCCATTCGGATCGCTCGCCAGACAATGGCGGCCCGTCTTGTCGTGGGACCCGGACCCTTTCACGGTGGCATCATTTTGCGCCACGTGAAAATCAATCGTCCAGGGCCGCAGCACCCGGGTCATTTTCGTCATCGCCGCGTGGAATTGCCCGGGTTCCCAACGAAAATCCTTCGGCACGATCCGATGTTCCGGCGCATTGACGCCCAGTGTGTAAAGAAGGGTATGCGCCATGTCTGCCTGGAACCCGACCGTCCGGGGCTGCCCGACTTCCTCCAGCAATTGGTCCATGTATTTCCAACTATGCATCGCGCCCCAGCAAATCTCCCCTTCGGCCGCCAGCCGCTCGCCATGGTCCCTGGCGACTTTTGCCGCCTCTTTGAACGTGGCGGCGATACGTTTCGTGTTGGTCTTCGGATCCTTCTCCCAATCGGTCACGCCGCACGCGGAGTCGATTCGCACCACGCCGTGCGGCCGGACGCCCATTTCCCGGAACTTCGCGGCGATGCGGCACGCCTTTTCCACCTGCGTGACAAATCTCTTTCTTTCCTCGGGGCCGCCCATGGCCGAACCGCCGCCCGTGGGCGCCCAAACCGGGGCCACCACCGACCCCACCGCAAAGCCCTTCCGGCCAATCTTCTCCGCCACTCTTTTTAAATCATCGAGGCCGCTGTCGATGCTGACATGCGGCTCAAATAGAAAAAGATCGACGCCGTCAAACTTCACGCCGTTGACTTCAGCCCTGGAAGTCAAGTCGAGCATCG
Source organism: Vulcanimicrobiaceae bacterium (assembly GCA_035511075.1). Taxonomy (GTDB): domain Bacteria; phylum Verrucomicrobiota; class Verrucomicrobiia; order Limisphaerales; family Palsa-1400; genus DATAUD01. The sequence continues at coordinate 7,946 of DATKFW010000128.1, forward strand.
TATCGAGGTCCAGGCACGGCTCGGCGCCGGGACTGCCCTTGCCGACCAGCCCGGGCCACATCGCGTTGTGCAATTTAGGAAAATTATTCGCCGTCTCTTGAGTCATGGGCATATCTTGTCCAAATCCCGAAAATTGTAAAATCCAACCTCATTCCCGTTTCCCGCTCATCCTCAAAAACTCCGCCTCGTCCACGACCGCGACGCCCAGCGCCCGCGCCTTATCCAGTTTCGAGCCGGCGTCGGCGCCGGCCAGGACGTAATCGGTGTTTTTGCTCACGCTGGCGGTGACTTTTCCTCCGAGGGCCTCGATCCGCGAAGCGGCCTCCAGCCGGGTCAGGGATGGCAGCGTCCCTGTCAAGACAAACGTTTTGCCGCTGAACACGCCCCCCGCCTCCTTCACCGCGCGCCTCTGGCTTTGGGGATGAAGTCCCAATTCCTTCATTCGCCGCAAAATCCCCCGCCCCTCCTCCGACGCGAAATACTCCAGCACGCTGCGGGCCACCACCGGGCCGGCCTCGGTCACAATTCCGGTCTCCTTTTCACTTTTGCTTTTTGAGGCAAACCCCGCCTCCAGCAGGCGCCGGGCCGCCACCTCGGATTCTTCCTTGTCCTTTTTCTTTTCGTGATAAGCAATCACGTCCCTTAACAGCGCTGAGTTGGCGACCTCCTCGAGGGTGTCATGGAACGCCGCCAGTTGCCCGGCCGTTGTCTTTCCAACCTCCGGTATCGCCAGCCCGAATAGCCAGCGGCCAAGTGGCGCCGTGCGGGCGCGCTGAATGGCGTTGACGGCTTTCACGGCGTTCTTGCTTCCAAAAACACGCGGCGCCTCCTCGCTGCCGAGATTCAATTCCGCCAGTTTCTCAACAGTCAAGTCGAATAAATCCAGCGGCTCCCGCACCAACCCGCGTTCCACCAGCTTGTCCGCGACGATCCCCCCGACGCTTTCGATGTCCAGAGCGCCGCGCCCCGTGAAAAACTCGAGTCGCCGCGTCGCTTGCGCCGGACAATGGATGTTTTGGCAGCGCCAGGCGGCAAATTGCGGATCGCGCGCCACCAGCGTTCCGCACACGGGGCATTTGCCGTCCAGGTGGACGAAAAAATCGAACGGCTTGGCTTCGGGCGGCCGTTGTGATTGCACCACGCCGACCACGGCCGGAATCACTTCGCCCGCCTTCTCGATGACCACCGTGTCGCCGATGCGGATGTCCTTGCGTTTGATCTCGTCCTCGTTGTGAAGGGTCGCGCGGCTGATCGTGCTGCCCGACAGAAACACCGGCTGCAATTCGGCCACCGGCGTCAACACGCCCGTGCGCCCGACTTGAATGGTGATTCCGTTAAGGCGCGTGTGCGCCTGTTCCGCCGCGTACTTGTAGGCGATGGCCCAGCGCGGCGCCTTGGCGGTGTAACCGACCTGCTGGCGCATGGACAGATCGTTCAATTTAATGACCGCCCCGTCGGTTTGGTATCGGAAGTCATGCCGGATCTTGTCCATCTCATCAATCGCCGCGATCAGGTCGTCTTCGGATCGGCACGTCCAGATTTTTTCCGGCGTCTTGAAGCCCGCCTCGCCAAGCCACCCCAGCCATTGGTCGTGTTGTTGCGGGCCGGCTTCGCCTTCGACGTAGCCGACTCCGTAAAAGACCGCATCCAGGGGCCGTTTGGCAACGATCCGCGGGTCCAATTGCTTGAGCGAGCCGGCGGCCGCGTTCCGGGGATTGGCAAAAATCTCCAAACCGGCCGCGGCCCGCTCCGCGTTGAGCTTCTTAAATCCCTCGCGCGTCATAAAGACCTCCCCGCGCACTTCGAGGACGCCGGGCAGGGAATATCGCCGCGGCTTCCGAAGTTTGAGCGGAATGGAACGGATTGTCTTCAAGTTGGACGTGATGTTGTCGCCGGTCGTGCCGTCGCCGCGCGTGGCTCCGACGATCAACGTGCCGTTTTCATAGCGCAAATTGACCGCCAGCCCATCCACCTTCGGCTCGACCGTCCAGGTCAACGCTTCGTTCGGCAGCAATTTTTGGACACGCGTGACGAAATTGCGAATCTCGGCTTGGGAGTAGGTGTTGTCCAGGCTGAGCATCGGCGCGCGATGTTTTTCGGAATGGAATGATTTGACCGGTTGGCCGCCGACTCGTTGCGTTGGGGAATCGGGCGTTTGCAATTCCGGGTATTGCTCCTCCAAATCGAGCACCTGCCGATAAAGCCGGTCGTATTCCTGGTCGCTGATTGCCGGCTGGGCCTGGACATAATAAAGGTGGTCATGCCGCCGGATTTCCGCCGCCAATTCTTCATGCCGCGTCCTGGCTTGGGCCAATGTCATTTTAGTCCTGTTCTTTTTACCGGCGCGAAAAATAGATAAAGCCCCGTCAGCGGCGGCCTGTCAACGGGATTAAGATCGCGGGCGGCTGCTCCCAAAAGCCGCCTCTCAAAAATAACTGGCTCCGGTTCCCGCCAAGTGCTACAACTTCGCCATGACCAGATTTTTCTCGATTCGCCATATTGTTTCATCATTCGCGCTCTTGGTTTTCGCCGGCGCGGCGGCGGCGCAGCCTGTGGCCCCACCCAAACCACTCCGCATTTTACTGGTGACCGGGGGATGCTGCCATGATTACGCCGCGCAAAAGGATATCCTCAAAAAGGGCCTGGAGGAACGTGCCAATGTCGTGGTCGATATCGTTTATTCCGACGACACCTCGACTCATCCGCCACTGCCCATTCTTGGAAATCCCGATTATGCGAAGGGGTACGACCTGGTCATCCATGACGAATGCGCGGCCGACATCTCCGACCCCACGCTGGTCCAGGATGTCCTCAAGCCGCATCTGGACGGCATACCGGGAGTCAATCTTCATTGCGCCATGCATTGCTATCGCATTGGCAATCCAGGTGATCCGGTCACGTTGGGCACGCCGCACGGATATTGGTTCGAGTATCTCGGCCTGCAATCCAGCGGCCACGGGCCGCAGGAGCCGATATCCATCACGTTTACGGACAAGGACAGTCCCATTGTGAAGGGATTGAGCGATTGGACTACGATCCACGAGGAACATTACAACAACGTTCACGTCTTCGACACCGCGCACGCCCTGGCCCACGGCACGCAAACCATCAAGCAGCGGGATGGCACGCCAAAGACCAACGATTTCATCGTCGTTTGGACCAACGAATACGGCCCGAACAAAACCCGCGTCTTCAGCACCACCATCGGGCACAATAATGAGACGGTCTCCGACCCGCGCTACCTGGATTTGGTCGCGCGCGGCGTCCTTTGGGCCACGGGGCATTTGAATGACGACGGCACCCCGGCCAAAGGTTACGGCAAGGAAGGGCTTTAGTCCTAGAGCAGCTTGATCTGCATCTGCTCTTTTTCCAGGCCCTCGGTCAACCCTTCGACGCGCGAGCGCCGGCGTTCGATGATGTGTTTGTCCACCTGCGGATCGTAAGGCACGGGATATTCCCCCGTGTAACAGGCCATGCAAAAGGATTCCCGCGGCAGGCCCGTCGCCCGCACCATTCCCTCCTCCGATAAGTAGGCCAGCGAATCGGCGTTGAGATACTTGCGGATTTCGTCAATGCTGTGGTTGGCCGCCATCAGTTTGCTGCGGTCTGGGAAATCGATCCCGTATACGCACGGGTTCATGTGCGGCGGACAACTGACCAGCACGTGAACTTCCTTGGCTCCCGCTTCCTTCAAGTTATTGACACGCGCCTTGCACGTTGTGCCGCGCACGATCGAGTCGTCCACAACGATGACCCGCTTGCCCTTGACCAACTCGGCGATCAGGTTGAGTTTCACCCGCACGTTGAAATCCCGGATCAATTGCGAAGGCTGCAGAAAGCTGCGCCCCACGTAGTGGTTGCGCACGAACGCCATTTCAAAGGGGATGCCCGATTCCAGCGAATACCCCAGCGCCGCGCAATTCCCGCTGTCCGGCACCGGCGCCACCAAGTCGGCCTGCAACGGATGTTCCCGCGCCAGTTCGCGCCCCATTTGCACGCGCACCTTGTAAACGTTGCGATTGGCAATGTTGCTGTCAGGCCGCGCGAAATAGACATATTCGAAAATGCAGAACGCCCGGTCCACGTGCGCCGGAAACGCCTGCAGGGCGCGCGGTCCGTCTTTGTCGATAATGACGATCTCCCCCGGCTCGATTTCGCGCTCGAATTTCGCCGAGATCAAATCCAACGCGCAACTTTCGCTGGCCAGGACCCATCCGTCGCCCAGGCGCCCCAGGCAGAGCGGACGGAACCCGAACGGATCGCGGATGCCGATCAATTCTCGCTCGGTCATGATCGCCAGCGAATACGCCCCTTCCAGGCGCCGCACAGTTTGGAGCAGGCTGTTTTCGCTGGTGTCTCCCGCCGGTTGCGAAAGCAGGTGGAGCACGATCTCGCTATCGACAGTCGTGGTGAAAATCGCCCCCCGCTCCTCCAACTCCTCGCGCAGTGCGACCGCGTTGGTCAGATTGCCATTGTGGGCCACGGCGATCTGTCCGCGTTTGCTTTCTCCGACAAGCGGCTGCGCGTTGCGCAGGAGCGACGAACCGGTGGTCGAATAACGCGTGTGGCCGACGGCCATGTTGCCCGCAAGTTCACTCAGGACCTTGCCGTTAAAAATCTGGGACACCAGCCCCATCCGTTTATGCTCGTAGAATTGCCCGCCGTCGCAGGAAACGATGCCGGCGCTTTCCTGGCCGCGATGTTGCAGCGCGTAAAGCCCGTAATAAGTCAGTTCCGCGGCGTTCGGATGGCCGTAGACGCCAAAGACCCCGCAGTAATGTTTCGGATAAAGGTCCATCAGATAATTTTTGGATCGCGCGCTGCCGCATGATTGCCCTAAAGCGCGCCACTGCGCAAGCTTACGGGCGTTATTGAGAACGCGCAAATAAAACCAGCAGCGCAAGCCGCCAGACCCCATGCCGAACATACCCCACCCGCGTGATTCTCTGATGGCGTGCCCTTCGGGAGTCGAATATCCTGCCGAACATGGCTTACGTCTTTAAAGAGCGCAACCCTCCTCCCGAGTGGTCCGAGTTCAAGGCGCGGGCGCCACACGCGTGTCTTGTCCCCCTGTTCTTCCTGAGCTGGGCGGCCGATTGGGCCGCTTACGGTTTGGCAAAATGGCCCCTGGTCGAATTGTTGGAATATCTGGGAAGCTTTTCGATTTTGTTTGGCGTGATTTTCTATTTTGCCGGCGCTTCAGACAGGTTGAAGCAAAAACATTATCAGGCCTGGCAGGTGATCAATACGGCCGAGGGCAAAGGCGGCAACGGCGGCAGGATCGACGCCTTGCAGGAACTCAATAAGGACCGGATTTCCTTGATCGGAGTCAATGTCGCCGGCGCGTACCTCGAAGGCCTGCGCCTGGAAAACGCCGAGGCGCGCCGGGCGAATTTCAACAGCGCTGATTTGCGGAGGGCAAGTTTCAAACAAGCCAGCCTGGAAGATGCCGCGCTCGGCTGGGCCAATTTACGGGGCGCCGATTTGCGCGCCTGCAACCTGGCTGACTCACAATTGGATGACGCCGACCTTACCGGCGCCTCGCTTGCAGGCGCGGACCTCTCGCAGGCTTCGCTGGAGCGGGCGGACTTGACCGGCGCAGACCTGGATCATGTCAGGAATTGGGAGACGATCAAATCGATTCGGGGGGCCAACATATTCGGGATTGAAAATGCGCCCGAGGGATTTGCGGCGTGGGCCACGAAAATGGGGGCCGTGGAGACCAAGCCGAACTAGAGAATTGATCATTGGGTCGCCGGCGTCGAGAGCGGCATTGCAATAGTATTGACTTGCCCCTCCAAATCGGCCGCGCCCCGCCTTTTAATGGTGACAAATCACGGTTCTTGGGTGAATATCGTGGCGACAACCAGCGTCTTTTACAGGTGCAATCGTGATATCATTGTGTAGTCCGCCAAACTTCGAAAAAGACGGCTTTTGCCGGCAGCGATTCCGCGTCCTCCTCCGAAAAGGCGTGCGCCGCGCCGTGCTCTTCGGCGCGCTTATTGCCTTTGCCCGCGCCGCTGTGGCGGCCGATGATACGGTGTCCTACAACAACCAAATCGGCCCGATTCTTTCCGAACACTGTTTTCATTGCCACGGGCCGGATTCCGCCACGCGCAAACCGAAGAAGCATCCGTTGCGACTTGATCGCGGCGACTTCGCCTACGAGTTGCGCGATGATGGCAAACCGGTCATCATCAAAGGCGACCCCGCCGCCTCCGAATTGGTCCGGCGCATCACGGCCACCAACGACGACGTGATGCCCCCCGCCTCGGAGCAGAAACCGTTGAATGCGGCGGAGATTGCTCTGCTCAAGGAATGGATTTCCCAGGGCGGCAAATACGAGAAACATTGGTCGCTCATTGCCCCCGTCAAACCGGTTGTGCCGTCCGATGGGCTCGGTTGGGCGCGCAATCCCGTGGACAACTTCGTGGCGCGCAAACTCGCTCAAAACGGTCTTTCGCCCAATCCGGAGGAGGCCAGGGCGCGCCTTTACCGCAGGCTCAGTTTTGATTTGACCGGACTGCCGCCACAGCCCGGTGAGTTGGAAAAATTTGTCCGCTCCACTGAGGACATAGACTATGAAAAAGCGGTGGACCGGATGCTCGCCAGCGACGCCAGCGCGGAGCATTTCACACGGCTGTGGCTCGACGCGGTTCGTTACGCCGATACGCAAGGAATTCATTTGGACTTCGCGCGCAGCGTCTGGCCCTACCGCGATTGGGTGATCGCCGCGTACAAGACCAACATGCCTTTCGACCAGTTTACCATCCAACAAATTGCCGGTGACATGCTGCCCGGCGCCACGGAAGGCCAGAAGATCGCCTCCGGCTACAATCGCTTGCTGGAGACCACCAGCGAGGGAGGGGCCATCCCAGACGAATACGCCGCCATTTACGCCAAGGACCGCGTCGATACCACGGCGGCGGTCTGGCTTGGCCTGACGGTCGGTTGCGCCACCTGCCACGACCACAAGTTCGATCCGATCACCACGAAGGACTTCTATTCGTTGACAGCGTTCTTTCGCAACACCACCAGTTCCATTTTGGATGGCCCCAACGGCAACAACGCTCCCATGCTTTTCATTCCTATACGCAAAGACGTCGCGCGTTGGAAAAAACTGGAGCCTCTCATCGCCAGCACCAAGAAAGCCGCCGCCGAGCGCAGGACCGAAGCGGCCCCTGCGTTCACGAATTGGCTGGTCCGGGCGAAGTCCAACCCCGTCGCCCAGCCAATCGGCATTCAACCCACGCTCATTCTGCCCTTGGCGCAAAGCAATGGCCCTTGTGCCGGCGACGCCCAGGGGAAAAGAATCCAATGGGCCGGCGCCAGGGAATGGAAGCCGGGTCCCTTCGGTCCAGCGCCTTTGCTCACCAACGGATCCGCCGTCGAAAATGCCGCCCCGGTCATCGAGCGCAATGGCAAGGCCAGCTACGGCGCGTTTATTTACGTGGAGGACCGTCCCAACGGGTCCGTGATTTCGCGTATGAACACCTCCACCAACTTTCGCGGCTGGGATTTGTACCTTTCCGAGGGGCGGCCCACAGTCCACATCATCGATCAATACCCGGACAAAGCCCTGAAAATCACCGCCAATGACGCGCTTGAGTCCGGCCGCTGGCACCACGTGATGGCTGTCTTTGATGGCCGGCGCGAGGGCGCAGACGCCGTCGCCTTGTACGTGGACGGATTAAGGGCCGACGTGGAAGTCGATAATAACAATCTTGGATCCAACATCGTGGCCAATGTCCCCCTTCGCCTCGGCGGCCGCTCGACTCCGTCCGGCCCCGCCGAAGTTCTTTCGGGCCGTGTTTTCCTGCAGGATCTCCGCTTTTATGACAAAGCCTTGACCTCCGAAGAAGTCGCCCGCCTGGCGCTGACCGGTTTGGCACGCGACCCGGCAATGGCCAAAGCCGACGCGCTCAAAGACCTGTATCTTGTCGCCTATGATCGCCCGAGCCAAAGGCTGGCCGCCAAATTGACCAAGCTTGAGGCGGTTGCGGATCGGATACACAAACGCGGCGCCACCACGCTCATCACGCAGGAAAAAACGGACACCAAGCCGATCGCCCACGTGCTGTTGCGCGGCAATTACACCACCGAAGGCGAAGAGGTTTCCGCGGCCACGCCCCCGGCTCTGCCTCCGATGGCCCCGGACGCTCCTCGCAACCGCCTTGGCCTGGCGCGTTGGCTCATGTCGCGCCGGGACCCGTTGGTCGCGCGCGTGACTGTGAACCGGTTGTGGGCGCAGTTGTTCGGCACGGGGATCGTGGAAACCACCGAGGATTTCGGCGTCATGGGCGCGCGCCCCACGGACCAGGACCTGTTGGACTGGCTGGCGGTGGACTTCATGGACTCCGGCTGGAACTTCCGCCACACTGTCAAAACGATTGTCATGAGCGCGACCTACAGGCAATCCGAGGCCATTTCGCCGGATAAGTTGGAGAAGGACCCGCAAAACAAATGGCTCTCCCGCGGGCCGCGCAACCGTTTGGACGCCGAAGAAATCCGCGATCAGGCCCTGGCCGCTTCCGGTCTGCTTGTCAATAAGATTGGCGGCCCGCCTGTCAAGCCGTATCAGCCCGACGGCGTTTGGGAGGCGGTGGCAATGGTGCAATCCGACACGCGCTTTTACAAGCAGGACACCGGCCCGGCCCTCTACCGCCGCTCCCTTTACACGTATTGGAAGAGAACCGCCCCACCCCCGAACATGGAAATCCTCAACGCTCCCAGCCGCGAAACGTTTTGCACTCGACGCGAGCGGACTGACACGCCGTTGCAGGCGCTGGTGACCCTCAATGACACGCAATTCGTCGAAGCCGCGCGCAATCTCGCGGGTCATGCGATCCTCTCGTCCAAAGAGTTCGATTCCCGGTTGGACGATATCACCGAGCTGCTACTGGCCCGGCCCATGGCGCCTGAGGAACGGGTTCTCATGCGCAACATGGAGCAACATTTCTTGACTCACTACCAGGACGATCCGGCGGACGCCCGCGCGCTGCTGACGGTCGGACAATCCAAGCCGGACAAAAAAATTCCCCCCGCCGAGCTGGCGGCCTGGACGCTGGTTGCAAGCGAAATTCTCAATCTGGACGAATCACTGACCAAATGATGCTATGAACCTTGACCCGCAATTGACGCCGCTCCTTCACCAAATAAACGCCTCCCTGACGCGCCGCCAGTTTTTCCGCAAGGGCGCCACCGGCCTGGGCGTGGCCGCTCTTTCTTCCCTGCTCGGCGCGCGCGCGTTTGGAGCTTCCACGGACGCGGCCTCGGCGATGGCGGGCGTCTGGAGCATTGCCCCGAAGGCCAAACGCGCCATTTATATATCGCTGATTGGCGCGCCCTCGCAGTTGGATCTGTTCGATTACAAACCCGGCCTGCAACCGCGATTCAAAGAGGATCTCAAAGGTTGGTTGAAACAGCAGGGCGAACGGCTTACGGGCATGACATCCGGGCAGGACAAGTTCCCGCTGGCGCCGTCCATTTTCAAGTTTGCCCAGTACGGCCCGGGCGGCGCCTGGATAAGCGAGCTTCTCCCGTGGCACGCCAAAATGGCGGGCGACCTCTGCTTCATTCGCTCGATGCACACAGACGCCATCAACCACGAACCGGCCAACCAGTTGGTTTATACCGGTTCGATGCAAATGGGCAAGGCGTCCATGGGCTCGTGGATCTCCTACGGCCTTGGCTCCCTCAATAAAGACCTGCCCACCTTTGTCGTCCTGCACGCCTCGCACTCCAGCCCATACTCGAACGTGCAGGCCATCTCGTCCAGGCTTTGGGGCGCGGGCTATCTTCCCGGCAAATACGCCGGCGTCGATCTTCGCGCCAAGGGCGACCCGGTCCTCTATCTCAAGGACGCCCCCGGCATTTCGCGCGAATTGCGCCATGAAATGATCGAGGGCATCAGCGCGCTCAATGAACGTTCCTACTCGGCGCTGGGCGACCCGGAAATCCAGACGCGCACCCAACAATTCGAGATGGCTTTTCGCATGCAGGCAAGCATCCCCGAACTGACCGATTTCTCCGGCGAATCAGAAAAGACCTACGACCTTTACGGCCCGGACGCCAAAGTGCGCGGCACCTTTGCCAATTCTGCCCTGATGGCCCGCCGCCTGGTCGAGCGCGACGTTCGTTTCGTGCAAATCTTTCATCGGGGTTGGGACCAGCACGGGGACCTCCCGCGCGATCTGGCTTCTCAGTGCAAAGACGTTGACCAGGGCTGTTATGGCCTGATTCAGGATCTCAAACAGCGGGGGATGCTGGATGACACATTGGTGATTTGGGGCGGGGAATTCGGACGCACCATCTATTGTCAGGGCAAGCTGGACGAAAAGGATTACGGTCGGGACCATCATCCCCGCTGCTTCACCATTTGGATGGCTGGCGGCGGCATCAAACCGGGTTTCGTCTATGGCAAGACCGACGAGATGTCCTACAACATCGTCGAAAACCCCGTCCACATCCACGACCTCCACGCGACAATCCTTCATCAACTGGGGATGGACCACGAGAAACTGGCCTTCACATTTCAGGGCCTGGATCAGCGCCTCACCGGCGTGGAACCCTCCAAAGTCGTCACCGACATCCTGGCGTAATCCGGCCACAGGGCGCGGCCGGTCAAAAGCGGCGAGCGTTTGGCTTATCAGAAAGCCACGCGGCGTTTTAACTCCGCCACGTTACTGGAAAATCGTCTCTTCGCTTTCCAGGAAGCCCTGGAGATGCCGCAGACGCGTCGGGTGCCGCATCTTGCGCAACGCCTTGGCTTCGATCTGCCGGATTCGCTCGCGAGTCACATTGTACTGGCGGCCAATCTCTTCAAGGGTCCGTTCGTAGCCATCGACGAGTCCAAAACGCATTTCCACAATTTTCCGTTCGCGTTCGGTCAGCGTTGCCAGCACATCGCCAAGTGTGTCTTTGAGCAGGCTGTAGCTGGTCACGTCCGACGGGTTGGCCGCCTTTTTGTCCTCGATGAAATCCCCGACGCTGGCATCGTCGCCATCGCCTACGGGCGCCTGGAGCGATACGGATTGCTGCGCCATTTTCAGGATCGACCGCACCCGCTCCACGGGCAGGTTCAATTCATCGGCAATCTCTTCCGGCTCAGCTTCGCGGCCCAACTCCTGCATGAGGCGCTTCTGCACCCGCATGAGACGATTGATGACCTCGATCATGTGGACGGGAATGCGCACCGTCCTGGCCTGATCGGCCACGGCGCGGGTGATCGCCTGGCGAATCCACCAGATGGCGTAGGTTGAAAATTTGTAGCCCCGTTGATACTCGAATTTCTCCACGCCCTTCATCAACCCCATGTTGCCCTCCTGGATCAGGTCCAAAAACGAAAGGCCGCGATTGGTGTGTTTCTTGGCGATGGAAATGACAAGCCGCAGATTCGCCGCCGCCATCTCGCACTTGGCTTCATCCGCGCGCGCAGCCGCCTTTTTCATCGCGGCGTGGGCCACGAGAAATTGATCACGCGGCATCCGGACGAATTTTTCCAGCGCCGCCAGCTTGTTCTTTTCAGCCAACACCTGCGCATTGACAGCCGCCGACTTTCGGTGCCGCTGCAATTCGTCGATGGCGCGGGTCGTGGTCCGGATTTGGTCCGCCACATTGTCGGAAACCAGCATGATTTCCTCCGCCACCTTCGGTTTGTAATAAAACTTCGGAAACGCGCCCTGGAGGGATTTGTCCAACTTCTGGTATTTGGCCAGGGCCCGTGGTGTCGGTCCCCTGCCATTGGCCACGCGAATTTGATCGTAGGCCTTGTCCAAAGCAAGGTCCAACTCCCGCGCCCGCCTGATCAGCCGGCGCAACGCCGTCAAGTGGGACGCCCGGCTCTCCACTTTCTTGTCGACAATCACGCGGTCGAATCGCTCGCGCGGCGGATCGCACAACAGTTTCTCGGCCAGCGCAATGTGTTCCTTGCTCGTAAATCCGAAGGCAAAAAGAATGCGCCGCGCCTCCGTCTCGCCTTCCTCGATTCTCTTGCAAATCTGCACTTCCTGCTCCCGCGTCAACAGCGGCACTTTGCCCATTTGGCGCAGATACATTTGGACCGGGTCATCCAGGATATCGAGCCGGCTTTCGTCCTCTTCTTCCGGTTCGGCCTGCGGCTTGGGGCGCTCCAAATCCGGCGCCTCAACGATTTCGACCTCAAACCCGCGCAGCTTGGAATAAATCGCATCAAGGACCTCGGGAGTGACAATATCATCCGGCAACGCATCATTGATGTCGTCGTACGTCAAATAGCCCTGGTCCTGGGCGAGCCGCAACATATCCTTGATCTTGGCGGCGATGACTGGGGAATCTACCGTGATCGCCTCAGTGACGGCCACCGTGGTTGCCGCCGGCTGCGGCGGCTGTAAAGTCCTGGTGGAACCGGACTTGTCCGCTGCCTTTTTGTCTTTGGTTTGGGATTGAAGTGTAAAACGGGCTTCCTTGGCGCCACTTCTCAGTGAATGCGTTGATTTAAGCCCGGATTTGCGCCCGCCATCCCGAAAAGCTCTGTTATGCAGCATATTGTAATCGGACAACTTTTGTACATTAAGGTTCATTAAAACCTGCGGTTTCGCCACCGCATTTATCGACACCGAACCCTTTTGGTTCCAAGTGCTCTTCTTTAGCGAATTCAAAATCAGAAGTCCGTATCGGCATAGCATACAGATGGATAGATTTCTGTCAAAGGAAGACCGACATTTTTGTGCGATTTTTATCGAGCGAAACTCAAATGTCTATACCACAAACACTTGCAACACTTTACTCTATAACGTTTCCTTCTCGGGGCAGCAACTCAAACCCGCTTCGCGAGCCACCATCGCCCGCTTGCGCAATGCTCCCCATCGGTAGTCCCCCAATGCCGCCGTTTCCCGAATGACTCGATGGCACGGAATCAAGCACGCGATTGGGTTGCTCCCGACCGCCGAACCCACCGCTCGGGCCGCCGTCGGCTGCCCAATGACGGATGCCACCCGGCCATAACTTGTCAGTTGCCCCGGCGAAATGTGCAGCAGGGCGCGCCAAACACGGACCTGAAATTCGGTGCCTCTAACGTAAGCCGTCAGGCGCGTCGGGCGGGAACGCTTGTTGCGCCTGAAAATCTGGTTCAGCAAGGCGCGTGCGCCGGCATCGTCGCGCATCCATTGCGCGTTGGGCCAGAGCGCCTTCAAATCGGCCCAGGCCGCCTTTGGATTGCCATCCACAAACGAGAGATGACAGATGCCACGCGGACTCTGCGCCACCAGGCACCGTCCAAACGGACTGAAGCCGAAGCCCGCCTCAATTGTCCAACCCGCTCCGCCGGACTTTATTTCCCCGGGCGAGGCGGCCTGAAGGTTGACGCACAAATCGTGCAGCCGCCCCGGCCCGGAAAGTCCCGCCTCGAATGCCGAGTCAAGAGTGTTTTTTCCCCGCCGCAACGATGAATAAACGTGCTCGAAGGTCAGGCATTGCAGAAAATGTTTCGGCGTCGTTCCCGCCCAGGCGGTGAAAAGCCGGTGAAAATGGAATTCGCTCATTCCGGCGACCCGCGCCAGGGTGGAGAGCCGGGGCTGCGCCGCGCGGTGTTCATCAAGGTAGCGGATAACGCGGGCAATGCGTTCGTAATCATTCATGGGATAACTTTGCGCCGGAATGCCGCGTTTCCCACCCGTTTCTTGCGGCTTATTTCGGCGGGAACTCGAAGCTGATTTTCTGGTTGTCGTCCACCACCAGGAACGCCGGAAACGGCTTGCCGGCCTTGGAAATGAATTGCGCCAGCAAATCGGTCCGCCCCGTCTCAGCCAGCTTTTTGAGCTGCTCGCGGTCGATGGATTGCTGCAAAATGGTTTTGCCCACCTTGAATTTGCACGGCTTCTTGGCTTCCTGGGTCCTCTCACAAACATAGTTTGAATCGGTCTCGAAGACCCGGCCCCCGCAAATCGGGCAAACGGCCAGCGGCTCGGCTTTGCTGAAATCAATTTTCGGCGGCGGCTCTTTCGGTTTCTCCGGCCCGCCTTTCTTGGCCGCTCTGACCTCAAATTCAAAACCCACTTTCCCATCGGGCTTGAGCACCAGGAACGCCTTGAACGGGCGGCCCTTCTTGGAAATGAATTTCTCCAGCAAATCGGTGCGCCCGGCAGTCAATAACTTTTCCGCCTGTTCCTTTTCGATGGCCCGTTGCAAAATGATTTTGCCGAGCCGAAACGTGCAGCCGTCCCGTCGCGCCGCCTTTTCACAGATGTAAGCCATGCCGCTTTCATAGACCTGCGAGCCGCACTGCGGGCATTTGCCGATGGGCGTTTGGCCGGTGAAATCCACCGCCGCCCCATCCCCGGCTCCGTCCTGCTGTCCAAAGTCGAAGACCGGCTTGAAGTCCGCGCCCAGCTTGATAATGGCCGCGAAAGGCCGCCCAAGTTTGCTCCGGAATCCTTGCAGCGGCCCGACGCTTCCCTTGGCGATCATCTCATCCACTTCGGGTATTTCCAACTGCCGTCCGGCCACGATTTTCCACAGCGCAAAATCGCATTTCTGGCACTGGAATTTCTTGTAATTCTCCTTGATGACCCCGCCGCATTTGGGGCAGCGGGCGGTCAATTCGCCGAAGTCGCCCGGGACGGTGTCACTTTCATAGTTCTTGGTTTTTTGGACGATTTGCCGGGTCATCTGCTCGATCTGCCGCATAAACTCCGGCCGGCCCAACTCCCCCCGTTCCATTTGTTTGAGCTTGAATTCCCAATCACCCGTCAGCTCCGGCGACGACAATTCGGAGATTTGCAGCCCGCGCAGCAACGTGATGAGCGAGGAAGCCTTCGCAGTCGGCTGCAATTCCCGCGCCGCCCGCAGCAGGTATTTTTCAAAAATCAGCCCC
>DATKFW010000129.1:0-15699 GCA_035511075.1 Vulcanimicrobiaceae bacterium
GGGGGGATCAGCCCCTCGATTATCGCCGCGCGTGTGGCGGGCGTGCCGAGCCCCTTCTGGCTCATCGCTTCCCGCAATTCCTCGTCCTCCACCAGTTTGCCCGCCCCTTCCATCGCCGAAAGCAGCGTCGCCTCCGTGTAACGCGCGGGCGGCTTGGTTTGAGTGGCGAGGAGGTCAATTTTTATCGTCTTGACAATCTCGTTTTCCTGCACCGGCACAAGGCGCGGGCTTTGGTCCTCGGTTTGCGCCTCCCGCCCATAGACACTCATCCAACCTGCCTGGAGCATCACTTTGCCTTCGGTCTTGAAGGCTTCTCCCTCGACGCGAGTAATTCGCGTGGACACCAGAAATTCCGCCGCCGGATAGAAAATGGCCAGGAAGCGCTTCGTCACTAGATCATAAAGCTTTTGCTCCGGCTCGCTGAGGTTTCTGGGCGCAAGCGACGTCGGGATAATGGCGAAGTGGTCCGAGATCTTGGCATTGTTGAAGATGCGTTTATTCGGCCGCACCCACTGCTGCTTGAGTATCTTCCCCGCGAACGGCGCGTAAGTCGTCTCCGCCAGCATCTCGAGCGTGTCGCGGACCGTGCCGATGTAATCCTCCGGCAACGCGCGCGAATCGGTTCTTGGATAAGTCAGGACCTTGTGCCGCTCATAAAGCGCCTGGGCCAATCCGAGGGTGTTCTTGGCGGAAAAACCGAACCGCCCGTTTGCCTCGCGCTGCAAGCTGGTCAAATCGTAGAGCAAGGGCGAAAGCTGCGTCGACGGCTTGCTCTCCTCGGTGACTTTGCCCGGTTTGCCCAGGCACTTGTCGCGAATCGCCTCCGCCGGCGCCCGTTCCCACAGTCGCTCGGCCTTGAGGTCTGGATCCCCCTCCTTTTTTTCCCTCGCAAAATTCTCATCGAACCAGCGCCCCACGTATTCGCCAGCCTGCGCCGCGAAGGTGGCGTGCAATTCGAAGTAATCCCGCGCGACAAATTTCCGGATCTTTTCCTCCCGCTCCACCACGATGGCCAGCGTTGGCGTTTGCACGCGGCCCACCGTTGTCAACTGAAAGCCGCCCGTCTTGGAATTGAACGCCGTCAGGGCGCGCGTCCCGTTGATGCCCACCAGCCAGTCGGATTCCGACCGGCACACCGCCGCGTCAGCCAGGGGGCGCATCAAGGCGTCCTCGCGCAATGCGCCGTAGCCTTCCCGGATCGACGCCGGGGTCATCGATTGCAGCCAAAGCCGCTGGATCGGCTGTTTGGCCTTGGCGTACTGCACGATGTAGCGGAAAATCAGTTCTCCCTCGCGCCCGGCGTCGCAGGCGTTGATCAGCCGGTCCACGTCCTTTCGTTTGAGCAGCCGCATGAGCACTTTAAGGCGATTTTCCGATCTCTCGATCGGCCTCAAATCGAATCGCTCCGGGATGACGGGCAAATGCGCAAAGGTCCATTTGCCGCGTTTGACCTCCACGCCTTCGGGCAGGCACAACTCCAGCAAATGACCGACGGCCGACGAAAGGACATAGCGGTCGCTTTCGAAGTAGTCGTCATGCTTGCTGAAGCCGCCCAGGGCCTTGGCAGTATCCGCGGCAACGGACGGCTTTTCTGCAATGATAAGCGCTTTTCCCATGATAATAAAGGCTTCCTTAAGTGCGGGAACTTGGCCCAAAGGCAACGTTAAGTCAATACCACCCCTCGCGGAGCCGGGAATTAAGAGTCAACTGCTCTGACCAACTGAGCTGCCGAGGCAAGCCTCTGTTGTAGGCTTTATTTGGGATGACGGCGTCGCAAAGGCAAGCTCGATCCGCCCCGGCGAAGCTGAATTTCTCGCAGGAAGCCATCTCAGAACATCTGTTGCGCAGAGCGCAGGAGCCGCCTTGGATGCGCTGGATTAACTGGCGCCAAGTCGGCATCGTTAAACGCGACCGAAAGGCTGGTTTCATCAATGCCAAGTAAATGCTTATCGCGTGTAACGAGAATGGAAATCCCGCCAAGCGATGTTTCGGCAAGGATAATCCCATCGTTGACCTCATCGAATGGCAGCAACCCTTTTTCCCGAAGACGGGCGGAAAATCGCTCCGCGATAAACTCCTCCGCAGAGTTGACGGGAAATGGCTGGATGCCCCAGTGAATGAGGTTTCTTAAAACCTCAAGCGCCAAGAGCCGCTTTTCGTCCGAATCATCTTCACTTGCAATTGCTATTTCCGCCACGACCGTTGGCGAAATGAGGAGTTGAAATCCGAGACGGCGGAAAAGGTCTCTGAAATCCTCGGCAAAGAGTTCTTTTCGGGCCAAATCCAGCAGAAAGTTCGTGTCAAGCGCGAGAAGTTTTTTTTGTCCCTTCGCCGCCATAAATCATCGACATTCCCTTGCGAAAATATTCAGCGCGTTGTTTGGATGAAAGGCCATTGGCTTTTTTTCGTATTTCAGCGGCCAGCTTGCTCCCGCGTGTCCGATCGGGATAGTCCAAAAACTTGCGAGATTTTGCTTTCATCTTCCGGCACAGTATCAGCTTTCGTTTGGCAAAGTCAAATTGGGATCAAAGCGATCCGGGACGGCGAGTGGATGGTTCCGGGCGGGGCCGTCAGGTATTGCTCGCCACGCGCCCCCGCGCCCTGCTGCGCTCCATCTTGACCGCCCCAGCACCGCTGTGCAGCACAACGAGTTGTGCATCTCTTATCTGCTCTGACTGTGCAGCTATTTGTTCTGACCCCCTCTGGCAAATCATGCTGCTTAGGAATTGCGGACCTCGCGTCACAAGAGTTCGCGGAAGTTTTGCGGCGTAAGACCATCGGCCTTTGCAATAGCACCCATCGTAATTGCATTAATTGGATTGTGCCGGGGAATGACGAGGCGCGTCTTGCCGTTGGTCATGATGATATGTCCGCTTTGGCGGGCCACGCGAAAGCCGAGCTTTTCAAAAACGCGTACTGCGTCCTGTTGGCGGATTCCCGAAATCTTGGGCACAGCGGGTCAAACTGTGACGAGTTCCGAAGCGACTTCCTCGTCGTCTTGCGCGGCCTCGCGCCGTATGTCTTCTTCCGCGACCTCCAGCCACAGTTGGATGGCTTCCCGGATATTGCTCAAGGCTTCTTCTCGGGTTTTGCCCTGGCTCCAGCACCCCGGCAGAGCGGGGCAGCCGATCGCAAAGCCTTCATCCGATTTTATCAATAGAACTTTATATGTCATGTGCCTCTTCCTGGTCGTAAAGAGAAAGTATTTCGGCTGAGGCGTTGACCATCTGCTGACATTCGTCCAACCAGGCCGCCAGTTCTTTCACCTCAGCAGGCGAGAGCTTTTCAATGGCCGATTCAATTTCCGCAACCGCAGTCACGCACTGACGGTAATCCATCGCGGGTCCTACCGCAATGGCCAAGCGAATCTCGCCGCGCGCCCCCATGCCCTTCTGCGCTCCACCTGACCGCCCCACCCTCCGCCAAGTCGCGCCGCTTAGGAATTGCTGTGGGAAGTCTCTCGCAACTAAAAAGGTGTTCGGCCCGATGTCCGCAATTGAACGAACTTTACTTCCGCTGTCTCCACGACGGCCAAGATTTCAAAACCACGCCCCCTCGCAAACCACCATCATCCGCTACGCCAGTGCGCGCTCCCAGTCCCAGAACGTCGTCGATCGCCGCTCGTGAGAATACCTTTGCATTGATGTCTAGTCTCTCCATGTTAACGTTTTCGCGCGGCTCGACGACCAACCTTAGCGGACCTTTCATTGTTCCCCGAAACTTCCATTCCAATCTCACTGCCTTAATGTCATTATGTTCTATATTCTGTCTTCCACGAAACAGACTGCGAAAGACCAATTCAGTCGGCATAATCACGATTTTAAAACTTCCCAACCATGCTAAACCCAATCCCGACACAACGGCGGCAAATAGCACGCTTTTGATGTCAAGGCCATGAGCGGCAGTAGCCCACACAATGAGCCAGGGAAAAAGCGAAAGCCCTCCGATGAAAATCCACGCCGGAAGGTCTGCTCTGTAATGCCTATTCATCCACGGAAATTTAAAACAGCGTCCGGTCCGGGTCGAGCCAAACCCCCAGGCGCCTAAAGGGCAGCTTGATTAGGCGCAGCAACCGGTATTGAATCCCCTAGTTTTCATTGTATCCCGCATTGTATCCCTCGCGCAGTTTTTTGACCGTTTTTCCGTTCCCTCCGGTCTCGATTGCCGAACGGCAAACGTTCACGAAACCCCTGATTTCATTGATTAAGCCCCGTGTTATCCGTTTGTGGGAATTTGAGCGAAAATCTCGTTGACAAATTAATAGTCGAAAATTAAGAATTATGAAACCTCCGAACCTGCCCGACAAAGGCCTGGGCGGCAAAGGGTCTAATTCCGTTTTCTTCGGTTTGCGATGAATGGATCCTTATTGTTCGTGTTTATTACCGCCAGTGCGACGGCAACAGTGGTCTGGCATTCATTCAGTTCCCCTTGTCATGAGATGTGGGAACCTGCCGTTCGAGGCTGGCTACGGCTTTGTGAGTCCGAGCAGCTTTGCGAGCTGGGCGTCGAGCATCCTCACTGGAAGAAGTCTGGGCAAAGTCCAGTTCTTGAAACGTTGCGGAACAACCGCGTAGCGTGCCTTCGGTTTCGCCGTGCTCAGTGCCACGTGGACGGCTTCGCCCAGACGCTCAGGGAGTAAGCCATTGGTTCGTGCTTCGTTGACGATGAACTTCTGGAATTTCTGCACCGCCTCCCAATATTCGGTCTGCTTGAACTCACTCAAATCTTCTTTTTCGCCCTTGTCGTACATCGCCGTGTTCACGGTGCCCGGTTCAATGATCACGACGTCGATGCCAAATAACATCAGTTCTCGCCGCAGCGCGTCCGACATTCCTTCAAGACCCGATTTGGAGGAGCTATAAGCACCCAGAAGCGGGATGGCAACTTTTGCGCCGGTAGAGCTGATGTTCACGATGCGGCCGGTGGGACCCTGCCTCTTCTTATCCGTTCCCAAAAGAGGAGCGAAGGCTTGGATTACGACAAGCGGGGAGATCATGTTGACATCCAACTGCCGCCGGTACTCGCTGGGCTTCAGATAAAGCAGTGGCCCGCTCACCACAATTCCCGCGTTGTTCACCAGGCCAACCAAATTTTTGTCGCCTATCATGGAGCCGACCTTCTGGGCAGCTTGATGTACAGCGTCGGCGTCCGTAATGTCCATTATGAGAGGCACGAAGCCGTTACCGAACTCTCTTTGCAAGCGATCGGCGTCAGCCTGCTTGCGTACAGAACCGAACACTCGAAATCCCTTTGAAATAAGCACCTTTGTGGTTCCCCAACCAATTCCGGTGGAGACTCCGGTGACCACGACATCTTTGCTGTTCGCCATCGCATCTCCCGTAAGATGATCACTGTTCATTTTCACTAATTAGCTTTCGTCTTTGAATTTCCTGTTGCTTCTACTTCCCCAGGCAAAACTGGCTGAAAATGGCGTCCAGCAAATCCTCGGTCGTCGTCTTCCCAACGATTTCGCCCACCGAGTTGGCTGCCGCCCGCAAGTCCAGCGCCGCCAATTCCAGGCCCAGGTCCCCTTCCAGCGCCGAGACCGCGCGCTCCGTGGCCGCACGCCCGCGCCGCAGCGCGTCCTCATGCCGCGAATTGATCATCGCTTCGAGCATTTCGGCGTCGATCTCCCCCGCCCATACCTTCCCCTTGATTGCGTCCTTGAGTTCTTCGATCCCCTCCCCACTCAAGCAACAAACTTCCATCGCCGCCAGTCCCGCCGGCAATTCCAGGCGGCGCGGCAAATCCGATTTATTGCGCACGATAATTTGTTTTTTGCCGGAAAATTCGGCAAAAAACGTCCCGTCGGCGTCCGACAGCGGTTCCGCCCCATCCAATACGTGCAGGATCAATTCCGCCGCCGCCAGCGTGCCGCGGCTGCGCCGGACGCCCTCCATCTCAATCTCATCCGCGCTGTCGCGCAACCCGGCCGTGTCAATAAAAACAATCGGGATGCCGCGCACATTGGCGGTTTCCTCGATGGTGTCGCGCGTTGTGCCGGGGATGGGCGACACGATCGCGCGATCGCGCCCCAGGAGCTGATTGAGCAGGCTGGATTTCCCGACATTGGGACGGCCAATGATCGCCGCGCGAATCCCCCGCCGCAGCAGCCGGCCTTCGTCCGCCGTGCGCAGCAATTGATCCATGAAACGCGCCGCCCCGCGCAATCGTTCCAGCAGTTGTCGGCGCGTCTCCGGCGCAATGTCCTCGTCGGGAAAATCGATGTGCGCCTCGACGTGCGCCAGGGTTTTCATCAGGTCGTCGCGCAACCGGTTGATGCGCTGGGAAAGTTTGCCCGCCAATTGTTCCCGCGCCGCCGCCGCCGCCAGCTCCGTGCGCGAATGGATCAGGTCGGCGACCGCTTCCGCCTGCGCCAGGTCGATGCGCCCGTTGAGAAAGGCGCGCCGGGTGAATTCGCCCGGAGCGGCCAGCCGCGCCCCATTTTCCAAAACCGTGTCCAGGACAAGCTTGGCCGGCAGCAAGCCGCCATGGCAGGTGATCTCAACGACGTCCTCGCGCGTAAACGTTCGGGGCGCGCGCATGACGCTCAGCAGCACCTCATCAACCACGCGCCCCGCGCGAACGATTTTGCCGAAATGAATGGTGTGCGTCGGCGCGGCGGACGGCGGCCCGCCGGATTTGCTGGCCGCGCGAAAGCTTGCGTCCGCGATGGCAAGCGATTGCGGCCCCGAGAGCCTCACCATCGCAATGCCGCCTTCGCCCAGCGGCGTGGCGATGGCCGCAATGGTGTCGGCCGCCGCATCGGTGTTATCGTCCTTCGAGGTGGGCACGGGCTTTTTGATAGCTCTTGCGGTGAAGATAATGGAGCAAATCGCGGTCGGTATCTTTGGGCAATTGCCCGGCCAACGTCTCCAGGCGCGCGAAGATCGGCCGCAAATCCGGCTTGGGATTTGCCTTCGGCATTTGCGCGACGGCCTCTTCCAGCGTCACCAGCGTTTCCAGGATTTCCTCTTCGGTCTTTGTCATAGGCAATTCCACGATACTGCCAATCAGCGAGAAAAGCATGGCGAAAACCGCCTCCGTGGTGTACAAGGTAATACCCGGTGGAAGATTCACGGCAAACTGGCATCGCTCATGGACAATCCTAACTCCACTGCGGCCTATTTGGGAATCGAATGCGGAGGCACGCGCACGATCGTCCTTTGGGCGCCCGGCGGCGGGCAATCCGTCCTTCGCGGTGAATTCGGCCCGTGCAACCTGCGCCTCTTGGACGATGCCGCCCTGATCGCTCATTTCAAAGCCGTTGACGGCATTCGGCCGCAGGCTTCCGGGCCGCTTGCCGGTATTGCCATTGGGGTCGCCGGTGCGCGCACGGAGTTTGATCGCAAACGCATTCGCGCCACAGCCGCAACCATCTGGCCGGGCGTTCCCTGCTACGCCACCAACGATTTGGAAACCGCGCTCGCCGCGTCTGAGCCCGACGCCGATTCGAGCTTTGCCGCGCGGATTCTCATCCTCAGCGGCACCGGCTCCTGTTGTTTCGGGCAAACCCCCGGCAATGCCACCGCGCGTGTCGGCGGTTGGGGGCATATTTTGGGCGACAAGGCCAGCGGTTACGAAATCGGCCTTCGCGGCCTCAAAGCCGCAGTCTATTATTTGGATCGCGACGGTCGCTGGACGGCCCTGGGCCGGAACATCCTGCAAGCCCTTCAGTTGAACGAGCCGGAGGACTTGATCGACTGGGCGAAGACCGCCGGCAAATCCGAGATTTCCGCCCTGGCGTTTCAGGTTTTCGCCGCGGCCGCCACGCGCGACAAAATCGCCGCTGACATTTTGGAAGCCGCCGCCGAATCCCTGGCCAATGACGGAGTCCATTGCGCGCTCCGATTGGTCAAGGAAGCTTCGCCGGTCGAATTTATTCTGGCCGGAGGCGTTTTATTGCAACAGCCGTCATTTGCGCGCCAGGTCCGGTCGCGTCTGATCGAACTTTGGCCCGGCGCGACCGTCACCCCGCTAAAACGCGAGAGCGCATGGGGCGCTCTGTCATTGGCGCAGGAACACTTCGGACACCGGGCCGCCGCTCCAGCCCTCGCCAGGGAAGTTCCTCCGGATGCCTCGGTTATGCCCGTTTCCCGCGCGCTCTCGCCCACCGAAGAGCGAAACCCGCGGTCGCTCGAATTGGACCGGCTGTCCCTGTCCAAATCCGTCCTGTTGATGCTCAAGGAAGAAACCGGAATTGGCCGGGCGCTGCTGAAGGAACGGCGCAAAATCGAACGCGCCGTCGCGTTGGTCGTCGCCGCCTTTCACCGCGGCGGCAGGCTTTTCTACGTCGGCGCCGGGACAAGCGGGCGCCTTGGAATTCTGGATGCCGCGGAATGTCCTCCCACCTTTCGCACTTCCCCCGAGCGGGTGCAAGGCATCATCGCCGGCGGCCAATCGGCCATCTGGCGGTCCGTCGAAGGCGCGGAGGACAGTCCTTCGGCCGGCGCGGCGGCCATCGCATATCGCGGGGTCAATGAGCGGGATGTCGTCATCGGGATCGCCGCCAGCGGACGCACCCCATTTGTGTGGGGCGCGCTGATCGCCGCCAAAGCCACTGGCGCGCGCACCGTCCTGCTTTGTTTCAATCCGCACCTCAAGATTTCCAAAGCCAACCGTCCGGACCTGGTGATCGCCCCCAATGTCGGCGCGGAAGTATTGACAGGCTCGACACGTCTCAAAGCCGGCACGGCCACCAAAATCATTCTCAACACCGTGACCACGCTGGCGATGGTCCGCATGGGAAAAGTGCTCAGCAATCTCATGGTAGATCTGGCCGCCTCGAACTCAAAATTGCGCGAGCGCGCCGTGCGCATTGTGCAGGCCGTGACCGGCGCCGACGCCCCCTCCGCGCAAGCCGCCCTGGAAAAATCCCAATGGGTCGTCAAGAGCGCCTGCCAGCGCCTGCGCTAGGAAACCGCACCCGAACGCGCTACGCGAGGGGAAAACTCACGGCGGCGGGGATGACAAGCCCAGCCGTCACAATCGCGCCACCAACAGTTCCCGCTGAAAGATCAATTCCTTCGGCAGGTCCGCGTATAGTTTGAGCGATAGGTCGTCGTGCGCCATGGCTTCGCGCCGCCACTCCTCCATTCCTATCTCCTGCGCTTTGGCCAGCTTTTCGCTGTTGAAATCCGCCATGCCGCCCAGATCGAAATCGCGCGGGCCCGGCAGCCATCCCAGCGGCGTTTCGCAGGCATCGGCCCGCCCGCGGGTCCGTTCCACGATCCATTTGAGCACCCGCATGTTTTCGCCGAATCCGGGCCAAAGATATTTTCCCTGCTCGTCGCGCCGAAACCAATTGACGGAAAAAATGCGCGGCGGAATCGAGAGCTTCTTCCTCATTTGCAGCCAGTGCCGGAAATAATCCCCCATGTTGTAGCCGCAAAAGGGGAGCATCGCCATCGGGTCGCGCCGGATTTTCCCCACGGCGCCCGTGGCGGCGGCCGTGGTCTCCGAACTCATCGTCGCGCCGACATAGACACCGTGAATCCAGTTGAAAGCCTGATAAACCAGGGGGATCGTCGCGGCGCGGCGTCCGCCGAAAATGATCGCGCTCACCGGGACGCCTTTGGGATCGTCTGCCTCCGGGGCAATTGCCGGATTGTTCTTCATTGGCGCGCAGAACCGGCTGTTCGGATGGGCGGCCGGCTCCCCGGAATCAGGCGTCCAGGGGTTCCCCTTCCAATCTATAAGTTCGCCCGGCGTTTCCTCCGTCTTGCCTTCCCACCAGACATCCAAATCCGGCGTCAACGCGACGTTCGTGTAAATGGTGTCGCGCGAGATGGTTTCCATCGCGTTCGGGTTGGTCTTGGCGTTGGTTCCGGGGGCAACGCCGAAATAGCCGGCCTCGGGATTGATCGCGTAGAGCCGGCCGTCGCTGAGCGGTTTCATCCAGGCAATATCGTCGCCGACCGTGCGGATTTTCCATCCCGCAAAATGCGGCGGCGGGGAGAGCATGGCGAAATTGGTTTTGCCGCAAGAGCTGGGAAAAGCGGCGGTGACAAAAGTCTTTTCCCCGGTGGGCGATTCCGCGCTGAGGATCAGCATGTGTTCGGCCAGCCAGCCCTCCTTTTTGGCCAGCCACGAGCCGATGCGCAACGCCAGGCACTTCTTCCCCAGCAACACATTCCCGCCATAATTTGAACCGGTCGAAACGATCGCGTTGTCCTGCGGGAAATGCGCGATGAACCGCCGTTCCGGGGTGACATCCAACATGCAGTGCAAGCCCCGATTGAAATCCTCGCTCAATCCGAGTTGCCCATACGCCACCTCGCCCATGCGCGTCATGATTCTCATGCTCAGCGCCACGTAAATCGAATCCGTCAATTCCAGCCCGACCTTTGTCAGCGGCGACCCGGGCGGCCCCATCAAGTAAGGAACCACGTACATCACGCGTCCCCGCATTCCGCCGGCGCAAAGGCCATATAACTTTCTGTACATCGCCGCCGGGGCCTGCCAGTTGTTGGTCGGCCCCGCTTCTTCGGCTGTGTCGCTGCAAATGAATGTCCGGTCCTCACTCCGCGCCACGTCATTGACGGCCGACCGATGATAATAGCATCCGGGAAGCTTCTCTTGATTTAGCCGGAGAAGGACGCCGCTGGCAACGGCTTCATCGAGAAGCGTGTTCTTTTCCGATTCCGATCCATCGCACCAGAATACGCGGTCCGGCTGGCACAATTTGGCCATTTCATCCACCCACCGGATGATCGCCGGATTGGACGTATTCGGTTTTGTCATAAAGTGCGCAAGGTAGCTCACCTCGACGCCCAAAGTCAAAGCGGTCATCCCGCCGCTCCGTCAGGGAAGCAATATTATTTTTCCGTGCGCGCCCGGTTCCATGACGAGTTGGTGCGCGCGCGACGCGTCGGCCAGCGGCATTTCACAACGGATGACGGGTTTGAGCGTCCCGTTCTCCAACCCGGCCGCCAGCGCCGCGTGGATCGATGCCTTGTCCGCGCCGGTGACATTGAACAGGAGCATCGCGCGGATATCCGCATCGCGCATCATCAACTCGCGCGCGTCGATTTCCACTTTGCCCCGGCTGCCGATCACGATGACTCGCCCGTTCCGGGCCAGGACGGTGAGGTCCTTGCCAAGATTCACATTGGCGAGCATTTCCAAAATGATATTGACCCCGCGGCCCCCGGTCAGGTTCATCAGTGCTCCCATGTAATCCGGCGCGCTGTGGTTCAAAACATGGTGCGCGCCCAGATCCCGCACGAGTTGCTCGCCTTTGGCCGAGCCGGCCGTCCCTATCACCTGCAATCCCGCGGCGCGCGCCAATTGAACCGCAGCCGTGCCGACCCCGCCGCTTGCGCCGTGAATCAGCACCGTTTCGCCCGGCGTCGCGCGCGCTCGTTGGAACAATGCGCGGAATGCCGTGGCATAAGGGATATTCAGCGCGGCGCCCTCGGCGAAGGAAATCTTATCCGGCAACGGACGCACATCGGCCGCGTCGCAGACCATCATGCTTGCATAAGCGCCGGTGAGAGCGCCGCTGGTATAAACACGCGCGCCCGGCCTCAAATCCTGGACTCCCAGGCCCACCGAGGCGACTTCTCCCGCCGCGTCGGTTCCGGGCGTGTAGGGCAACGGGAGGTTCGGATTCCTGCCGGTGCGCAGATAGGTTTCCACCGGATTAACGCCGATGGCGCGTGTATGAATGAGGACCTGGCCCGGGCCGGCGTCCGGATCGGCAACATTCTTCAATTGCATGACCTCCGGCCCGCCGAACTGATGCACACGAATGGCTTTCATAGATGGCGAATATCGCCCCTGACAACACAGTCCGGCAAGCCGCAATCAAAGAGGCGGGACGGCCTGTCAAATTGGATCTGACAAACCGTCCCTGAACGAGGCTTTATGTTTTCCGCGCAACCGGTACGGCAAGTCCCACGCTGGGCGTGGGATTTTGCCCGCCGGGACGCCTCAGACCCTGAGGCTGGAACGGACTTTGGCCAGGGTTTTTTCGCCGAGTCCTTTGACATTGCAAAGATCGTCCAGCGACGCGAACGGGCGTTTCTTGACAATGGCTTGGGCGAGCTTGGCATTAAGGCCTTTGACCGCGGCCAATTCTTCGGCACGCGCAGTATTGACAGACACACCTTTCGGGGCGGCAGCCGCAGGCGCCTTGGCCGGCGACACGCGGGCGAGGGCCTTCGTAACGTCTTGCGCGGGTGCCTTTGCAGTCACCGGCGCCGGCGCTTTCGCAACCACAGGCGCGATCGTCTTTTCAGTAACTGGAACGAAGCGCTTCTCGACCAGGAGGGCGGGCGTCTGTTCCACGACCGGCGCGGAAACGAATGGGACGGCGAATGGGATGAAATCGCGCGTCACAAAACCGTTGGCGGTCCATTCGCGCAGCATGAGGACAAGTTCCCAGGTGCCGGCAGGCGGCGGGTTAAACGCAACGTCAACCGCCTGCAACGCCCATTCGTCCTGCCCGTTGATCGACCCGATTTCCACGCCCGCCAGGTGATGCCCATGGAATCGTCCGCCCGCGAAAGGCTCGGACAACGCCCAGAGTTCAAGCGACAACGTGCCGCTGCGATTGGACTCCGGGCGCGGATTCTCGACACGCTCAACCGAGATCCGCACGCGCGTGCCCTCGATCCGGTAGCCGACGTTTCCGTTCATCCGCGGCTGAATAAATTGCTGGGGATTCGGATAGACGGCGAAGTCGTGAACGTCATTGAACTGGCCGGGGCGGCCGGAAGAGAGCACCAGAACCATGGTATGTTCATCGGTGCCTCCAGGCGGAAACGCCCGCGCGCTGACTTCAAAATATTCGGTTTCGTCGGCGATCTCGCTCATCGGCGGTAGTGGGACTTCGGCAACGATGTGCCCGGCCAGGTCGCGGGTGGAAAAGGGCGCGTTGGGGCAGGCCCAAAGTTGCAGTGCCCATGAACGTTTGTGCGCCGCGGGATCCATGAGCGCGAACATTGCATGGAGATGCACGGTGTCTCCGTCCAGGCGGTAACCATGCGGCCCGGAGAGCCGCGCCAGTTGGACGGCGGGAATTTGAACTGTAGCGTTATCAAGCGTTGATATCTTCATTTGTGTGCCAATCTTACGTTTTGTTTTTTGTTAAAAAGTGAAATTCACCGGTCGAACAATCGACCGGGATAGCTAGTCTGCGCACAACGTCTGCCAAATGGCAAACTAAATATCTGCGGCGCCCGGTCGTGTGCTAAGAGCGTGTTTTGAAAATAGACCGGGAGAGGGATTGCGAGCGCGGCGGGGTGGATGGCGAGGCGCGACGAGGGCGCATATTCGAGAGAAATCTGCAACCGAGGAGAAACGAAGCCAGCCGCCCCGCCCCGCCGCAAGACCGCCCGGGATATTTTCAAAACACGCTCTAAAGGGATTTCGATCCGGGCCGAATTCCCCACGGAAGAAATGTTGCAAATAATTCCAGTCCGGAGTCCTAATGATGCCCGTTCGTTCGTCATACTAATGAAATGTACGGAAACCTGCTGAGACAGATGATGAACCCGAACGAAAGGCAAAACTAATTATATGAGCACGAAGCGCAGCAAATCACTTCCTCGAATCGTTTCTCCGGCCGAGTGGGAAGCCGCCCACAAAAAAATACTCGCCAAAGAGAAAGCCATGACCCGCGCTCTCGACGCCCTTGCCGCGGAGCGCCGCAGGTTGCCGATGGTCCTGATCGACAAGAAATATGTTTTCGACGGCGCCAAGGGCAAAGTGAGCCTGCTCGACCTGTTCGAGGGGCGCCGTCAGCTTATCCTTTACCATTTCATGTTCGCCCCAACGGTTTCAGGCTGGCCGTCGGCGGGGTGTCCCGGCTGCTCACTGGTTATCGACCAGATCAGCCACCTTGCCCATCTTCAGGCGCGTAATACGTCGTTTGTCGCGGTCTCGATTGCGCCTTTGGCGAATATCCAGAAATATAAGAAACGCATGGGCTGGACCGTGCCTTGGGTCTCATCCTTTGGGACCGATTTCAACAAGGATTTCGGACGCACCAGGGATAAAGGGGAAATATACGGCCTCAGTGTTTTCCTGCGCGACGGCAAAAAGATTTACCGTTCTTACTTCACGGGTGACCGCGGTATTGAGTCGATTGGCACCGTCTGGTCATTGCTGGACGTGACACCGTGGGGCCGGCAGGAAACCTGGGAGGACTCGCCGGCCGGTTGGCCGCAAACCGCGCCCTTTGAATGGTGGGAGCGTCATGACGAGTATCCCAAATAAAGCTCGGTTGATCCGCGACCGGTGGCTTGTCGGAGTGGCCCTCGCAGCGGTGGTTGCTCTCTGCTGGGGCTGGATCGCCCCGATGGCATTGGACATGTACGGCCCGATGACGGGTTGTTCAGCCTGGATGATGACGCGGACCTGGGACTTCACCCATCAGGCGCTGCTCTTCGCGATGTGGGCCGTGATGATGATTGGCATGATGCTGCCCTCGGCCGCGCCCGCCGTGTTTAGTTACGCTTCCGTTGTCCGGAGCAACGCGACCCGCGAGCGCGTTCTGCCCCGTGTGTTTGCCTTCGCGGCGGGATACCTGGCTGTTTGGACACTATTTAGTTTGATTGCCACGGCTTTGCAGTTGGGTCTGACAAAGGCATCGCTGCTCTCACCGATGATGGAGTTGCGCAGTCGCTGGTTCGGCGGGGCGCTTGTGCTCATTGCGGGCGCGTACCAGTTCACGCCGTGGAAACGGAAGTGCCTGAAATGTTGCCGATCCTCGGTTGATCAGGGCGGCCCGTTCCAGACTGGCATGCGCAATGGCATATCCTGCCTCGGCTGTTGTTGGGCGTTGATGTTGCTTCTCTTCGTCGGTGGAGTGATGAATTTGTGGTGGCTTTCCGTGCTCACGATTTTTGTCGTGCTCGAGAAACTAACAT
The DNA here is from genome assembly GCA_035511075.1 of Vulcanimicrobiaceae bacterium. GTDB lineage: Bacteria > Verrucomicrobiota > Verrucomicrobiia > Limisphaerales > Palsa-1400 > DATAUD01. The sequence continues at coordinate 14,877 of DATKFW010000129.1, forward strand.
CTCACTGGAGCCAGGGCACCCGCCTCTCCGGAGTATTGCTCCTTGCTGCGGGAATCTGGATTCTACGCCACGGAATGACGGCCTAAAATGTCGCCCGCGTCACGGGGGTTCAACCTACAGAGCGTCAATTGCAGCGCCAAATAGCTCATAAAAGCCGGCGCCCGCTACGATGAGATTCCAAGTGAAAGACCACTTCGATGTCTGGCTGTATAACTTCCAGAACAAGGGAGGCGAGCATCCCGTAGTGCTGATTTCTCATCCGGACATTTGTGCCCGCGCAGCCGTGGTAAACGTTTAGTTTTGCACGTCCCAACGCCAAAGTCGGCGCCCTTACCCGCACGAAGTGATGCTAAATGACGTTTCCTGACGGTCTGTTAGGCAGCTCTTTTAATCGCTGACAGTCCAATCCAAGTACGGGTTTGAAATGTTTGCGATGATATCGCTCGGTTCTTGTTCAGGTGTCCCTTGCTTCTCGTTCGATGGAATAAAATCAACGTCAACCTTAACGTATGGACAATCGCGATATACATACGTCCGATGCTTGGAAGTTGAAAGGCCGCCTTCCGTGGTATAAACCTTGGAAAGCTCTGCGCGTGTCATTCCCGGCTTAATCGTCCGGCATTCCTTGAGAACGTTCTCAATGTGGACCCCCAACTTGGTCTGAGTTTCTGTAACTGCGCTCTCATACACACCTTCAAGTTCCATAACTCAAAGTCCCGGGTCTGTCCGGCCAACGACTGGCGCGTAACGACCGTCAGCTTCCCGATGACGGAAAAGAATATAGGTCCTTCGACGCACCGAGGGTTTCTCGGATCTCCCCTTC
>DATKFW010000130.1:0-4261 GCA_035511075.1 Vulcanimicrobiaceae bacterium
CATGCCATTGCGCCGGTAAAAGACGATTCCGCTGGCCACTCAAATATTGAGGCCCTCGCGGCCTCAAAGGCGAGCACAGCCGGGAAAAAGGGGCCGCCCGCTGCGCTCCTGGATGTCGCAACGACGACGCGCACGATTTCCAAAGCGGTGAACGGTCGGCAGAGGCCACAGATCTCGGCGATAGATTACCTCAAGTCTCTTCATGCGCAACATTGCGGCTCGGAGACATACCGTGACCGAGAGCGGTTGACTATCGACAGACTTGAAGAGGCACTAGCCAAAAGGAGAAGATCCACCATCGAGATCTGGGAAGTCACGGCAGATGACATTGGTCAATTCAAGGCATCGTTACTGGCGGCAGGCTTATCCGGCGTCAGCATTCGCTGTTACTTGAGTGCGCTCGGCGCCTTGTTCCAAACGGCCGTGAATCGGAAAGCGTTGCGTCGCAATGTGGCGCGGTTGATTCAAATGCCGCCACGCCCACAAAACTCGCCACGAAGGCCATTTACTGATGAAGAATTAAAACGAGTTTGCGCAATGGCCGACCCGGAATGGTTCGGCATGATCATGGTCGCCATCTACACCGGCCTTCGACTGGGAGATATTTGCCGGCTTGTTTTTCGTGACTTGGATCTGGCAACCCATTTCATTCGGGCGAGCGTCAAGAAAACCAGGGACTTTCAGCCAAAGCCTATCCCGCCTCCGCTCGCATGCTATTTCCAACGGATGAGGTTCCCGGAAAATCCAGACCAACCCCTCTTCCCGCGGGCGTATAGACTTATGATGGCTGGCGAGAGGTCAATCGTCAGCCAGAGTTTCGTTGACATGCTCGTGAAAGCGGGGGTCCGAGCGCCCAAGGCCAAAGTACGAGGTGTCCGTCGGGAAGGGGCGGAAAAGTACCTGCCACTGTCGTTTCATTGCCTCCGTCATAATCACACGACCATGTTGAAGCGGGCTAACATCCCGGAGGCTATCGCCCGGAGAATCGCAGGGCATCTTTCCATAGCCATTTCCGACGTCTACACCCACTTGGGAGAGGATGTCATGCGAGCTGCAGTCGCGAATCTTCCGGAAATCGAAGGCGTCTCAACGTGTTACTGATCAGCATCGCCAGTTTAGAGCGCGTCTGAAACACCATGCGCATACGATTAAGCATGTAGGGGTTGAGCGACACCAAGGGCCCGATGCGGTAAGACCCGGCGGATAAGATTGGCCCCGCAGGGATGCCGATCTCATCCGCTACGCTCTCGATCAGGGCGTCAATCACATCGAAACGTCGTGGGCCTACGGTTTTGGGCGCCCAGGCAACAGTTGCGAGTGCGTCGGCAAAGCGATCAAGGGAAAGCGCGATTCGGTTTTCCGCCCATGGCGTCAATGCAGATGGCAACGCCCCCACAAACGCGAATGGTATTGCCGGCGATGGTTACGTCGCTGCTGCTTCCGGCCTCCAGCCACCAGTATTCCGGCGTCACCAGAATGGCGGACATTTTGCTGCCTTCAATATGGTTTCCGCTGACTTCGCCGTGACTGGCCTTGATCAGGATGCCACGCGAGCGGTTGAAACCGAAATCGCAGCCTTTGACAGAGAAGCCGTTTCCGACGCGATTGGCCGAGCATACAACGCTGCCCATCGGCATGACCACCTCGCGGTCAAGCGTAATATCGTAAGCCCTTCCCAAGGAGCGTCCGGATTTCAAATCCGCGTCCATGTTTTGTCGTGGCAAAAAGAGGCGTTCCTCATCGTCAATCGCGCCCGTGGCCTGGACGCTGACGACCTGGGCGTCGGGCAATCGCTGGCCGGTATAGAGCACCAGTTCCGCCGGGTCATCCCGTTGGATGTTCATGGTGCCCTTCGCCAGCACGCGCAATTTGGTTCCTTCGCAGCGGGTGATCATGTGGTAATCGCCGTGGATTTTCACGCAATCGTCCCCCATGAATTTTGCCACGCACTTCACTTAAGCCGGTCCCTTGATGGCGCTGCTGCTGTGAACGGCATCCGCATCCAGGGAACGCAGGCGAGGATCGGAACGCTTCACGAAATCATCCGCCGCGCTTCGGCGGTCAATCCGGCAACGATCATAGACGCTCCCGTCGCAATCCGATTCAATGAAGCCAAAACAGTTCGAGGCAAAGAGGACGATGTCTTCCAATCGCACTTTGACGTTGTGGCTGCACTCCACCGCATGGGCCGCGCTGCCGTGCGGCGCGGATTCGGAACCGATGACGATGAGGTCGCCGACCTGTTCCGGCGAAGAAGCGTTCTCGTCCGGCGCGGTGATGCGGAGATGGCGCGAACCCACCGCTTCAATCTTTTTCACGAACCGGTCATCACAACGCAGCGTGCGCGTGTCGGGTCGGAAAATTTCGTATTTGAAATTCCGCGCCATTTCGGCGGCCGGATAGCCGTCGAACAATTCGATTTCCTGAGTTTTCTTGTCCGAAGCCAGCTCGGAGATCCTGCCTTGCGTGAACGGCAGAGGATCGTAATCAATGACCAACCCGCGAAGGGTCAGATTGGTGCAGTGAGTGATGGTGAGGGCGCGAGTGGTCTCAGTGCAGATCATTTCAACGCCATCGGCCACAATGGTGATGTCCTTCAAATTGCGCAACACGAGGTGTTGCCGGTCGTGTGGCATGACTCGGTAATGTCCCGGAGGCACAATGATCCGCTTTTTTCCGGCCTGCAACTCGGTGTCAAAAAACCGCTGCAAATCAAAATCAACGGACGGCATCGCCCCTCCAGCCCGTGCCCACCGCACACCAAAACCAACCAGACAGATGGCCGACAGAAGACAAATCGAGGCTGCCGATGGAAAATGAATTTTACGACTTTTCACGGTTTCACATTTTAACCATCGCTTTGATGACGCCTGTTTCCAGCTTGGTCCAGTCCGGAAAAGTTTTGATCATTTCGTCGAAATCGGCGTGATGCGAAATCCAGGGCCGTGTGTCAAGTTGGCCATCTTCGATGAGCTTGATGATTCTCGTAAAATCGCCCGGCAGCGCATTGCGGCTAGCCAGCACGGTTAATTCACGACGATGCATCACGGGCGCGTGCGGGAACGAGATCTCCTGCTGCGTTATCCCGACGTAAACCAGGCGGCCCGCAAACGCGCAGTAGTCAAGCGCATGACCCATACTGCGGTTGCTGCCAGTGGCGTCAATCACGACGTCGGCCAGGTAGCCATGGGTCAATTCTGTAAGCCGCTTCAACTCATCGCCATCGTTGCGGGTTAGGATCGTGTCGGGGATATGCAGGTGGCGGCGAACAAAATCGAGCCGCGACTCGATCATATCCATGACCATGGTTTTTGCGCCGCTGAGCCGCGAGAATTCAATGGCCGAAAGGCCGATAGGCCCGGCCCCGATGACGAGCACGTTTTCGTTCGGCTGGGGTTGGGCGCGATTGACAGCGTGGCAACCGATGGCCAGTGTTTCCACAAGTGCCAACTGCTCGAAAGAAAGTTTGCCGGACGGATGCAGCTTGCGCGCAGGCAGAAGAAAATGCGCTCGCAAGCCCCCATCGCAGTGGACACCCAAGGTTTGGTTGCTTTCACAGCAATTGGTGTGGCCGCGGCGGCAGGAATAGCAACTCTGGCAATTCAAGTACGGTTCGACGGAGCAACGCTGACCGGGCCGCAGATTCCTGACCTCTTCGCCGACGGTCACGACTTCGACGCCCAGTTCGTGTCCGGGAATTCGCGGGTAGCTGAAGTAAGGCATCTTGCCCAGAAAGCCGCCGATGTCGGTGCCGCAAATGCCGACGCGATGCACGCGCACCAAGGCTTCGTCCGGACCAGGCGCAGGAGGCTCGGCCACGTCGATCATGCGGAAGCTGTGCGGCTTTTCCAATTGGATGGCTTTCATAAAATTTAGTTCTTCAATTATTTTCCGGCAGCCCTTCCTGGTGGCCGATATCCTTGACAGGTCGGAAAATATCCAGGACCTCGGCCAGTAATGGCTGATCCATCGGCTCCGCCAGCCATTTGGCCCATTTTCGGATGTTCTCCGCATTCGCGCTGCCTGTGATGGTGGTGGCGATGTCAGGATGGGCGGCCGAAAATTGCAAGGCGAGTTTGGCGATGTTGGTGTTTCGTTTGGAGCAAAGTTCCGCGGCCTTGCGCGCGGCGGCTTTAACCGCTTCCGGCTCCTTAAGCCATTTTGGCAAGGGGGCGTTCGTGAGCAACCGCGCGCTGAACGGGCCTGCATTCATGACGCCGATGCCCCTGGCTTTGAGGTAAGGAACCGTTTCGTCCGCGAA
>DATKFW010000131.1:0-282249 GCA_035511075.1 Vulcanimicrobiaceae bacterium
CGCGACGGCGGCGCCTGTGACTGTAACCGGAGCCAATTGAGCCGGTTGGGCCAGGACCTGGAAGAAGGGCGCCAAAACGAAACTGACAATAAGGGGGCTGAAAAATCTCACTCTTTGGACGAACATTCGCGGATAAAACCAGACCGCATGAAAACGGCAAGTTGAAAATATATGACAGGCACGCCACACCAACGCGGTACAGGGCGAAACAAGCGCTGGCCCGACCAGCGGCAACACGAGCCGTTATGCGATCACTGTTCGATCAAACCTGATCTTCATAGTGCCGGGGTCTCGCATTTCATGCCGTGGGCCTCGGCCACCGCTTTGTGCGTGACCGCCCCGCGCATCACGTTGATGCCGCCCAGGAGGGCCGGTTGCGTCCGGCACGCTTCCGCCAGGCCCAGGTCCGCCAGCGTCTCGATGTAACGGTAGGTCACATTCGTCAGGGCTTGAGTGGCCGTGCGCGCGAAGGCCCCGGGCATGTTCGCCACGCAATAATGGATGACACCCTCCTCAACGAAAACCGGGTGATCGTGCGTGGTGGGACGGGACGTTTCCGCGCATCCGCCTTGATCGATGGCGATATCCACCAGCACGCTTCCGGGCCGCATTCGCCGCAGCATTTGTCGACTGATCAATTTGGGCGCCTTGGCCCCGGGCACCAGCACCGCGCCGATCAGCAGGTCCACCGTCGGCATCAAGTCCAACAGGTGCGCCTCGCTTGAATAGAGGGTGTGCGCCGTGTGCAGCGTGATGTCCAGAAAGCGCATCCGCTCCAGATCGACTTCCAAAATCGTGACGTCCGCCCCCAACCCCGTCGCCATGCGCGCTGCGTTAATGCCGCTGGCCCCGCCTCCCAGGACCACGACCCGCCCCGGAAGAACGCCTGGCACGCCGCCCAGTAGAACACCGCTGCCCCCGTTGTGCTTGGCCAGGAAATAGCCGCCCACCAGGACCGCCATGCGCCCGGCAATCTCGCTCATCGGTTCCAGCAGTGGCAGGCGGTGATTGACCTCGATGGTTTCGTAAGCAATCGCCGTCACGCCGGATTTCATCAGCGCCTCCGTCAACGCGCGATCGGCGGCCAGATGCAGGTAGGTAAAAAGCATCTGGCCTTCCCGCAGAAGCGCGCATTCCGATTCCTGCGGCTCTTTCACCTTGACAATCAGGTCCGCCTTTTGAAAAACGGTCGAGTGGTCGCGGCTCATTTCCGCGCCCGCCTGCTCGTAATCGGCGTCGGGGAAACCGGCGCCCGCGCCGGCCAGGCGCTCCACAATGACCTTGTGCCCGCGTTTGGCCAGCAAATAGACCGCGGAGGGCAGCAGCGCGACGCGATGCTCTTGAAGCTTGATTTCCCGGGGAACACCGATAATCATGGCTCAGATTTTGAAGCGGAACCGTTCGTTGTCAACGGGGGAAATTGAAGGGACGTTCACGGGGACCGGATGCGGTAATAACCCTGGGATGATGAGACGGCATTGGTGATCAAATGGATTTGCCCGTCTCCTTCAATGGTTTGCACAGTGGTCCACGCGGGATCCGTCAGCGCGCCTTCATATTGTACTTCGTAAGTCTGGTTGCTTGCGGTTTGGAAGGAGAAGGCGAAAATTGAAGCCTGAAGCTCCGGATTGCCAATGGCCGGCTGCCACGGGCCGTCGCAACAAACATAGCGTCCCCCATCCTTGATCGAAACGGTGTCAACCCACCAGCCGACGGACCCGAAGGTATTGCCCGTGTCGGTGGCGCAACGCCATTTCAACACGATATCCCCGCCGGCCGCCGACGCCGGAAGATTTACGATCGTGATGATGAATCCCGCCGAATTGCCGCTCCAAGCTTGCCGGCTTGCCAGGGGATTGTCATCGTCAGCGGCTGAGGCGATGGTGTCATTGTACCCGTTGGTTACAAAACTTCCTCCAGCCGCCAAAATGTCCGTGAAACTGTTCGTGCCCACTTGAATTTCCAGGACCCCGCCGTCGAATGCTTCCGTGGGCGCGTAAGGGTTGACCTCCAGGTCGTAATCCTGCCAAAACGTCAACTGCGCCGACGACGACGTGATCATGATGGAGGGCGAAATGAGGTCCGCTATGCCCGCGTTGGTGGTTGCCTCCGCAAACGCCGCGTTGGGCGGGGTCTCCGCCGGGTTGTTGGTTGTCACCCACGAAAGTTGGCCGCCGGAAACAACGCTCACCCAGTCGGAGGGCAGGGCGGGTGGCGTGACAAGATCAAAATCCTGCGTGAAACTGGTGGTGGCAATGAATTGCCCCAAAGTAAAGAGGTAGCTTACGGTGCCCAGGTCGGCGGACCCGTCCTGAAGTTGCAGTGTGGCGGTGATCGTGTCACCACAGGCGCCCGCCGCGGTAAAGGTAAACGGCTGGGAGACGGCAACGCCGTCCGCCGGCATACTGCCGAAGACCGCCGGCCCGCTCGGAGAATCAATTCCGCCGCCCGGCAGCAGCGTCGCCACGAGATTTGTTGTATTGACAGGGCCCGTGTTTTGCAGGGCCAGATTGACAGTGACCGTTTCGCCGGGATCGATCACGCCGTTGGTGGGCAGGCAATTCTCCGCGGTCAATGCCGCGCCCGCCGGCGTAATGGCCGCGACGCCGGACGCGGCGGCATTGTCAACAACAAGGGCGAAATCCTGCGTCAGACCGTTGCTGCCATTGGGTACGCCGACGGAATTGATGCTCGTGGCGCTCACGGTGACCGTAAAATTCCCCGCAGTCCCCGCGGGACAAAAAACGCTTTCGACATTGTCCACCAAATCGGCGGTCCCGCCGGGAACTGAAAGGCCCTGGCTGAAAACGTTGCCGAGGTAGGTTTGGCCGCCGACGCTTACCGTCAGGTCAAGGTTGTTGTTGTAGGCCGCGCCGGTTGTGCTGCCGGGGGCATCCGTCCAGGCGACGGTGACGCGGAACGGCAAATTAGTGTTGGCAACGGACCCGTTGAAAGTGCAGGCCTGCCCGCTGGCGGTGAACGTGTCGGCGGCCTGTTGGTCGCGCAAAAGGCGGGGAGTTCCGTCCAGGGCCGCGCCCAAATCCATTTCTCCCATTCCCTGATTGACCGACCACAGGGTATCGTCGGCGGTGGCGCCGGTCATGTAGCGGGCGCTGTTCATAAGCCACGCCTTGGTCATCGCGGGCGAGGGTGGCGTCAGCGAATGGTTGATGAAGTATTGCCGCAGCAGCGCGCAACCTCCTGCCACGCAGGGTGTGGAATGACTCGTTCCCGATGAAGCCGTGTAAAATTGCTGGAACGAAGGATAAAAAATATTTCCCACGCCACCGCAAACCGAATCGCCATCGTAGCAGGCGTCCGCCGTCCCGGTCGGACCCGGATCGGGCGCCTGCGCGACGCCACCGCTGACATGCGTGCCCGGAGCCATGATGTCCGGCTTGAGCCGTCCGTCCGCGCACGGCCCGCGAGACGACTGGCTGGTGATTTCATTGGCGCTGTCCGCCTCGTCATCCCCCACGCCGCATCCGTCCTCTCCGCCAAAAAGCTGGACATTGTCGGCGGCGCCCACAGTGAAGACGTTTTTTGCGGTTCCCGGCTCGTCCACGGTTTGGTCGTCCGGTCCGAAATTTCCGGCCGCGAAAAGAATCACCATTTCCTGGTTTCCAGGCGTGGGAGAACTGGTGCCGGCGGGTTGCGCATCGCGCACCAGCGCGTCGTATTCCTGTGAATCCATCCCATACGTGCCGTCGCCGTAGCCATCGCCCCAACTGTTGTTATTGACACGCGCGCCGTCGTTGTAGGCGTCCGCTTCCAGTTCCGAAAAACTCGGATACGTCCAATAATCGGAATCAAACACGACCGAGGCCCCAAGCCGCGCGAACGGGCACACACCCAGGCCGTAGGCGAAGCCGGAGCTGTCCGCGAACGGAAAATTTGTCCCGCTGTCGTAGCCTCCCACAATATGCGCGTTGATCGTGCCGTGACCGTCGCAACCTTTCAGCGTGCTCGGCGAGTTGGGCGTTCCCTCCAGGCGGGAATAAACGACACGGCTGGCCTCGTTGGTCTGCCCGTCGGCATAAAGGCCAAAATGATTCGGCGCCGTTGTTCCATTATCTATGCCGCTGTCGGTGATATCCACGACAAAGCCCGAGGCGGCGAACTGCTCGTCGGCAAAGCCTTTGCCCACCAGCCACGCGAGGTATCCGGGGCCGGCCGGCACGTTTCCGCTCAGATTCCCCGCGACAATCTGGTCCTGGCGCTCGCAGGATTTCCTCGGGGAAAAATACGGCTGGATCGAGACAACATCGGGCCTGGCGGCGACCAACGGCAAATCGGCGGCGCGGAGACGCGCAATAATATTGAAAAACTGCAACACGCGATGCTCTTGCGCCAACGGCGCCAATTTCAGCCGGTCCACCAGATTCAAAGTCTCCGCGTTGGCCTGCGTGTCGGCGATCAGTTGAATGGCGAATTGGTCGGTTTTTCCGGCGCGGGCGGCGGGGTGCGTCTTGTAAGCGTCCAAGTACGCGCCCTCCCATTGGATGTGCGGGGCGGTTGCCGCCAGCGCCTGTATTTGCGCGATGCCGCGGGAGTCCCCGTAAACAAGGTATGCGTTCTGCGGTATGTAATTGACAATTTGGACTCCGGCATCGAGCAATTCCTGACGCCAGCCTGGTTGGACCGGGCCGGCAAATTGGACCAGATGCAGGCGTTTTCCCGCGAAATTTCCGACCCTTTTTCGCAATGCCTGGACCTCCGTCCGCGTCGTGTCAAGACGGGCGGCATTGAGCAAAATCAAATTGTACTCGTCACGCGGCTGCCCCCAATCCCGCTGGAGGGCCGCCTCGGGAACTTCATAAAGACGGTAGCTTCCGTAGTCGGCGATCAATCGCCCTCCCGCCGCGGTGACCTGGACGGCCTGGGCCGAATCGGCGACCTGGAGCTTGTGCGTGTTCTGCCCGGATAAATCCTGGGCCAGCGCGAGAAGCAGAATCAGCGCGGTTTTCTTCACGATTTGGCGAACAAATCCATTTGCGGCGGCGGACCCAGTTTTTTAAGCTTCTCCACGTCCGCGTGGCGGACCGGGCGGCGGACTTTCCCCTCGGGCGTCAGCTCGGATTCTTCCAGGTTCCCAAGAATTTCCCTGGCCCGTTCGATGACGCTCCTGGGCACGCCGGCCAGCCGCGCGACCTGGATGCCGTAACTCTTGTCCGTCGCTCCCGGGACGATCTTGCGCAGGAAAACGATCTGCTCATTCCATTCGCGCACCGCGACGTTGCAATTCTTGACTCGCGGCAGCCGCGCGGCCAATTCGGTCAGTTCATGGTAATGCGTGGCGAAAAGCGTCTTGGCGCCGACCGCGTTGTGCAAATGCTCGACAATCGACCAGGCCAGGCTCAAGCCGTCGAACGTGCTGGTCCCGCGTCCAATCTCGTCAAGTATAATTAGGGCGCGCCCCGTGGCGTTGTTGAGTATGTTGGCCGTCTCGCTCATCTCGACCATGAACGTCGATTGTCCGCGCGAAAGGTCGTCGCTGGCCCCAATCCGGGTAAAAATCCGGTCAACCAGGTCGATCCGCGCCGACGCCGCCGGCACAAACGACCCCGTGTGGGCCAGCAGCGCAATGAGCGCCACCTGCCGAAGGAACGTGCTTTTGCCCGCCATGTTCGGTCCGGTGATTAGAATCAACTGGTTTTCCGAGTGATCCAGTGAAGCATCATTGGGCACAAATCGCTCCCCGGCCAGGGTTTGTTCGAGCACCGGGTGGCGGCCTTCGCGAATGTCGATGACGCCTTCCCCGCCAATTTCGGGCCGGCAATAATTGTGGAGCCTCGCCGTCTCCGCGAACGCCGCCAGCACGTCCAGTTGAGCCAGCGCCGCCGCCGTTTTCTGCACGGAGGGCAACTGGTCCAGGACCTCTTCGCGCACCCGTTGAAACGTTTCGTACTCCAGCTTCACTCCGCGTTCCTCCGCGCCGAGTATTTTGCCTTCCATCTCCTTCAATTCCGGCGTGATGAAACGCTCCCCGCCGGCGATGGTCTGCTTGCGGATGTAATGCGGTGGAACCTTGTCCAGGTTCGACTTGGTCACCTCGATGTAATAGCCGAATACCGAATTGAACCGCACTTTCAACGAGGCGATGCCCGTGCGCGCGATCTCGTCCTGCTGGAGTTGCGCGATCCAATTCTTGCCGTCCCGCATCGCCGAGCGCAATTCGTCCAGGCCCGGATCGAACCCGTCGCGAATCAGCCCGCCTTCCTTCACCGCCAGAGGCGGCTCATCGACAATCGCCCGCGCGATCAATTCGACCAGGTCAGGCGATTCTCCCAACTCCGCCGCCAATTCGCCGATCAAATGGGCGGACTTGGGCGTCGGCTCCTCGGTGAACACCTGCAACTCCGGGTCCCGCGCCGGCGGTCGCAGCAGCGCAAGTGTTTTTTTTAACGCGGGAATCTTTTCCAACGCGATTCGCAGCGCCGCCAGATCGCGCCCGTTGCCGGAGCCGGTGCCCAGGCGGCCCATCGTGCGCTCCAGGTCGCGCACCTCTCTCAACTCGCGCCGAAAATCGTCCAGCAGCGCCGTGTTCTCCAGCCAAAGCTCGACGGCGTCGCGCCGCCTCACGATGGGGGCCACCGCGCCGAGTGGCTGGCTCAACCAGTCGCGCAACCTTCTCGCGCCCATCGGCGTCGCCGTCCGGTTCAGCGCGCCAAACAGGCAGGCATTTCGCGGCGCGTCGGAATGGCGCGGTTCCAGAATCTCCAGGTTTTGGAGCGACACCGAATCCAGTGTCATGAAATTGGAGCATTGATAGAAGGTGAGCCGCGTGAGGGCGGAGACGTCGCGCCGCAAACATTGTGTCAAGTAATGAATCACGGCCCCCGCCGCGCCGACGGCCGCCGGGCAATCCTTCAAGCCGAAGCCGTCGAGCGAGGCGACTTTGAAATGTTCCCGCACGGTAAACATCGCCGTTTCCGGCGCAAACAGCCAGTCTTCGTAGGGGTTCAGGACGGCGGAAATGCTTTGCGCCAGGGCGGCGAGGCGCTCGGCCGAGGCGGGGTAAACGATTTCCGCCGGCCGCAGCCGTTGCAATTCCGCCTGCACCTCCGCCTCGCCCGCCAGTTGGGTTGCCTTGAAATCACCCGTGGTCAGGTCCGCCACAGCCAGTCCAAAAACCTTGCCGCAGGCGCAGAGGGCGGCCAGGTAATTATTTCGTTCCGGCGCCAGCAACCGCTCGTCGAAATGCGTGCCCGGACTGAGAATCTGCGTGACCTCCCGTTTGACCAACTGTCCCGGGCGGGCCTCCTCGACCTGGTCGCAAATGGCGACCTTGCGTCCCGCCTTGAGCAGTCGGGCGATGTAGCCGCTGGCCGCATGGAAAGGGATGCCGCACATCGGGATCTCGCCGCGCCGCGTTAGCGCCACGTTAAGCAATTGCGCGCCGGTCTTGGCATCGTCGAAAAACATTTCGTAGAAATCGCCAAGGCGAAAAAGCAAAATGGCCTCGCCAGGCAGTTCGCCCTTGATACGGCGATACTGCGCCATCATCGGCGTTAACTGAGTATCCTGGCCCAAGCCTCTCCAGCTTAAAAACTCCCGGCGGCGCTGTCGAAGCAAAATGGCGCCGCATATGCGTTGGGGTGTGTCTTTTGGGTGGCGATTCTCCGCTCCTGATCGTAACCTTGTTTGCAAACTTGATCGAACGGGCCGCATGCACAACCGACCAGGTCAGCGGAGCAGGAAGACATGGAACAACAGCCGGACAATCGCGCGCACCGCGCCAGCAGGATATATGGCATTGCGCAGTCTCTTGCGTTATTCGCGTATGCCGCCATCTACTTTTTGGACGCCAGTCCTCGGCTTTTCGTTCCCCGGAGCCTCGGAATGGTTGGCTCTGTGCTTTGCGCAATGGGTCTCGTTATGATGTTCTCGGCGTTTGCTTCGATCCGAGATGCCGTCCAGATCGCCCCAGAACCGCGCCCCGGCTGCAAATTAGTGACCCACGGAATTTACAGGACACTCCGGCATCCCATCTACACGTCGATCTTGATAATGGTCGTCGGCCTTTTTTTTCGAAAGCCAACGCCTCCGGTGGCAATTGCGTCCGCCGTCGTAATCGCGTTCCTCATCGTCAAGTCGCGCTTCGAGGAGAAGTTGTTGCTAAGCCGCTATCCTGAGTACGTCGCGTACAAGAGCCGGACATGGGGAATCGTTCCTTTCCGCCGTTAGCCGGGAAAAATCCCCCCAGGACAATGACAAGCCGCTTTGTCCCAAACAACTGAAATTCCCGCGAAAGAACGCATGGACGATTCCGCTTTGGATTCGGTAGAATGGACCAACCGGGTATGAAGGCGCTTTTATTGTGGATCTCGATGCTGGCCCTTGGCGGCAACGCCGCGCTGGCCTCACAGACCTACAGTCTCGTTGAGGGAATCGATAAATTTGCCGGTTCCGCCTCCGCCTGGCGTCTGTTGGAAACCAACGGCTTTGTCGTCGCGGACCCCGCTTACCAGCAGATCTTCGAACCCTACCTCGACACCTCATTGCCGCCGTTCATCACGATCGATTCGGCGTGGGACACCTACCAGGTGTTGCTTGCGGCAGGCAAAAAACAATTGGAGTCCAACTATCAATCAGACGCGGCTTTTTTCGGCGCCGCCATCGAGCCCAAAATCCCCGGCCGCGCGACGGTATCGGGCCTGGATTTCTTTGTGGCGTGTCCCGACTTGCGTTCGCCCGCCGCAGTGCGGGCTTTGCGCCAGGCATTGGGCGACAAGGCGGAGGCCGCGGTGGAGAATCTCAATTATTCGCTGCCGTCCGATTCGCTTGCCGCGAAATCCCTGCGTTTGCTCGCCAGCCTCCAAAAGCCCGTCCCTGACCACCTTGCGCCGGCGTTCCGCTCGGAGGCCTGGGCGGACGAACAGCTTTGGACGCAATTGGGCGCATGGATCGAGCAAAATCACCCCCGCCAATCGGATTTCGCGACTCCCAATGGATCTGAGGCGACGGACGACGCCCCGAAAAAAGGTGTCGTCGCCCCTTATCCCGATTTTTTTGCCGGCCTTGCCCAATTGGCCCGCCAAACCGAAGCGGCAATGGAAAAGGCGGGCATGGACGAACAATTCGACTCCAGGGCCACCGCGCAGAAACTGCTCGACAGCGTTTTCCTGGAACAGGGCCTTGCGGCCGATAGAGAGGACGCGGCCAAACTGTCCGCGGCGCGGATACAATTCAACCAGTTCGCCGGCCGTTATATGGAGACGCACCATGCCGGCGGCGGAGATAATTCTCCCGCCGCCCAACAACTCCTCAAGGACTTGGAGGCGGTCGCGCGCCGTTGCGTGGCTGGAACCGTCCCTTCCGCCGAGGATCGAATCGTTCTGCAAGGCTTTTTTGCCGAGCGCCAGACGGCGCCGCGATTGCTCCGCGACTTTGCCGCCATCTGCGACAAACTGGCCGAACTGGCCCGCAAACAAGTGGACGGAGCGCCGCTCACAGACGACGACGAAAAATGGATCGCCGACTACGGGACGACCCTGGCGCGGTTCCATTCTTTTCCCGGCGATTCGTCCACGGCGGCGGAAAACGATTTCCCGATTATCAGGCGCCTCGGCACCAACGCCGCCGGTGCTTCCGTCCTCTGGGCCGGCCTGGGTCATCCCGAGGCGCTGTATATTATACTGCCCGCGGAGGGGCGGTTGCGTCTCTATCGCGGCGCCGTGCTGGCGTACGGCGAATTCGTCCGGCCGGCTTCCGACTCGTCGGATGAAAAATCGTGGGAAAGACCCGCGGGGACCGGCAACACTCCGCCGGCGCCGCCCTTTACGGCGAGTTTTCGCGCCGAAAAAAGCGCGGCGGACATTTTGGAAACTCTGGCCGCCGAGGCCGGCGACCCCCAGGGCTACCGAGACATTCAGGAATGCCTGGAAGCGTTGCAATCCCGCGTCAGTGATGCCGATTTGCCCGTGCTGATCGCGGCGCTGGCAAAAACCGGCGCCGTATGGTCCGGCAGTCCTGTCCCCGACGGAATTGCCGCGGCCATCGCGAAGTTGAACTGGAAATCGTCGCAGGAAAAACTCCTGGCGCTCATCGACAAGGATGACGGCATTCGTGCCGTCGCCGTCACGTCGATCCTGTTGCAGCGGCCCGAGTGGCTGGATGGCGCTGCGTTGAGCGCAAACTTCGATCGCAGCGCCACGCGCTCCCGCCGTGTTTACGCTCTGCTCCTGGGACGCGTCCAGCCAACTGACCAAACCCTCGCGGCCTTGTTGCGGGCATTGCATGATGACGCTCCGGGCGTGCGCTGGCAGGCCGCCATGGCTGTCGGCGGGGCGTCGTGGCCCTCGGACCGGAAAATTCCTCCGCTCCTAGATCGATTGAACGACAGCAACGAACTGGTCGCCGCGGTGGCTGCCTACGGCCTCGGAAAAATCGGGGCCGCCAGCGTCTCGCCCGTTCTATTCAGCAACCTGGAACAACGCCTCGCGGCGCCGGCGCCCGGGGCCGCGGCCCTCCAGGAACAATGCGAGGCCGTACAGGACACCATCCTGGGAAACTTCAGCGGGCAGTCCAATCTTTTCGATCCGGATAATTTGCTTGGACGCGCGCAAATTCCCAGAATGCGGCGTTTCGCCATGGATGTGCGGCGTGACCAGTTCACCGATGTCACCGCGCTTATTGAAGCCCTCGGCGACCTCCATTATCAGCCGGCGGAAGATACGATCCTCGGATTGCTCGACGGACGCAACGCCAGCGCCGCCGCCAGGGCCCTCAAAAAACTCGCCCCTGAAAAACTCGCCGGCCGCCTCCTAACCATCGCCGCCGACAAGAACGCCCTCCCGCAGGCGCGGGACGATGCGTTGTTCCTCTTGAGCGACACCGCGGGCCCCAACCCGATGGCTGACTTGATTCCTCTGCTTGACGACCATACCGTGGTCCCCACCGTTCGGCTGATGCCGGGCCGGGAATGGCGGATTTGCGACCGCGCCGCAACCACGCTGGCCGCCTTAATGGGGCGCACCCTCCGCATGGCGCCTATGATGCCCACAGAGCAGCGCGACCAGCAAATCGAGCAAGTCCGCCAATGGCTCAAGTCCGCCTATTGATCCGGATTTTACGGACCAAGGGATATCTGCACTAGGTCAGAGGGCCGCACCCATTTGAGAAAAGCCGCGCGGACTTCCGGCGCGGTCAAATCGAAATATTGCTTCGCCGCCAGCATCGGTTCATCCAAGGGCAGGTCGTGTGTCGATCTATAAAGCCAGCCATCCGCGACCCGATCGACGCTCGATTCCGAAAGCGGTATCTCGCGCAACAAAAGTCCTTTGGCCTGCCGCAATTCCTCCGGTGTCACGTCGCGGTCCTGCATCGCTTTCAAATTGCTTACGACGATGGCGCGGGCCTTGCCCACGTTGGGGGGATCGCACGCATAATTGACGGTGTAAATCGAGCGGGTCTGGCCAAATTGATAGGAAGAACTGACGTAATAGACCAACCCCGCCTCCTCCCGCAGATCGTGGTAAAGCCGCGTCGCGTAAAAAGCGCCGCCCAGCACGTGATTGCCTAATTCGAGCGCGTAACGATCCGCCTGGCTCAGCGTCAATCCCACCGTTTCGGTGAGCACGACCTCGTCCTGCACACGGCTGCTGTCCGGCACCTGTGTGGTCGATGGTTTGTTGAGCGGGACGGCGGGCCAAAGCGTGTCGGGTTTGGGTCCTTGCGCGCTCCATCCGCCAAAATATCTCTCGATGACCGCCCGCGCCTGTTCGGGCTCCACTTTGCCAATGACAACGATCGTGGTCAGGTCCGGGCGAAACGTTCGATGAAAATAGTTCTGCGCGTCCGCCAATGTCAGCCCCTTGATGGTCTTGGGCGTCGTCTCGCGTTGGGCGGGATCGCGTCTGGGAAACAATGCCTTCGTGACCGCCCGGCCTTCGAGGTAGGACGGGCTATTCAACTGGCCCGCCACAGCCGCCGCAAGTTCAGGCTGGATAATGGTAAACGCCTCCTCCGGCAACGCGGGCGATAGTTCATTGTCCGCAAGCAATTGCACGCCTCGCTCAAAGTCTTCCGACAACACCTGCAACGAAAAATCCGTCCCGGCCGATTCGTTCGCCGCAATGTCGTCCAGCGCCTTTTGAAACGCCAGACGGTCCAGGGATTTGGTGCCAAAGGAAAAGAGCCTGCCCAGCATGTCGTCCACGCCGTCCTTGCCCTTGGCGGTCTCAACATCCGGGTTTGACTTGACTCGCCCATAGACAGCGACGGCGTCGCTGACGGATTCAGGCTGGACGACGACGGTCAGGCCATTCGATAAAACGGTGACGACCGGGTGCAGCGTCGAGTGCGGCATGTCGAGCCGTTCCACCGCGCGAGTGGCCCACTCCGGCAGTTGGACCCCCTGGGCTTCGCCGGCGGCAAAGGATTCCTGCCCTCCAAAACCCTGGGACGATATCGGTTTGCCCGATGGCCGCGGCGAGAGAATGGCGACGATGGAATGGTCGGCAACAAGGAATTCCCTGGCGACGCGATTGACTTCCGCGGTCGTGACCTTGCGTATGCCGTCCACGTCGTCCTCGGGCGATTGACGGCCTTCGCCGGCGAGGGCCTGGGACCACTCCATGGCCAGCCCGGAGACGGAACTCTTCTGAAACTCCAGCGAAGCTACTTCGCGCCTCTTGGCGGCTTGAACCAATTCGTCGGAAATCCCGTCACTGGCTTCCTCGGCGAAGATTTGGCGCATCTGAGCCACCAACGCTTCCGCATTGGCGCCCTCGGGGAATCCGGCTTCGGCGTAACCCACGCCGGCTTGCGGCAAAGTATCGTACGAAAAGGAGGCCGATAGCGCCTTGCCGTCCGGCACCAGGCTATAAAGGCGCCCGCGCATGCTGCTCAACACGTCCGACATCACTTGCAGCGCCGCGTAATCCGGGCTGTCCGTCCCCGGCAAACGGAACGCGATGACCGCCATCCCGGTGGGTGAATCCGTATCGACTTTGATCGTTTCCGGGTTGACCGGCTGAAAATCGAACCTGGGGCGTTCCGGCAGTTTGGCCGATGGCAGATCGCCGAACAATTTCTTTACCTTTGCCATCGCTTCCTGTGGGTCAACATCGCCGCAAATCACCAGGATCGCGTTATTGGGAACGTACCACGTGTCGTGAAATTCCTTCAACATCGCCCCGGTGGTCTTGTCGAATGAAGGTCGCGATCCCAGGGCGTCCCAGGCGTATGGAGTTCCTTTGAATACCAGCGCCAGCAAGTTCGTGTAAAACACATAGTCCGGATTCGATAAATCCTGCGCCACCTCCTGCTCGATGGCCCCCCGTTCCTTTCCCCATAATTCTTCGGTGGAAAGGATGCCCTTCATCCGCAGCGCTTCGACGTGCAGCGCTATGTCCAAATCTTCGGCCGGCGCGGTGAAGAAATACTGGGTGAGCATCTGCTGGGTATCGGCGTTAAAATCTCCCCCGATGGCGGCGCTTATGTTGGCCAGTTGGCCGGCGGATAGTCCGGGGCTGCCGCGAAACATCATGTGCTCCTGCGCATGCGCCATTCCGGGAAATCCCGGCGGCGTCTCGTCCGACCCCACCTCGTAGTTGACCACCGTGGTCACCACCGGCGCCAGCGTGTTTCGAACGATGACCACGCGCAGCCCGTTGTCCAATACAGCGCGAAAGACGTTTTGGTCCGACGCCGCCGCCGCGACGCCGCAAGTCCAGATCATTGCTACAGTGGCCGCGAACGGCCGCCACCCGCGCGAATTTTGCTCAATCCCTTTAGAATTCATCAAACTAAACGTAGTCTGCGCGTGCATTATTTTCAATGTCGCGTCCGGGCGGTGATCGAGGCGCGAATGGCGGCCCACGGCGCCGAATCGTCCAAGCGAACGGAGCCGTGGCGATACACCACGCCCAGCGCCTCCCAAAGCGAGTCGAGATGAATGTCGCCCCGGTGGAGTCCAAGCTCGCCGTATAAGTCCTTGAGCACCGTCGTTCCAGTCGCCTTGTCACCAACCCGGATGACTCGCTCGATGCTCCAATTTTCGCCGCCATTGCCGCCGGCTTTTAGTATGGCCCGGATGGCGTCGTCAACGCTGTGCCGGTTGCCGGTCCTGACGCGGATTTCCACGTCGGCCAGGAGCCAAAAAAGATTGCCGCCCCAATAAATGCGCTCCCGGCTGAAACTATTTTCCAATCCCTGATCGTCCGCCGTCGGAAGACCTTGTGGAAGGCCCTCGACGAATTCCCGCCAAACGTCCCGGGCCGTCAGTTGTCCGACGCGCGCGCGGGCCACCGGCTCCAAATAATCGGAAAGCCCCTCCATCATCCACAAATGACGATCCTCCAATGTCGGAAAGGCCAGGTGAAACATTTCATGCGTCATAATCCAGTCCCCTCTCAGGTCTCCGGCCCGCGTGTCCGGTCCGAGCCGGACATCGATCCGCCACGCGCCGTGAGTGACGCCCCCGCTGACACCTTGGCCGTCCCCGGCATGGATTCCGATGTTTAGAGTCTTGACAGGATAACACCCAAGGTAGTTGGTCACGGCGACAGCCGCGCGCCGGACCCAATTCGTGATGAGCGCCTGGGAAACCGGCAAATCGGGATCCGATTCGATGTGGATGGTTGCCTCGCCGACTTGCAGGGTTGCCTGGCCCCTGGCCGGCGCGCAGTGCGCGATGACTGCGGCGAGTAGACACAGCGGCACGCAAGAACCCTTCAAGCCGTTCCTCGCGATTTCTTGCAAACTGCCCGCTCAATGAGCCAGTCGAGAGAGAAAACCCCCGGCCCGAATGCCAGGACGATGATGCAAGCCAGCATGAACAAGAAAGGCGTCGCCGAGACAAATTTGTCCGGGTCGCTGAATATCTGTTTAAGCGAGTCGGATTCAGCGGTGACGTAGGCGATTATCATGGTAAAAATCAGCGGTAGGCAGACCAGTCGCGCCCCCAGGCCGGCGAGCAGAAACAACCCCCCAACGCATTCGGTTCCCCCGGCAATGCAGGCGTTGAGGTGCGGAGACGGAATATGCAGACTCTGAAAAAACCGGGTCGTTTTGTCCAGATTTTGCAAATGCGCCCTGCCCGTCACAAAGAACTGCCAGCCCCAATAGAGTCGCAGCGCCAGCAGCACCGGGGATTGCAGTAACGTCGCTCCGCGGACCAACAGCCCGTACCAGCGGGCCAGGACAGATTTCTCCTTCATATTTAACGGCAGAACCAGCCTAGGGCCGCCCACGTTTCAAACCAGGATTTGACCTTCACCCCAATGTCCCCCTCAACGATCCCTGCCAGTTCATTGCACGCCTCGGCAATCGTCGCATTCTCCCGGAACGCGGACAACATGCGAAACTGCGCCGCTTCGAGCCGTTTGTAAAATACAGCGTCCTTGTGCCGGTGAACGGCCAGATAAACGGTTTTGGGCCGCAACCGCCGTCGGAGCCTGTTGCGCAAGCGCGCCCGGCGCATTTCCATCGCGTTGCTGGCTTCGTTTCGCAGCCGCTCGCCCTGCTTGATTTGAATCAGGAACTCATCCACTTCGTGCCCCAGTTGCAGCAGGGTGATGTGCGGCTGCAATCGCAAACGTACGCGGCCCGGGTCCTTGCCTGCCAGCGAATTTTTCTCCAGCGGCGGCCGCGCCTCGTTGTCGAAAGCCTCGATATGCGCCCATTCCAATCGCGCCATGTCGAGGGCCAGGCGCGGATTCGGCGCAACCCCGCGCGGCTGGCCCTCTAGGAATGGCACCAATCGCCGGCCGAGATTTCGCAATGTAAAACATTCGGATGGATGCTGCGCCAGGTACGCCTCCGCCATCCGTTCAAACCGCCGGTCCCCCAGCACGGCGCGCAGCCCCGGATAATCGTCGTAAAAACAATCCCTGAGGCGAAACCAGTACTGCCGGTTGTAGATTTCCAATCGCTCGAAGGACGTCAGACGGTCGTTGGGCTTGATGAAACCGGCCACCACTTTCTGCATCGGCCGCCCATCTGCCGCCCTGGATTGCATTCCGCCGTTTCGTCCAAGGGGCCGCATGACCGCGCCCGCCATGAGACGCTGCAATTCCAGGTATTCGCGCGCCGACTGGCGTCTAGGCCGCGATCGGTTTGACTTCAAGATTTTCAATAAATCGGTTGGCTTTGAGCGCCTCGGTGTGAACTTCCTCGAAGGACGGGATCCGGGCGTCCCATTCCAGGAGGGTTGCCGTCTTGCCGGTCTTGCGGACCGCATGTTCGTAGAGTCTCCAAACTGGGTCGATCACCGGATGATCGTGCGTGTCCAAAACGTATTTCTGGTATTTTGTGTGGCCGGCAATGTGAAACTGGGCCACGCGCCCGGCGGGGACGCCGTTCAAATAATCGTACGGATCGAAGTTGTGATTGCGCGAAGAAACGTAGATATTATTGACATCGAGCAAAATCCCGCAGTCGGCCAGCTCCACCACCTCGGCCAGAAACTCCCACTCGGTCATTTCCGAAACATGAAACTCCGCGTAGCTGCTGACATTCTCGACGGCTATCGGCACTTCCAGAAAATCCCGCGCCTCGCGGATTTTGCTGGCGGTGACCTTCGCGGCGGCGAAGGTGTATGGCATCGGAAGCAGGTCATGCGTAAAACGGCCGTCCACGCTGCCCCAGCAAAGGTGGTCGGAGAGCCACGGTGTCCCGGTCCGTTTGACCAGTCGTTTGAGTTTCTTGAGATGTTCCCGGTCCAGCGGCTGCGCCGACCCAAAATAGGCCGAAACCCCGTGTTGCACCACCCGATACTGTTCCAGGATTTGGTCGAGCACTTTCAACGGCCGCCCGCCATCGACCATGAAGTTCTCCGAGATGATCTCGAACCAATCGACCGTCGGCTTTTCCGAAAGGATATGGTTGTAATGCGGGACGCGCAGCCCGATGCCGATCCCATAATCTGTAAAGCCGTTGAACGGATTGGAAGGCATGCGCGCGGGAAATTAAGACGAGGACGGGGAGCGAAACAGAACGACTTCCGTCCCGCTCCCCACGTTCACTGATGGGTCCTGTTTCCGCCGTACTTAGGCGGATTTGCAGCCGCCCTTGCCTTTGCAAGAGTTCTTGCCTTTGCAGCCCATGTCGCCCGTCTGACAGCCCCCCTGGCCTTTGCAACTATTCAGGCCTTTGCAGTCATGCTTTGCGGCCGTGCTGTCGGAGGAGCTTGCGTTTGACCCAGTCGAGCTTGTGCAGCCCGTCGTCATGCTCATGGTTCCAGCGACTAATCCCGCCATCGCGGCGGAGATGATTAATGTTCTTGCGGTGCGTGTCATAAGTGTCAATGTCTTTGCGGTATTGTTTCCTGCGTACGAACAGGGAATGGACCCCGCCATTCACCAATTATTGTTTGGAGCCGTTCAACGCAAACCCTAAACCATTGACCGCGGGATTGCAAGGCGTATTTGACAACATTCGGCTCCCATCGAACGCAGGCCCGCGTGCGTGCGCGCTCATCGTCTGATCTTCACCCGACCCTCTTGCGCCCACTCACCATGCCTGCCGGTAATCTCGATGAATTGAGCGCCGGGAATCTGTCTTGCCAAAGCCCTGGCACGCCCAATCGGGATGACCGCGTCGTCCCGGGCTCCAAAAATCTCGATCGGTCCGGCGTAACCCTGCAGCGAAGCCACGTTATCCCAGGCGTCGCGAAGCATAAGCCGGACAGGCAGATAAGGAAATTGTCCCGAGGCCACATTGGCCAAAGTATCGTAAGGAACGACCAGCACGATCTTGTCCGGGGCAATTTTCTCCCGGGCGAGCGCGCAGGCTGGACCGCTGCCCAGAGACTCTCCCAGCACACAAATCGGCGTATTCGGATTGCGCGCTCGCAAGAGACGATACGCCGCTGATGCCGCCTGATTTATGGATTCCAGGGAAGGACTCCCTTCACGAAAGCCGTATCCAGGGTATTCGAGCACGTAGAAAGAATCCTGCTCAGACAGGCATCCCAGGACGAAATCTCTCTCCGCGGCCTGGCCGGCGTTCCCGTGCAGCATCAACCAAATCGTCGGTGCGTTTGGCGCCTCGCGACAGTACCCGATTGTGCGCTCGCCGTCCGACCATGGAGCCAGCTTCGTGGAGAGTTTCGTGTGCGTTGGGACAAACACCATTGACCGTTGGCGTAAATACACGATCGCCACGACGAATATGTAGAGCACGGACAGGATCGCCACTATTCTCAAGACGGGCATGGTCGCGTTATACAACTGCGGTATGTGTATCGTTTTCGTATATTGCACCAGGCAGATTTGCGGCGCAATCCGTCTGTGAGGTTTTGATTTATGTTTTGGCTCTGGCCGGGATGGCCGACTGCCTCGACGCCGAGGGGTTGTTGAAAAAGTAAGACCGGCTTCCGATTTTTCCGGGCCGCGCCTTGCGCGGGCGGATTCCGTGCTCTAAGGTCATCCCGGATGCCGACTTTGCTCGAAAAAATTGAGGCCCACGCGGCGGCCCGACTCGTTCTTCCGCCCAAGGTCTCCCCCCGGCTCGAGTTGGCCCGATACAAGAATTTCCTCAAGGTCGAGACTCATCGCCTGAAAATTCTCCACCGCGCCGGCGGCGAGGGCCGCGAGATTTGCCGCGCCCGCTCAGTCATCATCGACCTGGTGCTGCGTCACATCCTGGAGGGTGTCAAGAACGCCTCGCCGCTTCTGGCGCCCAACCCCTGGCCCGTCGTGACGCTGGTGGCCATTGGCGGTTATGGCCGCGCGGAACTCAATCCCCACAGCGACATCGACATCATGTTCCTCCACGAAAACGACATGGTCGTCCAGGGCAGGGCGCGCCCCCCGCTTGCGGAGTTGATCGATGGGCTTCTTTACACCCTTTGGGACCTCGGATTCAAAGTCGGCCACTCCGTTCGCTCAATCGATGACTGCGTCAATGTGGCCAACAGCGACATGCAATCGAAAACGGCCCTGATCGAGGCCCGGCGCATCTTCGGCAGCGAACCGTTGTTCGATCGCTTCGCGCGGACCGTCCAGGCGAAGTGCGTGCTGGGCCATGAGAACGAATACATCACCGCCCGCCTGGAGGACCAGGCGTTGCGGCGGTCCAAATACGGGAATTCGGCCTGCATGCAGGAGCCCAACATCAAGAACGGCTGCGGCGGATTGCGCGATTACCAGAACCTGCTCTGGATGTCTCACTTCAAGTATCACACCCGTACGCTGGCGGAACTGGAGCAACACGAAATGATTAGCGCCGCCGAACGCAAACAACTCGACAGCGCCTATGGTTTCCTCCTTCGCGTCCGCAACGAATTGCATTACCTGGTCAACCACCCGGCCGATATCCTGGGCCGCAGCTTGCAACCCACTGTCGCCGCCAATCTCGGTTGCCACGACCGCTCCGCCGGCAAGCGCGTCGAGATGTTCATGGGCGAGTTTTATCATCATAGCCGGAACATCGATTTGATCACCCGCACCGTCGAGCAGCGCATGGCCCTGTTTGCGCCCCCCAAACGGCTCCTTTCTTTCGCCCGCAAAATTTTTCGCTCCAAATCCGCCTCCAAGGTCGAGCCGGCGGTCGATGGTTTCAAATTCGTCGATGGAGAAATCCGCCCGGTCTCCTCCGGGATTTTCCGGGACAACCCGCGCCGCCTGATGCGCGTGTTCCTGCACGCCCAGCAACGCGGCCTCAAGCTCCATCCCACCATGGCGCAGCTCCTCCGCAGTCAGCACTCTCTTGTCAACAACTCCTTTTTGAAGGACCCCCACGTGCAGGCGACTTTCCTGGAAATTCTGGACCAGCGCGGCAACGTCGCCCCCATCCTTCGCGCCATGCACGAGGTCGGGCTTTTGGGAAAGTTCCTGCCCGAATTCGGACGCCTGACGTGCCTGGTGCAGCACGAGTTCTATCATCAATACACCGCCGACGAGCACACTCTGGTTTGCATCGAAAAACTCGACCAGGTTTGGAACGCCAAAACACCCCCTTACGCCGCGTACGCCGAGATTTCGCGCGATGTGGAAAACGCTTTTCTTCTTTACCTTGCGCTCCTTCTGCACGATTCCGGGAAGGCCTTCCGCACCGGCCACCATGAGGAGATCGGCGGCAAGGTCGCCCTCAGCGTCTCGCGCCGGCTGGGATTGGATGGCGCCAAGACCCATACCCTGCGCCTGGTCATCGAGAACCACCTGGCGATGGCGCAAATCTCCCAGCGGCGTGACCTGGATGACCCCTCCATCATCAGCAATTTTGCCCGCCAGATTCAAACGGTTGAAAACCTCGTCCTGCTCACGCTCCATACCTTCGCGGATTCGATGGGTACCAGCGACCAGCTTTGGAATGGATTCAAGGACGCGGTTCTCTGGCGCCTCTATCACAAGAC
Organism: Vulcanimicrobiaceae bacterium; assembly: GCA_035511075.1. Lineage (GTDB taxonomy): Bacteria > Verrucomicrobiota > Verrucomicrobiia > Limisphaerales > Palsa-1400 > DATAUD01. The sequence continues at coordinate 20,303 of DATKFW010000131.1, forward strand.
GCGCCTGCAATTGTCCGGCGGCACGGATTTTCTCATCGCCGAAGTCCGCCAGCGCGAATTGCTCATCGAGGAAGTCCAGCGCATTGCGCCGCCCACGTTTGATCCGGCCGAAATCCGCGCCCATTTCAACCACGTCCCGCCCCGCTATTGCCAGATTAACGACGCCAGGGACATCCTGCGGGACATCGCGCAGGTCCATCGCTTCATCCAATTGCAATTGTCCGACAACGAAGTCAACGCCCTGATCCCCATCATCACCTGGCACAACGAGCGCGACCGCGGTTACACCACCGTCACCGTCTGCACCTGGGACCGCGAGCGCCTTTTCAGCAACATCACCGGTTGCCTCTCCGCGGCGGGCTTAAACATCCTGAGCGCGGAAATTCTCACGCGCAGCGACGGGGTTATACTTGACACATTTTGCGTGACCGACGCCAGGACAGGCCTCTTGGCAAATCGGGAGGAGCGCGAGAAGCTCGAGAACCTGGTGCAGAAAATCCTCACGGGGGCCCCGCTGGATTTGCCCGCGCTCATCGCCAGGGTCCGGATCGCCCCGCCCAGCTATAAATCGCTCGACGGCGAACGAATTCCGGCCGTCATCGAATTGGATAACCTTACGTCCGACAATCGCACGATTGTCGATGTGCAGGGCGAGGACCGGGTCGGCTTGTTGTACGACATTTCCCGTGCGTTGACGGAGCTCAACGTTCACGTGTACCTGGCCAAAATCCTCACCGAAAAGGGGGCCGCCATCGACAGTTTTTACCTCACCGAACGGTGGGGAACAAAGGTCCTGGAGCCGGAGCGCCAGAAGCAAATCAAAGACAGGCTCAGAAAGGCCGTGCAGCGCGAATCTTAAAGGTCCCTTACGACGCTTCGTGGGAGCAAACCGTCGTCGAAAGAACTCCGAGCGTCGTCTTCAAGATGTCCCATTGCATCTGGAGTTGGACGACCTGGTTGCGCAAGGCTTCATTCTCCGCGCGCAATCGCGCCATGCCCCCTAGGGGTTTGTCGCGCTTGGCCCGGACCCCGAGTTTTTTCGTCCACTCGCGTAAGTCGTCCGGGTCCACGCCAAGTTCCGCGGCCGATCGTTCAACCCCCTGGCCGCTTCTTTCCATAAAGTCGGCGGCGGCATACTTATAGTTTTCCTGGTAACGCCTTGGCTGGGTTCTCTTGTTTGGCATAGCAATTAAATGACAATTTTCACCACGATATCGAGCAACCGCCATGCCATGCGCAAATTAGTTGCACGAGATTCTTCAACTCAAAAAACATTTGTAAAGCACACGGATTAAACAGGTTCGGCCGCTTGTTGGTCGGCCCGGCAAATCTTGCGTACCCGCCGCGCCGTGGCGTCAATGGCATAAACTGTTCGCATTGGTGCGAATGCGGGATAAGGATTGGATTCTCAATGCCGATTCCCGCTCCGACTGTCCTTCATTGACGCGTTCTTGTTCGGGGGTTACAAAAGGGTCGGACATCGATGAAAAAAATCCCGAAATCCAAATACCAGCGCATCCTTCTCAAACTCAGCGGCGAAGCCTTGGGCGGCGACAACGGCGTTGGCATCAGCGCTGCGTCTCTCCACGAAATGGCGCGCCAAATCGCCGAAGTCAGGGAAATGGGAGTCCAGGTGGTTGTCGTTGCGGGCGGAGGCAACATTTATCGCGGAGCCTCCGGCGGCCAGCGCGGCATCGAACGGGCTACGGGCGATTACATGGGAATGCTCGCCACAGTCATCAATTCGCTCGCACTGCAGGACGCGTTGGAAAAACTCGGCGTGGAAACGCGCGTCCAGAGCGCCATCATCATGCAGCAAGTCGCCGAGCCGTTTATTCGACGTCGGGCCGTCCGCCACCTGGAGAAAGGGCGCGTGGTCATCTTTGGCGGCGGCACCGGCAACCCCTATTTTTCGACCGATACCGCCGCGGCTTTGCGTGCAAATGAAATCGGTGCCGAAGTCATTCTCAAGGCGACAAAAGTGGACGGCATCTACGACTGCGACCCCACCACCAACCCCGGAGCCAAACGCTACGATCATATTACCTATTTGGAGGCCCTGCAAAAACGGCTGCAAGTAATGGATTCGACCGCCTTTTCGCTCTGCATGGACAACAAGATGCCGATCATTGTGTTTGATTTCTTCAAGGCCCATAACCTCAAACGCGTCGTCCTGGGCGAACCGGTGGGAACGATGGTGACGGGTTGACTTTGTTCCAGGAACATTGAACTTTGAAATAATCTTATGACTCTCGATGATATTCTCCTGGAGGCGGAAGAAAAAATGTCGAAAACCGAACTGGTCGTGCAGCACGAATTCGCCGGTATGCGCACGGGCCGCGCCTCCCCCGTGCTGGTGGAAAACATTGTCGTGGAAGTCTATGGCGCCCAAATGCGCATTCGCGAATTGGCCGGCATCACCACCCCGGAACCGCGCGTCCTTGCCATTCAGCCCTGGGACGTCACCACCGTGCATCCCATCGAAAAAGCCATCCTCAAGAGCAATCTCGGCGTCACACCGACAGTCCAGGGCAAAATCATTCGCCTGGTTCTCCCGGAGTTAAGCCAGGAGCGGCGCCTTGAAATGGTCAAGATCGTCCGCAAAATGACCGAGGACGGACGCGTGGCCGTCCGCCATGTCCGCCGCGACTCCATTGAAGCGATCAAGAAGGAAACCAAAAGGGGCGGCATTGCCGAAGACCAGGAGGAACTGGCGGAGAAGGAAGTTCAAAAACTGACCGACCAATACATCGCCAAAATTGACGCGCACCTGGCGGCCAAGGAAAAGGAAATCATGACCGTTTAAAATGCGGCGCGTGATCCGACGCATCCTGCATATACCTGGCAAATTGTGCCGATTGTGTAGCCCCGGCACACCCACCGGCCGCTTCTTGACACCCTGCCAACCGCTCCTATTCCGACTTGCCGCCGGCAGGAGGATCAAAATGGATCACGTCCTCGCCCGGCCTGGCATAACTGAGGCGCTCGCGAGCGAGGCGTTCGACGGTCGTGGGATTTTGCAGGGCGCGCAGCTCGGCATCCAATTTCCGCGCCGTTTCATTTTCCTTATCGATGTTCACGTCCAATGCCAGTTTTTCCTCCCGCATCCGCTGGTTCTGCTGGATCACCGGTTGATACCAGAGAATAATTCCGAGCACCGCTGCAATGACCAGCAAGGTCAACACCACCCGGAAAAGCTTGTCCCAAATGCTCTGGTTGACGTTCACTTACGCATTAGTAGATCATACCCGCCAAAAAAACGGAAGAAGGATCTTTGGAACGTTTATTGTCAAACACGCGGTTAATGCCAGGTAATCAGCCTGCTCCGCGCCGGCCGCGTGTTGCGTTCAATGCCGCGTTTGACCAGGACACAGATTCGAGTTGCCCCCGCCTCGCCATGGGGTAAACTAAAGAGATCAGCTTGTTGAAGTGAGGTCCAATCTCAAACTTTTCTGTGTCTTGACGTCGCTGTTCCTGGTTCGGTGGTCCCAGGCGCAGACAAACGAAATTATTTATTCCAACACCCTGCAAAATGGCTGGGCCAACTGGAGTTGGAGTTCGACTATCAATTTTGCCAGCACAGGCCCGGTGCCACCGGGCGATTCCGATGCCATCAGTGTCACTTCCCAGGCCTACGGCGCGCTTTATGTCAATGTCAGCGGGGTCACCGAACTTGATTCCAGCCTGTTCACTAACCTCACTTTCTGGCTTAACGGCGGGCCCTCCGGCGGACAGGTTTTGACCGTTGATGCCACGCTCGATTCCTCCGCCCAGGCGGACACCGTAACCGTTGGACCTCTGGCCGCCAACACCTGGCAGCAATTTACCGTCTCCCTTTCATCTCTGGGTGTGGCCGACGAGCCGGATTTGGACGGCTTTTGGCTTCAAAACAATACCGGCAATGCCATCCCCGTCTATTACGCAGCTGACATGGTGCTCGTTGGCGCGCTGCCGGGGCCGCCGCCCGGACCGAACCCAACCAACTATATCGGCGTCGATGCCGGGGCCAATCGCCATCCGATCAGCCCGATGATCTACGGCACCGCCTTTGCCGCCTCCAATCAATTGGCGGACCTGGGTTTCACCATGAACCGCTCGGGCGGAAACGAAGAGACGACGTATAATTGGGAGCTTAACGCCCACGGCAAAGGGGACGATTGGTATTTTGAAAGCATTGCGGACAGTTCCTCCACGCCCGGCGAATCGGCGGACTCAGTCGTGGCCAACGCCAGGGCAGGCGGCGCGCAGCCCTTGATCACCGTCCCGATGATTGGCTGGTCGCCCATAGTGGGGGCTAACCGGGCCACTCTTGCCAGCTTTTCCATCGCCAAATACGGCCCGCAGACCGCCAGCGATCCCTACTTTAGCGACGCCGGCAACGGCGTCAGCGTCACCAACAAAGCCTTGATCACATGGAACGATAAGACCGATGCCTACATGCAGGTGGATACCAATTTTCAAAAGGCGTACGTCCAGCATTTGACCAATGCCTGGGGCGTGTCCACCAATGGCGGAGTCGCCTACTACATCATGGATAACGAGCATAGCCTCTGGTCTTCGACCCATCAGGACATCCATCCCGTGGGCCCGACCATGCAGGAAATCCTTGGGAAAATCGTCGCCTACGCCTCAATGGTCAAGAGCGTCGATCCTGACGCCTTGGTTGCCGGACCGGAAGAGTGGGGGTGGAGCGGCTACCTCTACAGCGGCTACGACCAGCAATGGGCCGGTCAACACGGCGATTACAACACGGCAGACTATCCCGACCGCGCCACCAACGGCGGTTGGGATTATATGCCCTGGCTTCTCAACCAACTCCATCAGTACAACACCACCAACGGCCAGCGGCTTTTGGATTATTTCACGCTCCATTGCTACCCGCAGGAAGGCTCAGTGAGCGGAAACGACATTGACACCGCCACAGAGCTGCTGCGCAACCAGTCCACCCGTCAATTCTGGGACACCAACTACGTCGATCCGAGTTGGATCAACAGCGTCATCATGCTCATCCCCCGCATGTCCAACTGGGTCGCGACCTATTATCCGGGCACCAAAATCGGCATTACCGAATACAACTGGGGCGCTGAACCTTTCATGAACGGCGCCACTGCGCAGGCCGATATTCTGGGCATCTTCGGACGCCAGGGACTGGACCTGGCCACCCGATGGACCATTCCCGCCTCCACCACGCCAACGTACCTGGCGATGAAAATCTACCGCAATTACGACAGCCAGGGACACACTTTTGGCGACACCAGCGTGCTGGCGGGCGGCCCTGATCCAGACAACGTCTCCGTCTTTGCCTCGCAACGCTCCGTTGACGAGGCGCTGACCATCATGCTCGTCAATAAATTCCTCACGGGCGCGACACCGCTGGTCATCGACGTGACCAACTTTATCGGCGCCGGCACGGCGCACGTGTGGCAGCTCAACTCCAGCAATGTCATCGCCCAATTGCCCGATTTGAGCTACACCGGCGGCGCCTTGCAAACGACCGTCCCCAGCCAAAGCGTCACTCTCCTGGTGCTGCCTCCCAGTTCAACGCTGGAACTGCAGGCGAACTCGCCGAGCGCAGGCGGCCAATTCCAGGTTTGGGTCAACGGTGAGATTGGCAGGACGTTCGTTTTGCAATCCTCCACCGACCTCTCGAATTGGACCGTGGCAGCCACCAACACATTCGGCGCCACCAACGGACCCTTCCTGTTTTCCGCCGGTTCGCGCTCCGAGTTCTATCGCGCAACCCTGCTCCATTGATCGGGAAGACGCATTTTGGCCGTTGACATGGCGCCGGGATGGACGCATTGTTGACAATCATTTGAGGCGGCGGCCATGAGGGCCGTCCGCAAACCCGGGAAGGAAGTGAGAATTTTTTGACCGAAATTAGATTGAAAAAAGGCGAGCCGGTGGACAAAGCGTTGCGGCGATTGAAGAAAAAGATCGATCGCGAGGGCACGTTGAAGGAAGTGCGCAATCACCGGCACTTTGAAAAACCCAGCGAACGGCGGCGGCGCAAAATGAAGGCGGCCCGCTTTTCCGCCATGCTGACCGCCCGTTACGCGGACCTGTGATCTGTATTTGAATCCTCACCGCCGAGCGTGGTCCAGAACCGGACTGCGCTCGGCTTTTTTTTGAATGTATTCGTTTTCGACCTGCTGGAATTCTCACCGGCACACGGATGGAGGCGCCATGTTGCGCGAAATCCGGTCGTTGGGCTTTGAGTGCGCCGAATTGAGCCACGGCATCCGCATCAGCCTGCTCCCCGGCATCATCGAGGCGGTCGAAGCCGGCGAGATCAAGATTTCTTCGCTCCACAATTTCTGCCCGCTGCCGATGGGCGTCAACCATGCCGCCCCCAATCTCTTCGTCTTTTCCTCGCAGGATCCGCGCGAGCGCGAAAACGCCTGGCGCCACACCGTCAAGACCATTGAAACCGCCGCCCGCCTCCACGCCCCGGCCGTCGTCTTGCACATGGGCTGCATCGAGATGAAGGAATACACCGGACGGCTTCTGGAAATGATCCAGCGTGGCCAGAAGGAAAGCACCAAGTACGCTTCCCTTTGTGAGGAGGTCATCGAGAAACGGGAACAGAAAAAGGAGAGAAACGTGGAACATGCGGCGCAGATGCTCGAGCGAATCGCCACCCTTGCCGAGCAGCACGTCGTCAAACTCGGAATCGAGAACCGCCAGGCCTTGGAGGAAATCCCCCTGGATTCCGATTTGGATCTCTTCCTACTTCATTTCAACAGGCCCTCCATCGGTTACTGGCACGATTGCGGCCACGCGCAAATCAAGCAAAACCTCGGTTTCATCGACCACCGGTTCCACCTTCAGTCTCTGGCGCCTCGCCTTCTGGGCTTTCATATTCATGACGTGGATTATCCCGGTCGCGACCACCGCGCGCCCGGAACGGGGACAATCGATTTCGCCGCTTTGAAGCCGATGGTCAAGCCGGAACACATCAAGGTCTTCGAGTTCAGCCCCAGCCTGTCCACGGAAGAGGCCACGGCCGGTGTCGCGTTCATCAAGCAGGTTTGGGGTGAAGAATGAAACGGCTCAAGGCATGTTGGAGCGTGGGATGGCGGGTTGGGTTCTGTCTCTTTTTGTTGCTCTGGATTTTCCACTCCATTTTCATGAGCCAGGGGAAGATGGCCGCGCAGGCAGCGGGGCTCAATTGGACCGCGCTCGGCCGCTGGCAGCAATGGCATTGGGCGTGGACCAACGGCCCGCGGGACTTGTGGAACATGTTGCGTTTGACCCAGCTCTGGGCGTTGATCGTTTCCGCGGCATTGGTTGGACTGGCGCTCTTTGTCGGTGTGCTGCGCTGGCGGATCGTCCTGGAGGCGCAAGGGCTGGATTTGCCGCTGGGCCGGGCGACGCGCATCTCGTTTGTCGCGCAATTTTTCAATTCCTTCCTGCTGGGCTCCACTGGCGGCGACTTGATCAAGGCGTTCTACGCCGCCCGCGAAACGCATCATAAGAAAACCGAGGCCGTAACCACCGTTTTTGTGGACCGTTTGGTGGGGCTATGGGCGATGCTCTTTTTTGCCGGCGTGATGATGCTGCCCAATATCCGCGTGTTGGGGACCTCGCGCGACTTGTATGTGCCGGCGCTCTTCATCCTGGCGATGCTCGGCGCGTTGACCGTGGTTTTGGGCCTGGCTTTCTGGGGCGGCGTCTCGAAACGCTTCCCGCGGGCGCGGCACCTCCTGCGCAGACTGCCCAAGGGCGAAGTTCTGGAGCGCGCGCTGGATTCCTGCCGCCAATTTGGAAAACAAAAGACCTTTCTCCTCAAGACGATCGCCATTTCATTGTTTCTCAACGTCCTTTGGGTCCTCCAGGTAATGGTATTGGGAAGCGGCCTGGGCTTGAACATTTCCACCCTCGCGCTGTTTTTCATTGTGCCGGTCATTTTTTGCATCTCGGCGCTCCCGATCACCCCCAACGGGCTTGGCGTGCGGGAAAATTTGTTTGTGCTGATGCTGGCCGTCCTGGGAGTACCGCGGACCGCCTCCCTCTCAGTCTCCCTGCTGGCCTCGGCGGAGGGCCTCTTCTGGAGCCTGGTGGGCGGGATGATTTACGTGGGATTGCGGGACAAGGAGCGCCTCGAGGAAGTCACACACCAACCCGCGCCCGTAAACGAGGTTTGAGTCCCGGCCCATTCCCGGTTACTAGTAGAGGCAATATTATGGATAAAGTCCTGTTGATTGATGACGAGGCGGACGTCCAGTATTCGTTCCACCGCATCTTTGACCAGCCCGACATCGAGCTGACCACCGCCAACAGCGGCGAGGAGGGCTTGAAAATCCTTCCCCGCGTCAAACCGGACCTGGTCATCATGGATGTTCGGATGGGCGGCATCAACGGGCTGGAAACCTTGCGTCGTCTCCGTCAGATCGATGCCAAACAAATGGTCATCATGATGACCGCTTACGGCACAACCCAAACTGCCATCGAGGCGATGAAGCTTGGCGCCTACGATTATCTTCTCAAACCCTTCGACGTCCCACGCCTCAAACAAATTGTCCTCAACGCCTTGAAAGCCGCGCGCGACATGCGCCAGGTCGTTTCCTACCAACCCTTGCTCGAATCCGAGGATTACGACGTCGGCATCATCGGCCGCAGCGACGCCATGCAGAATGTTTTCAAGATCGTCGGCCAACTGGCGGGCAGCAACGCCACGGCTTTGATCACAGGCGAAAGCGGCACGGGCAAGGAATTGGTCGCCCGCGCCGTCTATCATCACAGCAAACGCAACGGCCAGCCCTTTCTGGCCATCAATTGCGCCGCCATCCCCGAAAACCTTCTGGAAAGTGAATTGTTCGGACACGAAAAGGGCGCATTCACTGGCGCCAGCGCCCAGCGCATCGGCAAGTTCGAGCAATGCAACGGCGGCACCATTTTTCTGGATGAAATCGGCGACATGACCCTTGCCACGCAGGCAAAAATCCTGCGCGTGCTCCAATCCGGTTCCTTCGAAAGGGTGGGCGGCAACCAGCCGATCAAGGTCGATGTCCGTGTGATCGCGGCGACCCACAAACCGCTGGAACAAGCGGTGGCTTCCCGCGAATTTCGTGAGGACTTGTTTTACCGTCTCAACGTCGTGCGGATTCACATTCCGCCCCTGCGCGATCGCCGCGAGGACATTGCTCTGCTGGTCAATTATTTCCTGAAAAAATTCGGGTTGGGGCAGGGGCGCCCCCCCAAGTCAATCGCAGCGCCCGCCGTGGAAATGCTCGAGCGGTTTAATTGGCCCGGCAACGTCCGGGAATTGGAAAACGTCATCCAGCGGGCAGTCGTCATGGCCAAAGGCGACGGCATCCTGCCCGACGATTTGCCGTCGCTCATTTCCAACTCGACCGTTCCGGCGGCTGAGAAGCCCCCCGCGGCGGCGGCGACAGCCGTATCGGAAGAAGAAAGGCCGGCGGATTTGGCCTCCATCACGCGCACCTTGTTCCAATGGGCGCGCGAGAATCCAAAGCTCAAAATCCTCCCCGCCGTCGAGCGCGAGCTGATCATCCAGGCGCTGCTGGACACCAAGGGCAACCAGGTGCGGGCGGCCAGGTTGCTCGGCATCACTCGCGCCACCTTGCGCAAGCGCGTCGAGAAATTCCAAATCAAACAGGAACTGGCCATCCAGTAAGCGGTGGCGTTCTTGGACTTGCGCTTCGAGCCTTCGCGCGGAACTGCGTTATTTCTTCTCGGCGAAGGTTTTCACCAGTTGCTTCAATTCCGCCACGCTTTGTTTGAGGGTTTCAATTTCCGTGTTCTGTTCCGCTACCTGGCGATGTTGTTTGAGAAATTCGTTCAACAGCATCGCGTTGACCGCTTCGTACCGCACCGTGTACACTTGCCCCTTGTCATCCCGCGCGACCAGATCAGGGTCCACCCTTTCAACTTCCTCGGCGACCAGGCCGAATTGCGGGATGGCCTTCGGATCAATCTCCGATTTGTAATGGAACGTGACCGGATGCAGCGAAAGAAGCACCTCGCTCGCGTTGTTCATGCTCTTGATGTCCTGCTTGAAGCGCGCCGAAGAAGTCATCGTGCCAAGCTGGCCGGAGGCAGTGACATATACCGGCACGCCGCTGGCGGCGGTTGCGCCATAAATGCCGGCGATTGAAGTGTTGGTCTGGACCCCCTGCGTTCCGAGATAAATTGTGTCGTTATCGTTCGTCGTGCCGACGTTGCCGATTTCAATGTTATTGTTGCCGGTGGTAACATTAGACCCGGCCCCGTTTCCCAATCCCACATTGTTGCTCCCCGTCGTATTCTCCAGGAGTGCGTTATAGCCGTCGGCCGTGTTGTAACCGCCGCTGGTGTTATCGAGAAGGGCCTGCCGGCCAGTGGCGGCGTTGAAAGAGCCTGTTGTGTTGAGCCAAAGCGAGGAGTCGCCTGTCGCCGTGTTTTCGTGGCCGGTCGTATTACTGGGAAGCGCGGCGCTGCCGCTTGCTGTATTTTCGTAGCCGGTTGTATTGTTCTCAAGCGCCGCATTGCCGCTGGCCGTGTTATACTCGCCAGTCGTGTTGGCAAAAAGCGCGTTCACACCATTGGCCACGTTGTAGCTGGCAGTCGTGTTGTTGTAAAGGGCCTGAAAACCGTTGGCCGTGTTGTTGCTGCCGGTCCTATTGTAATGAAGCGCATCTTCGCCGTTGGCCACATTGAAGCTGCCGGTCGTGTTGCCGTATAGCGCCCAGCCGCCATTGGCGGCGTTTTCAACACCGATCGTATTGGTGAACATCGCGTTCGGGCCATTGGCCACATTGAAGCTGCCGTTATTGTTGTAAAGAGCCAGATAACCGTTTGCCGCGTTCCATGACCCGCTCGTGTTTTTGTACAGCGCCGACCAGCCATTGGCTGTGTTCCATTGGCCGTTTGTATTATCATAGAGCGCATCAACTCCGTTGGCCGTGTTTTGGTAGCCGGTCGTATTCTTGTTGAGCGCGCCAAGGCCCGCGGCCGTGTTGCCGTAGCCGGTTGTGTTATTTTGCAACGCAAAAGCCCCGCTGGCTGTGTTGTTGTCACCGGTGGTATTGAAATACAGGGCCTCGTAGCCGGAGCCTGTGTTGTCGCTCGCCGTCGTGTTGTCGTTAAGGGCGTCCCAGCCCACGGCTGTGTTGTCGTTTCCCGACGTGTTGCTGAAAAGTGCCTGTACCCCGTCCGCAGTGTTGTCGTAGCCGGTTGTATTGCTTCCAAGCGCATTGACTCCGCTCGCTGTGTTTTGGCTCCCGGTCTCATTGGAATCAAGTGCCTGATGTCCGATGGCTGTGTTGTTGTCTCCGGTCGTGTTATTGACAAGCGCTACCCTTCCAACGGCGGTATTCCACGTCCCAGTCGTGTTGTTGAAAAGCGCCTCCCAGCCGGCGGCGGTGTTGTCGAACCCGGCGGTGTTGTTGTGAAGAGCATCAAACCCCACCCCCGTATTTTCGCCGCCGCTCAGCGTCAAATTACCCGCGCCTGTGCCGGCGAAAAAGTTCTCGGTCCCGAAGGCATTGATCAGGGTGTTGGTCCCCGAATAGATGACCCCGGCGGTCGCGGTCGTTGCCGACAGGTCCAAATTGGAATTGAGCGTGAGTGTTCCACCCGAGACGGCGCCAAACGTGCCGGAAAAGGAGCCCACAAATGTGTTGCCCGCGTTGCTAAACGTGTTGATCCCATTAAATATGTTGCCGCTATTGAAGGTTTGGTACGCATCACTCGGCGGCGGCGCAATCGTCAGCGTCGCTCCGGTGGAATAGTCGCTCCCGGCGTCTTGCACCGTGAGATTCACCACCGCGCCATTGGTGACCGTTGCGGTGATAACTGCATTGGAGCCGCTGACATCGCTCACCGTGACCAACGGGGCAGCCGTGTAACCAGTGCCGCCGCCGGTCACGTTCGCGCCGGTAATGAATCCGCTGGTGACAGTTAGGCTGCCTGTGGCCTGGACCGTCGTGTTCGCCACGTCCAGTTGTGCGACATTCCCGCTGGCGACCCCGCCAATCATGCTGGCCGCCGTGGCAGTGGCGGCGCTCCCGGCGTTCGGCGAGTAGAGCGCGTAAGGGATTGGAGTGAGGGCCTGACGCGGGCTCAGTTGGGTGAACGTGTTGCTGCCGGCGGCGGACACGCTGATGTCCAGCCAATAATTTGTGCCGGTGAACACCCCCGCTCCAAAGTCGAGTGTCACCGTGAAAAAGCCGTTGCTGACCGCGGTGGCCGCATTGGTAATCGGCCCGGCGCTGGCAGAGCCGCCGCCGGCGGTGTCGAATAAGGAGAAGGCCAGATCGAAACTGCCGTTGGCCGGGCTGCCGCCGGCGTTGAGCTGTCCCTGATACGTGAACGCGGTGCCTTGGGCCGCGGCTTGATGAACGCCGGCGAGGCACGCCAGCATGATAAACAAATAGCCGGGATTTGATTTCATGGTAAGTCGGGGTTTAGTTTTTCTTACTTCGATCATGAATTGATTTTCGGCGCCGTTTTTACGCCTCGGGCGGCGAAAATGCAAATGGATAGTGGTGATGTTCTTTTGGCAGAAGCAAACAGACATATGCCCGCCGGGTAAGACATCTGCGGCGCGTTGATTTCAGCCCAGGACGCTCTTTAGCTGCCCCGAGAAAACGCGGCCTCGGCGCGGAAGCCCAATAACCTTACTGCACCAACGCGCGGTAGAACCGCGCCGCCGCGGTGGTATTGGGGTCCGTCCACTGCATCGGCTGCCCGGTGCCGGGCATGTTGGTCGCGACCGTGGTCCAATTGCCCGGACCGGCCGAGGAGGAGTATTGCAAAGTATAAGTCTTATTGACAACAGAGGGCCATTGCAGGGCGAATCCGGCCCCCGCGGGCGGTGTCGCCGGAAGAAACTCAAAAACGGACGCCGCATCCAGCGGATTGGTTCCCGCGACGTATTCCTGCCAGTTGGACGCGCCGTCGCCGTCCGGGTCCGCGTTGGCGGCTGAGAGCGCGTTGGAAACCGTCCCAAAATACAGCAGCCGCCACGTGTCCGGTATCCCATCGTTCCAACTGGACCCGGAGCGATTGGCCACGGTAATCAACCCGTCCTGCACCGTGGAGTGAAAAAGCGCGATCCCGTTGGGTGAGGCCGAAAAATGATCGAAGTGAACCAGGTACGACGAGTTGGTGGTGATATTGGGCGGCAGCGTCACATTCAGAGTGCCGATGATCCCTGTTCCACTGACGCCGGAAACGGTCGAATCAAGCCATGCCCCCGCGCACATGTTTGCGCCGAAGGTGGCTCCCAGCGTTGACCCGCCCAAGTTAGTGACAGCCGTGAAACTCACCGCGTTGGTAATGGCCGGAGAGCCATCCAGGGGATCAATTTCCACGTTAAGCATCAGCACGCGAATCGGCATCGTGTCAGCCGCCAGCACGCGGATGGGAACCTGCACGGTGGTCGAACCCCCCGATTGCACCTGGTCCGCCGCGACGGTCACATAACGCGGCCCGCTCAACGCCATCTTGACGGGCTTAGCCGATGTCTTAAGGCTCAGCGGTTGCAATGTGTTTGGAACCGCCACAGCGTGCCTGGTTCCATTGGACCAAAATCGGTCGTACCAGGTCAGGGAATAGTCCAGCGACCGCCGATACGTGACATAAACGTCGTCCACCGCCAGGACGCCATCGCCCATTGTAATGGAATTGATCGTCGTATCGTTGCCATTGTAATAATTATTGTCCGTGCCATCGCTGGAATCCATCGCGTCGAAGTAATCGCTGCCCGCCGGTGGGTAGTTCAAGTTATAAATGGCCGATTGAAATACTTCTGTCACGTCGTCACTCTCCAAATTCGTGTCGCCAAAATCACCCGCGTTGAACCAATGGAAAGGAGCCGCGTCACCCACCAGGTATTGAGCCGAGCCGACAGTTACGACCTTGGTGGAGTTAATGGCCCCGGCGCCTAGCGCCCCGTTGGTCACAGTTTGGATGAATACCGGCGTGGAAATGCCGTCGGACGTCGCTGAGGCGTTGCCGCTGTTGATCTGATAAGTTTGGCCCGCAGTGGCAGTAATCGGGATGACAAAGGAAAAGGCGCCCACAATGACTTGCCCGCCGCTGCTGGAAAACATTGTGTCATGGGCTTGAGAGTAGGTGATCAAAGTCTGCGCCGCGCTGGGGTAAAGGTTCGTAAAGGGGGGCCTTTCCACCCAGCCGACCTCCAGCAGATTAAGCGCGTCATTGGTCAAAAGCAGGCTCACCAGCGGCCCTGTTTCCGTCACCGCCATGGCCGGAGGAATCGGGATGAAAAAATTCGGGTCAACGGGGTCCGGCTTCTTTAGCATGGATTGAAACCCGAAGGTCGGACCCACGGGCGGCCCCGTCAGATTGGTCGCCACCAGATCGAATTGCAGCGAATACATCGTTTCATCGTTGGGGATCAATGACAGTGTCACCGGCGCCATGAACCTTTGCCCAGCCGCCCCGATAAACCGGCTCGACGCCTCGCCTGCCTGAAAACCGAAAGTGAGTTTATCCGCGTCGAAATTCGTCAATGAAAACCCATTGGTGGTGATGCCGCTTGGCGCGAAATTATCCGCAAAGGCGCGCGCCGTCATCGTGACATTACTCGTCAGGGTAAGGGAAATAATTTGCCCGTCGCTAAAGGGACCGACGCTGCTGCCGTCATTGGTCGGTACGGAACCATCCAGCGTATAGTAAATGGCCGCCCCGACTGTTATGTCGTTGAGCTTTATAGAGGCGGCGTTGTTGCCTCCAATGCTCGGATTGCCCGTCAAAAACTGGAATCGCGCGCTCACCACCGGGCTGGGCGGCCGGCCCGGCGCTTCTCCGATGACGCGGATCGTTAAGTCCGGGATTTGCGGAACAATCGACGGAATCGGGGGCAGCGTGCCGTCTCCGGGGTAAATTGTCGGGGAATTTCCCTGGCCCGGTCCGGGTGATGGAATGGTATTGACCAGCGGGCTGCTGGGTGTCGGCCCGTAGGTCATGTACGTTTCAGTGCCGGTCTCGGCTTCCACCGCCAGGACGGCGATGTTATTGAAAACTGCGCCGGTGGACGGATTGAAGACCGAGACCAAAGTGCCCACGGAATTGGGCTCAAACGTTACGTAGCCAAGCACCGGCGCCGGCACCGCCGGTTGCGGCGCGGAAGGCTGGAAGACGCGCACCGCATTGTTTCCGGTGTCCACGATGAAAAACCCGAAGTCGGCGGCATCGATTCCCAGACCGGTCGGACCATTGAATTGCGCTATGTTGGGCGCGCCGTTAACCAAGCCCGGTTTGCCCGCAATTCCCGCGATTGTCTGGACGCTATACGTGAGGGTGCCGTTGAAATTGGTCATGTACAATTCGCGAATCGTGTCGTTCCCTGTGTCGCTGATCAATAGCGCGTTAACCGCGCCGGACCACAGCAATCCGCTGGGCAGGCTGAATTGTGCGCTGGAGGCAAACACCGAATCAGCGCTCCCCGGAGACCCGGATATTCCCGCCACGATTTGCACCGCATTGTTGCTGACCAGGCAAATGACGTCGTGCCCGGTGTCGGCCACCCACAGATTGTTGCCGGAGTCCAATGCGACCGCCGCCGGCGCGGAAAACTGATAGCTCCCGACTGGTACGGTGGAAACCACATTGTTGGTGTCGATCATGCGGATGGCGTCGTTGCCCTCATCGGCAATGAAGAGATTGCCCTGGCTGTCCACGGCTATTCCGTTGGGATAGCTGAATGTCGCCGAGAGGGCCGGACCATTTTGGCTCCCAACCACCCCCGCCACTCCGGCCAGATTGCTGACCGCCCCCGCAAAACTGACGTAGCGAATCATTTGATTGGCTTGATCGACCACCACCAGTCCTCCGCGGGCCGCCACCATGCCGCGTGGCTGTGAAAATTGCGCCGCGCTCCCGAACCCGTTGTTGGTCCCCGCGGTTTGCGTTCCCGAAGTCCCGGCCAGCGTCGTCAATATGCCGGTCGAGGGAACATACATGGCGATTCGATTGTCCGACGAATCGGTGATGTAAACATTCCCGTCAAGGTCAGTCGCGACTGCGCTCGGTTCGAATAGACCGGTGGAAACTTCCGTGCTGACGTATTGGGCGGAAACCGGGGTTGCAAGCAAGGCCGCAGCAACGATGCCCAGGAGGGCCCCGGCCACCGATTTCTCGATTGGAATATGGGCTGTATTACTCATGGCTGCAGTAGGATTTGATAAAAGCGGCTGTTGCCGCTGTAGTTGGTGATGAGCAATTGATAATAATTGCCATCCCCGGCGTTAGTATTGATCGCGGTCCAGTTTTTCCCTCCAAGGTCCGGTTGTGATTCCAGAATATATGTTTTGCCCGGAGCGGTCAGCCAGTTCACCGCCATGCCTTCAAGCCCGTTGGTGTTGATAGTGGCGCTGGTGAACCGAAGGCAGGAAGCCGCGTTGGTCGGGTTGGTCCCAGCCAGATATTCCATCCAATTGGGCATCCCGTCGCCGTCCGCGTCCACGTCATCGCCGGCCTGGGCATTGGTCGTGCTGCCGAAAAAGTACGTCTTCCATTCGTCGGACGTCAGCGACGCCGGTTGTTGTGCCCCCGTTCCCACCCAAACGGCCCCGGGGAAGCTTTCCATTTGATATTCCGTCGTGAAATCTGGCGCGCCACCCGCGACAACGAATTGCAAGGCATAAGACTCTCCCGCCTGCGCCCCCGGCGGAATCTGAAAACTGACCGTGCCCAGGTAATTGCTGCCCTGCAATGGCGGGTCGAACTCTCCCAGACTCCAGGAGCAGACAATGTCGTTGGCAGACAGCCCGGCCGAAACCCCCGGCGATGGAACGCCCGAGGCTGGAGTGAATTGGATTTGTCCGACTGCGGGCGCGCCGCCGTTTGGCACCGCCGTTGCGCGGAACGCCATCCCGGAAACGTCGTAGCCCGGGAGTACCTTTGCATAAATCGGCACCGAACATGTGTTGCCCGGCAGGGCGTAGGTCACCGTGCCCGCCCCAATGGAAAACTGGCAGAACCACACCAGCCCGGGCGGCGTGTTGGTTATATCCTGCTTGACCGGCACAGCGGACGAAGCGTCCGACAACGGCACCGGCGGGCCTCCAGGCGTCCAGGAGACTTGCTCGTGCGACAAACTGCCGTTGGTCCAAAAGCGAATCCAATTGTTCGTATCCAGTCCAACCGAGCGGTAAATCACCGTCTGCCAATCCAGGAATGTCAGAAAACCGTCGCCGATGAGTCCCGGCGTTTCGGGATACACATCCATCGCCTTATACGCGTCGCTGTCGGTATACGGCCGGCGGATATTGACGATCGCATAAAGCAGCGCGTTTGCATCGCTGTTATCCAGCCCGCAATTCCCAAACTCCCCGTTGTCGTACCCGGTCGGGGGCGCCGAATCCCCGGCCAGTTGGGCCGGGTCGGTAATTGTCAATGTCTGGGCCGGCATGGCCTCCAACCCCACAGAATCGTCTATCCCATCCGACGTGCCGCTCGGGTAAAGAACATTCAGGGAGTAACTCTGGCCGTAGGCCGCGGTTTTCGGGATCTCCACGCGCAGCATAACCGCCACGCCAAAACCCTCAATATCCATCCCGGAAGTCGAGCCTGAAGCCGATACCAACAGGCCCGCGCCGTTGGACGAGTTCGTATACGACGAAAAATTCGTCAACGCAACCGGCGCGTTGCCGGGCGCCGGTCCCGTCACTTGCACGTAATCGTTTGCCGTGATCCCTTGCAGGGATAGTGACGGTATCATGGGCGTACTGGCGTCGTTTGGCGTGACTTCGACACGAAATTGCAGCGACTTTAGCACGCCGTTTTTTTCCAGCGCCGCCACCACGGGAATGTAGGCGACGTCGCCCGACCCGGACTGGGCGGATTCGGCGAAGCCGATCAGGTTGGTGGCAGGCGACGTCCCCGGCACAATCGTGCTGGAAACGGCGCTGTTGAACGCCGCGACTTGCAGCGTACTGAGGTCTTCCTGCGGATTGCACCATTCGATAGTCCCAACATAATCCCCGGAATTGGTGACCATCGTCACAGGCGTGCTGTTGGTCGTCGGCGTGGTGCCGTCGGTGGTGAAATAAACTGATGCAACGCTGCTGGTGACGTTGATCGTCACGCATTCTGGGTAATAGCCGTTGCTGGGGCTAAACGTAAGTGTCGGCGGCTGGGCGGCCGACAACGTGGTGAAAACAAGCTCGCTGCCCGTGCCGATCCCGCTGCTGTTGACGGCCACGGCTTGGTAGAAATAGGTTGTTAACGGCTGCAAATTGGTCAATGGCAAACTCACCGTGTTGGTCGTGTTCAAGTTGACGGTCAGATTGGTTGAGACTGTGACGTTCCCGTTGCTGCTGGTCAGACCCCACTGAAAATACGCCGATGTCATTTCGCCTTGAGGAAAGACGGCGGCGTTCAAACTCGCGCTGGTGGCTGTGATGTTGGTGGCGAAGAGCGTCGTCACCACTGGCGCCAGCCCCAATGATACACCGACCGCGTTCACCGGCGACAGTCCACTGCCCGTGACGCCGCGGATCAAATCGTAGTATTGTTCTGTCACGAACAACGTGCCGGTCGGCGAGATCGTGACGCTCACAGGCTCGCGACCCGACGCGCTGGTCGTGGTAGTTCCTGCCGGGCCATCCACCCATCCGGCAAAAAGTGCCGGCACGTCATCGCAAAAAGTCGCTGTCCACACGTTGCTGGCTGTTCCGTATAGGGTTGTCGTGTTCGTCAGCGTATCGATAATCCGCACCCGGTTGTTCAACGTGTCGCAAACGACCATGCGCCCGTCTGCCGAAGCAGCAATGCCATGCGGCTGATCGAACTTGGCGAATAGCGGTGTGCCGTCCTGCCAGCCCTCCCCGTTGCCCCCCGTCAAGAGCACCGGCGTTGAGTTGTCGTTGGTGGCAACGAGGTAAATGGCGTTGCTGAGCGTGTCGCTGACCGCCAATTGACCATCAGACCGCAGCGCCAGAGCAACTGGTTTCCAGCGAAAAGATGTCACGATAAAATCCATCGCCAACTGGCCGCCTGACACAAGACTGTTCGAATAGACTGGCGCGGGAAACCCGTCAACCAATCGGAACCGCACGATCATTCCGTTGGTGAATGCCATGAAGACATTCGAACTGGTATCCACCGCCAACGCCGAGGCCATCGGCTTGGTTGACCCGTCTGTAAAGGAGATTTCCGAGAGCGGGTTTAGAAATTGGTCATACTTAAGCAAAAGACCGTTGGTAGGCATCATTATGTACAGGCTGTCGGCCGCATCGACTGCGACGCCGTTGACCTTGGGATAAGGATGAGAGTTGGTCTCGTAAGAAGTTACCTTGCCTTCTTTGTTTGTGATGGCGGTCACGATTCTTAAATGGGTCGTGATGCTCGTGACCAAGTTGCCCGCCTGGCTGATTTCCTCGACGTCGGAATTATCCGTGTCGGCTACCCACAAATTGGTTTGCGAATCCAGCGCGCTGGCGTAGGGATCGTTGAATTGCGCGTTGGTATACGTGTCGCCTCCCGCAAACCCGGCCCAGGCGGCGCACGAATTGAGCCGCGGGCCGCCGCCAATGGTATTGACGCTGACCTGCCCCTGCGCGTCAAGGCCCGGCAACAGCAAGCCCAACACGGCCACAGCGCAGACCCAGCGGGCCGAATGCGTCTTTCGCTCTGTCCGATTTTTGCAATTAAAACTCATAAAAGCGAACAGGTTAGGGCTGGTAATCCGGCTTTACATCCTGCTTGGGCTTGGTCCAGTCGTAAGGCTCTCCGGTGTCCCAACTCGATTCCTTAAGATTCGATGCCGTCGACGGCTTTCGCGCAAGGAACGTCGTTTCCCCTGGCTGGAAGTCCGCGTCCTGAATAATCGTGGGCGTTACGAATATCAGGATGATGTCCTTGGTATGCGCCAAACTGTCGCTGCGGAACGCGTATCCCAATCCGGGCAAATCACCCAGAATAGGCACCTTGGTATAAGTCTTGGTAACGATATCCTGATCCAGTCCGCCCAACACCAGCGTGTAGCCGCTCGGCACTGACGCTGAAGTGACAATCGTCCGGCGGTCGAAGATCGGCGCCGTATTGACCTGCCCGGCAAGTGTGTCGGTGGCTATCTGGGCGTCTTTTTGCGAAACTTCCGGCCGCAACTCCATCAGCACATTGGTCGGACCAGCGCAGCGCGGCGTCACTGTCAGTTTGACGCCCACTTCGTTCAGCGTGATGTTGTGGACCTTCAAATCGTAGTTCGGCTGAATCGTCGCCAGGCCCGAAGCCGATCCACCGGCAGGCGCGCTTTGGGTCTGCACGAAAACCGGGACGTTTTGCACCACCATCAACTCGGTTTCCTGGCCGTCCAGTGTTACGGTGCGCGGGAATGAGATCGATTTGGTGTCCGCGTCGGTGTTCAGAAATGATAGCACTGCCTGCAGGCCGTCGGCGCTGAGAAACGCAGTCGAGGGACTAAACCCATGCGCCGTATTGAGCGAGAGCCCTCCCCCCGAGGCGGGGTTGCCTGGAATCGTCGTCGTCAAGCTGGTCAGATTGCTCACGACGCTGGACACCCCTCCCGAGTTTCCACCCGCAAGCGGCGTTGTCGTTCCCCCTGGCAATGTGGTCGACCCGCCGACCCCGTTGCCTGACGTGGTGTTGTTGCCCGAGTTCACGGTGCCCGATGTAATGCCGTTGCCGAAACTGACATGTTGGGCCGCCAGTGTCCCGGTCCAATCGACGCCCTTGGCGGAAGTGATGTCTTTGGTTGTCTCCACAACCTTCGCCTCGATCAGCACCTGGCGCGTCGCCGTGTCCAATTTTGCGACCAATGCCTCGACGCCAGCCACTTCCTTTTCTGTCGTGCGGATCACCAATTGGCGCGTGCGCCGGTCGGGAATGATCGTGCTGCGCGTCGAAAGCGTGGAAGCAACCTCTACAATAATATTGGTCGGCTCACTATAGCGCAGCGGAATCACCACCACCACCAGCGGCTCAAGGGCGGCAGGGTTCCTGGCGGTTACCCGCCCGATCCTGGTGCGCGGGTCCCATTCCAATTGCCAGCCCCAGTTGTCCAACAGCGCCTGCAATGCCTGCATCGCCGTGACTTTGTGCCATTTCTCCGTCACTGTCGGCAGCGGGACGGGCTGGCCATTCGGCCCAACGGCGCTGACCAGCTTGGGATCAAATTCGATGTTCAGGCCCGCTTGCAGCGCCAGCGTCCGAACCGCGTCCGGCAGTGCCACCGCGTCGAACGCCACCAAATCGACAACCTCGTTGCCATAGGGGCTGTTGGTAAGCCCCGAGTCCACCCCGGTCAGGGGTGCCACGGCAGGTGCCGAGGGCGTTAATGGGCCAGATTGACCGAGCGTTGCCAGGCACGGTGCAAGCACCGCCACAAGGAGCGCGAAGACGTTTTCCGTTTTCATATAGCTTTGTGCAATCTCAACTTTTCTGTTGGCGTTGGCGGGGGACAATCGTCCCGCGCGTTACTATTTCTTGTTCAGTTCCAGTCGCTTCGGTCGGGCTTCTCCATCGACTTTTATAACGACGTAGTCGTCACCAATTTCCAGGCAACGCACGTGTACCTGCCCGTTCGGAACTCGCACCGCAGATTCTTCGCCGACTGCCAGAATCTCGCTGTTGATCACCGCCAAACGATGAGTTGCCGAGCCTACAATCCCTTTGAGCAGCAAGTCGCTTGCCACGGTTGTGTTGTGCGCTACCACCGTCGGCGGAGGCACCGGCTCTCGTCGATGGGAATCGGGATAAAATGGGTCTCGCCCCTTGGGCGCCGGCAGATCCTCGAAAACAGATGCATAGGAGTCGCCGTTAGTACTGGCTGCCGGAACAGGCGTTTTGGGTTTGACGGCCGCCACGGCCGGCTTGGCTCCGCTTGGCGCCGCCGCGCGGTTGCACCCTGCCGCCAGGCTGACGATCAGCCATGCCCCGGCCAAAACCTGGGCGGCCTTTGCCAAATTTTGGGAATTCTTCATTTGGTGTCGCTTGAGGTCATGGGCACGACCAAATCAAACGTGTAGGCAAGCTTTTCCGCGTCAGTGCTGGCGACGGCACCGGCGGTGATTGTAAGGTTCTGCACGCGAAAATAAGGAAAAGCGTTTTCAAGGTCGGCAAAAAACCTCCCAAATTCATAGTAGTAACCGGTCCCCTTGAGATGAAACGTCGCCCATTTGTACGGAAATCCTCCAATGATCCCCACGTCGCTGACGTCCGGCTGGCTGTAAGAATAAATATTGACTCCTTTGCGGGTTTGGATGAACGGATTGATTTCTCCGATGATCCAGGCGTAGGCGTCCCGGTCCGGCGCCAGTGTCGCCTCGCGTTTGGCCAGCAAGTCGCTCCGCACCTCCAGTTGCGCCGCGATTTCCGACCCCCGCCTCATTTCCGCCTCGGCGTCTTTGAGTGTCTTGGTCACCGTTTGCGTGTTTTCCCGTGTGCGCAAGAGTTCGGCCTGCTTGGCCATCACGCCGAACCACCACAGGCCCGCAATGATCGCGGCCGTTGCGAAGGCAATCGCGCCCATCCGTTCCTGTTGTTGTTTGGAGAGCTTGATCATCGCCGCACCTCCGGGAAGTGGCACGCCAGTGAAAACGTGATAAACGCCCGCCCCGGATCGGACGGGTCCGCCGTCGGCGCGCTTAATGTCCCTTCAAACACAAATCCATCTCGGCGATCGAGAGCCTTCACAAAATAATCGGAATTGCACAGGCGCTCCTTGAATTTGGTGTAATTCTGCTCGTTGGCATCGGAGTCCTTGGCGTCAATATACAAACTGGTTTTTTCCACGACCCCCCCCGGAATGACTCTCTTGTTGGCGCCGACGCCGACGTCGTGTGGCGGTTCCTTGATGTAAGCTTGTTCGCCTTTGATGGCCGTGACCTGAACATTATTGACAACGCATTTCTGCAATGCGTTGAGCACCGGCGCCCATAGAAAACGGTTTGTCGTCAGGTTATCCAACGCGGCCAGCTCCCGGTCGATCTCCGCCGTCTTGATCACGTTGTTGGTCACCGCGCCATAGTTGGCTTTGATCTCGGACCATCGCGTGTTGATTCGCGCAAGGTCTTTCTGATCAAACCATATGTCGCATTGCAATTTCAGCAGCCACAGCAGAACCAGACAAACCAAAAAGCCCGCGATCCACACGGCGCGTTTCACCGGGTCTTTGCGCCGCATGTCCTCTGCCGCTTGTTCCTCGGCCAAAAGATTAATTCGGATCGGCATAGTCACTTATCGGCAGGATACGCAATTTCGTAAACAGGAGATTCCTGTTTTGCCCGCGTCGGCATCGTGCGATTGACGGCATTGCTTCAGGTGCTTCTCTTATAATTGAATGTACTACAAAAAAGCAAGTAGCAACTATTAGGCCCATTTCCGTCAAGCCTCCGATCCGGGGATGGGACCTTCACTTATGTCCCAATAATGGGCCGACCCTGTCTCATTCCATGGACAGTTTGGGGAAAAAAATCAGCCCTCCGCCTCGGTGGGCTTCGCTTCGGGCTCCGGATCGGCTGTTTCTGTTTCTTCCTTCGCCGCCGCCGTCAACTTCATCGCCCCCACGAAAAGCCCCGTGAACAAGCCACCGCTTATTATTGTATTACGGAAAAATTCCCACGTCGGCGGGTGCTCCGGGAACCCAGTCGTCAGCGCCTGAATCCATCCCCCCGGCGTCTTGGGATAAGCCAGCGTCATCCACGAAGCCGTGTTGGTCACCAGGTAAAAAAGGATTGCCCCGCCGATCCCGCCTCCCAGCAGCGTCCACCACGGCCTCTTGGCGCCCAGCATTCGTCCCAGCCAGATCAACCCCGCGTACGCAACGTAATTGGGGCATTGCGCCGCCAAAAATCCGCGCCACGAAAACGCCACCTCGGGATAGAAAAACAGGCTGATCAGCAAATCGCTTCCCGCCAGGATCCCCAGAGGCGCAATCCATCCCGCCCACCCCGGCAAATACAGCCCTGCGCAAAAAACAATCGCATACGCCGCGCTGAAGTTCGGTGGCATCAGCCCGGGCCACCGGCTCAGGGCGAACACCACCACCAGCAGTAGTGGCCAGACATTGTTTTTCTTCACGACGCCACCATACGCCCCGCGCATTTCAATGACAAGCTTGCAACACTTCGGTCAACGCCGCGCCCGTGTGGCTTGTTTTTGTCGCCGCGATTTCTTCCGGCGTGCCTTCAGCCACGATCCGTCCCCCCTCCTCCCCGCCTTCAGGCCCCAGGTCGATGATCCAATCTGCCGACTTGATCACCTCCACATTGTGCTCGATCACCAGGACACTGTGACCCGCCTCCACCAATCGCTGAAAAACCTGTAGCAGGACCCGGACGTCATCGAAATGCAGCCCGGTGGTCGGTTCGTCGAAGATAAATAAAATCGGCGCGCCGGCGTGCTGCCGCACGTGCGCCAGATGTTTGACCAGTTTCAGGCGCTGGCTTTCCCCGCCAGAGAGCGTGTTGATCGGCTGCCCGATCCGCAAGTAGCCCAGCCCCGCTTCCTGCAACACTTTCAGGCTTTGCGCGGCGCTGCTGGCGGGACGCGATTCCGGAAAGCCCGCCAGGAAATCGATCGCCTCGTCCACCGACGCGTCCAGAAGATCGGCGATGCTCCACTTTCGCGCCCCGGAACAAGTGACAATTTCAAGAATGTGCGGCCGATAACGCCGGCCATTGCACTCGGGACAACGAATAAAAATGTCACTTAGAAACTGCATTTCTATCTTCTCGAAACCGGCGCCCCGGCACCGCTCGCACTGCCCTTGTGCAGAATTGAAGCTGAAGGCGCTTGCCCCGAGACCCTGTTGCCGCGCGGCATCGGTCTGCGCGAAAAACGCCCGGATATCGTCAAAAGCGCCGATATAGACTGCCGGATTGGAGCGTGGCGTGCGCCCCAACAGCGATTGATCAACCGCCACCACGCGCCCCAGCGTTTCCCAACCCTCTACGGTTCCAGCTTCATGCATGCTTGTCTCCCGCGCGTCCTTGTTGTCCTCTTCGTCCCTGTCCTTCGAAAGGCGCCCCTGCGCCTCAGTGTCCTCCAATTTCGCCGCCACCGCGGGTCCAAGTACTTCCGTGATCAGCGTGCTTTTCCCCGATCCGCTCACGCCGGTGACGCAAACAAATCGCCCCAACGGAATTTCCACCGTCAGATTTTTCAGATTGTGAAGTCTAGCGTGGCGAAGCGTCAACTTGCCGCCCGGCCCGCCCCCCACAGCGCGGCGCCGCGGGATTTCGATCTTTCTCCTCCCGCTCAAATAATCGCCGGTCAACGATTTGGACGCACTCAGGATTTCCTGAAAAGTCCCTTGAAAGACCACTTCCCCGCCGGATTCGCCGTGCCCGGGCCCCAGCTCGACGATCTGGTCGGCGGCGCGCATCACGCTGGCTTCGTGTTCCACAACCACCACCGTGTTGCCCGCGTCGCGCAATTGCCGGATGATGCGCACCAGGCGCGAGGTGTCGCGCGGATGCAATCCGACGCTCGGTTCATCGAGCACAAATAAAGTATTGACAAGCCGCGATCCCAGGCACGCGGTCAAATTCACCCGCTCCGTTTCGCCCCCGGAGAGCGAACGGGTGGGGCGGTCCAATGTCAGGTAGCCCAGCCCCGCCGCGTCCAGGTAACCCAGGCGCGAGCGCACTTCCCCCAGCGCCATCGCTATCGGGTCGGACTTTTTTGCCCGCTTCAATTGGGCCGCCAGCGTTTCGACGAATTCAAGCGCGCGCTTGACGGTCAACCCGTAAAAATCCGCGATCGTCCGGCCCGCCACGCGATAAAGCAGCGATTCGGGCTGGAACCGCGCCCCGTGGCAATCCGGGCAGATTTTGTAAACGCGATAACGCGACAGCAGGACGCGGACATGCATTTTGTACGACTTGGTTTCCAGCCAGCGAAAGTAACCCTTGACGCCGTACCACGCGCGCGGCCACTTGTGCGCTTTGTCCTTTCCGTAATCCACATCGCCCTGGATCACCCAGTCGCGCCACTTTTGCGGCAATTGCGCGAACGGGACATCGACGGGCGCCTTGCGCCGCCGGGCGAATCGCATTAAGTCGTCTTGACACTCGGCGTTCGAGGCGGTTTGCCACGGCTTGACCGCCCCTCCTGCGAGCGTTTTGGACCCGTCGGGAATCGCCGCATTGTAATCTATCGCAATGACCCGCCCGAATCCCCGGCAGGTCGGGCACGCCCCGATCGGGTGATTGAAACTGAACAGCGCCGGCGATGGATCGCGATATTCGATGTCGCATTGGGCGCAATGCAACCGATTCGAGAACGCCAGCGCCGCCCCCGAGGCAACGGGCCGCGCGTTCAGCTTTCCCTTCCCAAAATGATAGGCCTGCTCGCACGCCTCCACAAATCGCGCCCGGTTCGGCTCCGCCATCTTTATCCGGTCTTGGACCACGGTAAGCGAGGTCATGGCTGAGGATTTGAACCGCGCCGCCGCCTCCTCAATGGCAATAACCGCGCCATGCGCCCACAGCCGCCGGTACCCTTGCCGCGCGATCAGCGCCAGCGATTCCTCGATCGGAAATTTGTCGCTCAATGCCAGGTCAAACGTAACCAGCATTTCCGGTTCGCCGAATTGGGTCCGAAGCGAACGCCAGATTTGCGCCGGCGAATCCTTTTGCACCGGCTCTCCGCATTTCCGGCAATTGAGTCGGGCCACGTGCGGCCAGAATGTTTTTGCGTAATCGGTGATCTCCGTCATCGTCCCAACGGTAGAGCGCGTCGATTTGACGGTATTGCGCTGTTCGATGGCGATGGCTGGCGGGATGCCCTCAATGCTGTCGGCCTGCGGCTTGTCCATCCGGTCCAGGAACTGTCGCGCGTAGGGCGAAAAGGTCTCGATATAGCGACGTTGCCCCTCCGCGAAAAGGGTGTCAAAAGCCAGCGAACTCTTGCCCGACCCGCTCAATCCGACAATGACAATGCATTGGCGCAAAGGCAGATCCAAATGGACCTCTTTAAGGTTGTTCTGCCGCACTCCCCGGAGGCGAATGCTGGCGGGCGACGAATCAGGCATCCGGCGCAACCTAACCCGGAGAAGCCGGGTGTCAACCGCCTCGGTGTGCGGGTTTTACCTACGAAGATTTTTGTTGCCCTGCCGCAACGAAAAGTGCATATTGTCGTCACTACAGAAAAAATCGTGACTCGAACATGCCGTTAGTCCTTCATCGCGGGAAAGACAGGCGCGCCGTAACTGCCGGGTTTACCTTGGTGGAATTGTCGGTGGTTGTTATTATGATGGGTGTCTTGACGGCCCTCCTGCTGCCCGCCTTGTCCACTGCGAAAGAAAAATCGCGTCGCGCCGTTTGCCAAAGCAACATCCACCAATTGCTCCTCGTCCTGGATACCTACGCGCTTGATAATCAAGACATTCTGCCCAGTGCCACGGACGATAAGGGTTACTATCATTCCATCTTGCTCTCCGACCAAACTTTTACAAACCTCGTCGAACTCGCCGGCAATTCCTCAAATATTTTCTATTGTCCAAATATCGTTTTTGCCGCCGGTGAAAAGAGCGTGATGCAGCATGACCCGGGTTACGGATACGTCATTGGTTACAGCTATCTGGCCAACGCCATTATCACCACCAGCAAAGGCGACGATTATTGGACATCCCCGACCAAAATAACCGACTCTCCGTCCAACGAGTTGATCGCCGACGCAAATTATTGGACCCCGAATTCAACCGCAGGCAGTTTTCCCTCAGGCATGAAGGTTGCCCCGCACGGCGCGATGGGCGGGGCTCTCTCACACGGCTCTTCCTTCACGTTGGGATTAGGCGGCCAGAACAGCGCTGCTGTCGGCGCGGTCGGCGGCAACGTTGGTTTCCTGAATCAGTCGATCACTTGGCGGAACATCAACCAGATGCAGACCCACCCGGCTTCCTCGCAGTTGGACGGTTACGGCAATTGGTGACCTTTCCAGGTTCGTAACTTCCTGCCAATGCTGGTAGGAGCAATCATGGCTCGGATTTTTACCTGCATCCTCCCGTTGTTCCTTGCGGTTTCCCTGGCTGGCGCCCCGCAATCCCCCGGCGCGCTTCCCGCGCTTCAGGCTCAACTCGACGCGCTTTTGAGTCAGGCCCGCTTTGCTCAGGCCCAATGGGGCCTCCAGGTTGTCTCCCTGGACTCCGGCGATATCCTCTTCCAGCGCAACGCGGACAAATTGCTCAAGCCGGCGTCCAACGCCAAGCTCTACACGACGGCTCTGGCCCTGGACCGCTTCGGCCCCGATTTTCGCCTCAAAACCTCCTTTTACGCCCACGCCATTCCCGGCTCCGACGGAATCATTCATGGCGATCTCCTCGTTTATGGCCGGGGCGACCCTTCCTTTTCCGCGCGATTCAACGATGGCGACTACAAGAAAGCCCTCCAACCGGCCGTCGACGCCTTACTTGCTGCCGGCATCAAACGCATCGACGGTGATCTGGTCGGCGACGATAGCTTTTTTCACGGCCCTCCTTATGGTTCCGATTGGACCTGGGACGATTTGGAGAATTACTACGGCGCGCCCGCCTCCGCCCTCTCCTTCCAGGACAATGTCGTCGATCTGGTCTTTAATCCCGGCCAGGCTCTCGGCGCTCCCTGCCAAATCGTCACCATGCCGGCCACGACCTTTGTCACCTTCAGCAACAGCACCGTCACTGCCCAAACAAACGCCCACGCCCGGATTCGCATTTACCGGCCGCTGGACGGCAACCTCGCCTATGTCTGGGGGCGCGTCCCTTTGGGTTCAACCGGCCACGCCGACTCGGTTTCGGTCAATGACCCCGCCCTGTGGTTCGTCACCATGCTCAAGGAAGCCCTGGCCCAAAACCGCATCGTGGTTTCCGGCACGGTCCGGGAAATGAATTGGCTCGACCGCGAAACCGCGCCGCTCGATCTCTCGAAGTTGGCTGAGGTGGCCTTCGTCCAGTCCCGCCCGCTGGCTGAAATTGTCAAACAAACCTTAAAACCCTCGGAAAATCTTTACGCGCAACTCCTGTTCTTGCAGATCGGTGCCAACGCCCTGGAATCGCGCGGCGCCCCTGACGCCAACACCGAAGAAGCCGCGGCGGCCGAGATGCGCAAGTTTTTGCCCCTGGCCGGCATTGGTCCGGGCATGGCGCTGCTGGAGGAAGGCTCCGGCCTCTCGCGCACCACCCTCGTTACACCCAGCGCGAGCGTGAAACTCCTGACTTTTATGAGCCGCCACCGTTATCGCGACGCTTTCATCGACGCTTTGCCCATTGCGGGCGTCGATGGCACGTTGCGCAACCGTTTCAAAGGGACTCCAGCCGAAGGAAACGTGCGCGCCAAGACCGGTTCATTGGCATACGTCGATACATTGTCCGGGTTTCTTGTCGACGCCGCAAAGGAAAAGCTCGTTTTCTCGATCATGCTCAACAATTACCGTGAGACCAACCCGGAACACAACGGACGCGCCGAGATCGATAAACTGGTGCGCCTGCTGGTCGATTACAAACCGTGAAAAATCCCCGCTGACGGCTCGCCGAGTTTCAATAGTCGTACAACCCGCTGTCGTGCGAATAGCCGCCGCCGCCGCCCGGGCCGCCGCCCCCCTCTTCGCCGCCCATGAAATCCCCCAAAACGTCCCCCATGTCCGCCTCGATCTTTTCGGGGTCCTCCCCGGCTTCCAGCCGTTTGATGGCCGTCTCGAATTCCTTGGGCATCGTGCCGGCGGGCATCAGGTCGCGCATCTTCTTCATCAAATGCGCCATGTGCCGCGGATTATTTTCATCCAGATGTTCCATGTCCCGCTCCATCTCGGCCATCGCCCGCGCCACGCGTGGGTCCTCCATGTTGGGCATCCCCTCGTCTTGTCCGCCGTCCGGCGCTGCCGACGGTTCCTTGACCCCGCGCGGCATGGCAAATGCCGTGATTTGCTTTACCATCTTTCGATTGCCGCACTTGGGACAAACCGGCGGACGCTCAGGCCGCAGCTTCTTGGAAAGAAAATTAAAAATCTTCCGGCAGTCAGGACAGGCAAATTCGTAAATTGGCATAACCACTCCGCATCAAGATTGACCTATCGAGCGCCCCGCCATTAGGCGGCCGCTCCCGGATTTGCAATTGACCCTCTTCATCCTGTCTCAACGTCTGCGTGTCTTGCAATCCCCGCGAAGATGCCCCGGATTCCCCCGCGCGCCAATCAAATTCGGTAACGTCCCCGTTTGAAATTTCTTTTGGTTTGGATGAGACAGCGACCGGTCCTGGAGTCTATGAGGGCTTTAGCCCCTGGCGTGGGCCTGGGCTCCAGTGCCACCCCGGTTGACAACTGCGCGCCGATTTGATTTTTTGAACTCAATGGATTCGTCAGGATAATCCGGGACTGCCCAAGAGAATATTTAACCTCCGTGTGAAGGTCCCCGATCATTTTTGCCGGCTCGATGCCACTTGCTCTGTAGAAAACTTTCGTGGCGCATTTGCCTTGCCTAACGGCGTAGCGCATAGGCCAGCACCCGCACAATTGTTTCGGCCAACATTTTTTTCGGTCGGCGTGCTCGCAGAGTCAATCCCATCGTTCGCTTGCTCATGCAAATTTGGAGCTGTCGAACAGACGGTTGTTCAAAAAAGATTTCTACGGAGCAGTCGTCGGGTCACATATTATTACGGCATTCCGTCAAGTCTTGAAAATGAGGGCCGTTACGCCCATCAAAACGCCAAAACGGCGCCCTTGTCCAATTTTTATTGCGCTGTTAATCTTGCCCGGGTGCCGGGTTGCTCCCGTAGCTCAAATGGACAGAGCAGCGGATTTCTAATCCGCGTATCCCGGTTCAATTCCGGGCGGGAGCGCCACGAATCGCCGCCTCGGGGGCGAACCCGCACTTCATGGGACCCGCTCGATTTTGAGATTGGCAAACGCCGAAACACTGTCAGCCTTGGTCCACAGCCCCACCTTGCCGGAATTGGAAAACGTCCTGTCCACAGTGTCGATCACCGTGTGGCCGTCGAACGTAACCTTGAGTCGCCGCCCTCTGGCCTCGAAGCGGAGCGTGTGCCACTGGCCCGCCGTGACCTTGACCGGCACTTCCAGGATTTTGGATCGTTTGCCCCTGACGGTCTTGAAGAGAATTACGTTGTTCTCAAGCGCATTTGCCCTGGCAATATAGTAATTCTCCGGCCTGTACCTCAGGACAATGCCCCCCGCCTGATCGACTTTCCCGGAAATCGCCTTAAAATTCACCTCCACCGCAACATCGCGCGCGGCGGCCTTGTCATAAACGCAAAGCGGAAAACGATAGACAGTGGCATCCGAACTCTCCTGGACGACAACCTTACCTGCGTTAGGCGCGGTTGGGTCCTCGCGCACAACCCACGCAACCGGCCCGCCTCCGCCCGTCAGTGCCGTCGAGAAGTCCATTGGCGCCTGGCCGACCGCGTCGGAGTCGAAGTCAATCGTCCGGGAATCAAAGCCGGGCCCCCGGCTCGCCAACCCGGAACAACCCGCGCAAAGTGTGCCGATCGTACAGACCAGCAACCACAAAAATCCTGCCCTCGCCAGGCCTTGTGCTCGGATAACTATCGGGAATGACCCTCTCCGACCGGCAGGAAAGTTGGCTCTCATAGGTGCGAACTATTAGAACAACGGACGGGACGGGGCAACTTCAATTAACCTTCAACCGGACTTGATTAGGGGAATTATACGCAACGTTACCCAATGGTGGAAAACGAAGGAATCGCGATAGCGGCGCTCATTTGTAAATATCGTGAGTACCAATATCCTCGCTAAGGACTACGTTGTTCGTGATGGTGAATACCGCCCTTCAGTCCTTGCCGATTACTACGCTGTAAACCGTCTTTTTCCTCAACGCTGAAAGACGATTTATCTTGTGTGTTTTAAGAGCCGGGTCAAATGGATTAACTTTGAACTTTCTAAATGCTTCACGGGTGGATTGTTGATCATCTGCGGACAAGGCATCAAATGATTTTTTGAATACATGCGTTCTTTTGAACACGTAATTTCGCTGCTCCACCCAATTCCTTGTCGGTTAAATATCGAGATCAACAATCTTGCCTTCTTGTTCTTCTTTTGCGGCCTGCTTAAACGAGTCCGGAACGTCCGGTTGCGCGGCCAATGGGGAATGCCACGCAAGCAATACAGAAAACAATTTTCCGACCTGTTGGTCGATCAACGCAATTATCGGTTCTTCTTCCTTTTGGGCGGTTCCAGCGCGTCCCAGGGCGATAAACAGCGTTGCCAAGGCTTCGCCAACGGCAATCGTCTTGCATAGGCGGAGCCGATGTTGACGAAGATCGGTTTGACCCACATTTGGGTTTTCATAAACGTGCAATTTGAATAATTGTTCATTCACTGTGATCTCCTTCATCCAATCGGCAAAATCGCGCTGCAACTGGGCAGAAGGGTCATCGTTCTCAATGCACCACGAATCATTTGATGCTGAAAACGAACCAAGTCGGCTCGTACTCTCAAATCGCATTCCACTTTCAAGGGCGCTCATGTTCGTTTATAGGATGTCCGGCATTTTCGATCTCTCACGTACATAACACCGCACTGATGTATATGTTGTGAGGATGCATATGATTCAAGTTTCTAACATAGCATGTTGCCTCGACTTTTCGAATGAGTCAAGTCCGGCGTTTGTACTCCACAATGACTCGTAGCATTGACCATGCCGCCATCTCGCAATATTCGGCGAAATATTCATCAAATAGGCAGTTGACAACCCTAACTGTTCCCTTGATTACCCTCGGCTGACTGTGGCACGGAGCGCGTTGAAAACCGTCTCCACGGGCAAGTCAACCAGGCCGCCGGGGTGGCGTAGAATCTTTATTCTGTCGCTCTGCGGCCGCCAGGTTGTCTCGGCGGTCGGACCCCAGAGCGCCAAACCAGGCAGGTCCAGGGCCGCCGCAAGGTGGGTTATCCCGGAATCATGCCCAATAAAGGCGGCGCACGATTTCATTTTTCGCGCCAGTTCCACCAATGGCAAATCCTGCGCGATGACGGCGCGCCCCGTCGGCACAACGGCCGCCAGCCGCTGGCATCGCGAGCCTTCCGCTTCGCCGCCGATAAGGAGAAAATTCCATTGAGTCTTGAGAGCCAGAATTTCTAGAAGTTCCTTCCATTTCTGTTCGGGCCAATTTTTCTGTTCGCCACCGCTTCCGGGATGCAACGCGAGGCAATCGCCTTCGACGCGGTCCGCGCCCGCGGGCAGATCGAGCCGCGCACGCGCGTCCGCATCGCGAATTCCGAGGGCCTCCAACGGGCGCAACAAGAGTTCAGTGGCATGCACATTGAGCGCCTCGTCCGGGCGGTGCGGTCCGGCGATAAATCTCGCGGCGCTGCAGAGCGAGACGTTACTTTGGAATATCCGTTCCGGGTCGTAGACATAGGAAACAATCAGGTCGAACTCAGAAAAGTATTCGACGGCCGCGGGAAGCCGGGAACCGTCCCGCGCAAAAAGGCCCGCCAGGGCGGCGGATTCAAGCGCCGACGCCCGCTCCGCCAGGCCGCCGGCAACGGCAATCGAGGCGATGCGCGGCTGCCCGAGGATTTCGATTGGGAGGCCCGGGAAATGCCCGCGCAACGCCGCCAGGACCGGCAGCGTCAAGATGAAGTCGCCGAGCGCGCCTCCGCGAATGACCAGGATTTTCCGCATTTCTTGTTCTTGCCAGACGGACGGGCCAATGATAGTCTTCGACCATCGATGAATACCAATCGATTCAGCCGCCGCAGTTTTCTGAAACGTTCGGCCGCCGGGTCATTGTTGCTGGCGCAGGGGGGATTGATGCGCGCGAGCGCCCCGGCGCAACGGACCGCCGCTGATCAAGTGACGTTGGGCAACACGGGCATCCGGCTGAGTCGCGTGGGCATGGGCACCGGCAGCGACAACGGGCACATTCAACGCGCCTTGGGGAAGGAGGGCTTCAACAGCCTCGTTCACTACGCCTACGATCAGGGCATCACCTATTTTGACTGCGCCCAACAGTACGCGACATTCGACTGGATTGCCGACGCCATCCGGGGACTTCCGCGGGAGAAGCTCTTTATCCAATCCAAGATCAACCACCAGCCGGAGGACATTCTCAAGGAAATCGACCTTCACCGCAAAGTATTTGACACCGATTACGTGGACAGCCTGTTGATCCACTGCATGATCAACAAGGATTGGCCCGAAAGCTGGAAGCGGATCCGCGATGGATATGACCAGGCCCAGGAGAAAAAATGGATTCGCGCCAAAGGAGTCTCGTGCCACAGCCTGCCCGCGTTGCGCGACGCTGTGGAATCGGATTGGCCGCAAGTGCATTTGGTGAGGGTCAATCCACAAGGGGCATTTATGGACGGCCCGGAGCAGAATTATAACATGGTGACCAACGACACGGCGCCGGTGATGGAGCAATTGAAAATCATGCGCGCCAAAGGCCGCGGCGTCATCGGGATGAAGATGGTGGGCAATGGGACCTTCCTGAACGCGGAAGACCGGCAAAAGGCCCTCCGTTTTGCGATGTCATTGCCGGAGGTCAACGCGGTGGTCATCGGTTTTAAGAGCCGCGCTGAAGTTGACGAGGGGATCAGCCGCGTCAACGCCGTGCTTGCGGAACTCCCGGCTTAATTTCGCTTCCACGCCAAGCTATGCCATCGACTGTCAGCGTGACGGTCCATCCCGGTCAATTTCCCGCGAGCATCCGTAGTGAATTGATCCAGCGCCTGCGCCAACGGCGAATTCCGCCGAAATTCCATTATCAGTCCTACAAACAGTCGCAAAAATGGCTGGCTCTTCACAATGCATGGTCGCCGTCACGCACCGATCCCGATTGCGCCGCCATTTACGATCAAAGCTTCGCGGCCGCTGGCGGGTTAATTGCCGAAGGCCCGGTGCGTGTGATCGGTTTGGGATGCGGAGGTGGGCAAAAAGAAGCCCGGCTGCTCACATTATTGGCCGAACAAGGAAGGGAGCTTTCCTACACGCCATGCGATGTGAGCCTGCCTCTGGTCCTGACTGCCACGGAAGAGGCCACCCGCGCCGTTGGGAGTCTGCCTTGCACCCCGTTGCTGTGCGACCTGGCCGTGGCGGATGACCTGCCCGCCGTCCTAAACCGACTGGGGGAAAAAACGCCGCTTAGAATCATCACTTTTTTCGGAATGATTCCCAATTTTGAGCCGGACGACATCGCACCCCGGCTGGCGGCGGTGATTCGTCCAGGCGATATTCTTCTTGTCAGCGCCAATCTTGCGCCGGGGCCTGACTACGCCGCAGGAGTCCGGCGGATTTTGCGCGGGTACGACAACCCGGAAACGCGTGATTGGCTCCTGACATTTCTATTTGACCTGGGAATTGAACCCGGCGACGGCGTCCTGCAAATCCACATCGAAGAGGCGCAGGGGCTTCGACGTATCGCCGCGGATTTTCAGTTCTTGCGCGACCGGGCGTTGACGCTGGACGACGAACGCATTGAGTACCGGGCCGGCGAATCGTTGCGCCTGTTTTTCTCATACCGTTACACACCTGAAAAGAGCGAACAACTCTTAAGCTCGCATCGATTGAAGCTGGTGGGTCAGTGGATCACCAAATCGGGCGAAGAAGGTGTTTTCGCCTGCCGGGTTGATTAGAAAACGCGCAGAGTTTCCAGCACGGGGCGGACGCGAGCCACCTCGTGGGTGCGGAAAAGGTCCGTCTTTCCCAGCGCGGCCAGGACGGCGAAAAACGGCTCCGCGCAACGCACCTCCTGGCCGAAATACTCAAACGCATGCGGCAACGCCTGGCAAATGGGAAAGCCAATCGTGCGCAATCGGAAGCTGTTCAAGAATGTGGTCATCTGATGGCGCACGCGTGTCGCGCTGTCCTGGAGGTTGCGATAATAAAAGCCGAGGCCCGGGTCGAGCAGAATTTTTTCCGCGCCTTCCCTGGCGGCCATCTCCGTCATCCGCGAAAAACTCTCGTGCATCGCGCCGATCACGTCGCCGCTGAAATCGAAGTCTCCCACCTGGCGAA
The DNA here is from genome assembly GCA_035511075.1 of Vulcanimicrobiaceae bacterium. Lineage (GTDB taxonomy): Bacteria > Verrucomicrobiota > Verrucomicrobiia > Limisphaerales > Palsa-1400 > DATAUD01. Next base: position 56,214 of record DATKFW010000131.1, read on the forward strand.
CGTTGGGTCCCTGGACGTAGCAGACGATTACCGCCGCCTTGTGTTCGCCAGCCAGCCGAAAAATATCAGGCGCGTCCTGGGTGCCGGTCAGGTTGATTACGGTTGCGCCGCTTTCGAGGCAGGCGCGCGCCACTTCGGTCCGGTAGGTTTCGACGGAGACCAGAATCCCGGCGGCGGCCAGTTCGCGGACCACTGGCAGCAACCGGTCCGTTTGGGCGCGGGCGTCCAGCAGCGCGGCGTGGGAAAGGCTTGATTCCGCGCCGACGTCAATTATTTTTGCGCCTTGCGCCCGCAAAACTTTGCCCCGCTCGATGGCGCGATCCACGGTCAGGCACACGCTTTCCCGATACCACGAATCGGGCGAAAGATTAATGACGCCCATGATTTCGGGGGCGGAGTTGAAGGCAAGGTGTTGGCCGCCGATGGAGAATTCACGCACCTTGGCCGCGGCGGCGTCCCGGTGGTTTTCCAGCAACCCGGCCAAATGCTCCAGCGACAACATCATTTCTCAAAGGCCGGGCTATTCCGCTTCCCGCCGGCCTGGAGGTAGGCGATCAAATCCCAAATTTCTCCCTCAGTCATCGAGTTGACCAATCCGTCGGGCATCGGCGAGACTTTGGAGGCGCGCCGGCTGAGAATGTCGGCCTTGAGGATTTCCACCTTGGTCTGGCGAATCGGCGCCGTCATGAGCACCAGCTTCTGGTCGTTCTCTTCCACGACGCGGCCAGTGAGGATGTCGCCGTCCCTGGTTTCGATGATCGTATTTTGATAAAGCTCGGAAACAACCTTCGACGGCTCGAGGATGGATTCCAATATGTCGCGCGAGCTTAGCCGGCTTGACACAGCGGCGAGTTCCGGCCCCACCGAACCGCCGCTTCTGCCAAAACGATGGCACAGGATGCACTGCGCCTGGGAATAGGCCGCCTTACCCTTGGCGAAGGAGCGGCCGGATTTTGCTTTGTCCAGGTCGGGTTGAAGATCCTCCATGGTCCAGTCCTTGACAAATTTGCCCACGGCTAAAGTGCTGTTGTCGGAATTGGTCTCTTTGGGAAGGTACGCGGCAAGCGCCTCCTGGTCGGCGGGAGTGAGCGCATCGATAAATTCATTGCGGAAATTCTTCAAAAACGATGGGAAACTGGCGCCGTCGCTGTAATCGCGGTCAACGTCCTTGAAGTATTGGAGGATGTCGGGTGGATGGCTGGCGTGATCGCGATCCTTTTTGAACCAGGCCAGATAATCCTTTCGCTCGTCGAGCGTCCAGCCATCGACGATGTTTCGTAGGCGCATGGCATAATAGGTCTGTTCCTCCTGCGTCGGCGGTTTGTCCATCAGCGCCAGGGTCTTGCCGACGGCGTCCGGGGCCTTCAAATAGAGCAGGAGCTGGCAGAGTTCCCGATTGACGTCGAATTCGGCCGCGGGATAAAGCGGGTCCAGTTCCGCAATGGTGCGTTTGGCAAGGTCGGCGTCGGGCGGCCCTTGGCGCGAGAAGCAAACTTCGAGCACTCGCAACTTCAACAATTCCAGTTGTTCACTGAGGCCGGCGATGGGAAACTTTTCCAGCGCGTTGAGAATGGGCTGTTGGGTGGGCCGGCCGCCAAGCCGCGCAAGGGCCAGCAACGCCGTCAAGCCGCCTTCTTCATCGGTCTCAGCCAGGGCGCGGTCCTTCCACCACGCCACGTCCTGCGATTCCAGGGCTATCCGCGCCGCGTAGCGAATCCAGCGGTCCGGACTCGACAGGCTGGACCAGACGGCGTCGACGATTCGGGGGTCGCGCTCGCCATCGAAGGCTTCCAAATCGTGGCGCAGCCGGCGGGCTTCCTTGCCGTCGGCTTCCCTGGCCCGCTCGAGTGCTGATTTTCTCGGCTCCCTGACTTTGTCGCCGATATAGGTCACGCGATAGAGGCCGGACTCGATGCCGCGGCCGCCTGTGATGAGATAAAGCGCGCCGTCATTGCCGAAATCCAAGGCTGTCAAGTTCAACGGCACGCCGCGAAGCACGGTCTCAATGGTCGCATCGTAGCTGGCGCCGTCGGGGGTAAAATGGACCGCAAAGAGGCGGCCATAAGACCAATCCTCCATGAAAAAGGAGTTGCGATATCGTTCAGGGAGATCGCCGCGCCCGCCGAACATGACGCCGGTTGGCGAGCCGAGTCCTACGTTCAACAGAGACGGCAAGGTGTCCTCGTAGTATTCGGGAAATTTTCCCGATCCTTCGCGAAAACCGTAGTCGCCGCCGGCAACCCAGAGATTGACGCGCGTTGGCCGGTACCAGGCCGTGCCCCAATCCCATTCCATGTCGCTGTCAAAACCGAAAAGTTCCCCGTCCGGACTGAATGCGATGGCGTAGGTGTTGCGTGTGCCCGCCGCGAACAGCTCGCAGTTTTTCCCGTCCATATCCATGCGCAACACGGCGCCGCCCGGTGGTTGCAGGCCTGCGCCGAAACCGTTTCCGTCCTCCGCCCGCGTGAGCAATTGGTCGTCGGCATAATTTCGGTGGGGCGAATTGGGCAGCACGTCGGCGGGTATCTTTGTGAAATTGCCGTTGACCATGTAAAGCTTGTGGTCCGGGCCTAGTATGAGGTCGTGGGGGCCGTGTTCGCCACCGTGGTTGAACTCGCGCAGAAATTCCGGCGCGTCAAAGAGGTCGCCCCTGGCGCGGAGACGGTATATTCCCAGCCCTTTGGGACCTTCCCCGTCAACATAAAGGTAGTCGTCCGCGTAGAGCAATCCCATGGCGGAAGTGACCGGCTGATCGATGCGTTCGATTTGCGCCACCCGCCCCTTGGAAAGGGTGATGCGGAGCAGGTCGCCCTCGACCTGCGGCGAAATGATCAAGCGGCCCTTGGGATCGATGGTCATGGAAATCCACGAACCTTCCGTCGAGTCGGCCGAATGGAGCAGTTCCACTTTGAACCCGGGTTCGACGCGAATCGAGGCGGCTGGTGTCGCCTCGGGTGTTACAAAAATGTCGCCCCACGGTTGGTCGCCGAGTTTGCCGACGATGACGGCGGGTTTCCACGCGGAATCGTCGAAATTGATCTGGGTCCAATTCGACGTTTCGTGGTCGGAATAGACCCATTTGCTATCGGTGATCACCGTGTCGATCCAGTGCAAGCCGGCGTGCTGCGCCGGAATGTAGGTTTGGCGCACGGAGCCGAGGGTGGGCATCGTCATCTCCAGGCGCACGATCAATCCGGCCGCCGATGCATCGTTTTGGCATCGCGCGGCAATGACGTTTTCGCCGGGCACAATGCGCTTCGTGACATCGACATATTTCGGCTTGGCCCAATCGTCGATGGACACGATCTTCTGGCCATTGATGAAAATCTCCGCGCTGTCGTCGCCGCTGGCGGCAAGACGCGATTGGATGAGGCCGTCTTTGGCAGTAAAGGTCCTGCGAAAATAGCGGACTTCCTTTTGGGTGAATTGGCTGTTGGTTGAGGACCAAATCCATTGCGGCACCTGTGCGCGCGCCACCGTGGGCGCCAATGCCAGGCAAAGCAAGGCCGCGTAATGAGATCGTCGGAATTGAAACCTTATCATAGTGAACTGCTTAAGCGGACGAATTAGGAGCGGGGCGCATTCAGAAAATCAACCTGGCAAGGTCGCTTCGGTGGCCTGGACGAACGGGTCGAGGGTTTTTTTCGCGATGAGCAGGCCGGGTTCTTCGAGTTGCGGGCCGCCGTCGTGATTGCGATAAACGGGGTCATGAAAGCCTTCAATGTTTAAATCCGAATCGTATCCCGCGCGCAACAGGGCATGGACGATTTGCGCCCAGTCAGCGTGGCCCATGCCGGGGAACCGATGTTCCGCCACGCCGGGATGACAAACACCGTAAGTTTCCAGCAATGGCCGGTCGATATAGGCGTCCTTGGCGTGGACATGGAAGATGCGCCGGCCGAACTTGTGGATGTTGGCCACCGGATCAATAAATTGACAAAGGAGATGAGCGGCGTCCCATTCCAAACCAATGTTTTCGCATTGGGTCTGGTTGAACAGGCGTTCCCACATTGAGGGCTGGCCCATGATGTTGTAGTGCATGACCGGCAAATGCCAGGCGCCCTGGGGACAATTCTCAAAGGCGATGCGCACGCCGCGCCCGGCGGCGTGGCGCGCCAGCGGTTCCCAAAACGCGAGTATTTGCGGGATGTAATTTTCAAACGGTTTGTAAACCGGATTTCCGCCGCGCTCATTCATCTCCAATTCGATCACCGCGCCGGCAAACCCGGAAACAGTCTTGACTCCAATATGGGCCGCGACTTCAATGGCCCGGAGCACGATGGCGCGGGCCGATTCCGTTTGCTTCGGATCGAGAGGATTTCCGTAAAAGGCGCCGATGGCCGATACGCGAATATCACGGCTCTTTGCCTCACCCGCGAACTTTTCCGCCGCCGCCCTCCAGTCGTCAACAGGCGGGCCGGCCGGAGAATCGGCAAAACGCATCCATTGGATCGAGCGGAAGCCCAGTTTTTGCGCCCACTCCAATTCATCCGCCCTGCATAACACGCCAACTCGCATGACTAGGGAGAATGCCGGGGGCGCGTCAAACTTCAAGGTTCAAAACGGCGGACGCCGGATTTTTCGACGCGGACAGCCCGATCTGCTCGGCTAGAAAGGCCGTCATTGCGGCGGGAGTCTTGACCGAGATGAGATTTTCGCGAAAGGTTTCGTGCATGAGCAGGCGCGCCAGGCGCGAAATGATTTTCAGGTGTTCGGCCGCCTCGTCGTTGTCCCGAAGGGCCAACAGAATAATGACACTTGCGGAAGCGCCGTCGTCCCCCCAGGGAATCGGCTCCTGCGACCTGAGAATGCACAAAGAATTGGCAGCGACGGCGCCGGTCTTGCAATGCGGGATGGCGCAGCCATAGCCGAATCCCGTGGAATAAACCGCTTCGCGCTTCCAAATCGCGTCTTCGATTTGACGAGGGCTGTCGGTTCGCCCGGTCACGTAAAGGGTGTCGCAGAGGGTTTTGATCGCCTCCGCCTTGGTGGCAGCCCGCGAGTCCAGTACCACGAACTCTTCGGCGAAGAGGGGGATGGGCCGGCGCGGCTCGCGCTGTTGCATCAGGGTGCGGACCTCGTCGGCTGTCGTGCAATCGAGCGCGTCTGTCAATAATCGCCGGCATTCGGCGGCCATCAGCGGCGCCAGCCGGTCCTTGATGGCAGCCACCGATGCGATCGGGACGCTGATTTCGTCCAAACCCAGGCCGACGAGCAACGGAAGGCACTGCACGTTTCCGCCCATTTCGCCGCAAAGGCCGATCCATCGGCTGGCGGCGTGAGAGTCATCGACGATTTTCTTCAACAATCGCAGGAAGGCGGGCGCGAGCGGATCATCGAGCGCCGTTGACGTCCCTCGGTCGGTGGCGGTGAAATAGTGAATCAGGTCGTTGGAGCCGATGCTGAAGAAATCCAATTCGTGGCACAGGGCGTTTAATTCGAACGCCGCGGAAGGGATTTCGACCATCGCGCCGAGGGGCACGGAATCGAGGCGCGTTCCTTGTTCGACCAGCCTGGCGCGTTCTTCGTCGAAGACTCGCTTGACCCAGCGCGCTTCGGCGACCCCGGCAATCATGGGAATCATCACCCGCAACTGGCCGTTCACCGAAGCGCGCAGCAATGCGCGAATCTGCGTGCGGATTAGCGATTCAATGCGCGGGTAAAGCCTCGCGCCACGGGAGCCGAGCATCGGGTTTTGCTCCGCTGGCAGTTTCAACCAAGCCACCGGCTTGTCACCGCCGATGTCCAGGGTACGGATGATGACGGTTCGTCCGCCGGCGTCACGAAGGGCGCGCGAGTAGGCCTGGTATTGCTCCTCTTCTCCCGGCGCTTCGTTCCGGTCCATGAAGAGCATTTCGGTGCGGAAAAGGCCTATGCTTTCGGCGCCGGCGGCGATGGCGGGCGCGGCTTCGTCGGGGCGGGAAATATTCGACGCGATTTCCAGGCGCGCTCCGTCCGCGGTTTGGCCGGGAAGGGCGGTCAGGCGCTGGGCTCGGACGTGGCGGGCGTTCAATCGCCATTGTTCCATCTCATAATATCGCCGGGCGTCGGCGGTTAATCCGACGGCTAGGAGGCCCAATTCACCGTCCACAATTGCATCCTGGCCTTCCCAACGAGCCACCGGAAAATCGGCGATGTCGATCACACACGGGATGCCAAAAGACCGGGCCAGAATGACCGTGTGCGATGCGGCGCCGATCTTCGCCAACGCTAATCCTTTCAGGAACCGGCGGTCCAGGCCGAGCAGGTCGGATGGCGTCAGCCCCTCCGCCGTCACAATGGAATCGCGGGTCAAAACGACGGGAGGTCCAGGCGGCGAGCCTTTCAATTCGCGAATGAGTTGACGGCAGACATCCCGCACGTCCAACGCGCGTTCGCGCAGGAGCGTGCTGGCGGAAGCCGTGAAAACGCCCGCGAAATGGTCTTGCGCAGCCAACACGGCCTGAGTCGCCGTGCAGTTTCGTCCACTGATGGCCGCCAGGAGCCACGCTTTCAACGCCGGATCGCGCGCCATCGCCCGATGCGCCTGAAGCAAACCCAGGGCGACCCTCTCGGTGATTTCCTTCATCCGCTCCGCGTAGGTCCGGTCCAGCGCAAGCAACGCGTTGAGCAGGCATTCTCTCTCCTGCGGCGCGTCAACGGTCGCACCCGCGCCACGATCGTCGGGAACGATCGCATCGGACAGCCGCACGATTCGGCCAATCCCAATTCCCGGCGCAGCCGACTTTGCCTTCCACAGAACAGCGCCCGCATCGCGCAGGCACGGCGGCAGGCTGATTTCGCCGGGGACTTTGATTGATTCGAGCGGAGGGTCATCGCAATGAGGAAGTTTTTCGGCGACGAAACGGCGAAGTTCCTCCCGCGCGCTTGCTTCGTCAGCGCCGTCAAAAACAATGCGGCAAGGGTCGCCAGGCAGGGTGCCTGTGCTGACCATGCCGAGGACGCTCTTGACGGAGGCTTGCGCGTCGGTGCGATCGTTGATGAAGGTGATTTCGCAGGCGAACGGCCTGGCGGCCTCTTCAAAGGCGCTGGCGGGCCGCGCATGGAGACCGTTTGGCAGCGGGAAGTTAAACGAGAATTCGGTGGGCACGGGACTAAAGAGACTGGGTTATGAACATGCTTTTGCGATGACGCCTTCGGGATTCTTGATGGCTTCCTGGGGCGAAACCTCGATTTTTTTCACGCGCTCAAATCGTTCCATTTTTTCAATGGTGATGTCGCACGCCAATATGGCCACGCCGGCGGCATCGATGTCGGCCTGGGTCAATTCGTTTTCGACGCCCATCGAGCCCTGTGTTTCCACTTTGATTTGGTGGCCAAGGCGCCGCGCGGTTTTTTCCAACTGTTCGGCAGCCATGAACGTGTGGGCGATGCCGGTGGGACATGCGGTGACAGCGACAATTTTCATATTTTCTTTTCGGTGAATTTTTTCAGGAGATTGATGCTGACGGCGGTTACAACCATGCCGGCGACAATGGCCAGAATGTAGAACAAACGATTATCCACCACCGGAAGCACAATCGGGCCGCCATGCGGCGCATGGTCGCCGACCTTTCCCAGCATGGCCAGAGTCGAGGCCACCATCGAGCCGAGCATGATCGTGGGTATGACGCGGATGGGGTCCGCGGCGGCAAAGGGTATGGCGCCTTCGGTGATGCCGATCAAGCCCATGCCCAGGGCGGCGATGCCGGACTCGCGTTGGTCCTCAGTCCACAGGCGGCGATCGAGCACAGTGGCCAGTCCAAGCCCCAAAGGCGGCGTGCAAATGGCGGCGGCGCAGGCTCCCATGACGCCGAAATTACCCTGCTGGATCATCGCGACGCCAAAGAAAAAGGCGGCTTTGTTGACAGGGCCGCCCATGTCAAAGGCGACCATCGCTCCCAGGACCATCGCGAGAACCATTTGCGAGCCGTTGCGCAAATCCTCCAGCCAATTGCCCAATCCGACCATCGCGCGCGCCAGGGGCATGTTTAACACCAGCATAGCAAGGCCGACAATCAAGGAGGCAAAAATCGGGATGATAAGAATGGGCATCACCGGCTTGAGGAGTTTGGGGGCCGGCAGCCTTTTTGCCGCATTGGTCACAAAGCCGGCCAGCAGGCCGATCACCAATGCCCCCAGGAATCCTGCGCTGGTGGACTTGCCATCCATCATTTGAGGCATGCCGGCTATGGCCCCGCCGACCAAACCGGGCACCAATCCGGGTCGCGCGGCAATCCCATAAGAGATGAAACCGGCCAGGACCGCTGGAAACAAATCGAACGCGGTTTTGCCAATGGTGAAAATATCCCTGACCAGGAGCGGCGCGTGGTCGATGTCCGGGCCGCCATTGGCCGCCGGCGGCACGAAACGGAAAGTGTAGGCGAGGGAAAGAGCGATGAGGATTCCGCCGCACGCAATGAGCGGCACGACGTACGAAACGCCTGTCAATAAATATTGTTTGACCTGCCGCAATGAGGCTTGCACCGGCTGATGATCGCCAATTCGCCGATTGAGCCAAGCACGGATTTTCAAACTTGGACTGGCGCGCCGCCGATGTTTTAATGGGCTTATGCGAGTTCTCATCGTGGGTTGCGGGTATGTCGGGCTTCCGTTGGCGGCGGAATTGGCCCGGGCCGGTCACGAGGTCTTCGGCGTCAACCGTTCCCCGGAGAAAGCGGCGGAGTTGCGCGCGTTGGGGATTGAACCACTGACGGCGGACATCACCAAGCTCGCTGCCCCGGATGGACTGCCGCAACGCCTGGACTGGGTCGTCAACACGGTTTCATCCAACAAGGGAGGATTGGAGGATTATCAGCGGATTTTTCTGGAAGGCACGCACCACCTGGTGGATTGGCTGGTTGCCATGCCGCTTCGAAAATATGTTCATGCAGGCAGCACCAGTGTTTATGCGCAGACGGATGGTTCGTTGGTCAAGGAAACCAGCCCCGCGCAACCGACAACGGAAATGGGCCTGGTGCTGGCCGAGACGGAGCAGGCGCTGCTAAGGGCCTTTCGGGACCGGAAATTCCCATCGGTCCTGTTGCGCATGGCCGGCATCTATGGGCCGGGCCGGGGACATTTATTTCTGAAATATTTGAAGGACGAGGCCCGCATCGCGGGAAACGGCCTGCGGCTCCTCAATATGATTCACCGGGATGACGTTGTGGGAGCCATCATCGCCGCGCTCAAAAACGGGCGGCCCGGGGAGATTTACAACGTCGTCGATGACGAGCCGGTGCCGCAAATTCATTTCTTCCGGTGGCTTTCGGAAACACTGGGGAAAAACATGCCTCCATTTTCCGAAGACGAATCTGGGGCGGGTCGCAAACGGGTTCTGACGCATAAGAAAGTGAGCAATCGCCGGTTGCGGATGGAATTGGGCTGCCCGTTGCGTTATCCCACTTTTCGCCAGGGCTACACCGCCGAAATCAAACGGTTGGAGGACGCGGGAGAATTGTAAGGACTGCGTCGCCCGAATGGTATTCTCGGTTCCTGACTTTGGAGTGCGCGGACATGTCCGCGCTTTCAAAGCGGCGACATGTCGCCGAGGCATAGCGCGGCCGTGAAATTGTTTTGCGAATTGCAGTTTTGGACTTAAGCTTTTTCTGCGTGTCGGTATCGACCAGGACGAATGATGAGAAAGCACCTTCAATTCAAATATGACGACATCAGAACAACCACCGCCGAGCGCGCCGCCTCCACCCAAACGCAAGGCGCCCAATGTCCGGCTGCCTTCCCGTCTGGCTGAGGCCGCGCGGGTGGAATCCGCCGAGGCGCTGCGGCTGCTGGAAAGTTCTCCGGAGGGGCTGCCGGCGGCGGTCGCGGCGGAACGCCTCGAACAATACGGCCCCAACGAAGTCTCCAAGGAAAAGCACAACGCCTGGTCTCAACGGCTCTGGCATTCGGTGCGCAATCCGCTGGTCATCCTGTTGACCGTGCTGGCCAGCATCAGCTTTTACACGGCCCAGGAAACCAGCGACTACGTCGGCGCCTGGCTGATGGTCGTGATGGTCATCCTGGGAGTGGCCCTTCGCTTCATCCAGGAATCCAAGGCGGACTCCGCGGCGGCCAAGTTGAAGGCGATGATCAAGGTCACGGCCACCGTCGTGCGCGATGGGCAGGCTGCCGAGGTGCCGTTGCAATGCCTGGTGCCCGGCGACGTAGTGAAATTATCCGCCGGCGACATGATACCCGCCGATGTGCGTATTCTCAGCGCCAAGGATTTGTTCATCATCCAGGCGACTCTGACGGGAGAATCGTTGCCGGTGGAAAAATTCGATTCGCGGGAGACGCGGGAGAATATTTCGCCGCTGGAATCTGCCAACCTCTGCTTTTTGGGAACCAGCGTGGAAAGCGGCACTGCGCAGGCGGTCGTGGTGGAAACCGGTCCGCGCACCTACCTGGGCGGCATCGCCAGCAGCATGACGACGCAGTTGGTGGAGACCAATTTCGACAAAGGGATCAAGCGGTTCACTTATCTGATGCTGACGTTCATGGCGGTCATGGTGCCGGCGGTGTTTTTCATCAACGCTTTGAGCAAGTCGCCCTCGGTCGTTGCCGACGATGACATCATCAACCTCCCTTCCCTCGCCGCTAGACTGAATGCAAAAGCCGACCCGGTTTCGGCTTATGTGAGGGATCAAATGGATCCCGCCTCCGGACCGGCCCTGGCGGCCTACGAGGTTTCGCGGACCGATGGTGACACGCTTGCCGGGATTCTGGTTTCCAACCTGAACATCATTGTTTCCGGTCCATCCATCTACGACCCGAAACGTTTTCAAAATGTCCCGCTGGAGCCGGAGACCGAGTCGCGCCTCAAGAATCCGGCGCGCCATGATTTCAGGCTCAACCGGTTGCTTCTCCAGGACGCCTACCCGGCGGAATTGAAGAAAAGCGGCAAGCACGATTGGGCCGGGGCGTTTCTATTTGCGTTGGCAGTGGCCGTGGGGTTGACGCCGGAAATGCTGCCGATGATTGTCTCGGTCTGCCTGTCCAAGGGGGCGCTGGCGATGGCCAAGAAAAAGGTCATTGTCAAACGGCTCAATTCCATCCAGAACTTCGGCGCCATGGACGTGCTTTGCACGGACAAGACCGGCACGCTCACCCGCGATCACGTCATCCTGGAAATTCATTGCGACGTCTTTAAGAATGAGAGCGCCGCCGTTTTGGTGGATGCGTACCTCATCAGTTATTTCCAGACCGGGCTGAAAAACGTGTTGGATCGCGCGGTCTTGAGCCACCCGGAAGCGCAGCACGAAGTGTGCGTGGATCGTTACAAGAAGGTGGACGAAATTCCGTTCGATTTTTCCCGCAAGATGATGTCGGTCGTCGTCGAAACACCGGAGCACGAGTGCCAGATATTGACCAAAGGCGCCCCGGAAGCCGTCTTCGCCCATTGCACACACTTTGAAAGCGAGGGCGAAATTCTGCCGATGGAACCGATTTTGACCGGCGATCTCATTCAGGAATACAATGATTTGAGCGCCGACGGTTTTCGCGTTCTGGCCGTGGCGTCCCGGATTCTGGACAAACGCGCGGCTTATTCCAAAGCGGACGAGTCGGAACTGATTCTCAAGGGATACATCGCCTTTCTCGATCCTCCCAAGGAATCGGCCGGCAAGGCCATCGCCGCGTTGCAGCACAACGGGGTCAGAGTCAAAGTGTTGACTGGCGACAATGATCTGGTGACGCGCAAAGTCTGCAAAGACGTGGGTCTGGACACGGGCAATGTGCTGCTGGGCAGCAAGGTCGAATCCATGAGCGACGAGCAACTTCGCCAGGCGGTGGAGCCGACGCAGGTTTTCGCGCGGCTTTCCCCGACCCACAAGCAACGCATCGTCCAGGCTCTGCGCCACAACGGCCATGTCGTCGGCTTCATGGGCGACGGCATCAATGACGCGCCCGCCTTGCGTGCGGCGGATGTGGGGCTTTCGGTGGACAACGCCGTGGATATCGCCAAGGAATCGGCTGACATGATCCTGCTGGAAAAAAATCTGATGGTCCTTGAGGAAGGGGTGCTGGAAGGGCGGAAAGTGTTCGTCAACATTCTCAAATATATCCGCATGGGGGCCAGCTCCAACTTTGGCAACATGTTCAGCGTCCTCGGAGCCAGCGCCTTTTTGCCGTATCAGCCGATGCTGCCGATTCAAATTCTGACCAATAACCTGCTCTATGATTTTTCGCAGGTCGCCATTCCGACGGACAACGTCAACGTCGACCTCATTGCCAAACCGCAGCCGTGGGACATGGGGGAGATTACCCGTTTTATATTATTCATTGGGCCGGTCAGTTCGATTTTCGATTACACGACGTTTTTTGTGATGTTGTATCTTTTCCATTGCTGGGCCCCTTCGGGCGCGGCGCTGTTTCACACCGGCTGGTTTGTGGAATCCTTGATGACCCAGACCCTCATTATTCACGTCATCCGAACCCGGCAGATTCCTTTCATTCAGGCGCGGGCCAGCACGGCCCTGACAGTCACGACTGTGATCATCATGGCCATTTCGGCGTGGCTGCCTTACTCGCCGCTGGCAAAAATGCTCGCGCTCGTGCCGTTGCCCGGGCTTTTTTGGCCCATTCTTTTTGCCACGTTGATCGCCTACGTGGTCCTCACGCAATTGGTCAAAATGTGGCTGATTCGCCGCAAGTGGCTCTAATCATCCGCAGTTCGAAGCGTGCGTATGCCAATTTTCGGGAGGGCGCAGCGCCGCAACGCCCTGCTAATTATATGAGGGACAATTTCCGGGAGGGCGGAGCGCCGCGACGCCCCAATTATATTAGGGACTCATATACTTCCAAGGTGTAATCCGGTCCAATGGAAGAATTCTGTCCCACACCCTTTCCCAGCGGCCGCATTGCTCAAGTATCGCCAAAACAGAGAATCGAAGTCACACTGGGTCGTGCAGTCGCGGTAGTTTCACCGCCCATTGCCGTCGCGCAGAAACGCCCGGAGCTGCTTCGGGTGTTCATGCCAGAAACGAACCAGCCGGGAGAAAACCCGCAACGTTTCGGGCCGCAGATGATGCTCGATGACTTCGACTTCCTCGTCCACCGTTTCGGGACTCAATCCCAGAAGATGAAGCAGTTTGGAGAGCGTTTCGTGGCGCACCTTGACGTGATCGGCCACCGCGCGGCCCTCGCGGGTCAGGGTGAAGCCGCGATATCTTTCGTAATTGACAAAGCCCCGCTTGGCGAGCCGGCGGACCATGTTGGAGACGGCCGACCGGCTCAGGGCGAGAGAGGCGGCGATGTCGGCCACGCGGGCATAGCCTTTTTGCTCCACCAATTCCTGGATGCGCTCCAAATGGTCCTCGGTGGATTCAGACCTATTTCGGGCTGGCGCCGCTCTCCTGCGGGTTTTTGTTCGCACCGGGTTTTCTTAACAGAGAAGCCCCGAGGTTGGCCAGCTTTTCTCCAATGTATTAACGGTAAAACATTTAATTTGCTTTAATACACACCCCGACGGTAGATATGGGGCGGTGTTGCCCACATGAACGAACCGCACGCAGACGCTAATGGAAACGGAGCCGAGCCGGGCGCCGTTCCGCGCGCCGGCGCAGTATCGCTTGAAGGAATGCACGGAAGCGTCGAGGTTCCGCATCATCAGGCCGGCTTTTGGCGGCACTGGCGCGCCTTTATTGGTCCGGCCATCCTCGTGAGCGTCGGCTACATGGACCCCGGAAACTGGGGAACTGATCTGGCCGCCGGCGCGCAGTACAAATACGGGCTTTTATGGGTAGTCGGACTGGCGAGCCTGATGGCCATTTTCATGCAAGTCATCTCCTCGCGCCTTGGGGTTGTCACGGGCAAAGACCTCGCTCAATGCTGTCGGGACTGGTATCCGAGCTGGACGCGCCTGCCCAACTGGCTGTGCTGCGAAGTCGCCATCGGCGCATGTGACCTGGCGGAAGTGCTCGGAAGCGCGGTCGCCCTGAATTTGCTGTTCCATATTCCGATGCTCTGGGCGGTGATCCTCACCGGCCTGGACGTATTGGTGCTGCTGGGCATGGAACGATTCGGCATGAGGACCATCGAAGGGATTGTGTTGGTGCTCATCGCGACGATTGGCATTTGCTACTACATCGAGATTTTTATTCTTCCCCAAATGCACCCGTCCTTTTTTGACATGGGCCGCGCTTTGTTCACGCCCAGTTTGCGCCAGGCCGGCATGATTTACGTGGCCGTTGGCATCATCGGCGCCACTGTGATGCCTCACAACCTATATTTGCATTCGGCCCTGGTGCAGAGCCGCAAGCTCCAAAGAGACGACGCATCCGTCCGGAAAGCCGTTTGGTTCAACGCCCTGGATTCCACGGTTGCTTTGGCGGTGGCTTTTTTCGTCAACGCGGCGATCCTCGTCCTCGCTGCGATCGTTTTCTATGGGAAGACAAGCGTGACTGTGGCGGGCGGCAAGGTGGTGACGTTCGGCGCCGACACCGATTGGATTCGCATCGCTTACCTCACGCTCGCGCCATTGCTGGGAACCGCCGCCGCGAGCATGCTCTTTGTCGTGGCCTTGCTGGCAAGCGGACAAAGCAGCACCATTACCGGCACTTTGGCCGGGCAGGTTGTGATGGAGGGCTTCATGCACTGGCGGATGAGGCCGTGGCTGCGGCGTCTGATTACCCGGACTCTTGCCATCATCCCGGCGGTGCTGATCATTGGGATTCGCGGCGATAGCAGCGTCAATGATCTGTTGACCTTGAGCCAGGTCGTGCTGGCGCTGCAACTTCCGCTGGCGATGTTTCCACTGTTGCATTTCACCAGTTCCCGCAAGCGCATGGGAACATGGAAAAACGGCTGGTTTCTGCTGGTCACCGGCTGGGCCAGCGCCCTCTTGATTACCGCGATGGACATCTGGAGCCTTCCCGACTCCGTCAAGTCCGCCTGGCATGTTATCGGTGGCGGCCCAGCGCCGCCGAATTGAAATTCCCATCAAAGTGTGGGACATTGTCAACCGATGAGCATCAACGCAGGATCATCCTGCGAAGAAAACTCGGAAAAGAAAGTGGCCGGGAAGTCGCCTTTGGAGGAGAATTCCCAAGAAAAGCCGCCCGGACAAAAGCGCGGCTCCAACCGCCGTCCACGCCAGCCCAATCAAGCCCAATTAAGGTTAATCAAGGCTCGCACAGTTTAGGGAACTCGGGCTGACGCCTGTCGCCGCGCCCGCCCTCAGCGCATGGCGTTGGACTATTTCGTTTTTCTAGGAGCAATGACCGTGACCGCGATCTCACTCTGCAACACGGTCGCTTGGAAAACCTGGTCTCGCCGCCTGAGAGTCAATTCGAGCACCGTGCCGTTCGGGTTGTTCGTGGAAGGATACGTCAGTTGGAAGCCGAAATACTCGCGGTCGCACGACCAGGCTTTGCCAGGATTGTCCAGCCATTGCTTGACGTCTTGTCGGTCAACTTTAAGAAGAATATCGCCGTTGCGAATGCCCGCTTGGAATGCCGGGCTGGCACTCAACACGTATGCGGCAAGACCGTTCGTCTGGTTGCGCCACGGCCCAAAAACCGCGCTGAGGCGGCCGTGGAGCAAGGTTAGGTTCGTTGGGCCTGCCATGAAAGGCTTCCATCTTTTTGAAGGTTGCAAGTAGGCAACCGCATGTTCGCCATCCACAAGAAAATCAAACCGCTTCAGCACGCCAAAGCCGATTGCGGCGGCGCAGTCCTTTGACTCCGGCCAGTCATGTTCCTCGACCCTGTGTAATTCAACATTTGTAAGCGTCAGGCCGCCGATAGAGAACCAAGATGCCCGTGTGCGTTCGTAAGGGACCAGACCACCTACCTGGAAGCTGGCCCCGATTCCTCTCCTTTCGTTTGAGTGAGCGGCCATCCACTGGTCCCACAGAGGTGCCGAGAGTTCAATCCCCCCCTCCCCGAGGCCGCCTGTATCAACGAACAACCCTCGGCGGGTGCCGCCGCCGCCGGGAAGCTCCAGAACCAGGACGCGCCGGTTAGTTTGAATGGTGAACTTCGACCAGTCCTTAACTTCCTTTGGCACCTTGCCCAAAAACTTGAACTTGCCGTCCATCGCGTCGAACCGAGTAATCCGCCGACTGATCGCCGGCCATCCAACGACTCCATCCATATCGTCAAAGAACCCCAATGCTTCAGAGACTCCAGCGCTAGCTGGCCCGTAACCAGTCACTGGAAAGCCCCACCGCCGTTGCCAGTGCGGCAGCTCAAGTTTGAATTCACCGGTAACCCAAGGCACCACGAGGTTATTCGAAGCCAGTCCTATATAGGTAAGTTTCAGGCCTAACCGATCCGCCGCCGACCGCCAGAGAATGAGGCCACTGCTGCCAGTGTCCAGGGCGAGTCGTGCCGGTCTGCCGTTGATCTGGACATTCCACCAGAAACGTTCCGGCGGTTGAGCCGGGAGCCTGATTGGAACAAGTGCAGACGCCATGCACAGGATTGTGCTCAAGCACCCGATTCGCAGGCAATCGAATCGAATTCTCATGTTGCTTCCAATACGCCAAGGCTGCGGTCTTGACAAAACAAAAGGGGAATGACCCGCCACGCGCAGGAGCGCCCGATGTGCCAGCGCAACGCGTATCAAACACATAAACGCGACAGGGGTCGCGATATCAAAGGGCGTATGACAATTTTCGGGAGGGCGGAGCGCCGCGACGCCCTAATTATATTATGGACTCGCGGCGCTCCGCCCTCCCGGAAACCATCGATTGTATTTATATACTCATGTACTTCCAAGGTGTAATCCGGTCCAATGGAAGAATTCTGTCCCACACCCCGCGCCAAAAGAGCCAAATGACTTCCTGAGATTGGTATTGCGACATGTCGCAACCGGTATTACCCTTGTTCCGTGACGACAATGACTTTCAAGGTGTCGGAAGTCCTCCTGCGCCGCGTGGAGGATGAAGCGCGCCGGCGCGGCGTCCCAAAGTCCGTCATGGTCCGCGAATGCGTGGAAACCGTGTTGCGCCGCCAACTGCGCCAAAATCCCCCATCCTGTCTGGACTTGGTTGCCGACTTGGTCGGCTCTCAACCGGGCCCCCGCGATGTCTCGGTCGGCCGGCATCATCTGAGCCAAGCCCTTCTGGCCGATCATGGCCGCGCGCGAAAAACCCCCGCTTCCTGTCTATTCTGACTGCCAAGATCTCCTGCAGAACGACCGGGGTGCGCTCAAAAGCGCTTGCAAGTCCCACATAAACATGGGAACTTCAGGCGGCCGAAAGCCGCTGTTCTTTGAAATGTCGCCGTCCGAGTCGCTGGGGGCTCCCCGAGCCCATCGATTACCGACGCGGTCGCGCCTGGTCAAACCAGATCCGGATTTCTGTTCTTGCTTCGGATTTTCCTGTATCGGAGTTTCGCCAGGTCAATCCAGTCCAATCAAGGTTGATCAAGGTTCGCGCACCAATCAAGGTTCACCCCCGGAATCAGCCGAACTGGCTCTGGTGCAAAACGTTGGATTCGCCCGGCGATGTGGAGGCCCACAATGAGGCGCTCTTCCACTTTGCTCTTGCTCTTTCACGGTTGACCTCCGATTTTTGTCCCCACCTACAGCTATGCTGTCAAATAAACGCATCGAGTCCGCTTATGCTCTTGCGAGGGAAACCTTCGCGGAATCCGGCGTTGACGCGGATCGTGCGATGCAACTCCTGGCCAAAATCCCCATTTCGCTTCATTGCTGGCAGGGGGATGACGTCGGCGGATTCGAGAATTCGGGCAGTGAATTGGGCGGCGGCCTGGCGGTAACCGGCAATTATCCCGGCAAAGCGCGCACGCCCGAAGAATTGCGGCGCGATTTGGAAAGGACTTACTCGCTCCTACCCGGAAAACATCGCTTGAACCTCCATGCCTTTTACGCGGAGACGGGGGGATGCCGCGTCGAGCGCAACGAGTTGACGCCGGCGCATTTTCGCGGCTGGATCGATTGGGCCAAAGGGCAAAAACTCGGACTGGACTTCAATCCAACCTATTTCGCCCACCCAAAGGCGGCCGACGGTTTTACGCTGGCTCATCGCGACAAGGCGATCCGGCAATTCTGGATCGAGCACGGCATCGCTTGCCGTAAAATCGGAGCGGCGATGGGCCGCGCCCTGGGCACACCCTGCGTCACCAACCTCTGGATTCCCGACGGATTTAAGGACACGCCAATCGACCGCAAGGGGCCGCGCGAACGTCTCGCGGAGTCGCTGAACGCGATTTTTTCCCGCGCCATCGATCCCAAATACAACGTGGATGCCGTCGAACCCAAACTGTTCGGAATCGGTTCGGAGAGTTACGTCGTCGGTTCGCACGAGTTTTATCTTGGTTACGCCGTCCGGAATAAAAAACTGCTTTGCCTGGATACCGGCCATTTTCATCCCACTGAATCGGTTGCCGACAAAATCTCCGCCGTGCTCTCGTCGTTGGATGAAATCCTGCTGCATGTCAGCCGCGGCGTGCGATGGGACAGCGACCACGTTGTGATATTGAGCGATGAACTGGAGGCCATCGGGCAGGAGCTGGTTCGCGGCGATTTTCTTGGACGGGTCCACATCGGATTGGATTATTTCGACGCCAGCATCAATCGCGTCGCGGCCTGGACCATCGGGTCGCGCAGCACGATCAAGGCGCTGTTGATGGCGCTGCTTGAGCCGACGGCGAAATTGCGAGCGGTGGAGGCCGAGGGGGACTTTACCGCGCGCCTGGCGCTGCTGGAGGAGGCCAAGACCCTTCCATACGGCGCGGTTTGGGATGCATATTGCCAAAGGCAGGGTGTGCCCGGCGGCGAAGAATGGCTGGCGGAAGTGAAACGTTACGAAAAGGAAGTCCTGTCGAAGCGCAAATAATCATTCAACCCCACAAAAACTATGGGAGAAAATCCATTTCTCGGCGTGTTCTTCCACTGGCTCGGCGGCCTGGCATCCGGCAGTTTTTACGTCCCGTTCAAGGGCGTCAAAAAATGGTCATGGGAGACCTACTGGCTGGTGGGGGGAATTTTCTCATGGATCATTTGTCCATGGGCCTTTGCCCTCTTCATGACCAACGACCTCCTGGGCGTTCTCAAAGCGCAAACCGCCGGCACACTGGGATGGACGTATTTTTTCGGCGTGCTTTGGGGATTGGGGGGACTGACCTTTGGATTGACCATGCGTTATCTGGGTATGTCGCTGGGCATGGGCGTGGCGCTGGGGTATTGCGCGGTGTTTGGCACCCTGGTGCCGCCCATCGCCAAGGCGATCATGCCGGAACTGCCGGTCGGTGCGAGCATTGTCGAAATCGCCGGCACAACATCGGGACAGATAACGCTGGCGGGTGTTGGCGTTTGTCTGGTGGGCATCGCAATCGCCGCCCTGGCCGGGTTCACCAAAGAGAAGGAGATGCCCGAGGAGGAGAAAAAGAAGGTCATCAAGGAATTCAATTTCAGGAAGGGGATCATGGTCGCGACCTTCTCGGGGATCATGAGCGCGTGTTTTGCTTTTGCGCTTCAGGCCGGCAAACCGATCAACGAAGCCTCGAAGGCCGCACGAACTTCCGAACTCTGGACTGGCCTGCCGGCGCTGGTGGTCCTGTTACTGGGCGGCTTTACAACGAATTTCATCTGGTGCGTCGTGTTGAATTTCAAAAATGCCACGGGCTACCAATATTTGGCGTCGGAGGTCCATCCTGAACACGCTCATCATGGCGGCAGCGGCAGCGGCGAAGCCGCCCCGATGCAGGGCGCCGGAGCAGACGGTTCGCCGGTGGATTTGAGAATACCGGTGCTGGCCAACTACCTGCTCTCGGCCCTGGCCGGGACGACGTGGTATTTCCAATTCTTCTTTTACACGATGGGGGCGACGCAAATGGGCAAGTACGATTTCGCTTCGTGGACCCTTCACATGGCGAGCATCATTATTTTCAGCACAATGTGGGGCTGGATATTGCATGAATGGAAGGGATCAAGCAAAAAAGCCCACACCCTTATCGCCACAGGGATCGCCACACTGGTGCTTTCGACGATCATCATTGGCTGGGGAACTTATCTAAAAGGCCGACAATAAGGATCAGCGCAGCGGTATGGGAGTTCGAAATACGTCTCCGACGGAAACGGCTTTCCACACGCCGCGAATCATGCCCATAGGAGGATTCGGCTTAATCCCTTTCCTGAGAGGGTTTCCCTCACAGGGCAGCCTAAGTTGTAGGCGCGTTTTGGACGGTTTTAAGCGTTGACAACTTTGGCTGAATGTCTAGGATTGGCGTTGGATTTGATTCGGGTAGCGGTACGTTTCTTCAGCGGGGTTCCCCACCCCCACCTCCTTGGCGTCTGCTGCCCGAATCGTCTTTTTTTCCGCTCGTCCGGGGGTTTTTGGCTGGTCGGTTGATGGCAGAATCGATGCCAGCATGCAAAGCATTGATCCTATTTTTGTCAAGGCGGGGGGTGAAAGGGCAGCCTGTGCGGGCGGACGATGCGACCAACCAGGCGGTGAAATCCGAGATAATCGCGGCCCAGCCGCTTGCCGCGGGGCGGGTGGCGTCTGTGGCTCTATCGTTTCATCACGACGGTTTATTTCGAGCGCATCACTTTGGTTCATCCTGATCGATTGCCCGGCGCGGGTGCTGTGCTCTATCTGGGGCTGCACCGCAACGGCGCGGTGGACGGCTTTGTTTATGATCGGGTTCTTCGCAACCCGGTGTTCATGATCTCCACGCAGCTTCGCAAGAACTGGTTCGCCCGGCTTTTCTTTCAGGGAATCGCTGTTACCCGAACAAAGGACGAATGGGATCGGGCGCTCAACGATGCGGCGTTTTTGGCGCTGTGTGTCATAGGCCTGATCGTATTCGCAGGCATCGTCCAGCGGAATTCTGCCACGACTATCGGGACTGGCCAAGTTTGCCTGTCGGAAACGAGTAATTGCCCTGCACACGGTCAGGGCGGGGCGAGGCGGAAAAAGGATGCATCGGCGGTTGGGGTGATTGAGACTTGGTAATAATCTCCGGCGAAGCCATTCGTCTGCGCGGCCGGTTTCCACCCGGTGGGGTCTGAGAGCTTGTGGTTGACCTGAAGCTGATACGCGGCCGGAGTGGTCGCCAGCCAGGTTAACTGCATGGTTTGGCCCACCGTCTGGACGTTGAGCGCGAGGTCCAATTTGGCGATCTCGGAAATCTGGAAGCTGGCAGTCGAGAAGAGCGTCTCCGCGGTAATTTTGTTAGTGCTGTCCGCGCCCACTACAGCGGACCCGGTAGTATTCGTGTTGGCGTAAAGAACGTCGCCGGAGTAAATTTGCAGATAATTGAGAGGGAAGTTGCTGCTGACAATTCCGTAATTGCTTCCGAGCGGCGTGCCGTCGAAATAGGCGGTCAAGACATTGAAAATCGCCTGTTCCGGCGTGATGTTGCTGCAACTGCCAAATACCAAGGGGCATCCTTCCGTATCGGGATGTTCAGTGATCGTGGCCATCCCCATATCCCCGCCGACTTGCAACCCGGCCAGCACCCGGGACACGATGTTGCTTGTCCCCGGCAGCGGCGCGTCGCCGCTGCTGGTATTTTGCGCCAGCCACTTAATACCGTGGTCGCCGAGATCGCCGCCACCCAGGGCATGGAGATGTATTCCCGCCGCCGACATCCCGTCCGACTGAGCCGCCTTGGCGTTGTTTCCCCCGTGCTGCCGGTCTGCGAAGTAAGCCAGTATCGTCGTCTCGGCCGCGCAATCCATGATATTAGACTGGGCATTGGCGTTGTTGGTTGTTAATGCGCAATCCAGGCAGAAACCGGGAGGCACCGAGTAATTGGTGTAAGGAACTCCGTTTGAGAGAAAATTGGGGAGTCCGCTGCCGGTGGTGACGACCAGAGTCAAATTACTGAAGGCCGCGCCGTAAAGGTCGATGGCGTCCTCCCACGCTTTGATGAACAGAAAATCCGAGTTTGTGTATTCGGGATGATCGGGAAAATCTAATGCGATAATCGGGTTCCACTTCAAATAATTCACGGGGTCATTGTCTTCATTGGGCAAGATCATTTCCGCCGAAGACGCGGTGGGCCCGGCGACGGTGACCGAGACCAGGAAGGGATTTGTTTCGTATCTCGCGGCAACCGCCCGAATGAAAGTAGCCCAGGCGTTAGTGTAGAAGGAGTTCCAAGGCAGCGGGAGCGGAATCACCGTTGGGTTCGCGAAGTCCTCCGCCTCCAGAAAGCTGGCCCAGGCGCAGTTGGTGGTGACATTCGTCGTCGTCACTCCCACCAGCGACAATTGCCCTTGTGAATTTGTCGTCACAATCGAACCGTCCGAAGCCGTCAAAAACATCGGATCACAAGAACAGGTGTTGCTGAAAAACCATGGCGGCGAGTTGAATCCCGGGGTTATCTCAAGCTGGATCGTTTTCGGCGGGTTGGTCGCGTTGTTCGCGTTATAACATCCGACCGCGTTGGTAAGGTCATCCAGCAGCCGCCAATCGTTGCTCCCAACCAATGAATCGGTTGGGGAATTTGTGGGGCTGAGATCGCTCCACTGAAAAACAGCCAAAATCCCTGCAATCGCGGAATTGGACAAAACGGCCGTGATGTTGTTTGTGACTTTGACGTCAGAACCTTGCACGACGAGCCGGGCATAAATGCCCACCGGTTGTCGAGGCGGTCCAGTTTGCGCGAGGCCGAAGTTAGGCCCGCCAAGGGCGACCGACAAGGTTATGACTGACAGGAAAACACTTTTCACACACCACAATCTGCGTGATGTTGAACGGGCGGAGGAGATTTGGCTGTAAGCCGCACTCACTTGCGCAAAATACTTTGGCAGCACGAGCCAGGCAAGTCGCGACTGCCTCAAATGCCTCGGTTCTTGGGGGATGCTTTGCGGCACAAGAGCCAGAATTGGCGGCACATATCAAGTTTCAGACGGTTGAGGCCAGACGTGCCGGGCCAAACGGATACGCCATGATTTCACAATCCGGCGCGAGAGGCTGGACGTGGCCGCCCAGTCGGATACGATTCATCGCATCGGCAATCTCCAGGACTTTGGTGCGAGTGCTGAACTTTTGCAGCGTGGTGTAGTGTGGCAATTGGTCCTGCAATCCCAACTTCACAAATACGGGATGGGCGCGCTGGCTTGGATCGGGCCTCTGGCAAGTGGCGAAGCGGTTGTGCGTCAGCACCGTATGCGGCTGGGCGGCCACGTCTAGTTTCTCGCGTCGGTTTATGAAATGATGGCCGCATGTACTACACTTACCGCGCCACTCCAGCGGTATAAGCCCAGCCAGGACATGAACCGACGTCAGTCCCCATCCCAATTATAGTTGTAAATTGCAGGCGGCTCATAGTTGCACGGCGGGGAACCTGGGTCGCCGTCCCAATAAACCCTCGTGAAATCCACGTGAGAATCGACGAAGCTCAGGACGTTCCTTTCATCGGCAAGGTCTGGTTGGACGAGAGGGTGCCATGCCCCGCCAACAAACGCCGACACTTCACCGACCATGACTGCCCTGGTCGGATTCTTAATGCCGCTTGACTTTTGCCCCGTGATGCGAGGGATCGGACTTGAATCCGCTTCATAGCCGTTGAAGGTATAACTTGTGAACGCGTGATGTATCTGTGTGTGGAAAATTGGATCAGATGGGCAGACGAATATCTTTTCCCCTGGTGACGCCGGGCCAGCCAGCCCCAGATAACCTTTCACAAGTTGCTTATAGTACGCGCCGACTCCATTGGGATATGGATTGGGTTCCGGCAAGATCGGCAAAGAATCGGTCCAATCATCCGCGTAGAATTTTATGGCAAGGTTGACCTGTCTAAGATTGTTTACACAGGCGGTTCGCCGGCCATTCTCTTTTGCCTGGCTTAAAGCTGGGAGCAGGAGCGCGGCGAGGATTCCAATGATGGCAACGACCGCCAGCAGCTCAATCAAAGTGAATGCGCGCCTTGGGTTCATATCCATAATGCCTGCGAGATGAGAAAATCCGTCCGATTTATCTGGATGAAGGACGTTCGCCCAGGTGCCTTTGCACTCGTTTGAGACCCATTGGCCGGTTTTTCATTGTTCCTTGATATCGACGCCGTACTTTCCGGCGTATTTCCAATCGTTCCCAATCTCTTGCATGTCCTGGACATCGTTTCCGACGCGCGGATGGCCGGGGTACGGTTGGACGAGCAAATGGAGGCGGACTTCGCTGTCGGATATAAACTCTTTCTGAGTAAGTTGGTAGGCGACCCTGTGGTTGGCTTCCTCAATGAGACTCCGCCGAATTTCGTCGTCCGATTTCCCTTGTAGTTTCGACCTCAGGCGCTTCGCTTGCTCTGGGGTGCAAGCGTCCAAGGATCTCTCCAGGTTTCCCGTGCTCATCTCCCAAAGCAGCGATTTATACGCGGCTTCGGGTGTGGCGTAGCCGGCCAGGGCGAAAGCTGACGTTTTGGACGGCGCTTCGCCGACATTCGTCTGTGCGATGACTGTCTGTAACACGATGGTGGCGGCGCCAGTTGCCAGCAATGCGGCCACAACGCCAGCAAAGGCGGTTTTGAATTTTGTCCATGTCATAATTTTAATTGTTGCTTTGATGATGGTTAATGTTGAGGTCGTCACGTTTGCACCGTTGAGGGCGGCGACGGTGACGGAAGTCGCCAGCCCAATCTGGGCCGCTTGAACAGAGTTGGCCGAGACGGCTCCTGCGATTGCGGCAGCCGACAAGGTGATTCCCCGTTTCATGAAAAGTTTGCGCAATTTCTCAATCGCCCGGCTGACACGGCTTTTGGCCGTATTTTCGCTTACGCCCAAAGCGGCCCCGACTTGTTTCAAATCCTTGCCTTCGAAAAATCTCAGGACAATCGCGCAATGATCCTTCTCGCCGAGCTGGGACATGGCAGCGTCCAACATTGGAGCGATTTGGGTCCAATCTCGGGATTGGGGTTCGTTTTGGTTTAAAATGGTTTCCATGCGCATTTCCTGTTCGCGCCTTTGGCGGCGGAGCTGGATTTTAACGGCATCGGCGGCCGCGTACTGGGCCGTGCGGCACAGCCACGCGGAGAGAATTGTCTTGGAATTGAGCGATCCTGCCTTGCGCGCCAGAATGATGAAAACCGCCTGAGTGATTTCCTCCGCCAGATGAATGTCATGAACCTGGCGCACGGCGACAGAATTGACCAGGTTGACATGCCGCGAAACCAGGGTGGCGAACGCCTGCTCGGACCCACTCCGCGCATATTCCTGCACCAAGTCCATGTCGTCGGTCATCATCTCACCAATATATGGACACCGATCCGAAAAAGGTACAAACAATATTCGGCCGCTGATGAATCGATGAATCAAAAGGGTTGCCGACAAAGCCACCCAAATTGATCCTGTGGCGAAAATAATGTGCCAAAGGGTTTACGTTAGTTGTGCATGCCGGAATCTGAGATAGCGCGTATTAGGGCCTTTTTCAGGGCTTTTTTCCCTTGCCTAGAGGCTGGCGGAACCCTAATACTGCGTGTCAACGCAACGGAAAGCTGGGAATAGTTCCTTTCAATCATGAGAACAAAACCAATTCTTACGGCTCTGTTCATCCGAATGCCCCTGGCCGCTGTCCTTATGCTGCCCGCTTTGGGAGCACAGGCGGGCGTGGTTTTTACGATCCTTCATTCATTCCAGGATTTCCCCAATGGGGCAAATCCTTATGCCGGGCTGGTGCAAGGCAGCGATGGTAATTTTTATGGGACCACGTACTACGGCGGCACCAATGGCGGCAATGGCGCCGTGTTCCAAATCAGCAGTAATGGGACTTTCACCAGTTTGTATTCCTTCACCGGCGGCAATGACGGCGCAAATCCTCAGGCCGCGCTGATGCAGGGCAGCGACGGCAGTTTCTATGGCACGACTTCCGAAGGCGGCACCAACGGCGAGGGAACCGTATTCCAAATGAGTGCCGATGGCGCTCTGACCAGTTTGTATTCCTTTACCAACGGCGTTGATGGCGCAAATCCGCAGGCCGGGCTGGTGCAGGGCAGCGACGGCAATTTTTACGGCACGACTTACGGCGGCGGCGCCAACGGTTGGGGCACGGTCTTCAAAATCAGCACCAGCGGAAATCTGACCAGTTTGTATTCTTTCACCGGCGGCAACGATGGAGGATATCCCCTGGCCACGCTGGTGCAGGGCGGCGACGGCAATTTCTATGGCACCACTGAAGTAGAAGGCACCAACGGCTACGGCACCGTGTTCAAAATGGGCACCAATGGGGCGCTGACGACGCTCTATGCCTTCGGCGCAGTCACTAATGTGGACGGTGAGCCGCTGGATGGCGCAAGCCCCGAAGCCGGCCTGGCGCTGGGCAGCGACGGCAATTTCTATGGCACGACTTACGGAGGCGGAAGCAGTTTTTTCGGCTGGGGCACCGTGTTCAAAATCAGCACCAAGGGTGCCCTGACCACCTTGTACTCCTTCGGCACCCTTCTTGACGGGGGTGGCTACCCGCTTGACGGCGCCTATCCAGAGGGCAGCCTGGTGCTTGGCGGCGACGGCAATCTCTATGGCACGACTTCCTCCGGCGGCACCAACGACTATGATGGCACCGTGTTTCAAATGACCACCGATGGGGCGCTGATCAGTTCGTATTCCTTCACCGGCACTCATGGCGCAAATCCGCTGGCCGGGCTGGTCCAGGGCAGCGACGGCAATCTCCATGGCACGACTTACCACGGCGGCGCCATCGGCAACGGCACCGTGTTCCAAATCAGCGCCAAGGGGGCGCTGACCGGTTCGTATTCCTTCACGGGCGCCTTGGATGGCGCAAATCCCGATGCCGCAATGACGCAGGGAAGCGACGGCAATTTCTATGGGACGACTTTCGCGGGCGGCGCGTCCGGCGAGGGCACCGTGTTTCGAATGAGCGCCGCTGGGGCGCTGACCAGTTTGTATTCCTTCACCGGGGGCGATGACGGAGGAAATCCCCAGAGCGACCTGGTGCAGGACAGCAACGGAAACTTCTATGGCACGACTCGTTCTGGCGGCACGGAAGACTCCGGCACCGTCTTCCAAGTCAGCACCGCTGGCGCGCTGACCAATTTGTATTCCTTCGTGGGAGTCGGCGAATATGGCGCAAGTCCCCTTGCCGGGCTGGCGCTGGGCCGCGACGGCAATTTCTACGGCACGACTGCCGACGGCGGCGATAGCGACTTGGGCACCGTCTTCCAAATCAGCACGAATGCGGCGCAGTTCAGTTCGTATTCCATTATTGACACCAATGATGGCGCGAGTCCCCAGGCCGGACTGGTGCTGGCCAGCGACGGCAACTTCTATGGCACGACTTACGCATACGGCACAAACGGCTTTGGCACCGTGTTTCGAGTCAGCGCCTCCGGAGCGCTGACCGGTATGTATTCATTCACCAACGGCGTTGATGGCGCAAATCCCGAGGCCGGGCTGGTGCAGGGCGCCGACGGCTATCTTTACGGCACGACGGTCTATGGCGGCACGAATAACGATGGCACCGTTTTCAAAATCAGCACCAATGGCGTGCCGGCGGCTTTTTATGATTTCGGCACGGTCACCGATACAAATGGAGACCCGCTGGATGGCGCAAATCCCGAGGCCGGACTGGTGCAGGGTGCCGACGGCAATTTTTACGGCACGACTTACGGCGGCGGCGCCTACGGCTGGGGCACGCTCTTCAAAATCAGCACGAGCGGAAATCTGACCAGTTTGTATTCCTTCTCCGGCGGCAATGATGGCGCATATCCCCAGGCCGGGCTGGTGCAAGGCTCCGACGGCAGTTTCTATGGCACGACACTCAACGGCGGACTGGGCGGATCCGGGATCGTTTTCCGTCTAAGCTTGGCTGGGTCGACGGCGCCGGAATTCCAATCGGTGACCCTGAACAAAACCACGCTCAGTCTGACTTGGAGCGCGGAGCCCGGAGCGATGTATCAGTTGCAGTACAATTCCCGCTTGAGTTCGAACGGCTGGAGCAACCTTGGAGGCACCTTGACCGCGGCCGGAGTGACGCTCAACACCACCGACTCCATCACGAACACCCCGCAACGGTTTTATCGGGTGTTGCTCCTGCCGTAGGTATTCTTCAGAACGAATCAAATTTACGGCTATTCAAAAAAGATTTCTACAAAGCAAGCTGTGTTCAAATCCATGTTCTAGCGCGGAATGGAGCAGCCGAGACAGTGAATTGAACCACTCACTGGAGGCGGATGAAAATGCGAAGCTTTGGGCAACCTGCTCAAGTGCGGATGCCTCCCCTATAGGGATTAACGTGCGGTTCCCCGGCGACTCTTCGCGCCGGGCCGTCAGGTATTGAACATCGTGCAGCATTTCCTTTGGCGCACGGACGTATTTGAAGAGCTTTCTTCTGAACGTCCAAAGATCGTGGACGCCGCGCACTCAAAAAGCACGACGAGCCGGTGCCGTTGCCGATTTCCGAAGAAGTAGTTGAAATACTTGCATGAGCAAGGTGCCGTCCAGCTCTGGCAGGATGCAATCAAAGCCTTCAAGAAGGTCGGATAGGAAGTGGATCACCAAACGGGAAGCGATATTATTTTGCGTCATCCCACGATGCGCCGCCTCACAGTGCCCAACCATCGGGAGTTGGCAAAAGGAACGTTGCGCGCTCTCATTCGCGAGGCGGGTTTAACGAAAGAGCAATTCATCGAGTTGACGTGAATCGTTATTAATACCGCAAAAGTTGCTGCTTGACAGCCTCTGACCTGTCCGCCAAGATCGCAGTTCAGCGTGAGCGGCACCCGCAACCAATTCTCCGCTGGGCGCGCAACCCGGCAGGGTGGCAAAAAGCAATTTTGTGTCAGCCTATTTGCAAGACGACCTGCACAAATTCTAATACCGAAAATAAAACCTAAACATCATGAAAAAACGTAATATTTGGACAATCATATTGGCGCTCGCGACCGCGTCGATGCTAGCGGCTGATGCGCCATCCTTCAGCGGGTCATGGAAGCTGAATATGACGAAAAGCCAGATCAACGGTCAAACGATGACATTGGAAAAGACGGCATCGGGCCTAATGCACTTCGACAGCGAGGGTTTTGGCTATGATTTTGACCTGGCGGGAAATCAATTCCCGACGCCGGATGGGGGAACCGCAGCGTGGGTGGAGACGTCCGCGACAAATTGGGAAGGCACAAATTGGATGAGTGGAAAGGTAATCGGAACGTACAGCATGTCGCTGACTGGAGACTCGATTACCTTCTCGATGAAACTGAAAAAGGGAGATGGTAGTGTTGTTGAGCAGACCGCGACGGAGACGCGTGTCTCAGGAGGACCAGGTTTTCTCGGCAAGTGGAAGTCAACCGAGATGAAGGGCGCCCCGACCAGCGTTGAAATCGCGGTCAAGGGCCGGAGAGGCATCACGATCAAGTATCCGGAGTTTCACCAGGTGTGCAAGGGGAGATTCGATGCGAAAGAATACCCCGTAACGGAAGCCGGCCGGGTTTCGAAATTCACCATCGTGTTCGAGAGAACCGGCCCGAACGCATTCAAGATGACGACGAACCTCAGCGGGAAGCCGTTCTATGTCGATGTGCTCACCTTATCCTCTGACGGCCAAACGCTGACCGACGACGGAAATGCTGTTTCGGTGGACGAACCAGTGAAGTCTGTGTACGACAGGCAGTGACGGGTACTTCGCGCGCGCGACCACAATTTTACGAGCGAAACGAATTGATATTGTCTGTTGGCGGACGTTGAGGAGTTCGCGCCGATTTGGGAGAATCAGCAAAGGGCTGGTCACCATTCAACGCCGGTTGCGCTCTTGCTCTGTAATCTCGCCATCGTCGCCACCTCCACCGAATAACCAGCGAGGCTATAGCGGTTCAATTAAATCTGTAACCGCTCGTCGGCGAGACGCCCGCGATCCCCGAAACCGAAGTCCAATGGCTACACTTCTGCTTGAAATGCTGTATTGTGAGAATGTCACTTGCGGCGGTGCTGCCAATAGTCCGGGTCACGATGAAGGTGTTTCACCGCCCAAATCACGACGACGTCACCTTCGATTGTGTAATAAATGCCGTATGGAAAGCGGCGGATGAGATAACGCCTGACATCGTCCTCGAGCACGCGCCAAACCTCAGGGCCATTGAGAATGGCTCCGATACCCGCTTCAACTTCATCGACAAAGGCGTTACCCAGTCCGGGGACCTGTTGGTTGTAATAGCGGCCAGCCGCGATGAATTCGGCCAATGCTTCCTCAACGAAGCGGTGATTCATTTCCGCACAGCGGATCGAGCCTTCCTGAGAGCTTCTGTCCCATCAACGAGTCGCGATTTGCCAGCGCGTACGGCGGCACGGCGTTTTCGGACATCGTCCAAATGGGCCCGTTCCACCGCCGGATTTGCTTCGCCTGAGAGACTGGCAAGGAGCTTTTCCACCAACAATGCGCGCCCACTCGTCGGCAGATTGAGCGCTTCTTCCGCGACCATTTCAACTGAAAGAGCCATGTTGAAAGGATACATCTCGGGACACCGATTGCAAGGCTGCTCTTTGTCCAATTCTCTGCAATATGTCACCGAGTTTACGCTGGGTTATCTTCGGCCGTCGCCAAGTTGGAAAAAGGAAATGGAGGATTTGCAACCGGCAAAGGATTGCGAGACGATGGTTGACCGGCTGACAGTAGTTCAGCTTGGTTTCAAGCATTTACTTGGGGCAGCCTTATGCGCGAACAAGAAGGCGCGAGTCCTTGCGGGACCTTTCTTTCGCTCGAATTCAACAAGAAACTCAATGGACAGGCTTGGTTTGGTACGAGCAACAACCTCTTTGAGGTATCCGCGAACGACAGGCGTTCGGATTGAAGTTTGCAGGTGTAGGAAAATTTTCAATTTCCTCCAAGGATCGACGGGGCCTTCGCGGGGCGATGTGAAAAAATCAGAAGGAAAACAAACGTAAATGCTCTCGCCCAAAAACCGGCTATGGCATTCCATATCAGCTTTAATACGTTCGGCCTCAGCTTTAGCCTGAGCGCGGGCCGCGTCGACCAATTCGTCCGTAGTCAAATCGATGTACGTCTTTGCATAATCAGCGCTGCAGGTCATAATTCGATTAATCCTCGATCTCCGGTGGTGAACACCGGTGCGTGTTGCTCTTCACAGTGTGTTGAGCACGTTGATCAAATGGCGCAGGCGGCCGTAGTCCTTGCGGTTAAAACCGAAGGCGATCCGCGGCATGGTCAAGGTTGACGCTTCGTCCAGTTCGTCGGGCATCGGATCGGCGGCGTGGATTTTTTCGCCGGTGATGATGTCCTCGAAATCTTCGTTCAAGGCCTGGATGGCGGAGGGGGACGGGGCGTGCCTGAGCCGAATGACCAGTTTGTCCGCGATCGAACGCATCGAGTGGTAGTTGCGGTAGAAGCGCGCGATATGCTTGACGGCGTCGTCGGCGCTCTCGGTCAGGTAATAGAGATTCAGGTCCGGCGGGCTGATGAGTTCGGCGCGCAGCAAATGCTCGCGCAGGTGCTTGTCCCACGTCCGCCAATAGGCCGAGCCGGGCGGATTGATAAGGACCAGCGGGCGAAGGCGCGTCTTGCCGGTTTGCATCAAAGTGAGCGCTTCGTAGCCCTCGTCCATGGTTCCAAAACCGCCCGGGAAAAGAGCGATGGCGTCGGCGTGGCGGACAAAGGTCAGTTTGCGCGTGAAGAAATATTTGAAGGTGATGAGTTTTTTGTCGCCCTGCATGATGGGATTGGTGCCTTCCTCCCAGGGTAGACGGATGCTGGCGCCAAAACTGTTTTCCAATCCGGCGCCCTCGTGGCCGGCGCGCATGATGCCCGGCCCAGCGCCGGTGATGATCATCCAGCCGGCGGCGGCCATTTTCCGGCCAAATTCGACGGCCTGCCGGTATTCCGGCTCTTCAAGGCCGGTGCGTGAGGAGCCAAAAATGGTGACCTTGCGTTTTTCGGCGTAGGGCTTGAAAAGGCGGAAGGCGTAGCGCAATTCCCGGACAGCGGTGCGGATGACCCGGACGTCTCCGCGGTCTTCAACATCGGTGAGGAGTTTGAGGGCATTGTAAATGATGTCGGCGACGAGGTCCTGGTTGTAGCCGGAGCCCTTGTAGAGAATCAACTCCTGGATGCGGCGTTGAAGCTCCGGGTCAATTGCCGTCTTGAGGCGACTGTCCATAACTGTCGTTGAATTTTTTGCGGGCACTCAAACACCGATGTCCTCGTTCCACAACCGCGGGTTTTTGGCGATGAAGTCTCGCATGATGTCGATGCACTCCTGGTTTTGCGCGACCTCGACCGTCACGCCGTTGGCGCGCAAATGATCCTCGGCGCCCATGAACGTGACATTTTCGCCGACAATTACCCGGGGAATGGCATAAAGCAGAATGGCGCCGCTGCACATCGGGCAGGGCGAGAGCGTTGTGTAAAGGACGCAGCGGCGATAGACCGAGGCGGGAAGGCGGCCGGCGTTTTCAAGGCAATTCATTTCGCCGTGGTGAATGACGCTTCCCTTCTGGACGCGCTGATTGTGGCCGCGCCCGAGGATTTTGCCGTCGCACACGAGCGTCGAGCCGATGGGAATGCCGCCCTGGGCCAACCCGCGTTTGGCTTCGTCAATGGCGGCTTGCAGGAACAGGTCCATCGCGGGTATAGTCATTGATTGGATAGTAGTTGGAAAGCAAACTTATGCCAACCCTTCAAACGACCGTCGATGGCCTGAAGCTTCCCAATCCCTTCGTCATCGCCTCCGGGCCGCCCGGCACCAATCTCAACGTCATCGCAAAGGCGTTCAAGGAAGGGTGGGGCGCCGTCATCGCCAAGACCATCAGCCTGGATTCCTCGAAGGTCGTCAACGTCACGCCGCGCTACGCCAAAATGTTTGCCAACGGGGGGAGCGAAGTTATCGGGTGGGAAAATATTGAGCTTATAAGCGACCGGCCATTCAAGATTTGGATCGACGAATTCAAGAAGTGCAAGGACATGTTTCCGGACGGCGTGCTGATAGCGTCGATCATGGAGGAATATCGCAAGGACGCCTGGGTGGAGATTGTTGAGCGGTGCCAGGAGGCCGGGGTGGACGGTTTTGAGTGCAATTTTTCCTGTCCGCACGGGTTGCCGGAACGCAAGATGGGTTCGGCGATGGGACAGGATTGCGACATTCTTGAGGAGGTATGCGGATGGGTGATGGCCGCGGCCAAGAAGCCGGTTTGGGCCAAAATGACGCCCAATATCACGCGCATCGAAGACCCCAGCCGGGCGGCGTTGCAAGGCGGTTGCCAGGGGATCAGCGCCATCAACACCATTCGCAGCGTCATGGGAATCAACCTGGAAACCCTCCGCCCGGAACCGACGGTCGAAGGATTCAGCACACCCGGGGGTTACTCTTCGAAGGCCGTCCTGCCGGTGGCCTTGCGCATGGTCATGGAGATCGCCACGATGATGGGGCGGGAATTTCCCGGGCGCTCGCTCTCGGGCATCGGCGGAATCGAATCCGGGGGCGACGCGGCGCAATTTATACTTGTCGGCGCGGACACCGTCCAGGTTTGCACGGGCGTGATGAAATCCGGTTACGAATGCGTGGAGAAAATGCAGGAGGACCTGCTTGCGTTCATGGAGCGGCACAAGTTCAACACGCTGGCGGATTTCAAGGGCGCGAGCCTCCCGTATTTCACGAGCCACTTTGATCTGGTGCAAAAGCAGGCCCAGCGCAAAAGCGCGCAAAAAACCGCCGCGCAAAAAAGGGTTGTCGGCGCCGATGGCGAATGGAGCGGCGATTCATTTGTGCAGCAATCCGACGCCCTTTCACGCGGGTGAGGCGCCGGCGGGCGGGGTGATTGGAATGCTTCAATGGGAATAGCTGCGAATGCCTTGGTGGTAATGGGGAAAAGTATAAATTCCGTTCGCTTGCAACCAATACCCGGTTCGGCCATCAGTAGATTTATATTCCCGGCTCAAGCCAATCCGAAGAAAAACCTCTTTTTGTGTTTGGAGCAGTTGATTCACGGCACGAAGGTCATTGGACGCATGATGTTGCAAGGCGTAGTCGTGGAAACCCAAATCGGTTACGCCGATGAATCCAAAGGAGCGCCCGGAACCATCCTTAAAATGCAGCTTAATTTTCCCAGTCTTGTAGTAGTCTTCAATAATTTCAACATTCCGAGGCGCAACAGCAATGGTGATGATTGATCGCTGGACGGGATGGCCGACAGGAAGATGTTTTTGGTTTCTTGGAAATTCAATCTCAAACCCCGCCTCAACGCTTGGGAAGCAACTCGCCTGTAAAACTTTCTTAAATTGTGCGGCGGTGCTTGGGCCTTCAAACTTGAGGTTTTTGTGAGTGTGGTCCTCGCGGTGAGGACCGGATAGGTTGAGCAAAGGGGTAAAGTCGCCAGTCAAAATCGCACCTGGCAAAATCTTGTGTTTTTCGCACTCGCTGCTTTTCAGGTAAGGCATCGGCCGGATGCACTCGCCAGTAGTGGTATCAATACCGGCGGTGCAAACGATTTCCTGGTTAGTGAACCGTGTAAGATCGGTAACGATGATGGTGCGATTCATCGTCGACTTTAAGTGATGTGTTTAATAGCGAGATTCCCTCCCCATTTTTCTTGAAGATATTCCAAGACCAAGCGGCGGTGGCACTGGTGGGGTTTGTCCTCGCTGCACAAGAGGCATCCGCCAGCCAACAAGGACGGGTCGATCTTGACCTCGATGTGGCGCTCCTCCATCAATCGGAGAAAGTCGCGTTCGTAGTCCTCCCAGCGGCCTTTGCTTTTCTTGTAGGCGTCCAAGAGCGGTTGGGTGGGGGCGAGCAAAGGGGCTTCAACGTAGTCCACGTCGAGAATTTCCTTCAAAAAGTATTTCAAGTCGTCACGCTTGCTGAAACCGGCAAGCTGGGAAACCTTGTTTAGCCGGACATCTATCACGCGCTTGATGCCGGCAGCGCGAAGTTTCTCAAAAAAAACACCGGCGGTTTTCTTTGTGAATCCGACGGTGAAAACATTGATCGGTTCGGATGGCATCGAATCAGGGATGCACGGCGGGTTCAACGCACTCGTGATAGGCAATCTTGCCGCCGCGCCGGTCGTAGGCTTTCGCAATCAATTCCTCGCGCGGGGCAAAAAGATCCTCACCTGGGATTTTTTCCTCGGCCATTAACCGGGTTTCTGCATCAATGTGAGTTTCAAGGCTGCCGTCACCCAGGATGTGGCGGATGTCCATGTCATTTCGGAACTGGCGACAAACCAAGATGGTGCGATGACATTCCAGAGGGTCTTTCTCCGCACACATCAACGCCAGGCGAAAGCGTGCGACGCCGGTTTGCACGCGCTTCAGTCCGGCGCGAAATGCAGCCGTCCGGGCAATCCGGTCATAACGGGCGACGCCCTCAACGTAACAATCGCGCTCGGCACGACGCGCTCCGAGTTCGTCGCCAAGAAAGACATAACGAATGTTGGCCGCCCGCAACGCACGATCCAGAATTTCGCGGTTGTATTGGGGAAAGCGGGGGCTGTAAGGACTGCTGCGCACGTCGCCGATGGCTTCGATGCGGTGGCGCAACAGCAGGTCGAAGTATTGTTCCCACGACTGGGTCGAATGGCCGATTGTAAAAAGTTCATGCATCACGGCTCAAAAACAGTTGCACCAATTTTATAGTGGCGTTCGTTAAATGCCAACCCAAGACTCAAGCGGAGAAAATAGTTTGACGCATCCGACATTCACATAATCTGCTGTATATCGGTCATCCGGTCCCCTAATTTATGGCGCTCTATTTATGAGATGGGTTCCAGGATTGGGATTCGAAGCTGGGGGGGCGGGGGAAGGATCGTTTTGACACGTTCCCGGCGCTGCGTTTACTGTTCTCCCCCTGTTCAATCGCATTGATACCATGGACAAATGCCCGGTTTACATTGGCGGCCAGTGGCGGACCCTCGCCGACGCCGGCACCACGCCGGTTTATAATCCCTCCACCGGCGCCGTCATTGCGGAGGCGCCGGTTTGCACGGAGCGGCACGTGGACGAAGCGGTGCAGGCCGCCGACGCGGCTTTTCCCGCGTGGTCGGAAACGCCTGCGGTCGAGCGCGCGCGGGTGATGTTTGGTTTCAAGGCGTTGCTTGAGCGCCACTTCGAGGAGTTGATCCGCCTCAATACCCGCGAACATGGCAAGACACTCGGCGAATCGCGCGGCGACGTGAAGCGCGGCATCGAAATGATCGAGTTCGCCTGCGGCGTCCCGTCACTCCTGATGGGCGAGAGCATGGAAAATCTCGCGCGCGGGATCGATTGCGACACCATTCGCCAGCCGCTCGGGGTTTGCGCCGGGATCACGCCGTTTAACTTTCCGGCAATGGTCCCGCTTTGGATGTACCCGGTGGCGCTGGTTTGCGGTAACACATTTGTCCTCAAACCGAGCGAGAAAGTTCCGCTGACGGCCATCCGCATCGTGCAACTGCTCGAAGAAGCCGGACTGCCCGGCGGCGTCATCAACATCGTCCACGGCGGCCGGGAATGCGTGGACGCGCTCCTGGCGCATCCGAAGATCAAGGCGATTTCCTTCGTGGGGTCCACGCCGGTGGCGAGGCACATTTTTGAAGTCGGCACGCGCAATGGAAAACGTGTCCAGTCTAACGGCGGCGCCAAGAACCACGTCTTCATCATGCCCGACGCGGACGTGGAAAATTCGACGCGCGGCGTGATCGAGGCCGCCTACGGCTGCGCGGGCGAACGTTGCATGGCAGGTTCGACGGCCCTCATCATCGGCGACGCTTCGCGCAACGTGCTGCCGGCGATCATCGAGGCCGCGCGCGCCGTAAAGGTCGGCCCAACCGACCGGGAAACGCAGCCGTCCATGGGGCCGGTGATCACGCGGAATCATCGGGACCGTGTCGAAGAGTTGATCGAAACGGGCGCCAGGGAAGGCGCCAGGATCGCTGTCGATGGCCGATCCGTCCGCGTCGCGGATGAACCGAACGGCTTTTTTGTCGGGGCCACCGTTCTGGACGAGGTGCAAAGCGGCATGACCGTCGCGCGCGAGGAAATATTCGGTCCGGTGCTTAACGTGATGCGTTTTGGGGATTTGGATGCTGCGATCGAAGCGGCCAATGGCTCGCCTTACGGAAACGGGGCGTCGATCTTCACCCGGTCGGGCAAGGCGGCGCGCGAATTCAGGCACCGGGTCAAGGCGGGAATGGTGGGCGTCAACATCGGTGTGCCGGCCTCGATGGCGTGGTTTCCGTTCAACGGCTGGGACCAATCCTTTTTTGGAGACTTGCACATGCAAGGCAAGGAAGGGGTGCAATTTTTCACTCAACAAAAAGTCACCATGACTCGGTGGTTCAGCTATGGAGAAGGCGACATCTGGCATCGCTGATTTCCAACCGCATGGCCCAAATCACATGTCGCGCGCCTCGCTAAAAAACGCCGCCCGGATCGTCGTCAAGGTTGGCACCGGTGTGTTGACAGACAGCCGCAAGCAGCCGGACCTGAGTCAAATGAGCGACCTGGTTTCCCAAATCGCCGCCGTTCGCGGGCAGGGCAAACAAGTTGTTTTGGTCAGTTCCGGCGCGGTCGGGGCGGGCATGGGGGTATTGGGACATCACAAGAGGCCGGCCGACCTGGCCGAGCTGCAAGCCTGCGCGGCGGTCGGCCAGCCGCGATTGATGGCGCTTTATGAAAAACTTTTCGCCGGGTCCGGTTTTTCCGTCGGCCAGGTGCTCCTGACCCACAACGACCTGGAAGACCACGACCGGCATCTCAATGCGCGCAATACGCTGGTCACGCTGTTGCGCCACGGCGTCGTTCCGATCATCAATGAAAACGACGCCGTCTCGTTCACGGAATTGAAATTTGGAGACAACGACCGGCTCTCGGCGCTTGTGGCCTGCCTGCTGCCCGCCGACGCGCTGATCATTTTGACGACCGTGGACGGTTTTATCGAGAATTTCGGCAAGCCCAATCCGCGGACTGTTCCGATGATTGAAAATCTGGACGCCGCCGTGGAAAAAATGGCGGGGGGCACCGACAGCCACACAGCAGTGGGTGGAATGTCCTCGAAGTTGCAGGCTGCCAAGATGGTGATTCGCGCTGGGATCCCGCTGATCATCGCATCGGGCAGGAAAAAGTCCGTGCTGGCCGATATTCTGGATGGCAAGGACGAGGGCACGATGTTTGTCGCGCAGCCTTCGCTGCTGCCCGGACGCAAGCGATGGATCGCCTTTTTCCACCATTCCAAAGGCGCGCTATTTGTCGATGACGGGGCCAAGGCGGCGTTGCGCGAAAATGGCAAGAGCCTGCTGCCGCCCGGCGTGACGCGTTGCGAGGGGGATTTTGTTGCGGGCGACGTGGTGCGCATCTGCGATCTTGACGGGACGGAATTTGCGCGCGGCATCGCTGATTTCGATTCCACCGCCATCAAGGCGCGCCAGCCAAAGGACGTGCTGGTGCATCGGGACAACCTGGTCATCTTGTGAAGAAGAAGAAATCCACCA
Source organism: Vulcanimicrobiaceae bacterium (assembly GCA_035511075.1). Lineage (GTDB taxonomy): Bacteria > Verrucomicrobiota > Verrucomicrobiia > Limisphaerales > Palsa-1400 > DATAUD01. The sequence continues at coordinate 94,530 of DATKFW010000131.1, forward strand.
TCGCGGCATTGCTCGCGGTTACTGAAAAGCTGCGTTCGCCGCAAGGCTGCCCATGGGACCGGCAACAGGACCACATGAGCATTCGCCTTCATGCGGTCGAAGAGGTCTATGAGCTGCTCGACGCCATTGAATCCAGGGACGACCAGGAGATGGTCGAAGAATTGGGCGACCTGCTTTGGCAGGTTGTTTTTCACAGCCAACTGGGCCGGGAACGGGGCGCATTTGACTTCGAACAGGTGGCGCGGCACATCACCGATAAACTGGTGCGCCGGCATCCGCATGTTTTCGGCGATGTAAAAGTCCGGAATTTGGATGAAGTTTGGGCGAACTGGGAAAAAATCAAAGTCGCCGAAAAGCACGGCACCCGCCATGCGCGGCCTTCGGCGCTGGACGGCGTTCCGAAACATCTGCCGGCGCTGATGCGCGCCGAAAAACTGATCAAGAAGGCGCGTAAAGCCAAACTGCTTGCGGCGGGGCCGGCCAAAGGACCAGGCAAAACCGCGATCGGGCGACAATTATTCGATTTGACGCGGCAGGCGCAGGGCCGGGGATGGTCGGCTGAGGAACTATTACGCCGTGAGATGGCGAAATACGAACGAAAGTGGAGGCGTCGCGAGCGTCGGCAATAATTACCTAGCTTTGGGCCTTGCTGGTTCGGGATCCGCCGCCTCCGCCTTTTTTACCGCTTCCGCCGGCCATCAGCACCGAGCCCACCAGAAACCCCAAGCCGAAGAAGGCGAAATACATGAGCGCGGCGGGCTGCGATTGGGTGCGGGGCAGGATGTAGGGCATGGACAACTCGACCATTTTGCGGTTGTTCATTCCCATAATGACCAGGAGGGCGAGAACGGCGATAATTACCAACGATTTGAAAATCAATTTGAAATTCATAACGCTTTTTGCGGAGAATAGCACCGCGGATACAAATGTCAATTGCCACAAGAACGGGAGACGACGGCACGACGGGGCTGATGTACAATCGCCGCGTAGCCAAGAGTCATCCGCGTGTTGAGGCTTACGGCGCCGTCGATGAACTCAACGCGGCGCTCGGCTGTGCCCGCGCGCTGCTGACGGGGAGCGCGCTGGGAGGGCAGTTAATCGGGATTCAAAAAAACCTGGTCATCCTGATGGGGGAATTGGCGACGGCGCCCGAGGATTTGCCGCGGTTTCTGAAAGATGGGTTTTCGGTGGTCACACGGGAACTAACCGTCCCACTGGACGCCATCGTGCGCGAGATCGAGGCGCAGAACGTTTCTTTCAAGGATTGGGCAACTCCGGGCGCCAATCCCGCCGCCGCCGCCCTTGATGTTGCGCGCGTGACGTGCCGGCGGGCGGAGCGGCGCGTGTGCGCGCTGCGGGAAGCCGGCCAGCTTGCCAATGAGGAGATCGTCATCCACCTAAATCGATTATCCGACGTTTTGTGGCTGATGGCCCGGCGGGCGGAGTAAAAGGGGTGGTTTTCAGGGTTGATATGGCGTGAAAGATGCTGCGCAGGGGTTGTCCGAGTTGGACTTCCGTAAATACAATGAGATTAGGCGCAGCGATGAAGACGGGCCATACCGTGCAGAGGGCAAACGACTCGAGTGCTTTCACGCTGATCGAGGTCGCGGTGGCATTGGCGATCGCGGTGATGGTAATGGCGGGGATGTTCGAGGGGTACACGATGGCTTCGCGCCGGGCGCAGTTTTCGTCCTATTCACTGGCAGCCAGCGCGACGGCAATGAAACAAATGGAGCGAATCGTAGCGTCCCAGTGGGTGATCTCAGGCCAAACGGTGACCAATATTTTTAATCCGTCCCTTACCGCGGTCGAAACCAACGCCCTGTGTCTGCCCAGTAGTGGGACAAATCTCGTTTATGCGACAAATTACGCGACAGTGACCCAGATCTCGACCAATCCTCCGTACCTGATGGTGCGGGTGGATTGCGTGTGGAATTTCATGGGTTTGGGCGTTTTCACCAATACGATGGCCGTGTTGCGCGGCCCCGATTTATGAAGGTGACGTTGCCCACACCGGAAATGGTGAGCCGACGCAGCGGGTTCACGCTCATCGAGACGACGATGGTCATGGGGATACTTGTGATCCTGGTGGGATCGATCGTTATGTGCAATCTCTTCGGCCTTTCGATGTCCGACCGCCAGCAAATCTGGCTCAGCGCCAGCGATGACGCGGCCCAGGCGCTGGGGACGCTGATGAGCGACATCCGGAGCGGCGCATCCAACTACGTGGGCAACGGCGACCTCAACGGTTTTACCAATATCGCCGAGAACACCCCGGAGGTGGGAAACGCGTTGAAGATATGGGTGGGGACCACCAACACCGGCACCAACATTCCCTGGATACTTTACTATTACAACACCACCAGCAACACGCTGGTGCGCACCAATTACACCGGCTCGAACTACGGGGACTTTAAGCTGGTCTCGGCCAATCCGATCACCAACGACAATTATATTTTTACGGAATCCGATTATCTGGGCAACGTTTTGACCAACGCGGTGGCCACGCCGATCATCCAGGTGTACCTCTCCTTTACCAAGTTGCAGAATCCGCAGATTGAAATCGCGCCGGGCAGTCCGGTTGATTTTTACCAGATCATCACAACGATAGCATCACGAAACAGACCATGAACTTAAGACCATGCAAGAAGCAGTCACGCGAAAAAGGTTGGGCGCTCATCGCTGTCATGACGCTTGCAGCCACAGCGCTGCTTATGCTGGCCGGGGTCATGAGCTGGGCAAACGAAAATGCGACTGTCGTGGCCCGGAACAACGAGTATTTCGCCACAACGTACGCAGCCGAAGCGGCCACGGAGAAGGCTTTGGGGGCGATGGTGCGGGATGACCAGGATTACGGGGAGGGAATCGTCTTCACGCAAACCGCCTACTATTCCGGCCTCTATCCCACGGCGGCGGATAATCCCTACTGGACAAATTATCAGTTCAGCGGCGGCACGGTCGATAACACCGTCATCGTCAGCCAGGTCAACGCAAGCACCACCAATATCCTTGGACCACCCTATTCGGGTTTGACATGTGTGGGCGCCACCTACGATATCATTGCAAACGCCCGAAACGTCAATTCCATGTATGGCATTACCAGCACGGTTGGGCAGAAGATCACTTTCGGCCAGATTCCCATCTTTCAATTCGCGGTTTTTTATCAGGACGTCATGGAAATCGACCCCGGGGCCACCATGAATATCACGGGGCCGGTTCATGGCAACAACAACATTTATCTTGCGCCCAACGGAGTGACATTGACGTTCTACGGCCCCACCTCGTCGGCGCTGAACATTTACACCACTGAGAATCCGCAAGATCCGACCGGCCAGAGCGCGGGCAGCAACAACTTCAACGGCAACAGCCATGTCAGCAACGTCAGCCCGTTGAATCTGCCCGTTGGCACCAACGTATCGGGAAGCGAAACCAATGTCGCCCAGAACGTGCTTTCCATCCTGCAAGTGCCACCCGCCAGCGAGTTGCCGACTTCCCCCGTCGGAACCAACCGTCTCTACAACCAGACGGATATGATCATTACCATCACCAACGGCAACAACATTAACGTCACCAGCGGCGTCAATCTCGACGGCCAGGCGATCACCGTTTCCAACAGTGAATGGGGAAAGTTTATTTCCACCAACGGCACCTTTTACGACGGGCGCGAGGGCATCAACGTGGACCCGGTGAATATCAACGTGTCAAACCTGGTACAGTGGACGGAGAGCCCGACCAACGCCCTGCGGTCGACTTTGCTGAGCGCGCGGAGCGCCAGCTTCGAGTATGTCAGTTCCGTGTATGTCGTTGACGAGAGATCGTTCAGCAACGCTGTCATTATCACAAACATCAGTTACACCACCAATACGGCCACCAGGACCACTGCGAGCTACCCGACCGCAGGCACGTTCGAACCGCCTGTGGCGACCAATACGATGGCCACCGCCAGTGCGACTTATCCGGGCGCCGGTACTTATTACCCGCCGGTCACCACCAATACCAGCGTCGTTACCGTAGGGTCGGGAAACTATCCCGAGGCGGGAACATTCGTCCCCCCGGTAACGACCAATACGACGCGGACAACCGGTCCCAGCTATCCAGGCGCCGGCACGTACGTCGGTTCCGTGACCCATATCGGCTCTACTTATACGTACAATCTGATTACCGGCTACACCTACAATGAGATCAGCGGTTATATCTACACCGGAATCACTGGCTACACTTACGCCGGAATCACCGGAGTGACGACGAATGACAACTACCTCACCAACTATGTGCAATTCGCCATACCGGGAGTTGTCCTGACCAACGGCGCGGTTCTTCCGCCCAACGGGCTATCGATCGCCACACCGGACCCGGCTTACATTGTGGGCAACTGGAACGTGGCCTCCAACTTCAGCAGTCCGAACACGGAGGGAACATCCAACACCTTCAACACCCTCCCGAGTGCTGTGTTCGCCGACGCGGTCACCATTTTGTCCCCGGCCTGGAATCCGGCCAATAGCGCGCTGGGCATCGCCGCGCGCGACGCCAGCGAGGACACGGTTAACGCCGCATTGCTGACGGGAAATGTTCCATCCAACGGAACCTACTACAGCGGCGGCGTGGAGAACTTTGTCCGGTTCCTGGAAAGCTGGACCGGGGTTGATTTCTTTTACAACGGGTCGATGGTCGAGATGTTTCCCAGCCAGATTGCCAACGCGCGGTGGCCCGGAACCGGCTCGGTGTATAATCCGCCGGTTCGAAACTGGACCTTCGATCAGAATTTCACCAATCCTTTGGAACTTCCGCCGTTGACGCCGCGAGTCATCGACATCATCCGGGACCAATGGTCAAGCCTGCCGGCGGGTACCACGGCGGCCAACTTTTGAGCCATGACGCGCCGCTTCCTCCAGTGCATGATGATGTTGATGTTGGGCGCGTCGTGGTCCGCCCTGGCACAAGCCGACTTCAAAGCGACTCCCGCCACGCTACCGATGGCGGAAGGCGGACGCGAAAATATCCTGCTGGTGGAAACCGACAATGAGCGGTTTGCCATTTCCATTCCAATAGGATATGGGCCGCAGGTCCAGGCCGACAGCCGGTCGATCATCTTCACATCTGCCAGCGGCGCCAGCGCGATCTCCGTGCGGTTTGGCACCAACTACGCGGGAGCGCTGCCGAAGCAAAACGACCTGCGCGATCAAGTGGCGGCCAATCATCCGGGCGCTTCCCTGGTGACATCGTCTGCCTCGTTCACAGATTTTGGCCCGGCCCAGTCCTTTGACCTCTTCCAGCCCGCAGTCACTGGCGAGTTGCAGCGCATCCGCGACACCTACGTCGCGTATCCCGAAGGCAGTGTTGAATTGGCCTTCTCGTGCAACAGCTCCGAATTCGAAAAAGAAAAGCTCGATTTCGCGCGCCTATTAAATTCCTTCCGATTGCTGGGCAAGGATGTTAAAATAAACCCATGATGAATCTATTCAAAAACGGGAAAAAGCGGGACCAAATCTTCGCCGTGGATCTGGGGACGCGCACGACCAAAGCCGTGCTCCTGGACCGCAAAGACGACAGCTTCAGTCTGTCCCGGTTCGCCGTCCAGGACGCGCCCGTTTACGACAAGGTGCTCCCGCAGGGACTGCTGACGGAACATCTCAAGGGGATTTTTGAAGCGATGCAGCCAAAAACCCGCCAGGTCATAGTTGCCATCGGCGCGGGCGACTCGATTTTGCGCACGGCCGAATTCCCGTTGATGCCTGCGCCGGAGATGCGCCAAATGTTGAAGTTCAATTCCAAGAATTATCTGCAGCAGGACCTGAAAGACTACATTTTCGATTGCTACATTCTGCCGCCGCGCGGCAAGAACGTGTCCGAGCCATCCAAGGCCGGAGTTACCAAGTACAAAGTCTGGGTCGGCGGAACGCGGCGCGAGTTGCTGCTGAGCCTGGCATCCGCGGTCAAGGCCGCCGGGTTGACGCCAAGCCAGATCACATTGGCCCTGCTTGGCCCGGCGAACGCCCTGGAATTCTCGCAGCCCGAAGCATTCACCAAGGAAACCCTCGCGTTGGTGGACCTGGGATTCAAGACTTCCAGCATCAGCATCCTGTCGGAGGGGGAATTGTGCTTGAGCCGGTCGGTTGAACTGGGCGGAGACAGGCTCACCGCGGGATTGTCCGAGGCGATGAACATCACGTATGCGGAAGCCGAAGGAATAAAAGTCGGCATGCCGCAGGAAGTTGAAACGCATCTGCAACCACTGGTGGCGGCGCTTGGGCGCGAACTGCGGGCGTCGATTGATTTCTTTGAGCACCAGCGGGAAAAGACAGTCAGCAAGGTATTGATAACCGGCGGCGCTTCCCGATCCGATTACCTGGTGCAACTCCTCCAGACCGAATTGGGAGTTCCGTGCAAAGTCTGGTTCCCCACCGAAGGGATGAATCTTTCCCTCTCCTCGCAGCAAATGACAGAGATTGAGCAAGTCTCCAGTGTTCTGACCAATGCCATAGGTACGGCCGCAATGTCGGCATCGTAATTCGGATTGGCGGTGCAAACATGCGTCATCTTCAATCCCTCCGCACGAGGGGAGAAAGCGGAGGCTTTTTGCTCAGAGCTTACTTCGCTGCATCCGGGCTGTGTCGTGCGCCGAACGGTCGCCCAGGGACAGGCCCGCAGCCTGGCTGCCCAGGCGGTTCGCGAGGGTTTTTCCACGGTGGTCGCCGCGGGCGGCGACGGCACGGCCAACGAAGTCGTCAACGGCATCGGTGACGTTCCGGGGGGCTTTGCCGCCTCGCGCCTGGGCATTCTGCCGCTGGGAACGGTCAATGTCTTCGCCCGCGAATTGGGTTTGCCGCGCACGGTGGGGGGCATGGCAAAAGCCATTGCCGCGGGCCGGGAACAGGCCGTCGATTTGGGAAGGGCCGAATTCACCGGAAACGGAAAGGCGGAGAGCCGCTATTTCCTGCAACTTGGAGGAGCGGGAGTCGATTCGCGCGCCATCGAATTGGTAAGCTGGGAACTAAAAAAAAAATTCGGGCCGCTGGCTTACGTGTGGGCCGGGCTTCGGGCGGCCCGGGAAGAGCAACCGTTGATCACCGTCGAGGCCGGAAACCGTGCCGCCGGCCAACTGGTTTTGCTGGGAAACGGGCGGTTTTACGGGGGAAGCTTCGCGGTGTTTCCCGAGGCGTCTTTGCAGGACGGGTTGCTGGATATTTGCGTCATTGAAAAGCTCTCGATGCGGCGCATCGTCGAGTTCGGATTGGGGATCGTGACGGGGCGATTGTACCGGTTTTGCCCCGCGCTGCACTTGCGCTCTTCAAACTTCAAGCTCAGCAGCGACAGGCGCGTCCTGGTGCAATTGGACGGCGAGAACGCGGGGGAACTGCCGGCGACGTTTTCGGTGGCGCCGAAAGTCTTGCGGGTGATCGTGCCTTAAACATAAGCTAGAGAAATGAAATACGCCGGGAAAGCGCGATGCGCGGCCCTCAAACTGATATTTATGGCGCTGTTCGCGGCATGCGTGATCGGGGCCGCCGGCTGGTTATTGAGGGCAGGGACGGTGCCGGCGCTGGTGGCCGGAGTCCTTTGGCTGCTCTTTTCGCTGTTCACCCTTTATTTTTTCCGAGATCCGAATGCCAATACTCCCCAGGGCGCGGGACTCGTCGTTTCACCCGGACACGGCAAAGTCGATGTCATCGAACAACTGGGTGAGTCCAAGGTTTGGGGCGCGCCGTGTCACCGCATGTCCATTTTCCTCTCGGTCATCGATATTCATGTGCAAAACGCGCCGGTCAGCGGGCGGATTGCCAGCGTCACGCGCACTGCCGGCCAATTCATCAGCGCCCTCCGGACCGATTCCGCCGCGCACAACGAAAACGTGCTCATCGAGTTTGACTCGGCCGAAACAGCCGCGGAAAAAGTCGGCCTCCGGTTGATCGCCGGCGTACTGGCGCGGCGGATTGTTCCGTTTATCCAGCCCGGCGAGGACCTGCGGCGGGGTGAACGCATCAGCCTCATCCAATTTGGGTCGCGGTGCGATCTTTACGTGCCGCTGAGCTACCAAATCAAAGTCAGCCTGGGCCAAAAAGTGGTGGGCGGCGAAACGGTGGTGGCGGCAAAACCCTGACGTATGGAACGCGAAACGGAAAAACCGGCTCCGGCGTTGCAGATTTATTTCCTGCCGAACCTGATGACGGCCGGGAATCTGTTTTGCGGATTTGTCGCGCTGAGCAAGATTGTGGAGGCGAAGATAGGGCAGGGGGACATCAAGATCGCCCTGGCATTTATTTTACTGGCCTGCATATTCGATTTGCTCGATGGCCGTCTGGCCCGCATGGGCGGAGTGGAAAGCGCGTTTGGCCGTGAATTCGATTCTCTGGCGGACTTGATCTCGTTTGGAGCGGCGCCGGCATTTCTGATTCACCGGGTTGTTCTGAGGCAGGTCTTTTCCAATCATCCGGAGATCGGGTGGTTCGTCGCTTCGATTTACCTGATTTGCGGGGCTTTGCGGCTGGCGCGGTTCAATTGTCTGGCGGCAATGGAAGGGGGAGGGGGCGGCAAGGAATTCCTCGGTTTTCCAATCCCGGCCGCGGCTGGGCTGGTCGCCTCTTTGACCCTGTTCCTACTGTGGGGAGACCAAACCGACCGGGACCTGGCGCATCCGCCCTGGAGCTTGATCCTGCCGGGGTTGTTGTTGTTCCTGTCCGTGATGATGGTCAGCGAGGTGAAATATCCGTCGTTCAAGACGCTGGATTTGCGGGCCAAACGCACCTTCGCCAAGACCATTGTCGCCATCATTTTTGCCGCCGCACTGGTAATCCTGCGGGGTTTGATTCTTCCGATCGTGCTGCCGATCATATTTACCCTCTACCTCCTCTACGGGTTCATTCGTCCCCGGATTTCCCGCAAGGTCCGCAAGGGGATCGAGGAGGAAGAGGACGAGGAAACCGGGCTCACACTTTGACATGCTGGATCAACATCCCCTCCTTCTGGCGGTCCTGACCGGCTTTCTCAGCGGGTTCATTCTGTCGGTGCCGGTGGGACCGGTCAACCTCACCATCATCAACGAAGGGGCGCGGTCCGGATTGCTCTGGGCGACGATGATCGGGTTGGGCGCCTCGATGATGGAGGTCATTTACTGCACGCTGGCGTTTACCGGTTTCGCCTCCTTTTTCACGGGCAAAGTCATGAACGCCTCGATCGAGCTGGTCAGTTTCGTTTTTATGCTTTACCTCGGCGTCCACTTTCTGAGGGCCAAACGCATCCCATCGATCGCGCCGGTCGAGGCGCGCATCAAGGAGAAATTGGTGCCGCATTCCGCCTTCGCCATCGGTTTCGTGCGGGTGTTGGGCAATCCGGGAGTGTTTCTGTTCTGGATCGTGCTGGCGGCCCATTTCCGCTCGCGCGATTGGGTTCCGGCATCCAAGGAAGGGGTGGCGTCGTGCGTGGCGGGTGTTGGGGCGGCCACAGTCCTGTGGTTTACCGGATTGAGCTACGCGGTATCGCGCCGCCACAAGCAATTCACCGAACGCACCTTGCTGCGAATCGAGCACGGCTCCGGCATTGCGATGCTGGTTCTGGCCGTCATCCAGGGCATCTACATCGTGGTCAAGATGACACGATTATAAGGGGCGTATGACAATTTTCGGGAGGGCGGAGCGCCGCGACGCCCCGATTATATTTGGGACTCGCGGCGCTCGCCCCTCCCGGAAACCATCGGTTATAAGTGTGGAAACATTCCCGCCTTGCCAAGCGGCGGCGGGCCGTCTAACTTTTTTGCGATGGACGCGTCCAACTCGCAGTTGATGCAATATATACCGGTGGTGCTGCTGGGGATCGTCGCCGTGGGCTTTGCCCTCGGCACGCTTGTACTTTCCGTCCTTATAGGGAAGCGCGCCCGGCGTACGCGTGTCAAGGATACGGCTTATGAATGCGGCATGTTGCCGGTCGGGGAGGGGAACACGCGGCTTTCGGTGAAATTCTACCTGGTGGCGATGCTTTTTATTCTGTTTGATATCGAGGTGGTGTTTCTTTATCCGTGGGCGGTGAACTTCCGTCAGATGCTCTCCGAAGACCCCGGACTGATCCTGGGATCAATGGTCTGCTTCATGCTTATTCTCTTCATCGGCTACCTCTATGCTTTGAAGAAAGACGCATTTGATTGGAAACATTAGAACCCATCTGATGAACAGGGGACGGTGAGCTCTCCAACCATTCGCTTCGGCACCGCGGGCTGGCGCGCTCTGATCGCGCGGGATTTTACCTTCGGCAACGTTCACCTGGCCAGCCAGGCCGTGGCCGAGTATCTCAAAGCCGAGCGGGCCAACCCGCAATCCGATATTCACGGACGCCGGCCCAATGTCATTATCGCTTATGACTGCCGCTTTCTGGGGCGCCAATTCGCGCTGGCCGCGGCGGAAGTTTTCACGGCCAACGGAGTGACTCCCTTGCTCTGCAATCGCGATACTCCCACACCGGTGCTGGCCTTTACCATCCGCAAACGCAAAGCCGTCGGCGGCGTAAATATCACGGCCAGCCATAATCCGCCGGAATACTCGGGGTTCAAATTTTCCCGGCACGACGGGGCCGGCGCGCCGCCCGAAGTCACCCGGCAGATGGAGGAAACCATCGCCCGCCTGCAACGGCAAAACTGGAGTTTTAACGCAGGCATTATAGGCACGTTCGAATGCAAAACTATTGATCCGCGGGCCGAATATTTCAGGCAAATCCGGAGGCTGGTCGATTTTTCGACGATCAAGAAGGCGCGTTTGAAAATCGGCGTCGATTTGATGCACGGTTGCGGGCATGGCTATTTGGACGCGCTGCTCGAGGAGGCGGGGGCGGCGTTGACCGTGCTCCACGACGATCCCAACCCGCTCTTCGGCGGCCATCCGCCCGAACCGGCGGCAGCGCATTTGACCGGGTTGACCGCGCTGGCGCGCGCCGGAAAAGTCCGACTCGGATTGGCGACCGATGGCGACGCGGATCGATTCGGCGTGATCGATTGCGACGGCACGTGGATTACACCCAACCAGGTCCTGGCTTTGACGCTCTATCACCTGGCCAAACATCGGGGCTGGAAGGGCGCGGCCGTGCGCACGGTGGTGACCAGCCATCAGGTCGATGCCGTGGCGGCCCGCTTTGGGGTCAGGGTCCATGAAGTGCCGGTGGGTTTCAAATACATCGGCGCGATCATGGAACGCGAGCCGGTCATCGTCGGCGGCGAGGAGTCCGGCGGCTTGAGCGTGCGGGGCCACGTGCCGGAAAAAGACGGCATCCTGGCCTGTTTGCTGATGGCGGAATTGGTTGCGGCGTCGGGCAAATCGCTCGGAGCGATTCTCAAGGAGATCACGAAACTTGGCGGGGACTTTTTCACCGATCGGATCAATATTCATATTGACCCGGCCAAAAGGGAAGACTTGTTGTCCCGGTTGTCTGGCGGCGTGGCAAAAATCGGCGCTTTTCCCGTGGAAAAGCGGATCACCATGGACGGTTTCAAATTTATCCTGGCCGATGGCCAGTGGGTTGCGTTTCGCGCCAGCGGGACGGAGCCGGTGTTCCGCTGCTACATTGAAGCGCGCTCAAAGCGGAATCTCGAACCGTTGCGCGCCGCCTGCCGCGCGCTGCTGGCCTGAAGGGCAGTTAATTGCAGGCCGTAGCGGGGCGCCGATCAGGGCACTTCCCGCGCCGCGGCGCCTTCGCCTTCGATGTGGACTTGTTTGTAGCCGCCCTTGGACCGGAAATAGATGAGGATGCACAGGAGCAGGAATGCCTGGAACAACGGGATCACAGCGGTAATCCGCATGGCCATCTTGCTGCCGTGCAATTCGGCGGCGGTCACTATTGGTGCGTCCTGGGCAGCCGTGGCTTTGGCGCCCGCCCACCAGGCGCTCAACTTGGCGATGTTGGGATCGCTTTGATTTTGCTTGGCCAAATCCGCGCCATTATCGTCAAGCACGCCAACTTTCGAACCGTCGAGACCCGTTGTTTGGAAAAACAAAAACGTATTGGGGGCTTCCGCCTGGTATCGTTTGAAAACTTCCGGGTTTTCCGACAGAAGTTTGGTGGCGGCGTGATTGTCCTGGTTGAACCCGATGCCCGGACCGCCCAGCAATCCCGCGCACAACATGCCGGCTCCGCCCATTGCGCCAATGGTGATCGCGCCGCCCTTCGGGAAGCGTTCCGAGACAACGGCCAAAAGCGTGGGCCACATGAAGGTTTTGCCGATGGCATAGACCGTGCCGGCCGCGACGCAGAATATCGCCGAGTCCGCGTGGCCGAGCAGCGTCAAGCCGATTGAAGCGAGAATCGTGCTGATTAACATCAATCCGAGCGGAGAAACCTTATGGATGATCGGGCCGGCAAAAAAGCGCAGGGCAAACATCCACCCCTGAATATAAACGAACACCAGAAGGCCCTTTTGCGGCGAAACCAGAATGGCGCCGGTGATCTTGCTGACCCACGAATCCGTGCCCAGTTCGACATATCCCTGCATCGAATGAATCAGCAGGAGCAGGACCATGAGGAAGTATCCCGGCGAAAATTTCGTCACCATCCCAAAAGCCAGTAACAAAACGCCGCCTCCCACCCAACCCAGATAATCGGGAAGCCCCAACCCGCCCGCAAGGTCGTGCAACCACAGCGCCAGCAGGAAACAGAGAATCAGCGCCCCGCCCATGCCGAGTTCCTTGAGCATGTCGGTATACTTCACGCCGTGTTCTTTGGCCTCGGATTTCGGGAATTTCTGGCCAAAAAGCATGATGCCGTAAAGGGCGACGGGAATCAGGAACAGGCACATCTGAATTTGCCAGGCGACCGGAGTGGCGCCGCCCGACATGAAGTAGGAAGCCAGCGCGCCGAGAATCAATCCGCCCGGCCAGCCGGCATGCAGAATATTCAGGTAATGGGCCTTCTTTTTTGGAAAGAGCGACGCCACCAGGGGATTGGCGACGCCTTCGCAGAGTCCGTTGCCCATCGCAAAGAGAAACATTCCCACGATCAAACAATGAAGCGCCGCCGGTTTGCCGCCCGATGCAAAAGCCATCCCGGCTCCCAGGGTCACGATGGCCGACAACCCATGAAGCACAAACGCGCTGAACATCAAGGTGCCGTAGCCAACTTTGTCCGCGATGAGGCTGGAAAGAATGATGATCACGCCGAAACCGGTCAATCCTCCCCCGGTGATCAGGCCCAATTCCGTATTGGTGAAACCGTATTGCTGCGCCCACTGCCCAAGAATGCCCCCGCGGACGGCGAAGCCGACGCCCTCAGCCAGAATGGCCATAAAGCCCGCCCATAAAAGGCGGTGGGAGTGAATGTTAGGGGCGACGGATGGGGATGGGCTCTCGTTCATGATTGTGTTTGACTATACGGCAATGCGGCAATCAGACCGTCTGCGCGGAAAAATGTCAATCGTGATTTGCGAAGCGGCCCGGCTTTGGATGTGGTTAAGAATGGGAGACAAGCATACAACTCATTGCGCAACGAAATGCGCAAATGATTGCGCGCAATCCGAATGGCCCGTTGGCGACGGCCGAGGGGCTTATTTGAAGACGACCTCGCTCGAGGGGTCCTGCTCGTATGTGACTTCGTGGCCGGCGACCCATTGTCCATTCTTGAGGTATTCCGCTTTGACGTGAAATTTGCCGTCGGGCTGGATTTCACTCGTCCCGCGAACTTCAGTTACACCGTCGGCGTCGCCGCTGACCTGTTCGCTGGTCACGATGTGGCCTTCCCTGCTCTGGAGGGTGCCTGTGGTCATGAATCCTTCGGTGGTGAAGTAGTAATAGGCGATGGTCTGTTTTTTATCATCCCAGATGAACATGGTCTCGCCGCCGTAGGCTCCATTATTGATCGAATGGACCTGGCGCACAGCCTGGCCATTGAGGGCGCGTTCCCAGTGTTGGACATCCACTATGGGTTTGTCCGGCTTGGAGCCCTTGAAGGTACCCTTCCAGGTTTTGCCCAGAAGCGGCTCGAGCGGAGCCAGATGGGGATTGAGTGAGGGGTTTTCGGCCCCGGCGACGGCAAAAGCCGTCACCACAAAGGCCGCGAGAACGGCCGTTTTTCGTTTTTTCATGGGTTGAATTGTTTTGTGGTTCATGGCGGCGTTCATTTTGCACGTTCCCATTGGATTGTATTGGAAAAATTTCACCTCCCTCCTCAATCGGCGGCCCGGATGAAATTCCAGTCGGGATCGAACCGCTGGTCCAGATAAGCCGTTGGATTGAACCCGGCGAAAGAGACGAAATCCTTGACGAAATGCGCCTGGTCAAAGTATCCGCAACTACAGGCCACATCCGCCCAGTTGACCGTCTTTTGAGACTGAATGCGCCTGAGGACCTCCTGAAAGCGTCGAATGCGGCAAAAGAGTTTGGGCGTCAGCCCGACTTCGCGGCGGAATTGTTCGATGAATTGCTTGTGGCTCACGCCCAGATCGTGCGAAACGGCGGCGATGCTTTGCAAATGCGGCTCGCGCATGAATTGGCCGATGGCCCAAGAGACACCCCTGTTCCCACCCGGTTTGGCGCCGGCGGCGGCCAGCCGATTCAGGAGCATTTGCTCGAACACCCCGAACTTGCCTCGCGCATCCGGCGCCGCCAGGAGCCGCTCGCGCCATTCCCAGATGCCTGCACCCCATAGGGCGTCCACCTCGACCACCTGCCGGCAAAGTTCGCCCGCGGGCGGAACGAGAAATCTGGCCGCGCCGCCGGGTTTGAAATGCGCGCCGATCATCGATGAGCGGGGCAGCGCGTCGATAATCAGAAACTCCTCGTGGGCTCCGGAAAGCCAGCCGCGCTTGAAGGAATTAAATCGGCCCGCATTGTCCCGATCATAAAGCTTTCGCGGACGATCCTCGAGATTGAACATCAGGTCGAAGGCGCCTTGGGGCAAAACATGCTCGCGGTCGTGGTCGGGCTGAAAGTCGTCATAGTACCACAGCCACTCGACATGCTGTCCCAAAGGCGGACTGGGAATGTGCCGGTAAACGCTCATGGCGGTCTGCGCGCAACCATTCGCAGACAAGTTCAATTCTCTGCCAGATTGGCGGCCGGGCGCAAGAGTTCTTTGCCTGGCTACACGGAGCTATTTCACTGGCGCCCGCGAACTGAATTTTGCGCCATTTTTGCCGCTCCCACGTCCCTTATTTCAAATTTCCCAACCCGCGCGATAACTTCCGCGAATGAGCTCTTCGGCCTCGGGGATATTGTTGACTCGAAGGTTTTCCGAGTCCCATTCGATCTTTTGGTTCAGCCGGATGGCCAGGTTGCCCAGAAGGACCCATTCGGTGAAAGGGCCGGATATATCGAAATTGGAGCATGCCGCCGGCCCGCCCTTGCAGGCGCGAATCCAGTCCAGGTGCGGCTCGTTGCCAGGCACGCGCGGAATGGTCTTGGGCGGGCGCTTGTAGTCGGCCATGCTGGATTCCGGGAGCAGTTGCGGTTTTGCGCCGTAAACGCCGCAAATGATCTTGCCTTTGTCACCTATAAAAAGCGCCCCGTTGCTGTCCAGTTCGGCCGCCTCCAACTCGGCGGGCTTTGGCGGTTTCTGGCCCGAATCATACCAGGTCAGCGCGCAGGGCGGCAAATCGCCGCGCGCCGGAAAGGAGTAACGGAGAATGGACATGACGGGCGGCATTTCGGGCACGCGTTCGGATGAGGAAACCAGTTCGACAGTGGTCGGAGGGCCGAGCTTCAAGGCCCATTGCGGACAATCCATGATGTGGCAAGCCATATCGCCCAGGGCGCCGCAGCCAAAATCCCACCATCCCCGCCAGGAAAACGGATGGTAAACGCCTTTGGCCAGACGGGTTTGCAGATCCTCGGGCCAAAGATGGAGATAAGGCCGTTCCGGCGCCGGGCCAAGCCAATTGTCCCAATTCAAATAGGAAGGCACCGGGTCGGAACCGGGGGGCCGGGTCGTGCCCTGCGCCCACCAACCCTTGGAGCGATCTGTCCAGCAATGGACTTCGGCGACATTTCCAATTGCGCCCGACCAGATCATTTCGCAAAGCTGGCGGATGCCCTCCCCGGAGTGGCCCTGGTTGCCCATCTGGGTGGCCAAACCGTATTTGCGCGCGGCCAGAGTCATTTGGCGCGCCTCCCACACGGTGTGGGTCAGGGGCTTTTCAACATAAACATGTTTGCCGGCCCTCATGGCGCGCATCGCCGCGGGGGCATGGTGATGATCCGGTGTGGCGACGGTCACCGCGTCGATGTTCGCCTCCTTGTCAAGCATCACGCGATAATCCGAGTAGGTCCTGGCGCCGGGATATTTCTTGAGCGCGTCTGCCAGGCTGTTGGCGTCCACATCGCACAACGCGACGATGTTCTCGCCCGAAACTCCTTCCAAATCCGCCGCCGCCCGACCCGCGGTGCCGATGCCGGCGATGTCGAGTTTCTCATTGGGCGATTTGAATTTTGGTCGCGTGGCGCAGGCCGGCAAACTGGCTGCCAGCGCTCCCGCCGCAAGCGCGGAAGTGTAGATAAAATGCCGCCGACTGACATGCGGAGTGGAAATTTCGGACCGAACAACTTCAAAGGACGCTCTTTTTTTGGGCATACACTGTTTTAGTACCTGAACGGGAGATGGAGACAAGCGACTTTTTCCGGCGGTGGAGCAACCGGGCGCACCTTGACGCTGCTCCGGCGTGCCGGGATGTCAGATTTCGACAAGGCGGGGGAATCGCTCGAGGCAATTAATTCGGTTGTTGAGACGTTGCTTCGCGTATGATAGTTTACAGGCGTGAGCAAGCTCGATGAAATTGAGGCGGCAGCGGAAGCGCTGGCCCCGGAAGAGAAACAGGAACTAATGCTGTTTCTCGCGACCCGGTTGCGCGGGCAAGGACTCCCGATGCCTGAACCACGAAAGTTTTCCCGCGACCAGATGGCGGTGTGGATCGCGGAAGATGAAGCCGACATGCGCCGCTTTGAGCAAGGCAAGTGAGGCTGTTTCCGGACACCAGTGTCCTCCTGGCCGCCTGCGGCTCGATGACCGGTGCTTCTCGCGAAATCTTTCGCCGCGCATCGGCCAATGGTTGGGTGCTGGTCACGACCCCTTATGTAATTGAAGAGGTGCTTCGGAACCTCCCGGATTTCCCGCCATCCGCAAGCGCGAATTGGGCGCGGTTGCGGCCCAGCCTGCTGGTAATGGAGGACGTGCTCACGCTCGGGCTGCCCGTGGTATTCCCCGCCGGAAAAGATAAGCCGATTCTCTTCAGCGCTCTGGCCTGGGCTGACGTTCTCCTGACGCTCGACTGGGCCGACTTCGGGGGATTGATGAAGAAGCCGTTTTACGGCCTGGCCGTACTCAAGCCCGGCCAATTCCTTGAGCGTGAACGAGCGGCCGGGAGGCTTCTGTAGGTCGACGCAAGACGCGCAAAGGCCTTGGAGGCGGTCCTTGTGAAAAAAAGCACAAAGTGCTTGCCTCACTTTCTTTTCGGATGTTTATTGAATCGTCGGTTTTCGACAAACGCAGCATGCAGACGACAACAGAAATCGGCTACAATTCCAAGATTGAGGGCGACGTGGTCCACACGCGATTGGATTCGGCGATCAACTGGTTCCGCAAGAATTCACTGTGGCCGATGCCGATGGGGCTGGCTTGCTGCGCCATTGAGTTGATGGCCGCCGGCGCCAGCCGATTCGACATCGCCCGATTTGGGTCGGAGGTCATGCGTTTTTCCCCCCGGCAATCCGATGTGATGATCGTGGCTGGGACGGTGACTTATAAGATGGCGACAGCGGTGCAGAGGATTTACCAACAGATGGCCGAACCGAAATGGGTCATCGCGATGGGAGCTTGCGCCTCGACGGGCGGGATGTACCGAAGTTATGCGGTGTTACAAGGGGTCGACGGGATCATCCCGGTTGATGTTTATGTGTCCGGATGCCCGCCGCGCCCGGAGGCGCTGCTGGATGCGTTGATTAAACTGCAAGGAAAGGTGGCCAAAGAGCCGTTTCTTGCGCTGCAAAGACGGGCCTGAAGGGTCCGCCGAAGGGTTGTTGAATTTCCATGACCGCCCGCGAACTTGCGCAACAGTTGAAGGCACGGTTTGGAGACTTGATCTCCGAGCCGGTGGAGTTCCGGGGCGAAATCACCGTCACGCTCACCGACGCGGAATGCATCGCCGAAGTGTGCGAATTTGCCAAGAAAGAATTGGGCTTCGATTACCTGGTGGACATCACCAGCGTCGATAATTACGGAACGGACCCCCGCTGGACGGTCCTCTATCACCTTTACGGCTACGGCCATCGTTGCGCGGTGCGGATCAAGACGGGAGTGGGCGAGGAAAAATCGGAATTGCCGACTGTGACGGGTGTTTGGCGGACCGCCGACTGGCACGAACGGGAGGTATTTGACATGATGGGAATCATCTTTCGGAATCACCCGGATTTGCGGAGGATTTTGATGTGGGACGGATATCCGTATTATCCGTTGCGCAAGGATTTTCCGCTGGCTGGCAAGCCGACGAGCATCCCGGAGGTGGCCTTTACGGAGTCGGCGCCGCTGGAAGGCGGTCCGTTTGTGACGATCGCCGGGGGCAATAGCGCCACTGCGCGCGAGCCGCGAGTGCGGCTGCCGCAGACCGACGACGTCGAACTCAACGCGCGGCTGGAACGGCGGCGTGACATCAAGGATAACCACGGCCACTCGCACGGGCCGGGCACGATTGAGAAAGGCAAGACGTAACATGGGCGCGTTCACCGTCGGCTGTTTGATCCGCCTGGGCGGAAGGAATAGAGCGTTATGACACAAGCGATCGAAGCGTTTTTTGACGGCAAAGTTTTTCGACCGGAAACGCCGGTGAACCTACAGCCGAATTGCAAGGTTCATCTGGTTGTCAGCACTTCCGGCGAAGAAAAGAAAGCGGACGGCAAGTCGCTTTTGCGGGCCCTCGCAACGATGAACCTGGAAGGGCCGACGGATTGGTCGGAACATTTTGAAGACTATTTGAACGGGACCCGAAAATCAGAGCGATGAAACAACTCTTTTTAGACTCAGCCTATTTGATTGCGCTGACTGAAAATTAACATGCCAGAAACTCAGGACATTCAGGTTCGTGATTCCGCGGCCCGCGCGGCGGATGCGGCGGGGGAGTTGCAGGACATTCACGGGGAAAAAATGATCCTCAACATGGGGCCTTCCCATCCCGCCACTCATGGCGTGCTCAGGATCGTGCTGGAACTGGACGGGGAAATCATCACCAAGGCGACTCCGGACATCGGCTACCTCCATCGGGGCGACGAAAAGATCGCCGAGAACATGACCTACAACCAGTTCATCCCGTACACGGACCGGCTGGATTACCTGGCGCCCCTGGCCAACAACGTGGCGTATGCGATGGCGGTGGAGAAATTGCTCGGCATCGAAACGGCGCTGCCGCCACGGTGCCAATACATCCGGGTGATCTGCTGCGAACTGGCGAGGCTTTCGGCGCATTTGCTCGGGCTGGGGTCCATGGCGATGGACGTGGGAGCGTTGACGGTTTTCCTGTTCACCTTTACCGAGCGGGAGAAGATTTACAACCTGATCGAGTCGCTGACCGGCGCGCGCTTCACGACCAGTTACACGCGCATCGGGGGATTGGCGCGCGACCTGCCTCCCGGATGGGTCGCCCAATGCCGCAAGTTTCTGGGGGAAGTGGTGCGCAACATCGATGAAACTGAAAAGCTGCTTACGAGGAACAAGATTTTTGTCGATCGCAACCGCGACATCGGGATCATCCCGCGCGAGGTGGCCATTGATTACGGTTTGAGCGGCCCGAACCTCCGCGGGAGCGGGATGGAGTTCGACTTGCGGAAGGCGCATCCCTACCTGGTCTATGACCAGTTGGAATTTGAAATCCCCGTCGGTTCGGTGGGGGATTGCTACGACCGGTATCTGGTGCGGATCGAAGAGATGCGGCAGAGCGTGCGCATTTTGGCGCAATGCCTGGACAAGATCCCGGGCGGCCCCGACAACACGGCCAAGGAACCGATCGACGTGGCCAACGGAAAAATCACGCTGCCCTCCAAATTTAAAGTGTTGACGAGCATGGAGGAATTGATCCATCAATTCATCCTGGTGACCGAGGGCGTAAACGCGCCGCCGGGGGAAGTTTATTTCAGCGCGGAGAATCCGAAAGGCGAGCTGGGCTTTTACATCAACAGCAAAGGCGGCGGGACGCCCAACCGGCTGAAAATCCGGGCGCCGTCGTTTGTTAGTCTGAGCATCCTGTCGCATTTGTTGCCGGGGCACATGATGAGCGACACGGTGGCGATATTCGGTTCGCTGGATTTCGTCATGGGCGAGTGTGACCGTTAAGCCGGCCATTAAAGGAAAGGAACTATGAAAAATCATATCGTTTGGTGCGACATTCCTGTCAAAGACATTGACCGCGCGGTGACATTTTACAGCGCCATCCTCGGCATAAACATCGAAAAACAATCGTGGGAAGGCACGGCAATCGCGGCGTTTGAATCGAAGGACGGGGTCGGCGGATGCCTGTGCGTCACCAATGACTCCAAGCCTTCGGCGGAGGGACCGCTGATTTACCTCAATTGTGAAGGCCGTCTCGACGAGGCTGCCGCGACGGTCGTCAAAAACGGCGGGAAAATTTTAAAGGCCAAACATCAAATCGGGCCGTATGGATTTCGCGCGGTGGTATTGGACAGCGAAGGCAATCGCATAGCGCTGCACTCGACATGAGTTTTTCAATTCCAAAGACTGTCGAGTCGGAGATCGACGAGTTGATCACGCATTATCCGGCCAAGCGCAGCGCGTCGCTGATGGTGTTGCATGCGATTCAGGAGCATTTGGGATGGATTTCGCAGGAGGCTATTGAATGGACGGCCGGGAAACTGGAATTGCAGCCGATCAACATTTACGAGATGGTCACGTTCTACCCGATGTTCCGCCAGGAGAAAAGCGGCCGATACCAGATCAAGATTTGCAGAACATTAAGCTGCGCGCTGGGCGGCAGCCATGAATTGCGGGAACATATTTGCAGGAAGCTTGGCCTGGACGTCGCGGGGCATGGCCCCCAGACCACGCCGGACGGCCGATTCACGGTCGAATTTGTCGAATGCCTGGCCAGTTGCGGGACGCCGCCGGTGGTGATGGTCAATGACGATTTTTATGAAGGGGTCACCAACCAAAAGGCCGACGAAATCATGGCGAATTGCAAACAATGAAAAACAACCCGGCCCCCAATGCGAATTGGCTGCCCGACATGGATTTGAACCATGACAAACAGATCCAGAGTCTGCTGTGCTACCGTTACACCATCGGGCAAGCGCGCGTTTGGAGAATGTAAAGAGTTTGACGCCGGAGTCAAGATATGCCGCAACAATATCGGCTCATATTGAAAAACATTGATCGGCCCGGTTACACGACGGACCTGGATTGCTATCTGCGCAATGGGGGCTATGAAGTGCTGAAAAAGGCCCTTGCCATCGCCCCCAAAGACCAGCCGGATGGCAAAACCGTCTCCGCGCAGGAGCAAATCCGCGACGAGGTGAAAATCTCCGGATTGCGCGGACGGGGCGGCGCGGGATTTTCGTGCGGATTGAAGTGGTCGTTCGTCGATCGCAAGAGCGGCAAGCCGATCTACCTGATTTGCAACGCGGACGAATCGGAACCGGGCACGTTCAAGGACCGCCAGATCATGTACAAGGACCCGCACCAGTTGCTCGAAGGCATGATTATCTCGTGCTTCGCCAACGACGTTCACCTGGCCTATATCTATATCCGGGGTGAAATGACCGACGGGGCGCGGCTGTTGAATCGAGCCTTGACGGAGGCGCGGGCCAGGAATTTTCTTGGGAAAAACATACTGGGCAGTGGTTTCGATCTGGAGATTCACGTTCATCGCGGCGCCGGGGCCTACATTTGCGGCGAGGAAACGGGCCTGATCGAATCGTTGGAGGGAAAACGCCCGTATCCGCGCATCAAACCGCCGTATTTTCCAGCGGTCCTGGGTCTTTACATGTGCCCAACGATTGTCAACAACGTGGAAACGCTGGCCGCCGTCAAACATGTCATGCAAATGGGCGCCGCGGAATATGCCAAGCTTGGCACGCCCAATAACACGGGCACGCGCATTGTCAGCGTCAGCGGGCACGTCAAAAGGCCGGGCTATTTCGAGGTCGAGGTCGGCAAGGCGACGCTGGGAGAAATGATTTTTCACGAGAATTTCGGCGGCGGCCTGCGGGACGGCCGGAAACTCAAGGCGGTGATCCCGGGAGGATCGTCGGCCAAGGTGTTCAAGGCGGGCGAGAAAATCAAAATGAAACGAAAGGGGCCGGACGGCCAAATGACAGCCGTCGAGGTCGATATGCTGGATCTGCCTTACGATTTTGATTCGCTTCAACAAGCGGGAAGCATGTCCGGGTCGGGCGCGATCATTGTCATGGATGACACGACGGATATCGTGGCGGCCCTGGCGAACATCGCGGATTTTTACTCGCATGAAAGCTGCGGCCAATGCACGCCGTGCCGGGAAGGCTCGTTGTGGCTGGCCAAGGCGCTCCACCGGCTGGGCAACGGGCAGGGCCGGAAGCGGGACGCCGACTACCTGTTGAACATCGCGCAAAATATCCAGGGGCGGACGATTTGCGCATTTGGGGAGGCGTGCGCGTGGCCGGTGTTGAGTTTTGTCAACAAGTTCCGGGACGAGTTCGAAGCGCGGGGCGCGGCCGACGAGGCCAGGAACGCGACTGCCGGCCCGTCGCCGGGGTTGAAAATCGCCGCCAGTCCGGCAAGCTCTTAAGAAGGTCGATGCAAACCACAACGATTTAAAGAAGCCGGGATATGCCAAACGAGACAACTACCGCTCAAAAACCGGCGCCGCCTGCCGCGGAGACCCTCAAGGTCAAGGTGGATGGGCGCGAGATCGATGTGCCCAAAATGACGCCGGATTGGCAGGGCAAATTGCAGCAGACCTCGATGTTGCAAGCGTGCGCCCTGGCGGGAATCGATGTGCCGCATTATTGCTATCATCCCAAGCTGGCCGTCGTCGGCAATTGCCGGATGTGCCTGGTGGAATTCGGCACCCCGGCAATCGGCCCGGACCGCAAGCCGGTGCTCAATGCCGATGGCACACCCAAGATCGCCCGCTCCGTGCTGCCCTATGAACCGTCCACGCCCCGCGGCGCCATCTCGTGCGCGACCCCTGTTTCTGCCGGGATGGAGATTTATCCTGGGTCCGCGGCAACCAAACAGATGCGCGAAGCGGTGCTGGAATCCCTCCTCATCAATCATCCGTTGGATTGCCCGATTTGCGACCAGGCCGGCGAATGCAAGCTCCAGGAATATTCCGTGGACTACGGAAAATCGGCCAGCCGGTTTGCCGAGGAAAAGGTGCACAAACCCAAACACGTGGAACTGGGTCCGCGCATCGTCCTGGATGATGAGCGCTGCATTCTCTGCTCGCGGTGCATCCGTTTCACCCGAGACATCGCGGGGGACGACGCGCTGGGATTTGTCGATCGCGGGAGTCACAGCACGTTGACGCGATACCCGGGAAAAATGTTCGACAACAATTACACGCTCAACACCGTGGACATCTGTCCTGTGGGAGCTTTGACCTCGAAGGATTTTCGATTTCAGATGCGCGTCTGGTTTCTCAAGGAGACCAAGAGCATTTGCACCAGTTGCGGCACCGGGTGCAACATCGTCATGGGCTCGCGCGAGGACAAGGTGTATCGCTTCGAGCCGCGGGAAAACAACGCCGTCAACTCCTGCTGGATGTGCGACCACGGCCGGCTCAATTACAAATGGATCAATGCCCCGGAACGCCTGAGGCTCGTTGAAGGCTCAAAAGTCACGGTGACAGATCCCCTGGCGGCGTGGCCGCAAAGCCTCGCGGAAATCACCGCGATTCTGGGCCGGGCGCCCGCCGGTTCGGTCGCCATCATCGCCTCCGCGCGCCAGACCAATGAGGAGCTTTACCTCTTGAAGAAACTGGCGGATAAACTTGGGGCATTGACCGATTCGGTCCCGCGCAGCGGCCAGAGTGACAAACTGCTTTTGAACGCCGACCGCAATCCGAACAGCACCGGCGCAATGCTCATCGGCATTTCTGCCGCGCCAATGGGGTCGAACCTGCCCAGGATCGCGGGGGGCATCGCCACAGGCGGAATCAAGACGCTGATCGTCTTTGGAGAAGATGTCACCAACGCCGGGTTGGACGCCCATTTGCTGGCCAAACTGGATTTGCTGGTTGTCAGCGATATTTTGCCCAACAAGACCACTGCGCTGGCGCATTATCTGTTGCCTGGATGCGCCCACGCGGAGAAGCGCGGCAGCTTCGTCAATGTCAAGGGTCGCGTGCAGCGGTTCATGCAGAACATTCAGCCCAAAGGCAACGCGCGGCCAGAATGGGAATTTTTGCACGAATTGACACAGGGGGTGACCGGACAGAACGGCTATCGGAGCATCGAGGGCTTGTTCAATCAGATGGCGACGGAAGTGCCGGCGTTCAGGGGGTTGACGTGGGCGGGCCTGGGCGATTTGGGTGTGACGGTGGCGATTTGATTTTTTTTCCAAACGGCATGATGAATTGGTTTCACAATCTTGATCCAACGGCGCAATTTGTCCTCTTTAGCGCCCTGAAGATCTTCTGCGTTTTCGCCCTGGTCATGATGTCGGTGGCTTACTCGGTGCTCGTGGAGCGGAAGGTCGCCGCGTTCATCCAGGACCGTCTGGGACCAAACCGCGTGGGGCCCTTTGGACTCTGGCAGCCGCTGGCCGACGGCGTCAAAGCGTTTCTCAAGGAGGATTTTACGCCGGGGCACGTGCGCAAGACCTATTTTTGGCTGGCGCCCATGATCACGATGATACCGGCGCTGCTGGTTCTGGCGGTGATTCCTTTCGGATCGCAACTGGGCGCGCAAAAGATGGTGATTGCGGACCTCAACGTCGGCATACTTTATACCTTCGGAATTATTTCGCTGGGCGTCTATGGGATCGTGCTGGCGGGTTACGCCTCCAATTCCAAGTACCCTTTTCTGGGCGGGATCCGGTCCAGCGCGCAAATGATTTCGTATGAAATTGCGATGGGGATGTCGGTCATTCCCGTTTTTCTCATCGTGGGAGACTTGAACCTCGGCCAGGTGATCGCGCACCAGGCCCAGCATGGCTGGTTGGTAATTTACTCTCCACTGTCTTTCATCATTTTCCTGATTGCGGCCTTTGCCGAAACCAACCGGATGCCCTTCGACCTGCCGGAATCGGAGCAGGAGTTGGTGGGCGGGTATAATACGGAATACAGTTCGATGAAATTCGCGCTTTTCTTCATGGGGGAATACGCCAACATGATCGCGGCCTCGGCCATGATGGTAACGTTGTTCCTGGGCGGCTGGACGCTGCCCTTTGCCGGGTTGGACAAACCGGCGGGCAATTCCATCGCCATCGGAGTGATCCAAATTGCCATTTTCCTGGTGAAGGTGGGAATATTGATGGGAGTGTTTATCTGGGTGCGGTGGATGTGGCCGCGCTTCCGGTATGATCAGTTGATGGATTTGGGCTGGCGCCGCTTTTTGCCGCTGGCGCTGGTCAATATTATCGCTACAGCCATCTGGCTTTGGCTCTGGAAATGATCAAATGATTGTCAAGCGAACGAAATTGAATCTCTGGGAACGCCTCTATCTGCCGGCCATCATCGGGGGGTTCCGCGTCACCGTGAGCCACTTTTTCAAAAAGAAAGTCACGATGCAGTATCCGGAGGAGAAATGGCCCGTGCCGGAGGGCTATCGCGGGGCGCCCTACCTGGTCAAGGACCCGGAGGGACGCGTCAAATGCGTTTCATGCCAGCTTTGTGAATTCATTTGTCCGCCCAAGGCCATTCGGATCACTCCGCCGGGACCGCGCGGTTCGCCGGAAGCGGGCAACGTGGAAAAGGCGCCGCAGGAATTTCATATTGACATGTTGCGCTGCATCTATTGCGGATTCTGCCAGGAAGTGTGCCCCGAGGAGGCGATCTTCCTGATGAAGGATTACTCCCTGACCGGCCTGACGCGCCAGGAAATGGTCTATAACAAGGCCAAACTGCTGGAATTGGGCGGCGTCCAAAATGACGGGATTTGGAAGTGGAAGCACAAATAGATGAACCAGTTATTCTTTTATGTTTTTGCGGTCTTGACGCTGCTGTGCGGGGCGCTGGTCATCGCCAATCCCATCAGCCGGAGTCCGGTGACGAGCGCGATGTTCCTGGTGTTGACAATCGTGTCAATGGCCGGCCTGTTCGTGCTTCTGCACGCCTTTTTTTTGGCGGCCGTGCAGGTGCTGGTGTATGCGGGGGCGGTGATGGTGCTTTTTCTGTTTGTCATCATGCTGCTGGACTTGAAGGAGGAGGAGCAGCGGCGGATCAAGGCCTCGGCGGCGGCGCTGGGCGTGTTGGCGGTGGGGCTGATCGCGGTGGTGATGATCCTGACGGTCCATCGCTCGCGGCTCGGTTTGAGCCTGGAAAATTCGCTGGTCGAGGGTTCCACGATCGCCCTGGGGCGGGACCTCTTCACCCGTTTCGCGCTGCCTTTTGAAATCATTTCGCTGGTGCTGCTGGTGGCGATGATCGGCACGGTTTTGTTGAGCAGGAAGGACCTTAGATGAACCCGGTGGGACTCCAAGATTACCTGGTCGTCAGCGTGCTGCTCTTTTCTCTCGGGTTGGTCGGCGTGATTATTCGGCGCAACGTCCTGGTCATTTACATGTCCTTGGAGTTGATGCTCAACGCCGCCAACCTTGCGTTGGTGGCCTTTTCGCGCTTCAACGACAATCTTGACGGCCAGGTGATCGTGTTCTTCATCATCACCGTGGCCGCTTCTGAAGTGGCAGTGGGCCTGGCGCTAATTGTCGCGCTGTATCGCCGGCGCCAAACCACGCACGTGGAAGACTTGACGACGATGAAGCTATAACCACCATGGAACCGCTGCCCTGGCTGATCCTGTTGCTGCCACTGCTCTCGGCCGTGCTGATTACGCTGTTCCTGCAAAAGGAACCGCGCTTCAGCGCGGCGTTGTCCGTGGGCGCGGTGGTGGTTTCCTTTTTGCTGACGCTGGGTTTGTTGGCGGAATTCCTCTCGGGCGGCGCCCCTGAGATTCACGCCGAATGGCTGCGGGTCGGGCGGTTGACCATCGAGTTTTGCATGCGCTTTGACGCTTTGAGCATGCTGATGCTCGTGATCGTTACCGGTGTTGGCTCGGCCATTCATATCTATTCAATCGCCTACATGAAGGGCGATGTTGCGTACAGCCGTTATTTCGCCTGCCTGAGCCTGTTCACCTTTTCGATGCTCGGGGTAGTCGTAAGCAATAACTTCTTCCAGATGTTTATTTTCTGGGAACTGGTTGGCTTGTGCAGCTATCTGCTGATCGGCTTCTGGTATCAGCGCCCCGCCGCGGCGGACGCCGCCAAGAAGGCATTCCTGACCAATCGCGTGGGGGATTTCGGTTTTTTCACCGGCATCGTGCTGGTTTGGAGCGTGGTGGGGACGCTCAATTTCATCGGCATCAAAGAGCAGATGATCAAGAACCCGGAGATTTTCGACACTGCCACGACGCTTGTGGGCTTGCTCATTTTCTGCGGGGCGGTGGGCAAATCCGCGCAATTTCCGCTGCACGTCTGGCTTCCTGACGCGATGGAAGGCCCAACTCCTGTGAGCGCCCTGATCCATGCCGCGACAATGGTGGCCGCGGGCGTGTACATGCTTTGCCGGGCGTTTTTCATTTTCGACCCCATTTCGCTGCACGTCATCGCCTGGATTGGCGGGTTTACGTCGTTGCTGTCGGCGCTGATTGCGATGCAGCAGGACGACATCAAACGCATCCTGGCGTATTCGACGTTGTCGCAATTGGGCTACATGGTGATGGCGGTGGGATTGGGGGAACCGCCCGCGGCCATGTACCACTTGACGACCCATGCGTGTTTCAAGGCGCTGCTGTTTTTGGGCGCCGGCTCTGTCATTCATGCGGTGAGCCAGGAGCAGAACATTTGGAAAATGGGACGTTTGAAAGACAAGATGCCCGTGACCTATTGGACGTTTTTGGCCGCGACGCTGGCCCTGTGCGGTCTTTGGCCCTTCAGCGGATCATTCAGCAAGGACGCCATTTTAAGTGTCGCCTACCAACACAACATGACGCTGTTTGCGGTGGGAATACTGGTGGCCTTTCTGACGACCTTTTACATGTTCCGGCTTGTGTTTGTTGTGCTCCTTGGGAAAGCCAAATCTGATTTGGCCGTCCACGCCCACGAGTCCTCGGCGGTGATGACCGGTCCGCTCATCGTTCTGGCCATCGCCTCGGTGGCGGGCGGTTTTTTTGGGATCGAGCAATTTGTGAAGCCGCAGTTTTTCCCGAACGCGGCGACCGCTCCGATCTTTGCCCCGCTGGAACCGTTCAAGGAGTCGCCCGTTGCGGCGGTCCTGGGATTGGCTGCTTTCGTCATCGGGCTGGGCGCGGCCGCCATGCTTTACGCCAGGGCGGAATCGGACCCGCTGCCGAGGCAAATGGCCGAGGTCTGCTACGTTTTACGGCACAAATTCTTCTTTGACGAACTGTACGCCGAGTTGATTGCCATGACGCAGGACGCGCTGGCGCAGTTCGCCGAAGGAATTGATTTTATCCTCAAGCTCGTTATCAAGGCGGTCCAGGGGTCAACGGAGCTTTTGGGACGCGTGTTGCGCCTGCTCCAAACCGGCAATTTGCAAACGTACGCGTTTCTGTTCGCGGCGGGAATTGCCATGGTCCTTTATTTCATGTTGCTGCACTGATTCATGTCGCCATTGACTTTGATTTTTATTCTGCCGCTGGCCGCCGCGCTGTTGATCATGATCATTCCGCGCAATTTCCGGTTTGTCATCCGGTGCGTGGCGCTGCTGGCGACCTTTCTTTCGATGCTGACGGCGGTGCGCATGTTTGTCCATTACGACGGCCGGGCCGCGGCGCTGGGCTATCAATTTGTGGAACAACACCAATGGGCGCCCAAGCTCGGCATCAGTTATCACGTGGGCGTGGACGGGATCAACCTTGGCCTGATCCTGATGGGAGCGGTGGTTCTGTTCGCGGCGACGGCGGTGTCGTGGAACATCAGGTCGCGCGAAAAACAATACTACATTCTGCTGCTGTTGATGGGAGGGGGGATTCTTGGGGCGTTCGCGTCGCTGGACCTCTTCTTCTTTTACGTTTTCCACGAGCTGGCCCTAGTTCCGACCTTTATCATGATCGGCGTATGGGGCAGGGGAGAGCAAAAGAACTACGCCACATTCCAGATCACCCTCTATCTGAGCGTCGGCGCTTTGATGGTGTTGATCGGCCTGATCGGCATCTATCTTCAATTGCCGGCGCCATCGCGCACGTTCGACATAGTAGAGTTGACGCGCTACTTCAAAACGCATCCGATGCTGCCCGGAGCGCAGCACTGGATATTCCCGACGCTGCTATTCGGCTTCGGCATCCTGGTTTCGCTCTGGCCGTTCCACACGTGGGCGCCGCTGGGGTACAGTTCGGCCCCGACGGGCACGGCGATGGTTCACGCCGGCGTGCTCAAGAAATTCGGTTTGTACGGTCTGATTCGCATCGCGTTGCCGCTCATGCCAGACGAGGCGCAACGCTGGGTTTACGCGCTCTCGTTGCTGTGCCTGGGCAATATCCTTTATTGCGGGCTTGTCGCGATGCGGCAGCGGAATCTGAACATGCTCATCGGCAATTCGAGCGTGGCCCACATGGGATTCGCCTTTCTGGGCATTGCCAGCCTGAGCTTGATCGGGATTACGGGGACGGTCGTGGTAATGGTGGCGCACGGCTTTTTGGCGGCGCTGACCTTCGCTCTCAGCGGCTATGTGCGGGATGAAGTCCAGACGCTGGAGATCTCGCAACTGGGCGGGTTGCTCGCGCGTCTGCCCTTTATCGGCACGGCGATGATCATGGCGATGCTGGCCGGGTGCGGGGTGCCCGGGTTTGCCGGTTTTCCCGGCGAGGCGCTGGTGCTCTTTGGCAACTGGGACCGTTCCGCTACGATCACAACAGCGGCGATTTGGGGCGCGCTGGTCATCGCGGGGGTTTATATGTTTCGTACCATCCGCAGCGTCTGGCACGGTTACAAGGAGTGGCCGCAAGTATCCGATGCCGCGACGCTCTGGCGCAGATTTCCGTACGGCTTGCTGCTGGCGTGTTTGATACTCTTTGGCTGTTTTCCCCGGCTCTTGACTGACAACATCAGAACCAGCGTCGCTCCCGTGGTGATGGCCGTGGGGGCCGATCTGAACGAAGACGCCGCCCAGATGACGGCGCATCCTCAATGAATTTATCACTGTTGACCCTGGAAATTGCCGTCCTCGCGCTGGCGCTGGCGATCCTGCTGATTGATTTATGGACGCCGCACGAGTTTCAGCATCGGCTGGGGTATGTCGCCCTGGCCGGATTGCTGATCATTTTCGCGGCCAGTTTCCTTGGGGCCGGCGGAGGGCCCGCGGCGACCGGATTTCATGGAATGTATGTGCAGGACGGGCTTGCCCTCTTTTTCAAGCGGCTCTTTTTGGTCAGCGCCATCTTCGTGGTATTGATGGGCGTGGAATTCAGCGGGCGAATTGCGATGGGCATCGGCGAATTTTACACCGTCATCCTGCTGGCGCTGGCCGGGATGATGTTCGCCGCCTCGGCCAATGATCTTGTGATGGTATTTGTCGCCCTTGAACTCATTTCGATCAGCTTTTACATCCTGGTCAGTTTTCACCGGTCGCGAATGCACTCGCTGGAGGCCGGGGTCAAGTATTTGATCCTCAGCGCGCTGGCGGCGGCGGTGCTGGTATTCGGCATCGCGCTGATATTTGGCGCGGCAAACAGCACCGGATTCGCCGATCTCAGCGCCCAAGGCGAGCGCCTGACGGGCGACAAGGTTTTTTGGCTCGGCATGCTGCTGGTGCTTTTGGGACTGGCGTTCAAAATCTCCGCCTTCCCGTTGCAGATGTGGGCGCCGGACGTTTACCAGGGGGCGCCGACGCCGGTTACGGCTTTCCTGGCGATGGGTTCCAAGGCGGCCGGGTTCGTGCTGCTTCTGCGTGTCTTGTTCGTTGCCGCGCCCGCGCTCGCGGCGCAGTGGGACAAACTGCTGATCCTGGCGGCCGCGATCACGATTCTCTACGGGAATCTTTGCGCGATACCGCAACGCAATCTCAAACGGCTGCTGGGCTATTCCAGCATCGCCAACGCCGGCTATATGTTGCTCGGCGTCGCGGCGCTCAATGCGGACGGTTCGGCGGCGGTGCTGTACTATTTGACGGGGTATCTGTTCACGCTGGCGGTCGCGTTCGCGGTCATCTGCATCGTGGCGCGCGAGAGCGAAGACATTGCGTCGCTGGCGGGATTGGGTCAGCGATCGCCGTTTCTGGCTCTCTCAATGACGCTGGCGATGGTGTCGCTGGCGGGCCTCCCGCCGATGGCGGGGTTTTTGGGCAAGTTTCTCCTGCTCCGCGCGGTTATCCAGCGGGCGGCGCTCAATCCGGCGTATTTTTGTCTGGCGGCCGTGACGATCATCGGGGTGGTCATTTCCATCTATTTTTATTTCGGCGTCATTCGCGCTGTGTATTGGTCGAAAGAACCGGCCGACCTCTCACCCATCGTGGTATCGCTGCCGATGAAGATATCCCTCGGCGTCTGCGTTTTGGCCATGCTCTACCTGGGAATTTATCCGGGCCCCGTTCTGGCCAGCGCGACGGAGGCGGTCAAGGCGCTGAGATTCTGAAAGGGTTCTTGCTTGATCTTTACGCATGCCGCCCTTTAATATGCGGGGAACAAATTATGGCTGATATCGCAAACAAATACGCCGACAACGTCACGGGAAAATACTACGTGGACAATCAATGCATTGATTGCGATCTTTGCCGCGAGACGGCCCCTGCCAATTTTACCCGCAATGAAGACGGCGGCTATTCCTATGTCTATAAGCAGCCGGGCGGCCCGGAGGAGGAGGCCCAATGCAAGGAGGCCAAGGAGGGTTGCCCGGTCGAAGCAATTGGCGACAACGGGGACCAAGCCTGAACTAGTGCCCCAACGATTTAATCGGGGGCAGTTTTTGTTTCAATTTCAACACGGGCGCAAAGA
The DNA here is from genome assembly GCA_035511075.1 of Vulcanimicrobiaceae bacterium. Taxonomy (GTDB): domain Bacteria; phylum Verrucomicrobiota; class Verrucomicrobiia; order Limisphaerales; family Palsa-1400; genus DATAUD01. Next base: position 126,578 of record DATKFW010000131.1, read on the forward strand.
GGTCCCCGTGTTTTTCCACCCGCTTGAGGACTTGATCCGCCTCGAAGCTCAGAACTTTTGGGTTTCCTTTCTGCAACGCCGCTTCCACCTCCTCCCATGTGACGGGCGTCGAAACGGTGGGATGTTCCCTCGCGCGCAATGAATAGACCGTGACGGTGGTCTTGTGGCCGTCGTTCTGGCTCCAATCCACAAGGACTTTTCCTCCCCGCAAACTCTTCCGCATTTTGGACACGACGGTGTCCGGCGCGTTCTTTTCGAGCAACTCGGCGACGGCGTGGGCGAATGCGCCGGTTTTCGCGTAGTTGACGGGGGTGTTCAGCGGCACGAACACTTGCAGTCCTTTAGAGCCGGAGGTTTTTGGAAAACATTTGAGGCCAAGGGCGTCAAACATATCTTTTAGCCAGAGGCCGACCTTGCAGCAAAGGAGGATGTCCGCCGGCTCTCCCGGATCAAGGTCAAAGGCCAGAAAATCGGGGCGGGCAAGGGCGGAGGCCTTGTGCAGGAAAGTATGCAGTTCAAGGTCGGCAAGGTTCGCCGCCCAAACCAGCGCCGGGAGACTGTTCATCACGCAATAATGGACGGCACTGCCGTCCGACTTGCGGACCGGCGCGGTTTTTATCCACTTTGGACGGTGAGGCGGGCATTGCTTCTCATAAAAGAAAAATCCCTCCACCCCGTCCGGGTAACGTTTCAAAGTAATCGGCCGGTCCTTGAGATGGGGCAGCAAGGCGGGCGAAATGCGAACGTAATAATCCATGACCTGGCCTTTTGTGAAACCGGTCCTGGGATAAAAAATCTTGTCGAGATTCGACACGTCGATTGTGGAACCGTCGATGACGAGTTGGGATTTTTTGCTGGTCATGGTGTTGGTGTCGCGGCCTTCTCCCGAACCACCTCGGCGGCGGCCTTGTCTTCGCGAAGGCCCAGATAGACCGGCTGCCGAAGTTTGCCGTCCTGTGTCCATTCGGAGAAGCGGACCTGGCAAACCAGTTCGGGCTTGACCCAATGGCATCGTTTCATTGCCGCAGCCGTAATGTTCTGGCGGTGCTGGCCGGCGCCGGTTTCGGGCAGATTGGCAAATGGGCAGCGTTTGGAGGCGATTTTCTCGAAACGTGAATGGAGGCTTTCCAGAATGGCTTCATTGAAACCGGTGCCGACTTTGCCCGCGAAAATCAACTTTTTGTTTTCGTGGAAACCAATCAGGAGCGCCCCAAAATGCGTCCGCGCGCCCTCGGGATCGGTGTAGCCGCCAATGACCATTTCCTGTTCCTGGTGGAGCTTGAGTTTTATCCAGGCGCCGCTTCGGCGGCCCGGTTCGTAGGGGGAATCCTTTCGCTTTCCGATCAAGCCTTCCAAACCAAGTTTTCGGATTCGTGGAAGCAAACGCCCCGCGTCTTCTCCCAGGGCTGAGGAGTAGCGGATGGTTTCCGGCGCGTTCTTGAGGATTTGTTCAAGTTGCAGCTTCCGCCGCGCCAGCGGCTCATGCGTCAAATCCTTTCCGTTGAGCCGCGGAAGATCGAATGCATAATAAAAAAGCGGCGGGCGCGCCTGGCCCAATTCAAATCGTTGCAGCAATTGGAAAGACGAACGCCCGCGGGCGTCGAGCGCGACGATTTCTCCGTCAATAATAGCGTCCTGGACGTCGAGCCGCGCCAGGGCGTCGCGGACTTCGCCAAACTTGCCGCTGAAATCCTTTTCATTGCGCGAGAGCAGGCGGACATTGCCGTTGCTCAGTAAAGCGATGGCGCGAAAGCCGTCGAATTTTATCTCGTAAAGCCATTCCCCGGCGGGCGCGCGATCGAGCAATCGCGCCATCATTGGCTCGATGAATTTCAGGGGTTTCTTCGCGGGTTTTCGGGGCTGCCGGGAGGACGGATTCTTCGACAACACGGCGCCGCCGTTTGCGGCCAGTTGCTTCATCGTCTTGCCGGACAGCGCGGACGTGTCGTCCATTTTTTTGGAAAGGGTCCGCATATCGTTGCCGCTCCGGATGAGCAGCCATTGATCACCGTCCCGCATACGCACGAGGCGCCAGGCGCCTTCGAGCTTTTTTCCGTGGAGCACAAAATGCAGATTGCCGGAATCAACGTCGCCCGCTTCCAGCAGTTCAAATGTCCCAATGTCCCAGACCATGACGGTGCCGCCTCCGTATTGACCTTTGGGAATGACGCCTTCAAAGCGCATGTAGGAGATCGGGTGGTCTTCAACGTGCACGGCCAGCCGTTTCTCGCCTTTGGCCAGAGGAATTCCCTTTGGGACGGCCCAGGACTTGAGCGCGCCGCCCATCTCGAGGCGGAAATCGTAATGCAAACGCGAGGCATCGTGCTTCTGAATCACGAAATGATGTCCGCCGCCGCCTGAGGTTCGGGAGGCCCGGGGTTCTCCCGTTACGGTAAAGTCGCGCTTTTTCTTATATGTTTTGAGCGACATACCCACGACACTGCTTCAAGCGGCCTTTTTGCGGGTTTTGGAGGCTGAACGCGATTTGCCCTGGGCGTTCCGGATGCTCTGCTGGAGCACGGAAACGAGGTCTATGACATTGCTCTTTGGTTTCCGCGCCGGTTTCGGCAAATCGCGGTCGCCATGTTGAATCTTTTGCTCGACGATTTTTTCCAGCATTTCGTGGTAGTCATCTTTGTACATGGCGGGGTCCCATTTGATCGTCATGCTGTCAATCAATTTTGTGGCCATCGCCATTTCCGGTTTTGTGATGTTAGTTGCGGCGGGAGTTTTGAATTCCCCGGCGTCCATGAGGTCGGAGGGGAAGCGCATCAGTTCGAGCATGAGGCCGGACTCCTGGGATTTGATGGCGGCCAGGTGGCGCCGGGTCTTGATGACCACGGTGGCGATGGCGATCTTGCCCGAATCGGCGAGGCCCTTGCGCAAGAGGACATACGCCTTGTCGCCCCCCTTTTCCGGCTGCAGATAATAAGGTTTGTAAAAGAGCAACGGATTGACCTCGGTCAGTTCGACGAAACCGGTGATTTCCACCGTTTGAGTGGCTTCAACGTCGATGCGGGCGAAGTCCTCGTCCTTGACGACGACAAACTTTCCCTTTTCATATTCGTATCCTTTGACGATCTGCTCCCAGGGCACTTCCTTGCCGTCGGCTTCGGCGATCCGTTTGTAATTCACAGGGCTGTGGTCTGAGGCTCGCAACAGCCGGAACTTGAGGTCCTCACGCCGCGTGGCGGGATAAAGTGAAACGGGAATGGAAACCATGCCAAAACTGATAGTGCCTTTCCAAATTGCGCGCATAAAAATATGATCGGGGGGGTTGATCGCGTCCAGCGCCGCTTGTCCCCTCTGACATTAGCTCGCGGCGCGCCAAAACTCAAATCCGAAAACGGAGCGGCGCCGCTATCGACAATGCGCGAAAGCGGAAAATCCTCGAATAGTTGAAATTGTTGGCTCAGTGCTGTATTTGAAAGGGGATGCCGACTTATGAATACGTTTGCGCCAAGTGCAAACACCATTTTGAAAAATTCCAGCGGATGACGGAGAAGCCGCTGACCGTTTGCCCCAAGGACCTCTGTCCGCGCAAGGTTTGGGGCAAAGGGAAAGTCAAGCACGCCGTGACCGCGGGCGCGGGTTTGATTTTCAAGGGGAGCGGTTTCTACATTACAGATTATCGCAGCGAGGGTTACAAAGCGGATGCCAAAAAGGACTCCGGCGGCTCCTCGTCCGCCAAGAAGGAATCCAGCGGCGCTTCGGGCGCTTCGTCCGATTCCGCGAAAAAGGAAACCAAGGGCAGCTCGAGCAGCGGGGAAAAAGCCAGCGGCTCATCCCCCCCCGCTTCGAGCGACTCCAAACCGGCCAAACCGGCCTGACCGGTCGGCTCAGTTCACTTCCAACGCGTGATCCAGTTCATGGATCGCATCGCGAAGGTGCTCGTGCTCGCGGCCGCCGCTTTCATCGGCAACCTCGTGCAGCAACGCCCGGGCCCGACGCATGCGTTCATCGGACTTGAACTGGTCGGTAGTGGCGTAATCGTGGCCATGTAGATCCATCCCGATAACATCGGCGGCCTTCTTGATATGCTCCATCGCCTTGACGCGATGGCCGTGGTAATCGGCATCCGCATGTTCCAGCAGCCAGTAAGCGTGGCGAAGTTTTTCCCTTTTCTCCTCTCCCCAGGCAACCCGCTGGAATTGCGAAGGCTGGACATCAGCGTCTCCAACAACCGGGGCCGTTGCGGCCGAGACCGCATGGGCGCTGGGAATTGCGAGTGGCAAAAGCGCGGCCAGAGCCGCGACCGAAGCGAAGTTTGCTACAGACGATAATCTCATAGAGTATTGTTCCGTTTAACGATTAGTGTTTACCTTGACACTGCAAAATTATCCTGCCCCTGCCACCTGTCAATGGGGTGCCGGGCCTCAGCAAATCCCCGATGAGCGCGTCGAGGACAGGTGCGCCTCGCGCTGAGACTGAATCCGGGGTAAGTTGGTTCATGAAGACCAAATTGAAATTTCCATTGTTCGTGGTTGTCGGCGTGCTGGGATGGATCGTTTCCACGGCGAGCGCCGCCCCGCCGGCGCCTACCGCGCCAAACGTGACCCCGCCGACCGTGACGGCTCCAACGGTGACTGCGCCAAACGTGACCACGCCAACCACAATTGTCCCGCAGGTTACTACAACGACTCCGACGGCCAGTGCCAGCATAGTGCCTCCACTGGGTGGGACGATGGCCCCGGGATCAGTCGGCGGCCAGCTTTCGCCGGGCACTGTGCCGGGCGGACAACTCGCGCCGGGCGCGGCGACCGGAGGGGTGCCGACGCCGGGAACCATCCCCGGAGGCGCCGTGACGATCCCACCACCCACTTCAGTCATCGGTAGCACTCCGACTGGAACCGGAATTTTTGGTCCGCCTGCCGTGCCGACAACGCCAATCATTGCCGGAGGCGCACCGGCGACTGTGCCCGCCGGCGGAACGATAAGCGGCAAGGGCGTGGGCGGAACCAGCAGTGTCATCGTCACGGGTGGAGCGGCCAACATCGGCGCTGGGACGCGCTCGTCCAGTGGTGTCATCGTCTCGGGTGGCGCATTGTCAGGCAGCGGCGTGGGCGGAACGAATGGGACAGTCGTGATCCGGTGATCTTCCCCCTTTTTTGCAATTCGGGAATTGACCTGGTAGGTTGGTCAGCCTTCACTAGAGGCTTGTATGACTGATCAAACGCTGGCCAATCCACCCCGTTCTCTTTCCACGCCCGCGACTTCCCCCGCGCCACTTTCACAGGATGACGTGGCTGGCATTGATCAGTTGCGGGAGACTTACAAGAATCTGCGCGGCGAACTGGCCAGGGTCATTATCGGCCAGGAAACCGTGATCGAGCGATTGCTGATTTGTGTTCTGGCGCGCGGGCACGGCCTGTTGATGGGTGTTCCTGGACTGGCCAAAACGACGATCGTCAATTCTCTGGCCCAGGCGATGTCCCTCCAATTCAATCGCATTCAGTTTACGCCGGACTTGATGCCATCGGACATTACCGGCACGGACATTTTGCAGGAGACCGACCAACCGGGCAGGCGCGCCTTCGTCTTCGTCAAAGGCCCCCTCTTCGCCAACATCATCCTGGCCGACGAGATCAACCGGACGCCGCCAAAAACGCAATCGGCGTTGCTGGAGGCGATGCAGGAACACCGCGTCACGGTGGCGGGCCGCTACTTTCCGCTGCCGGCTCCGTTCTTCGTGCTTGCCACCCAAAATCCCATCGAACAGGAGGGAACCTATCCGCTGCCGGAGGCGCAGTTGGACCGCTTCATGTTTTTTATTCACGTGGATTATCCGAGCCGCGAAGAAGAGGGTCGAATCGCCCGGGAAACCACCGGGGCCGCGCCCGCGCAGTTGTCGAAGGTCATCGACGCCGCGCAAATAATCAGCTTTCAGGAAGTTGTTCAACGAGTCCCTGTGCCGGACCATATCTATGATCTGGCGGTGGACCTGGTCAGGCGGACGCGGCCGCGTTCGGATCAATCGCCGGAATGGATCAAGAAGTGGGTGACGTGGGGGGCCGGCCCGCGGGCCGTGCAGTATCTGGTGCGCGGCGCCAAGGCGCGGGCGGTCTTGCACGGAAGTTATCTGGTGCGATTGGAGGATTTGGAGGCGGTGGCCGCCCCGGTGTTAACCCACCGGATTTTGACCAATTTCCAGGCCCAATCCGAGGGAGTGGACAGTTCCGAAATCATCGTCCGGTTGCTTCAGGAGAATCGCGGAGATCAGCGCCGTGGCTGAAGAGCACAAGTTTCTGGATTCGGGCGTGCTCAATCGTCTGATGCACCTGACGCTGATGGCGCGCTCACCCATGGAAGGCAGCGTCTCCGGTTTGCATAAAAGCCCTCACCGCGGCTCAAGCGTTGAGTTCGCCGAATATCGCAATTACGTTCCCGGCGACGATATCCGGCGTTTGGATTGGCGGGTCTTCGCGCGCACGGACCGCTTTTATCTCAAGGAATACGAAGCGGAAACGAACTTGCGCTGTTACTTCGTGCTGGATTGCAGCGCGTCGATGAAATTCGGAAACAAGCTCCATTACGCCAAACGCCTAGTGGCGACCATGGCCTACATCGCCGCCCATCAGGGCGACGCGGTGGGTCTGATTTGCGTGGCGGGAAAAACATTCTTCGAAATCCCGCCGCGGCGCAATCCCGCCCATCTCAAATTGATTTATGAAACGATGGACAAAGCCGACGCGCGCGGCCAGACGGACCTCGCGCCCGCACTGCACGATCTCGCGGAGAAGGTGCGGCGCCGGGCGCTGGTGATTGTGATTTCGGATTTCTTTTGCGATCTGGGGCCGCTTTTGAACGCCTTCCAACACTTGCGGTTTCAAAAGCATGACATGGCGGTTTTTCAACTATTGGACCGGGCGGAACTGGATTTTCAATTTGACCGCCCCGTGCGGTTCGTCGATCTGGAAAGTTCGCTGAGCATCGTGACCGAACCGTCAACCATTCGGGACGAGTACCTGCGGCAATTCGGCCTTTTTATGGAAGCCCTGCGCGACGGTTGCCATGAATTCGGGGCGGATTACCGGCGGGTTGTGACCGATCAAAACTTTGAAAGGGTGCTGGCCGATTTTGTGGTGGAGCGCGCGCAACTGGCCGCGTCCTCGCCATAAAAGCCGGGCGAGGAGTTCGAGAATGACTTTCCTTCAACCATGGGTACTCCTGGGTTTGCCGCTGGTATTGCTGCCGGTCATTATTCATCTGCTCAACCGCCTGCGCCATCGTCCCAAGCCCTGGGCCGCGATGCGTTTCCTGGTCTCGGCGACGCGCAGTTCCATCAGCCAGACCAAGCTGCGGCAATTTCTGGTTCTTCTATTCCGGGTCCTGGCTGTGGCGATGCTCATTCTGTTCCTGGCCCGCCCGCTGGCGGGAGGCTGGCTTGGCTGGGCGCTTGCCCCGGCGCCGGATGCGATCCTGATCCTGTTGGACCGCTCGGCGAGCATGGAGATGCACTCCGGCGGAACCTCGCGACGCCAACAGGCCCTCCAACTTCTCACGCAGGCGGCCCGGCCATTCGAACAAACGAGCCATCTCGTTTTAATTGACAGCGCCACGCTCTCGGCGCAGGAAGTCGCCCAGGCCGATTCCCTTGCCCGGCTCTCCGTCACCGGCCCCAGCGACACCGCCGCGGATATTCCGGCGATGTTGCGCGCGGGCTTCGATTGGCTCATCGAGAACCGCGCCGGGACAGCGGAGATATGGATCGCCTCGGACAATCAGCGCAGCAATTGGATGCCGGAAGACGCCCGGTGGAACAGCGTGATCGCGCAGCTCAGCGGTTTGTCGCAAAAGGTGCGGGTGCGCCTGCTGGAATTGAACCAGACGCCCGAGGACAATGCTTCCATCGCCATCAAAGAACTGCTCCGCCGCCCGCGAGGCGATCAATCCGAACTGGAAATGACTCTCGAAGTCCAGAGGAACCGCACCGCCCCGGCCACACTTCCCGTCACCCTGACCCTCGACGGGGAGCGTTCTTCGACGGAGTTGAAACTCGACGGCCAATCGTTGCGCTGGCGGCGCAAAATCGATCTGGGAGCGCGGCGCGAAGGAGGCTGGGGAAGTTTCTCGCTGCCCGCCGATGCCAATCCGCGCGATAATGCGGCCTATTTTGTCTACGGCCCCGACGTTCCGTTGCTGGCCGCCGTGGTCAGCGCCGACAGACAGGGGGCGCGCGACTTTCAATATGCCGCGGCTTCGCGTGGCGCGGAACCGGCGGAGTTGATTTCTCCCGCGGACTTCGCAAGCGCCAGCCTGGACGGCAAATCGCTCTTAATCTGGCAGGCGCCGCTGCCTTCCGGCGGCGACGCCGACCGGGTGAAAACGTTCGCGGAAGAAGGCGGCGTGGTTATTTTCTTTCCACCGGAGCAGGCCGACCCGCGCCAATTCGACGGCATAAGCTGGGGCCAGACCCAGAACGCCGAGGGGCAGGACGGCTTTCGCATTTTGCGCTGGGAAGAAAACGAAGGGCCGCTGGCCAAAAGCGACGAACATCAGAGTTTGCCGCTGGCGCAAACAACTTTCATGCGCCGTCAGGCCATCGTCGGCCAAAAGGACGCCCTGGCGGCATTCGACGATGGCTCCGCCTTCCTGACGCGGCAAAGCGCCGGGAAGGGTGAGATTTATTTTTGCGCGTCGCTGCCGGACCCGGCGTGGTCGAGCCTTGGGGACGGCCCGGTGCTGGTGCCGATGCTGCAACGAATGCTGCTGGCCGGAGGGCAGCGCTTGCAGCCGGTTTCCGCCGTCGCTTGCGGTGAATTGAGCGCGGTCGATCAAGCGCGGCAATGGGCGGCCGTCGATTCCACCGAGGCCAAGGACATTCGATCTCAAGCGGGGGTCTATCGCTCGGGCAATCGTTTGCTGGCGGTCAATCGTCCGGCTTCCGAGGATGATCCGGAAATCATCGATTCCGATCAAGCCCGGAAACTGTTTGGGGACCTGCCCGTGCAAACGTTGCAGGAGCGGAATTTGGAAACGGGACAATTGCAGGGCGAAATCTGGCGGGTGTTTGTGTTCGCGATGCTGTTGTTTCTCCTGGCCGAGGCGATTTTAATTTTGCCTGCGCGCCGCACCGCGCCGCCGCAAACGGCCGCGCCGGCAAAAACGAAGCAGAGGGAGGCGCAGCTCGTATGAACCACCTCTCGCTGGTTGCGCCGCCTTCTGTGATCATTGCTGCGGTCCTTCTTTGGCTGGGCGCGGGATGGCTTTGCCTTGCCAATTGGCGGCGCTCGGCCAATCGGCGCGCGTCGGGCCGGCTGGAAACACTGCGCTTCATCCTGATCACGCTGCTGGCGCTGACATTGTTGCGGCCCGAATTCGTCAGGAAACTGGAACGCTCGTCGATGCCGGAGATCGCGGTCCTTGCCGATGAGTCGGGGAGTATGAACACACGGGACATCGACGCCGGCAACGGCGTTATCAGCCGTGGGCAATGGGTGCGACAGGAACTGGCGCGGAGGTTTTGGGGGCCGCTGGAAGGCAGCGCCAAGGTTTCCATCGAGCCGTTTTCCGCGCCATCAACCAACGAGAACGCCATCAACGGCACCGATCTGAACCTGGCCCTCGAAGGCACGCTGCACCGTTATAAAAACCTCAAAGCCGTGCTGCTGCTCAGCGACGGGGACTGGAACATGGGCAAATCCCCGTTGGGAACGGCGACACAATATCGCGAGCAGAACATCCCGATTTTCACGGTGGCGGCCGGTCGCGAAACGCCGGTGCCGGACCTGGTTTTGGAGAGCGTTTCGGCGCCGGCTTACGGCCTTTTCGGCGAGGAGATTGCCGTCGCGTTCAAAGTTTCCAGCCATCTGCCCCGCGAGGTCAAGACTACGATCTCCATTTCCGACAACTTTGGCGAGTCGGCCAGGAAAGACATCGATATTCCGGCCAATGGCGAGGTTGAAGATTCGATCCTGTGGTCGCCGCGCGAAGTGGGCGAATTGACTGCCACCGTCAAACTGCCCGTCGAACCCGACGAAGCCATCGCCGAGAACAACGAGCGGACCTTTCACATGTCCGTGCGCGTGGAAAAGCTCAAGGTGCTGCTCGTGGATTCGTTGCCGCGCTGGGAGTACCGCTATTTGCGCAATGCCCTGGCGCGCGACCCGGGGGTTGATATGCGCTGCCTGCTTCTGCACCCGGACCTCGGGCCGGGCGACGGGTTGAATTACATCGCCGCGTTTCCCGACAGCAAAGAGGCGCTCTCGCCTTACGACGTGGTTTTCCTGGGCGACGTAGGAATCGGGGACAATGAACTGACCGCCAAGGACGCCGAACTGCTCAAGGGCCTGGTCGAGCAACAGGGAAGCGGCCTGGTGTTTGTGCCGGGGCGGCGCGGACGGGAAGCGACGTTTCTGAACAGCGCGCTCAAGGATTTGTACCCGGTTGATTTGGACACGTCGAAGCCCGGGGGCATCGGCCTGGAAAATGAAGCGCAATTGCTGCTGACCACCGAGGGCAAACGCCATTGGTTGACCCGCTTTGATTCCGACGAGGAGAGGAACGATGAACTTTGGAAACAATTGCCCGGCTTTTACTGGTCGGCCGCGGTCGAGAAAAGCCGGCCCGGCTCGGAGGTGTTGGCCGTGCATTCCGCGCTCCGCAACCAATGGGGACGCATGCCGTTGTTGGTGACGCGGACCGCCGGCAATGGCAAGGTGCTTTTCCTGGGCACCGATAGCGCCTGGCGCTGGCGGCGCGGGGTGGAGGACAAGTTCCACTACCGTTTTTGGGGGCAGGTCGTGCGTTGGATGGCTCATCAACGGCACCTTTCGGGCAAGGAGGGCATTCGCCTGAGCTACAGCCCGGAGACGCCGGAGGCCGGAGACACCGTTTTTCTGCAAAGCACCGTGTTGGACGAGTCGGGCTTTCCTGTTGACAAAGGTCCCGTCACGGGGAAAATCACCTCTCCCAGCGGGCGAATGGAACGATTGGATTTCACGCAGGTTGAGGGCGGGTGGGGTGTTTTCAAATCAAGCTTTGACGCCCAGGAAACCGGCAAATACAAAATCGAGATCGCCTCCGAGCCTTACAACCGGGACCTGACCACCGAATTGCTCGTGGCCAAACCGGTGATCGAAAAGGAAGGCCAGCCGATCAATGGCCAAACCCTGGCGGAGCTTGCGGGCCTGACGCGCGGGGCCGCTGTTTCCACGGGCGATCTGGACCGGATGGTGCAACAGATTTCGCTCCTGCCGGAGCGCAAGCCGATCGAGGAAAGAATCCGCGTCTGGAGCCAGCCGGTCTGGGGCGCAATCCTGCTCTCGTTGCTGACCATCTATTGGGTGGGCCGAAAGTGGGCCGGACTGATTTAGAGCCGTCTCCTAAAACACGGTCAGCCCCAGCACCGCCACAAAAATACCAAACGCCGCCCGCATCGCGCTGCCGAATCGAATCCGCGCTTCGTTCGCCGTCGCCCAATACAAAATATCCCGCAGGCGCCAGGGCGAAACGGTAAACCACATACCCGCCACGACGAGCGCATAAGCCCAAACGGCAATGACCAGCCGCCAATCGCTCTGCGCCCAGCGCTCGGTATCGACCATGAGTTTGCCCAGCAGCAGCAGGAGCACCGAAACGCCCCGCACGGCCAGAAAATCCTTCACAAAAAAGCAAGTCCCCAGCCCCACGCCGATGAAGAGCGTGAACAAAATCGGCTTGAGCTTTTCGAAGTCCGCAAGCGATTCATGGCTGACATTCCACATAAACCACCCCGTGCCCGCCAGCGTCAGGGCGTAACCCATGGGGATTGAGCGGGGGAACTTGCGCGCGGCGGCGGCGAATTCCGACGGTTTGACCACGCCGAACAGGTTAACCAAGGCAACCAGCAATCCCAGACAGATCGAGAGCGTTGAAAGTTTAATGGCCATTATCGAGCCGAAAAGGAACACCAAAAGCAGCGCTCATGCAATAGAAAAGCACCGCGGATTAGTGTCGGGAAGGACGTTAAGCTCGACATCGAAAGAGAAAACCACTACGCATTAAACGCCAAAAACATGAGCGCAAATACAATTGAGATCAAAACGAAGGACGGCGTCGCGCCGTGCCATTTCTTCGTTCCGCCGAAACACGGGAGCCAGCCGGCGGTGGTTTTTTACATGGATGGAATCGGCATCCGCCCCGCGTTGTGCGAGATGGCCGATAGACTGGCCTCCAACGGCTACTACGTTCTCCTGCCCAACCTCTACTACCGCTCAGGTCCGAGCAAACCAGTTGATGCGGCGACCGCGTTCAAACCGGGGCCGGAACAAGACCGAATGATGGCCCAAATCCGGGCGCTCACCAGTAAATTGGTGATGGACGACACCGCGAGTTTCCTGGATTTTTTGCAATCCCAGCCATCCGTCGCCGGTCAGAAAATCGGCTGCCTCGGCTATTGCATGGGCGGCAAGTTCGCGCTGACTGCCGCGGGAACTTTTCCCGACCGGATCGCCGCCGCCGCTTCGCTGCATGGGTCGCGCCTGGCGACCGATCAGCCGGACAGCCCCCATCTGCTGGCATCGAAAATGCGCGCCGGCGTGTACGTCGGCGTCGCCGGCATTGATCCCTATTTTCCCCCGGAGGAATTGCAGTTGCTCGAATCCGCGCTCCAATCCGCGCGTGTCGAGCACACGGTTGAAGTCTATCCCGGCGTCAGACACGGTTTCGCCGTCAACGACACCCCCGTTTACGACCGCCCGGCGGCGGAACGCCATTGGCAACAAATTCTAAAGCTCTTCGCCGGAAAACTCACATCCCAATAGTCCGCGGCCCTCTGGCAACCGGCACAGAACGCCATCGCCGTCGGTTGATCGCACCTGCTTTGTCGCCCAGGAATATGCAAGACGAACGTTCCTGCTTGATTCAAAACATTCTTCCCCTATCTTGTGCGAGTCGAATGAGGTATCAAGTGGTCTTTTTGGCGGCGGCGATCGCGCTGTGCGCCAATTCTTGCGAAAAGAAGGCACCCCCGAATCCTCCACCTCTCAAGGTGCAGGTGGTCACCGTCGTTCCGCGCGACGTGCCGATTTACCAGCAATGGATCGGCACGCTCGACGGCTTTCCCAATGCCGAGATTCGCGCCCAGGTCACCGGCTATCTCATCAAACAGGATTACGCCGAAGGCGGCGCGGTCAAGAAAGGGGACCTGCTTTTTGAGATCGATCCCCGGCCCTTTCAAGCGGCGCTGGACCAGGCGCTGGGCAAATTGGCCGAGGATCAGGCGAATTATGGAAAGACCCAGTTGGACGTCAAACGCTACACACCGCTGGCACACGACCAGGCCATAAGCCAGGAAACACTCGACGACGCCGTCCAGGCGGACTTTGCGGCCAAGGCCTCCATCCAGGCCGACCAGGCCGCCGTGGAAACCGCCACGCTTAACCTTGGTTTTTGCAGAATCACCTCGCTCATCGACGGAATCGCCGGAACCGCCCAGGCGCAAATCGGGGACCTGGTCGGCCCGGGCACCGCGGCGCTGACCACCGTATCGACCGTTGATCCGATGCGGGTTTATTTCAGCATCAGCGAGCAATCTTATCTGGCCTTCTACCAGCAGTACACCAACGCGGCCCAAAGGGTCGCCCATGATCAGGACATGCAATTGCAACTCATTCTCTCGGATGGCTCGACCTATCCTTCCCCGGGCAAATGGTTCTTCACCAGCCGGCAGATCGATGTCAATACCGGCACGCTCCAGATAGCCGGACTATTCCAGAATCCGGATTTCATTCTGCGTCCCGGCCAATACGCGCTGGTGCGGGCAAAGACCGAGACGCGCCTCGGAGCGATACTTGTGCCGCAACGCGCGGTGACGGAGTTGCAGGGTTCCTACCAGGTCACTATTGTTGACGCTCAGAACAAGGCCCATATCAAATCCGTCCAGGTGGGGCAGCAGGTGGGCAATGATTGGCTGATCGACGGCGGGCTGAATCCGAATGACCGGGTCGTGGCCGAGGGCACGCGGGTCAAGGAGGGAACCACAGTCGATCCGCAGCCTTATAACGCAGGAACCACCAACAGCGCGGCGCCTCTGACCAAGCAATGACGCAGTCCGGATTGTAATGTACCGCTTCTTCATCAATCGGCCGATCGTCGCAATGGTCATCGCCATTTTGCAGGTGGTGGTCGGACTGGTGACGATGCTGAGTCTGCCCGTCGCGCAGTATCCGAACATTGTTCCGCCGGAAATCCGCATCCAGACGACCTACGTCGGCGCCGACGCGCAGACGCTGGCGGAATCGGTCGCCACGCCCATCGAAGAGCAGATGAGCGGTGTCGATAACATGAATTACATGTATTCGGTCAGCGCCAACAACGGCGTGATGCGGATGGGAGTGAACTTCGATGTCAAAACGGACCCGAACATTGACCAGGTGCTCTCGCAGCTTCGGGAAAACCAGGCGCAGCCGCAGTTGCCGGCGGCCGTGAATGCTTTCGGAATTTCCCTGATAAAATCTCCCACGACTCCTCTGATGCTGGTGGCGCTGACATCGCCGAAAGGCACGCACGATTCGACCTTTCTGGCCAATTACGCGTATATCAACCTGGTGGACCAGGTCACGCAATTGCAGGGAATTTCCACCGTGACCGTCTTCGGAGCGGGGCAGTATGCGATGCGGTTTTGGGTAAAACCAGACCAGCTTGCGAAACTCAATATCACGGTCAGCGACCTTGTCAACGCCATCAACGCGCAGAACACCGTGAACCCCGCCGGCCAGGTGGGCGGCCCGCCGACGCCCAAAGGACAGGAGTTCACCTACACCATCACGGCGCAAAGCCGCCTGGTGACGGAGCAGGAATTTGGGGACATCGTCGTGCGCGAGAATACGGACGGCTCGGTGGTGCGGCTCAAGGACGTGGCGCGGATCGAACTTGGGGCGCAAACGTACAGCCTCGTAGGCAAATTGAATGGGAAACCCTCCGCCGTCATGGCCATTTACCAACTGCCCGGCTCCAACGCGATCGACGCCGCCAATAACGTCAGAAAGCTTATGGAGCAGGTCAAGTTCCGCTTCCCGGAGGACCTCGAGTACGGCGTTTCGCTTGACACCACTCGCGCCGTCACGGAGGGCATGCGGGAAATTAAGTGGACCCTGGGCATCGCGCTGACATTGGTCATCATCGTCGTGTTCATTTTCCTGCAAGGCTGGAGGGCGTCGCTCATTCCGCTGCTGGCGGTGCCGGTGTCGCTCATCGGGACGTTCGCATTTTTTCCACTATTCGGTTTTTCGCTGAACACACTGTCGCTGCTGGGATTGGTGCTGGCCATCGGATTGGTGGTGGATGACGCGATTGTGGTGGTGGAGGCCACGGAACGGCACATTGAGGAAGGGCTCGCCCCGAAGGAAGCGGCGATCAAGGCGATGGACGAGGTGGCAGGCCCGGTGGTGGCGCTGGCGCTGATTTTGGCGGCGGTGTTTGTGCCGACAGTGTTTATCGCCGGCATCACCGGGAGGCTGTACCAACAATTTGCCATGACGATCGCGATATCGGTGGCGCTTTCGGCGTTCAACGCGCTTTCATTAAGCCCGGCCATGGCGGCGTTGCTGCTGCGGCCCAAGAAAGAAGGGAAGGCGCGCGGGCCGCTGTGGCGTTTTTACGATTGGTTTAATCGCTACTTTGAAAAGACGCGCCATCTTTACCTCGGCGTGAGTTTGTGGTTTATCCGCAAGGCGGTGTGGGTGCTGGTGGCATTGCTGCTCGTTGGGGTGGCGGCGATCTTGCTGGCCAAACGTCTGCCAACGGCGTTCGTGCCGGAGGAAGACCAGGGTTACGCGTTTGCCCAGGCCCAATTGCCCTTCGCCGCATCTTTGGAACGCACGGATGGAGTGGCAAAAGAGATTGAGAATTTCCTGAAAGACATTCCCGGTGTGGAGTATTACACCACGGTGGAGGGATTCAGTCTGCTCAGCCAGGTGCAGGCTACCTATAACGTGTTTTTCTTCGTGACGCTCAAGCCGTGGCGCGAGCGGACCAAGGCCTCCCAGCATTTTGACGCCATTAAGAAGCGTTTGAACGATGAACTGGGCCGACTGCCGGAGGCGCAGGCATTCGCATTTTCCCCGCCGTCCATTCCCGGCATCGGGACGGCGGGCGGTTTTACGTTTATGCTCGAAGACCGGTCAGGCTCGCAGGACTTGTCTTACCTGACGCAGAATTTGGACAAGTTCCTGGCCGCTGCAAGAAAGCGGAAGGAATTGACCGGCCTTATCACGACTCATCTGCCGGACGTGCCGCAGATTTTTGTAAAGGTGGATCGGGACAAGGTGTTGAAGCAGGGGGTTTCGCTGAGCGACGTTTACCTGACACTGCA
Source organism: Vulcanimicrobiaceae bacterium (assembly GCA_035511075.1). Taxonomy (GTDB): domain Bacteria; phylum Verrucomicrobiota; class Verrucomicrobiia; order Limisphaerales; family Palsa-1400; genus DATAUD01. The sequence continues at coordinate 142,872 of DATKFW010000131.1, forward strand.
AACATTCATGGGCGGAAATTTTGTCAATTACTTCAACCGCTTCGGGCGGCAATGGCAGGTGTACGTGGAGGCCGAGGCCAAATACCGGGCGAGCGTCGATAATCTGGGCCTGTTTTATGTGCGCAATAACAAGGGCCAAAACCTGCCATTGACGGCCTTTGCGAAAGCGGAACGGCGCACCGGGCCGGAATTCGTCCTGCATTATAACGAATATCCCTGCGCGCAAATCAACGGAACGGCGGCGCCGGGCTACAGTTCGGACCAGGCCACTCACGCGATGGAAGATGTTTTCGCGGAAACGATGCCAAAGCAGATGGGTTTCGATTATTTCGGCATTTCCTTCCAGGAGAAGAAAGCGGCCGAGGGCGTCAAACCCGCGATGATTTTCGGACTGTCGGTGTTCTGTGTGTTTTTGATTCTGGCGGCGCAGTACGAGAGCTGGTCGCTGCCGTTCAGTGTGCTGCTGGGTACGCCGACGGCGATATTGGGGGCATTTGTGGCGCTGAATCTACGGGGCATGCAGAACAATGTCTTTGCGCAGATTGGATTGATCATGCTCATCGGGCTGGCGGCGAAAAACGCGATTCTGATCGTGGCCTTCGCCAAGGAGGAATACGAGAAGGGCAAATCCATCACCGACGCGGCGCAGACCGGCGCGTCCATCCGGTTGCGTCCGATCATGATGACGTCCTTCGCGTTCGTCCTGGGTTGCGTGCCGTTGTGGATCGCATCGGGGTCGGGCGCGGTTGCGCGCCAGACCCTGGGCACGGTGGTGATCGGCGGGATGCTGGGAGCGACGTGCGTGGACACCCTGATTGTGCCGGTAACGTTCTATATCGTGGAGACATTGGGTCTTCGATGGAGTAAGAAGCACCCCGCGCCGCCGCCGGAGGCCGGGAAAACATGAGCGCTCCAGGAAGTGAATCGCGCCTGTTCATATTCAAGTTGTGCCGCGTGATGATTGCGGCCCTGGTGCTGGCTGGCTGCGCCGTTGGTCCCGCGTACAAAAGACCCGCTGTGAACGCCCCGCCCACTTTCCGCAACGCCGGAGGCGCAACCAATTCGATTGGAGACCTCCCCTGGTGGCAATTGTTCCAGGACCCGGTCCTCAAAGGTCTCATCCAAACCGCCCTCACCAACAACTACGATCTGCGCATCGCCACCTCGCGCGTCGAGCAATCCCGCGCCCTGATGGCGCAGACTCGTTCCGCCTTCTATCCCCAGGTCGGCTATGAAGCCGGCGTCGGCGGGGGAAAAAATGTCTCCCTCGGGGGCCCCTCCTACACGGGCCTGCCAGCCGGCAAAGAGTATTTCGGCGCGCTCGACGCCTCCTGGGAAATCGACCTCTGGGGACGCATCCGGCGTCTTAGTGAATCGTCCCGCGCCCAGTTCTTGGCAACGGAGGAAGCGCGCCGCAACGTGACCATCGGCCTCGTCGCCAGCGTTGCGCAAAGTTACTTCCAATTGCTCGCGTTGGATGAAGAGTTGGTCATCGCGGAGAACACCACCAATTCCTTCGGAGAAAGCCTGAGAATCTTCAGCCAGCGACTGCATGGCGGCGTGGCATCCAAACTGGAAACCTCCTCGGCGGAAGCGCTTCTGGACTCGGCGGCCGCGACGATCCCGGAATTGCGCCGGCAAATCGTCGCGCAGGAAGACCAACTGAGCGTCTTGCTTGGCGTCAATCCGGGGCAAATCCTGCGCCAATCCGACACGCTCGGTCAGGCCGCCCTTCCCGATATTCCGCCGGGACTGCCTTCCTCCCTTTTGGAACGCCGCCCGGATGTGCGCCAGGCCGAACAACTGATGGTCTCGGCCAATGCGCAAATCGGCGTCGCCAAAGCCAACTTTTATCCGCAGTTGACGCTGACCGGCCTCTACGGGCGGGTCTCGCCAGAGCTTTCGATGATGACTTCCGGCGCCGCCAATGCGTGGGAAGCCGCCGCCGAGTTGACAGGGCCATTGTTTGAGGGGGGTCTCCTCAGAGCGCAAATGCGGCAGGCCCGCGCCGCCTGGGACGAAACCCGTCTCGAGTATCAATCCACGATCCTCCACGCCTTCCAGGAGGTCTCCGACGCGCTGGCATCCCGCGAGGAATTGGGACGGGAGCGCGAACTTCAAACTCACGCGGTCGCGGCCTACCAGGAAGCGGTCACGGTGGCCAACCAGCGCTACCGGGGCGGCCAGTCCAGTTACTACGAACTGCTTCAGGAACAGCAGCTACTCTTTCCCGCCCAAAATGCGCTTACGCAAATCCATCTCAACCAGCTCCTCTCCACCGTCCAACTCTACGAGGCCCTTGGCGGCGGATGGTCTGCCCCCTCTTCACCCGGTCAAACTCCCGATTCGTCGCAGCCTTAATCCGGGCTCGTTCGACTTGCGCGATTCCGCAAGGTCCACTTCAAATTCAGCCACCCAATCATTGTGCTCCTCCGGGTCCACCAACATCTGCTGCACACGCCACGTTTTCTTGTCTTCCGAGGGCACAACGTAGGTGTGGCGGGCATTGCGGGCGTTTGGGTCCAGGCAAATGCGCTCGTGTTCGAGATGGTAGGCCTCCAGCGCTTGCTGCAGTCGTTCCGGCGTCCACGGCGCTCCGTCCACGTCGTTCGGCGACCCAAGGTGCGCGATCGCCTGGGCAAAGTCGCCAATCACCAGTCCGCGCAAGAAGGCGAAAATGCGGTTGCGGATTAACGCGGTGAACGCTTTCACGTCGCGCGTGATGTCCTCCTCTGCGGCTTCCGCGCCGGGCGGACGGACCTCTGTCACTTCGGCGCGCCGATAATTCGGGTCCCGCATTTTCTCCCATTCGTCCAGCAGGCTGGAGTCCACCTGGCTGATCATCGTGCGCAGGTACAGTTCCATCTCCTGGACGGCGTCGTTTTTCACCGCATCGGGAACGGTTTGGGCAAGGACCTTGTAAACGCTGTTCAGATGCCGAAGCAGGACTCCCTCGGCGCGCTGCAAATCATAGTCCCGTATGTAATCGGAAAAGGAGCGGAAGCTCTCGAACATCTCCCGCGCGATGGATTTGGGGTGGATATTCTCCTGCCCGACCCAGGGATGCTTGTCGGCGAACGCGTTGAACGTCGAATAGATGAACTCGCGATTGGGCTTCGGGTACTCCAATTTTTCAAGCTCGTCCATCCGCTCTTCGTATTGGACGCCGTCCATTTTCATCTCAGCCATCTTTTGATCCTTCAGTTTGTCGAGCTGCTTGCGCAGGATGAGGTCCGGATCCTCAAGAATGGATTCCACCAGCGTGAGCAGGACCAGCGGGAAATCGGGCGCCTGTGGGTCCACGAGCGGAATCGTGTCAAGCAAATAGAGCGAAAGCGCCTGGTCCATCGAAAAATCTTCCTGGAGTTCCGCGTTGATGCGCAGGTAGGCCCCATCCGCGGTCTTTGGGATGAACTCGATGATCCTCCGTTCCACCAGCGACCGGAACAGTTGCCAGGCCCGCTTGCTGTGCTGCTTCCTGGCTTTGGGCGTTTCGTGGCAGTCGGCGATCAATCTTTGCATCGCCCGGCAGCCGTCGCCTTTCCGGCTCAGGACGTTGAGCAACATCCCGTGTGAAACCTGGAACCGCGAGGCCAGCTTCTCCGGCGCCGCGTGAATGAGGCGCAGAAAAGTCTGCTTGTCCCAGTTGACAAAGTTCCTCTCCGGCGGCTTTCGCTTGACCGATTTCCTGCCGTCCCTGGCCTTTTCGTCCAGCTTGATGTTCTCGATCACGTGTTCGGGCGCCTGCGCGACCACCCACCCGCGGTCATCGAACCCCTTCCGGCCGGCGCGCCCGGAGATTTGGTGAAAATCGCGCGCGCTCAAAATCGCGGTCTTCTGGCCGTCGAACTTGCAGAGGCGGGTGAAAAGCGCCGTGCGGATGGGCATGTTGATTCCGGCCCCCAGCGTATCGGTTCCACAAATAACTTTGAGGAATCCTTTCTGAGTCAGTTGCTCGACCAACACGCGGTACTTCGGCAACAGACCCGCATGGTGCAACCCAATGCCGTGCTTGAGCCACCGGCGGATGTCAGGTCCGTAGGGGCTGGTGAATTTGAATCCTTCGATGGCGTTGGCGATGGCGTTTTTTTCCTCGCGCGTGCAAACGTTGATGCTGGTAAAATCCTGCGCGCTTTGCCCGGCTTCCAATTGCGTGAAATGGACGACATACACGGGGCTTTTGCCTTCGCTAGCCAGGCGTTCCAAAGTTTGGGCCAGTGTAATCTCCGAATACGCGAATTCCAGCGGCACAGGCCGGTCATTGGATTGAATTGTGACGCTTGGCCGCCCGTTCCGTTTTGTCAATTCCTCCTCGAAAAAGGCGGTCTCGCCAAGAGTCGCTGACATCAATAGAAATCTTGCCTGCGGCAGCGTCAACAGGGGCACCTGCCACGCCACGCCTCTGTCGCGATCGGCATAATAATGGAATTCGTCCATGATGACCTCCTGGAAATCGGCCCGTCCGCCTTCGCGAAGGGCGATATTGGCCAGGATTTCAGCGGTGCAGCAAAGGATCGGCGCATCCCGGTTGACGGACGCGTCGCCTGTGCTGAGTCCGACGTTGTCGGGGCCGAACTCGCGGCAAAGGGCCATCCATTTTTCGTTGACCAGCGCCTTGATCGGACAGGTGTAAACGGACCGTTTGCCCTGCGCCAGGGCCTTGAATTGCACCGCCGCCGCGACGAGCGATTTGCCCGAGCCGGTGGGCGTGTTCAATATGACGTTCTTCTCCTCGAATAATTCGAGAATGGCCGACTCCTGCGCCGGATACAGATCGAGCCGCTTGCTGGCCGTATATTCCAGAAACCGTCCCAACAGGACGTCGTTGCCAACGTCCTGGCCTCGCGGGATCAAATCATAAAGAGTCGTCGGCACGCGCGGCACGATAATCCATGCCCGGCCACTTTAGAAAGACCGATCCCCAGCATTGAGCGGGCATTGACCGGTCGTGTAAAAAGCAAGCCGCCGGCGACGGCGACTTGCCGGAGCCGGCGGGCATGTTGGCAACAACCCTCTTTTGCCAAAACGGTTAAGCTGCCTGGAGCTGCTCCGCCTCTGGCGGTGCTTCCGCAGTGACGGGGGCCGGCGCCGGCTCGGTGTTGCTCTCAGGCTCAGGCGAAGTTTCCGATTCTTCAACCTCTTCTGTTTCAGATCCGATCAAAGCGACCTTGCCGAAATCAGGGAATGCGCTCTTAACACTGTCGGAAGCCGTAACGGCGGGCTTGAGTTCCGCCCCTTTGTTGATCAGTCCCAGGAAGAGCTTGATTCCGTGAAGCAAGCGCGCCTCCTGTTCGGGGTTTGATGTTTCGCCAAAGTGTTTCGCGTGCAGCTTTTTGGATTCGATATCCAACAACATGTTGACGTAAATCTGCAAGCCCCGCAATATTTCCTGAATCGCCTCCTTCTTCACGTCCAGGCCCTTCACCATCTCCTCAAACACACTGCCTTCCCGGTGCTTTTTGAGGCCTGCCGTCGCCGCCGACGCCATTCCTCCAAGAAGCTCAACGGCCACGCTGGAGCCGAGGTTGAGCGTCAGCCAAAAACCGCCTGGTTCCCATGCAGTCAAAACGACCTTGCCGCCGATCTTCGGGTTCATGACGTTTTGCGAAATCGCCATGAGAAAATCGCTTTGGAATTCAACCGCCTCGTTAAAATCAGCGGGTTCGGGGATTTTAATCGTGACGGAGTGGGCGTCTTCCGGCGGCAGCAGGTCCTTGAAAACATCCAGGATCGCCGAGATTCCGTTGACGATGTTGCCGTGTATCATATAGATCTCGCTATATTCAGACTCGGTCACCGTGATGGAATCGCTGGTGGTGGTGTAAATGGATGAGCCGAGCAACAGTTCTCTCGGCGATTTGAACAGGAGCAATGCGCTGATTTTGCCTATCAGCGTTTTGAATCCCGTAAGGTTGCCCAATATATAGTTGTCACCGAAATCAAGGCTTTCCTTTTGGATGTCTACCGTCCGGAGAACTGAATCCACATTTCTTATATTCATTGGCGTCGCATGGGTTAAGATTTATGCATTTTTTGGAAAAGCGACATCTCCGTGCCTGCTTGACACGGAGTTTTTCCGCTTCTCCCGTTTGTTTGGCACTGATTCATTTGTATTGCTCTGTGCGGCCGGCCGCCATGCGCCTGAATCCGCGTTTAGTCCGTAATTCAAGTTCACGCTGACGCTAGCTACCGATCTTATCGGCAACGGCAAAGCACTCCTGAAGCGGGAAAATGAAAAAAACTTTACGAGTCATCCGCGGACGGAATTGGGCGGGTTCGTGGAAGGGCCTGCCAAGTCGAAATTGCCTTCTCATCGGCGTTTTGAATCCTGAACTGCCGCGCGAAAGATTGCCTAAAGCAGCACCAGTTGCCGCGCCACCGGCTCGCGCAGGCCGGCGACGCCCAAACCCAGTAACCGCAACGGGCGAGAGACCAGTTTCTCTCGGCCCAAAAGAAAACAGCCGAGCCGATAGATGTCCTCCGCCTCCGTCAGCGGGTCTTCAACGGTAATCTGCCGCGTCAATGTGGTAAAATCGCCGTAACGCACCTTGACTTGCACCGTATGGGCGCCGAGACGACGCCGTTTTAACCGGCCGGAAATGTCCTCAGCCTGCGTGCGCAAGCAGGCGCGGAGCACATTCCGGTCGTCGGTATCCGCGAGAAACGTTTCTTCGCCGCTGATGCTCTTGATTTCATCGCCCAAATGCAACGGACGATCGTCCTCGCCGCGCGCAAATTGCCGCAGTTTCACCCCGAAGGAGCCGACAAGCGCGCGCAGATCACCGGCGTAATCCTGCAAGTCGGCCACAGTCCGGATTCCAGCCTGGTTCAACACCTGTTCGGTGACCTTTCCCACGCCGAAGAGCGCCCGGACAGCCAATGGACGCAGGAACCGCGCCTTGTCCGTTTCCGAAATGACCGTCAGGCCATCGGGCTTTTGGTGGTCGCTGGCGATTTTGGAAAGCAGCTTGTTCGACGCAATGCCGATCGTCGCCGTCAACTTCCTTTCGGTCAAAATGCGCTTTTTCAAATCCCGCGCCAACGGCACCGCCTCCAGCAACGAGCCGTCGGCATCGGGCGCCTGGCAGATTGCCGAAAAATCCATGTAAGCCTCGTCGATGGACATCTGCTCGACCACCGCGCCGGTGGCCGAGACAAGTTTCATGATCTCGCGCGACTCCTCCCTGTAATGATCCATGCGTGGACGAACGAAGATGCCGTTGGGACAAAGACGCCCAGCTATGGCGCTGGGCAGCGCCGAGCGGACGCCGAATTTGCGGGCTTCGTAACTGGCGGCGCAAACCACGCCGCGCTGCGACGGCGGCGCCCCGACAATAACCGGTTTGCCACGAAGCTCCGGATGGTCGCGCTGCTCTACCGAGGCGTAGAACGCGTCCATGTCGAGATGGAATATGACCCGAAACACGGGAAACCCGGCAAAACAGTATTCAGAACCCGCAACATCGCGGACCCCGAATTCTGGATTCTGTCTTCTGACGTCTGGATTTTAAGACATCGCGTATTCGTGATGGATGATAATTCCCGGCATGGGCACCGGATATTTGCCATCCGCGTCCGATTTCAGCGGCGGCGGCGAGTCCATTGTAAAGTCTTCGATGCCGGGAGCGTAGACGTCCTGGTGGTTGAGCATGGTGTCGAAGGAGATTTCCTGGCCCGTATGGGCAGCCATGCGGCCCATCGAGGTCGCGACACTGGCTTTGACTCCGCGCGGGACTTCGTTGTAAGGCTTGTCGTTTCGGATCGCCGCAACCAGGTCGTTCCATTCATTTTCGTAAGGGTCCCGCTCGTCGGGACTCACGTTGGATTGCCACACCATTTTGTCCCGCTCCGGCTTCTGACTGCTGTAAATGGTGGACGGCATGCCGCAGTCGCCGGCTTTGGAAACGATCGCCATGCCCTTGCTCCCGTGCGCGTAGCTGGAATAAATGTCATTGCAACCCGCCTCGCAACGTCCATCCAGGTACATCTTGGTATTGTCGTCGAAGGTATATTCCACCGAATACGAGTCAAAATTCTGGTCCACCGCGGTGCCGCGATAATGGCGTCCGCCCAGGGCTTGCGCCGTGACCGGCCACGCATTCTTCATCCAGCAGAGATGATCGATGTGGTGGATGTAGAAATCGCTGAAACAACCGCCGCTGGCCCAGATGAAGCTGTGAAAACGCGCAATCTGCCAGAGCAATTCGCTCGGGGACCCCGGCCATTTTTCCGAAAATGCCGATCCCAGCGGCCCGGACATCCGGTAGCCGCGCAGCAGAATGACTTCGCCGATTTCGCCGTCCTGGATGCGCTTTTGGAGTTCCTGCAGCGCGCGGCTGTGGCGCGACATCAGCCCAACGCCCACCTTGAGGTTCTTGGCCGACGCCTCATCGGCCAGCGCCAACATCTTGCGCGCCGACGGCCCGTCCGCTATCAGCGGCTTCTCCATGAACACATTGAGGCCCTTTTCAATGGCGTACGTGAAGTGGACCCAGCGAAACGCCAGCGGCGTCGTGAAGATCGCAATGTCGCCCGGCCTGAGAGAATCCATCGCATGTTTGTAGGCGTCGAACCCGATGAATTTCCGGTCCTGCGGGACGTCCATGTTCTGGCTGTGGTCCTGCATCAGGGCGTCATAACTGGTATTGAGTCGCTCCTGGAAGACATCCGCCATCGCCACCAGTTTGACCGGGCCGTGCGTGACACCCATCGCGTTTGCCGCGGCGCCCGTGCCGCGCCCACCACAGCCGATGAGAGCCACTTGCAGCGTGTCATTGCCTTGGGCGTGGACGTAAGGGATTGTCATTCCCGCCAGGGCCGATGCCGCGGCAAGCCGGCCCGTTGTTTTTAGAAATTCCCTGCGGGACGTGGATTGGATCGATTCATTCATAATGAGTTCAGGTGCATTTGACGCATTTGGGTTGCCAAAGGTTCAATTAATCCGAATCAGGCCTTGCGCGAAGTGCGTGAGGGAATCTGGGCGAAGCGATTCAGGTCGCGGTGAATCCGCGAGACCCGTTCCACCTGCCCCTTGGCTGGGAATCGTTCGTAAAAGCCTTCATTGCGAAAATCCTTCGCGTGCTCGGTCCACGGGGCAAGCCGCTCCCGCCAACGCGCCACGCGCCCCTCCTCCGATTCCGCGTCGGCCGCCGCGAGGTCCGCGCAGACACGAATCATTGCCTTGAGCGTCACCGGCTTTGTGACCATGAAGGCCGAATTGCCCCAGGCCTCGCCCCAGACTTCCGCGGCCGCTTTGAGAAAATCGCGCGCCACCGCGTAATATCGGGCGGCCAGGCGCTTGTCGGCGCCCTCTTTCTCGATGGCGCTCCACTCCAGGCGCGTCCAGCGGTGGACCTCGTTGAAAAGCTCCGCCTGCAGGATCCACTTCTCCTGTTTGCTCCGTCCGCCCAAACGGTTGATGCGGTAGCGCAACGGACTGTCCGCCTCGCTGTAAAGCATTTCGGCGATGTGCGCCGCAAACCGCCGGTCCGGTTCAGCCCAGGAAACCCGCTCGTAAAGATCGACCAGGTGGCTCTTGTTGATTCGCGTCGGCGTCGAGTTGATGATGACGAACATTTCCGTCGCAAAATCCTCGCTGCGCCCGTCAAAAATGACGCACGGCACGGATATATTGCGCGCCTCGTCGGGGTGGGTGCGCATGAAAAATTGCAGCGCCGCAAGGCGATGTTGTCCGTCAATTATAAGAAACTTCTCCTCCGGCTCCTGCAAACGTCCGATCCCCGAGCCATCCGCCCAGGCGTCGAAGCTCAATTTTTGCGCCGTGAACAGCAGGACCGTTCCGGGAATGGGCGGCTGCGAGATGGCCGTCTCGTAGAAATTGCGGATCGACCTGACCTTCGAGCGCGACAACTCGCGCTGGAACGCCTTGTCGCTGCGTTCGATTTTGGCGATAAACGTCGCCACGTCATCCTGTTCATCGATGGGTTCGGGTTGGATCTGCCCGCCCTCCTCATCGTAAAAGCGGCTGATAAAGCGCACCTGTTCGAGCAATTTTTCCGAGGGATACGAGGCAAAATAAAACAAAGCGTCCTTCTGACGGATTTGTGTCGCGATCATAAAAGCAAAAGTAAAAGTTTAAAATCGGCGCGCCCGCGGCGCGTGAGCAGAGGATAAAGTCCACAACCAAGAAACGCAAGCCGCGAAGCTGCCTTCGCCGCCGAAATTCTTCGTTTCCTTTGTTTCCTGATTCGGTTTCCAGAATTATTCAACCGGCGGCAAGGAGAGCCGGCGAAAGCTCCCCGCAGCCGACGGTGAATACGCGTTTATCAGGACTTGGTTTGGGACGACGGTTTCGCGGTTAGTTATCCGCGGGAGTCAACTCCGACTCCAGTTGACACGGGACTGTCACACACCCGTCGCAAAATAAATCTCGACAGCGGATGAGACATTGCTGAACATCGAGAAGTTTGGACGCAAAGCCACGTGAGGACCGGAAAAGATCTCATTCTAGCGACGAAGGCTTTTGCGGTGGATTCCACCGCGAGGAGTTGGTTTTACGTTCTCTCCACTGCGTTGCTTTTGGCGGCGGCCATTGCGGGGACTCTCTGGAATTTCGATGTTGCCTGCCGGATTGTCTGTAGTGTTCTCAGCGGACTGCTGATTCTCCGGTTTTTTGTAATTTATCACGATCAACAGCATCACGCGATATTGCCCCGCTCCCGTCTGGCCGAGATGCTCATGAGAATCTTTGGCATCCTGGCCCTCACGCCTAGCAGCATTTGGAGAAGCTCCCACAACCACCATCACAAGAACAACTCCAAGCTCCGCAGTTCCCATATCGGTTCTTTTCCCATAATGACCAGGGCAAATTTCTTGAGTTCTTCCAGGGCGAAGCGCTTCAAATACCTGTTTATGCGTCATCCCTTCACCATCCTGTTCGGGTACGTTTTCGTGTTTTTTCACGGGATGTGTGTTTATCCCTTCTTCAGCAAACCGCGCGAGCACTTCGATTGCCTGATCGCCTTCGTGGCGCACCTTGTGATCGCGGCGGCGATTGTGTGTCTCTTCGGCTGGGTGGGGCTTATTCTGACTGTGCTCATTCCCTGTTTCATCGCTGACGCCGTCGGAACGTATTTGTTTTACGCCCAGCACAACTTTCCCAGCGTGTCCTTTAACGACAATGCCGGCTGGACTTATGACAAAGCCGCGCTGGAATCCTCCAGTTTTATGAAAACAGGCCCGATCTGGGCCTGGTTCACGGGCAATATCGGGTATCATCACGTTCATCACTTGAATGCGCGCATTCCCTTTTACCGCTTGCCCGAGGCGGTTAACGGGATACCCGAGTTGAAGAATCCCAGGACCACGTCCCTTCATCCGATGGAGATCATCCGCTGTCTGCGCTTGAAAGTTTGGGATGTCGAATCTCAACGAATGGTCGGCCTCGGCAATATCAAAAAGGCCGGTGTAAACGGTGGCGAAAAGGCCGGAGAACAATCAAGCGATTCAAATCGCGGTCCGGCGCCCAAGCAGCCCTGACCAAAACCGTCATCACATGCCCCTCACGGCCTCCCAAATCGCGGAACAACTCCACGGCGAAGTTCTCGGTGACGGCTCGGTGTTATTGACGGGATTCGCGCCCGCAGATTGCGCCAGACCAGGCGACCTCACCTTCGCCGAAAAGCCAGCCTACTTCGCCGCCGCCGAGGAGAGTCAGGCCACCGCCATTCTGGTGACAGGCGAGGTTGCTTCGTCCAGGAAAGTCCTCATCCGCGTGCCCAATCCGCGGGTCGCCGTGGCCAGGTTGCTGCCGTTGTTTTACCCGCCGGACCCAGACGTGCCGGGCATCCATCCCAGCGCCACCATCGCCCCATCGGCGCAGATCGATCCCACCGCATACGTCGGGCCGAATTGCGTGATCGGCGCGCGCGTGCGGGTCGGCGCCCGCTCCGTGCTCATGGGCGGCAACCACATTGGCCGCGACTGTCAGATCGGCGACGATGTGACTCTGTTCCCCAACGTTGTGATCTATGCCAAGTGCCAGATCGGCCATCGCGTCAGCATCCACGCCGGCACGGTGATCGGCTCGGACGGCTACGGCTATGTGTTCGACGAAGGGCGCCACCGCAAAATGCTCCAGGTCGGCAACGTAATCATCCACGACGACGTGGAGATTGGCGCCAATGCGGCCATTGATCGCGGCGCTCTCGGCGCCACCGTCATCGGGCAGGGCACCAAGATTGACAACCTGGTGCATGTCGCGCACAACGTTACCATTGGCCGGCACTGCCTGGTCATGGGACAGGTGGGTTTCGCGGGCAGCACATGCCTGGGGGATTACTGCGTTATCGCTTCGCAATCGGGAATCGCCGGACACTTGAAGCTCGGTCATCAGGCCACAGTCGGCGCGAAGTCCGGCGTAATGCGCGACATTCCCGACAAAGGAACCGTGCTCGGCATCCCGGCCGCTCCGGACAGACAGGCCAAACGCCAGATGATCGCCATCCAACAGTTGCCGGAACTGCTCCGCCGCATGCGGGAACTGGAAAAACACGTCGCGGACCTTAAGGCCAGCGCCGGCGGTTGACGTGGCGCGCCTTTTCATTCAAGTCAAATCAAAGAACGGATTCCGAGCCACTGCCGGGAGAAAGTCATCGGGGTCGGCGAAAAAATCGGAGCAACCGCCCCAAAATGCATCCGCAGCGGGTTTGATTAACCTGGCGCCTGCCTTCACCGCCAAGGCCAGTACGATCGAGCCTCGGCGGAGCGCCAGCGCCGTGCAACGATCCGCCACGCTCGGCGTATGCGCCGCCGCAGAGAGCAATTCCCTCGTATTAATTCCTACTTCGCGTCCTTCGTTCGCTTGTTATCCGTGTTATCCGCGTTATCCGTGGTGCCCTTCGCCTCAGGTAGGACGACATCCTTCCCATAACCACCGACGTAAATCCAAGCCAGCACCCCCATTACGAGAAGCCCACCCCACAAGCTGTATTCGTGACGTTTGTACTCGCTCTCAGAAAGCTTCTGGATGTCAGGAGGACCGGAATAATCGTCCCCGGCCCCGCGGTCGTCCACGAATCCGGGTCCCTCGTGGTGTACGGCTTCTGCAAGATGGAACACCGAATGGGTGATAATCAAACCGATTACAGCACCCGCAAGCATTAGTTTGTTGACCTCGTGTCTCTGCCTTGATCGACCGACGATAATGAATGAGACCAGGGCCATTGCAACCAGGATTAAGAAGTAGTTCCCGGTACTACAAACAGCGAGCATGAGCGCGGCGAGTCCAATATACATAGCCCCGGTCGTTAGGATTTCGGTCTTGCGGGTTCTTTCCATCCTGTTGCCCCACACAATGAAAAGCACACACAAGACAGCGAGCACAACGAACGGCTCCCAAGTTTTCATAAGAGATTTTCCTTTTAGTTGAGATGGACAGGAAAAAGGCGCGGACTTAACGCACCCTCACGAGAGGCACCGCGAAGCGCCTTGGAGAGAAGTACGCCAAGCCGCGCCCGGCTGGGCGCGTCCTTTGGGCAGTTCTCCCCGTAAAAATTGCAGTTTCCTCGTGAGACCGTAGTCTGAGCTACGCTAAATTGTGAGCTATTATCACATAACGCTTGTGAATGACGATTGCGTGTTAGCTGGACTCGGCTTGGCGGGTCAAGACTTTTCTCACCGGAATTGCGCCGTGCCACGGCGTCAAATGTATTTATCCAGCGCCGTATTTGACTGACTGTAGAAGCCGTGCGAAGGCCGTCAACTCGCCTTGCTTTCGCTGGCTGCGACTACGCCAAAGTCCGTAGTACCTACCATTCAACCAAACAACACCCCTTTTTCCCGCAAGAATTCCTTACAGCCTTGTTTCCGGTCTCCCCAGTCACAAGTCGGCAGCGGCAGAAAACGTTGGATGTTCACTTTTTCACTATCGGTGAATTCATAATTGTGACCAAAAATCTTCACCCCACTCAAAAGGCTCCAAGGTGTGCTATTCGGAGTTTGTGTTGGGTCGCGAACCGTCATTACACCCTTAAAAAGTCTCCTCAAGTTTGTTTCATGGAAGCCAAAGCCGATGAAGCAAATTCGTTCGGCTTGACTTAGAACGCTGCGCGCCGACTCAAACTCTGGCGTGTCATCCTGGGCTTCATGGATAATTGTAATTTGCCGCGCAAGGCGTGAAAGGTCAACCGGCGTTATTGGACTGCCCCCGTATGGTGGCCATTCGTGTTCTTCGATGGGGGATGGGCCTAATCGACCGTGGACATGAATTATCTTAATCCTCTCAAAGTTTATAACACATTCTGCGTGGCTCTTTAGAGACGATTTCCGCATCGCGGTGAAAAGACAAAATTCGAGCGAGCGGTCATAATTAAACGTTATTATGGAGACTTTGCTTTCGCCAAAGCTCTCGAACTGCCTTCGGTCGTACATCTGTTGAAAGAGATATTGATACCATTCATTCGTCGCGTGGATAATTCCGGGCTTCTCATAGCGCATAAGCTCAGACGCTATTGCGCAACGTCCCATATCAGAGAAATCAGGTCGACTTTCCAAGAACGCATCGACCGATTGGCTTGCAGAGCCGTTAAGTTCTCTGGCGAATTTTTTGACTTCATTTCCGTCGAAGTCGTATCCATCTACGTGTGTCAAATCATGGAATAAAGCTGAGAGGGGATCTGTCGCACCCTTAATTATATCATCGACTAACGTGTGTCCAACCGGATAACCGTACGGATAACTAGCGCCCGCGCCAACTACTAAAACTGTCGGCTTCTTAATCATGGGCCAAATGAAGCATTAACGCCGCGCCGGGGCAAAGGAATTTTGGATGAGCTGCGCAATCCCGTATAACGAGGTTACGGGCGTACGAGTGGAACCGAAGCTCAGGTTGCACGCATCGGTCATCGGTTGAATCGGCAGTTTCAGGACCCTTTTGGTACCGATCCCATATCCTAAAGAAATACGGGATTTCGGAATCCCGCCCCCGGCGCATGCGCGTCCGACCCCGCCCGCACCGCCAGCGCCAGCGCCGTGCAACGGTCCGCGTGCCCGTCCGGCGTATGCGCCGCCGCAAGGAGCAATTCCCCGTATTAATTCTTACTTCGCGTTCTTCGTTTCCTTATGTGAAAACTTATTTCCCCGCCGATACGAGGATAATCGCCACTGAATCCGGGATGGCCGAGGCAGCTAGAGCCTGGTTTTGATCCCGCAGGCACGGACGATGCACCAACCGCGCAAGGCCTCAATTAACGTGAAAACCGCCCAGGCACCGAGCACGACGCCAAGCAATGACGAGACGCCAAAGGCGAACCACGCGCCGATGAACAGGCCCACGGCAATCACTCCACGGACAACGCGGCCTTTGCGATCGATGTTGGGAGAGAAGAATCGTTTCATACTCATTGGGCGCTGACTGTGGTATAACGGGGCCGCCATGAAAAATAAAGAGGGAAAAAGTGCGAAGAACATTGATTAAGAATTGCGCGGCCGCGGGCAAGGACCGCCAGGAATTGCGCGAATGCGGTCAGGTGCCGTTGCCGATCACTCCGGCGCCCTGGACGCGTTTGGCCCTGATCCCCATCCTGGCCGCCGTGCTAGTCTTGACAGGCGGGGCCTCGGCGGCTCCCGGCACTGAACAATCTTCTCCCGACAAGGTCCGGAGCACGCGGGATTTCGGAGACATCCGGAGGGAAGTGGAAACACTTCGCGGGAAAAGATTTTTGCATGACGTACCGGTTTATGAAGTTTCGGAAAAGGAGCTTCGAGCCATCTCCGACCGTGAATTGGACAAGGAACTGCCGGGCAGGAAGCTTCACGGTTATGAAGAACTCCTCGCCTGGCTTGACATGGTCCCGCCCCACACCGACCTCAAGGCCGCTTACGCCGACTATTCCGCCGGCGAGGTCGCCGGCCTTTATGACGGCGATACCAAGGAAATGTGCATCCCGTTTTCCGCGAGCAGGGCCGCAAACCCCGGAAAAAAGGAGGCTCAAATAAAGCTGGAGAAGCTCGACCGCCGGATTGGCGACATCGTGCTGGCCCACGAATTCACCCACGCGCTGGAGGACCAGTACTGGCCGATCGATGACCCCAAGGACGACGATCCCAAGGCGTCAACGGACCGGGGCACAGCCCATTCCTTCGTGCTTGAGGGTTCCGCGACCCGTGAAATGATCGAGGCGGTCCCCGCCCAATGGAGCGGGTCGCCCGGCGGTTACTTTCTTTTGTGGGACTTGATCCATTCGCGCGTCGGAGAGTTTGGTGTCAACTATGCGGTCAGCGACGCCTGGAAGGGTTCGGATGCCCTGGTCGAAGGCGTGCCGGAGACGCTGGCGCGAACGGAGGCCATGCCTTACCCGTTTGGTTACTCCTTCTGCGCGGGGGTGATGCGCCAATGGGGCCTGGACGGCTTGGATTACATTTACAACCACCCGGCGGTGAGCAGCGCGCAAGTGATGCACCCGAAAAAATCCTGGCAATGGCGCGAGTTCCCGGTGCGAATCGATCTTTCCGAAACGTTGCCTGGAAAGTGGAAACAAATCAGCGAGGACAGCGAGGGCGAAGCCGGCGTGGCTGTCCTGTTCGGATGCCAGTTTAAGAACTTGTCCCGCGGCCTGGAGATTGGACGCGGTTGGGACGGCGACCACGTTGCGTTGTTTGCGGATTCCGGCGGGCGCCGGCTTCTGCTCTGGGCGTCCTCCTGGGAGTCCAGCTACGCCGCCGCGCTTTTCGCCGGCGCTTGTGTCAAGGAACGCGAGATGGCCCACCAAGCCGCAATCACGGCCAATTCTGCCAATCGCACCGAATGGGAGAGCGCCGATGGCCGTGCCGGATTCATCCAACGCGACGGCAAGCGGGTCATTCTGCTCGAAACCGGGGACCGCGAAACGCTACAGAACGTCAAGACTCTTGCCGGCACCGTGACTTTTACAGAACCGCCCGAGGTCGCCATCCGCGCCGCCGCCAACAGCGCTTTTCGCCGCTTCAATCCGCTCTTGTCATGGCAAAAGGACGGAGACTACGCCGTCACTCGTTCGTTCGGCGGACTCTTCTCCCGTCATGATCGGAACAGCGTAGGCGCGGCGGACAGTTTTCTTCTCGGAATGCTCGCCGAGTCGCGCCGCACCCGGTCCTTTAACAAATGGGAAGTGGGAGGCGACATGGTTGCGTGGCACGAATCCGAAGCCCGCCGCGGCATCACGCGGACAACCTTGCTGCCCTGGGGTGTGCTGGCCAGCCATAGTTCGGCGCGGCTGCCCCAAGAACCTGGCAAATTCATCTCACGCACGACAGTTCTTTGGGGCTTGGGAGGCCTTGTGACGACAGATCGAGCCGCCCGCCACTCCATCCACCTCCTCCCCTTCGGCCTGCTGCTCCGACGGACAAGGGCTCCCGGGGAGACTTCGACACATATTTTCGGAACGGGCGTTTTTCGGAAAGAAGCGACAAACAACTCCAGTTCGATTGCGCGGTTCCGCGTCCTGGGAGTTCCGGTCTGGACCACCCACGCGTCTCAACCGAAGAGGCGATCTTGAAAATTTGCCCGCGCCGCGAGTCGCGGGTATAACAATGCCGCCATGACAACGGAAGAGAGAGAGCGCGCCAAGAATCTTTATAAACACCTGCGCGGCTTGGCGTGGCACGCGTTGTGGAGCGGGGAAGTGGCGCGGTTCAACGCGGGCACTCGAGAGGAACGCACGAAAGGGGTGGCGGTTATTCGCGCGGTGGGAGTTGTTTTCGCCGAGTCCGGGCCGGCGGAACAGAGGGCCCAAGTGCAGGAATGGCTCCTTGACTTATTGCAGGATCCCTCCGAGAAGGTTCGACGCTACGCAATGGCTGCCATGCCCAAAATCGGCGCGGGAGCCAAGGAGGAGAAGAATCTGCTTTCCGCATTGCGAACGACAACTGAGGAACGCGAGAAAAAATTCCTGGTCCGGACCCTGGGAAGGATTGGCGGACCCGCCGCGCTGGAACAGGGTCTTCCCGTGGATGCCGAGCAGAAAGTCAAAGCCAGTCTCGCCCGAGAGGAACATCCCAGCGCGGTGCGAATCCATGTTGTTTTAGCCGATTTCCAGGAGTTGCGGATCCATTTGCGAGGGCGGGCGGGGTTGGAGCGAATCGTCAGCGACGAGGTGGAGCAAAGGAATCCTGGAAAATTTCGCGTCACAGAGGTCCGTAGCGGCAGGGTGACGATTGTCCCAGTGGCGCCGTTTACGCTTGCTGAGATTTATGCGATGAGATGTTTTGGCACGGCCGGCTTCGTTTTGGGCCATGCTGAAGGCGCCAACGAGACCGAGTCCATTGAGGCTTTGGCAACGGTGATGACCTCGCCGCTATCGCGGCGTCTCTTGCAGACATTCACGGAAGGATCGATTCGCTACCGTCTGAATTTGGTCTCCAAGGGCCACCAAAGAGCCGTGGTTTCGCGTCTGGCCAGCCGAGTTTACGCGCGATGTCCGGAAATTCTTAATGACGCCCGGAAGGTGACGTGGACCATCGATATTTACCCGGATGGCCGCGGCCACCTGGTGGAATTGCGTCCCAACATGACGCCGGATCCGCGTTTTTCTTATCGGCAGAAGGATGTCCCTGCGGCGTCGCATCCGCCGTTGGCCGCGTGCCTGGCCCGGCTGGCTGGAAGGACCGGGAACGAAGTCATTTGGGACCCGTTTTGCGGTTCAGGTTTGGAGTTGATTGAAAGCGCAATGCTGGGCGGCGTGCGAAGCGTGTATGGGACAGATCGCAGCGCGGAGGCCGTCGGCATCGCGCAAATCAATTTTGCGGCGGCGAAGGTAGAGTCCGTTCCGGCGAAGTTTATTTGCGGCGATTTTCGGGACATCTCCCGGGGCCGCGACCCGGCGGCGGGAACGGTCACCCTGATCATTACCAATCCTCCGATGGGCATGCGCGTGCCGGTGGCAAATTTGCGGCAGTTGATCGAGGACCTTTTTGGCGTCGCCGTGACCATGCTTAGACCCGGCGGGAGGCTGGTGTTTGTCAATCCGTTGTCGATGGAAACGCCGCATGCGTCGCTGAAGTTGCAATTTCGGCAAAAAGTTGATCTGGGAGGCTTCGAGGCTCGCTTGGAAAAATATCTGAAGATTGTCAAATAAAAAACCTCGATCGCCGAATCCGTCCCGCGCTTGCGGCGTCTCGGAATCGCAGGCGATTAGAAACCGGAAACCTGCGCCTTGCGAAAATCATCAAGGGAAAGGGGCGCGATGTAGGGACGGAGAAACGTCCGCCGCCACCAATCCCCCGTGGCGCGGCGTTCCGCGCGGTTGGTGAAACGATACTCGTAAAGCATCGCGCGAACGTACTTGGGCGGCGCATTGGGAAACGGATTGTGTTGGAGTAACGCCAGCACCGGGGGCGAATTTTGCAGCAGGCGCAGTTCGAACCTCACAAACCACGGGTTGTAGCGCGGGCTGCCCAGGGCGGCGAACCACATCTGCCAATCCAATCGCGGCTGGTACGGCGCGACAAATGCCGGCCTGCGTTTCAAGTCGCCCGGTTTGTATTTGAAGTCGTAGGGGAGCCAGGTCCGGCTGTCGTCGCTGCCCTCGACGATGATTTCCGGGCGCGTCTGGGTCATCACGGCGAAGAGGCCGTAACCGTTAAAACTGCGAAACGGTTCAAGCCACGCATACAAGGCCAGGACCGGGGCGGGCCATTTCTGATGGTCGCGCATCGCGCCCAAGACCTGGTGCAGCGTCACCGCCACAATCGCGACCGTCAGGCAAAGGGTGATCGGCCACGGCCAGCGCGGCGCCCGGGTCTGAATCGCCACCGGCGCCGGCTCGCCGTCCCGCGCGATTGGGCGGCGGAAGAGTTTTACGATTTTGTCATCCAGGAGAGGAACGCAAAGCAGAAGGGCCAGCCAGTTGAAGAAGGTGTAATTCCCGGTCAATAATATCACGACCTGAAACAGCGCCAGGATGGCGGCCGCGATCAAGCGGAAGCGCCGGCCGCAAAAAATGAAGACCGGCACAACCAGTTCGACGGCGAACATCAGGAATTGCGAAACGGCCTGGACCCGGTGCGGCAACTGATGCGCATACCAGCCAATCCACGTCGGAAGCGGCTGTGTTTCGTAGTGAACCCTCAGGGCGCTGAGGTTCCACCAGGAAAGGTCGCCGCTCAACAATTTGACGCAGCCGGACTCGAACATCATGCGGAACAGCAGCCAGCGCAGCAGCCAGAGCAGCAGGGCCGGCGGAGGCGGCTGGCGGGAGGGGCGCTCGAAGAGTTGGAGGGGGGCGAAAAAAATCGCCAGAAAACCGGTTTCCAGCAACAGATTGTCCCATTGAAAATCCAGGAATGGCCCCGTAATCGAGCAGAGCGAGAGATAGAGCGCCCAGAGCAGAAATAACAGCGGCGCGGGGGCGATCCCGAAGAGCAGGGCGACGGAGCACGCCACGCCCAGGCCGCATTGCCAGTTGAGGGCGCGGTCGCTGGCGCTCCACCAGGCAAAGGTCGGCATCAAATGGAATCGCTCCAAACCGAGGTGCTGTTGGGCGACGGCGGCCTTGACTTCGTTCATCAGGACCTGCGCCGGAACGATGCCGCGGCTGCCGGCCAGTCCCTGGATCTGCACGGCGAGGGAAACGAACGCAATCAAGTAAATCAACGCCAGCCCGCGCAAAAAGAGGAACCGGACCCCGATGTAAGCAGGGGGCGCCGTTCCGACGCCGGAATAAATGCTGTCCAGGTGCGACAGAAAAGTCCGGTGCAGGGCGACTTCCTCATAAAGCATTTCCGTGGCGTCGGCAAAGGCGGGGAATTTTTGGTAAAGGGGCGGCAGCCAGCGATGCCTTCCCCCTTCGGCCAGGGAGCGAAAGACCGCGTCGGCGCCGCGAAAGACGGAGCCATCGGGCAAAATCAAATGCACGGCCTCCTCCAGTTCAGCGCGTGGAATTTCGGGAAAACGCCGGGCGATTTCCTCGTCCTGGAGCGGAAGATAATCGACGGCGTCGCCCGTGGCGTCCTTCCAACGGGCGATCCATCGGCGGCAGAACTGGCAATAGCCGTCAAAAACCATCAGTGGTTTTGAAGGCGGCGCCTGGACTCGGATCTCCTGCGACACGTGGTAATTTGGCTGGCACGGATAGAAAGTCCAGAACGCAAAGCTTTCAATGTGAATGGATCGGTGGTAGGCGTTTTGCCATGTCGCTCCTGATAAGAAACGGGGAAATCATCACTGAAAGCCAGCGCTACGTCGCCGACATCTATTGCGAGAACGAAACCATCACGCGCATCGACGGCGGTATCGCGCCGCCGCCCGGGGCGGAAGTCATCGAGGCCGCCGGCAAATATGTTTTCCCAGGATTCATCGATCCGCACGTTCACATTTATCTGCCGTTCATGGGGACGTTCGCCAGGGACACGCACGAGACGGCGAGCCGGGCGGCGTTGATCGGCGGGACGACGACTTTTATCGAAATGATCTGCCCTGGCAAGACGGACAGGCCGCTGGAGGCGTTCGATCTTTGGCTTGACAAGGCGCGCGGCAAGAGCGCGTGCGATTTCAGCTTTCACATGGGAGTGACGCGGTGCGATGCGGCGGCGATGCGCGATTTCAAGGAAATAGTCAAACGAGGCGTGAGCAGTTTCAAAGTTTTTCTGGCCTACAAAGACGCCCTGGGCGTGACCGACGAGGAGCTTTTCCAGGCGTTGCGCCTGGCCAAGGAACTGGGCGTCATCACCACGGCTCATTGCGAGAACGCCGACTTGATCGCGCAACTGCAGGCCCTCCTGCTGGCCGGCGGGAAAACGGGGCCCGAATATCATTACTGGAGCCGTCCGCCGGGCGTTGAAGCCGAGGGCGTGCATCACCTAATGACGTTTGCCAAGATGTCGGGCGCCCATGTGTACATAGTGCATCTGAGTTGCGGGGAGGCGCTCCGCGAGGCGGTGCGCGGGGCGGCCCGCGGCGTCAACGTCCGGGTTGAAACCCTCATTCAATATCTTTTGTGCGACAAGACCGACGCCGAGCGGCCGGAATTCCAGGGCGCCAAATATGTCATGTCCCCGCCGTTGCGGGAGAAACGTAATCAGGACCTCTTGTGGAACGGCTTGCAAAAGGGGTTCATTTCCACATTGGCGACTGACCACGCGCCGTTTGATTTCGCGACGCAAAAGCAAATGGGCCGGGGCGATTTCACCAAAATCCCGAACGGGATTCCGTCGCTGGAAGACCGGATAAACTTATACTTTACTCATGGGGTCGGGCGCGGGCGCATTGACCTGCATCAATTTGTCAGCACCGCCAGCACGCAGGCGGCCAGGATTTTTGGTTTGTTCCCGCGCAAAGGCACGATTCAGCCGGGCGCCGATGCCGACCTGGTTGTGTATGATCCGGCCTATCGAGGGAAAATATCGGCCGCGACCCACCACATGAATCTCGATTATAACGCCTTTGAAGGGTTCGAGATCGAAGGGCGCCCGCACGTTGTGACCGTTCGTGGGAAAGTGGCGGCGCGCGACGGTCAATTTGTTGGCGAGGCGGGCCGGGGGAAATTTCTCGCCCGCGAACCGAACCATTTTTGAGGTCCTCCAGGCGGGCGGGCGCTTCCAACTCCCGTTCTTGAAGGAGCGCGCTGTCAATGCCCCCTTACTGGGGATTGTTTTGGAGCCAGGTGTCGATTGAGCTGGACCACTGGTCCCAATTGGTGCCGTCGTCCTGCTGAAGGAGCAGTTCGAGCATCTCGCGCGCCTGGTCTTTGAGCGGATGGTCGTTGTTCTGCGCCACCGCCAGGAGCATCGGCAGTTTCAGAGTGTTGGCGCGGTTGAGCAGATCATTCATCAGCACGGTTGAAACAGCGCTGGGAGTAACGGCGTTGGTCAATAATTGCGCCGCGCCGCTGTAATGATCGTCCTGCACCATGTTGACCAGATGCTGCGAAAGCTCAACCTGCGCGTCCGGCGGCGCCGTGGGAATCAAAGCCAGTATCTGGTCGGCCTTGGTGTTGGGGTCCTCCTCGGCAAGAAGGATGTCGTCCAGTTTTTGCTCCCAATCGGTCGAATATTGCGGCGTCGGCGCGGGATCGACCGGCCGTTTCGGCGGCGGCGCGGCCAAAGCCATATTGGAGTCAGGGTCCGTTGTCAGGGGCGCGGGTGGAATGACAACCAGCGGAGGATTGGTGTTCGGAGGAACGACGATGGGCGCGACGTCACCCTGACGACTGGCCATCCAGCCGATCAACAGGCCGACGGCCCCGGCCATCACCAGCACGCCGGCCACACGTCCAACCTTTCCAACAACGTTCATCTCGTTAGTCTGAGGGATTAACCCCGCGAGGTCAAATTTGTTGCTTATCCTTTCAGGCCGTCGCGCAGCACGTTCAACACGGTCTTTTCGCCTCTGCGTCAATGGAGGCGTCCTTGCCTTTGGCATTGAGAACGTTGACAATGGCCATAAGGAGCTTGGCGGTAAGAAAATTAGCACCGCGTGGAGCCATTGACCAGTCCGACTTTCCTGATGACTATTGGATTGCCTCAGGGCGAATTGACAAAATAAAAGCGATCCGAGTTGCCCGGCTCCTGCGTGTCGGTGAATTGGAACTGGCCCGGCGAAGTTTCCGTGACGCCGCCGAGCCAGCTCCAGTTGGTGAATGGCTCCGCCAGATTTGTGGTGGCAAACACATTGAAATTCGCCCCCGCGATATTGGTGAATGACAATTGAAAAGCGCCGCTTGGCAGGAGGCTCAGATTGGTCACGGTAATCGATGTCACCGTCTGTCCCGGCACACTGAAGGCGTAAACCCGGTTGTCGTTGGCGAGGTAAATGTGTCCGCGCGCGACAATGCCTGTGTTGAAACGTCTTGTGCCGGTCATCAATTCGTTGGCGCCGCCGCCGGTGAAAACATTGGTGCCGGTATCGCCGTCGAAGCCGTGCAGGCGCTGGTCGCCCTCCGAGCCAATGCCCCACACTACAACATTGTTGGTCCCGTCCGTTGAAGTGACGAAGGGCGAGCCTGACCCATTCTCAGTCGCGTTCCATACTTTCGTGATGGTCGGCGGGTTGCTGGCGCCGATGCGCAGGGCGTAGAGGTTGCCGTTGTTTGAGAATGCAACATAGGTGCCTTTGGTAGTCCGGTAGGTGGCCGCCGCCTGGATGATCTGGCCGCCGGCAACCGAGGCTTTCGCAAGCGGCACGCTGACGCCGCCCAGGTTGGTGCGATTGAGCAGATAGGCGTTTCCATCTTTGCCGAGCGCAACCACCAGATTCGACGGCGTGGCGCCGGGCACGCACACCAGCAGCGGACCCGAACCGCCAATATCGATGTCATAGTTATCCAAATAGCTCCAGTTGGTCGGGGCCCAGTAGTTCGTTTTTCCGTTGGTCAGCGTCAGGTTGGGCTGGAGATGCAGGATGGCTTCTCCGCCGCCCCATGAACTGGCGCCGTCGGTGTTGCCCGTCGCGACAAACGGATCCGTCCCATCGCTGGCTATGCCGCCGACAGACCAGGCGCCGCCTTTGTCCGCCGTCGTAGCCCACGCCATGACGTTGCTGGGGTTGTTCAGGGGGATGCCAACCACCCAGCCGTGATATGTCCCGCAATCCCCCGCAAGGCCGCCGAAGGGCACATAAACGTTGGTGCCGATAACCGTCAAAGCGCCGCGCTGCCCCTGGGCCGTCGAGACGAATTTCGTGGTGCCGGATACTGCGTTGCTGTCCACGTCCACGGGCCAGCCTGGATTGATCATTCCGGTGTCCACGTTCAGGGAAAAGATGAGGTGCTTGACCGTAGAGGTGGTGGGATCGGTGGAAAATGCGTCAAAGAAGAGTGTCCGCGACGGCAAATCGACGACGGGCGTGCCGGTGATTCCATAAGGGGAAATGTTGCCACACGGGAGGGAGTTGGCCGCCACGTTCGGTGCCACGTTTGTCTGCCAAACGATGTCGCCGCTGGTGGCATCGAGGGCGAAAACATCGTTTGACTCGGTCACGGCAATGATTACCGCCCGGCCTCTGGGACCGCCTTCAATGTAAAGGGGCTGAGCGTAAACATCGCCGATTATACTCCCGTTAAACGCGGTGTCGCGCGTCAAGTCGGCGGCCAGCGCGGTGGTGAACGCGGGATCGATATAAAGTCCGTCGCGCGAGAGGTGGTTGTGGTGTTGGGTGACGTTGACAGCGCCGCTGGCTGGAAAGCCGGTTCCCAGGACGGCAAGAAGGCAATATGCCCCAATGTTTGCACATGCGCGGACCAGGTGTTTCAATCGCAAATGTTGCGCTGCCGCATTACCCGCCGTTTTATTATTGAAAGCTTCATTCATAATTCTTGTGACGTACCCGGTTGTCAGGGCTGCGTATTATTTATTATTGGCGTAATCTCCCCCCAGTTTGGTTGGTGCATTCAATGTGGCACGCGGACGTTCACATTTCCATTTGTAAATGACGGGAGGCTGGTGCGGCGTAGCAATGGCACCCGGTCCAGCAGGGGACGTTCTTGGTCTGGACATTTCGGGGAAGTGGCTGGACTATCGAATTCATTCCTTATGAAAAGATTAATCGCATTTCTGGCGGTGCTTGTGGCGGCCGCACCCGCAGGCTCCCGCGCGGCTGACGCGACGGCGGGCGCCGCGGCCGCCGCGCCGCCGCGGGTGGCGCGCAAGTCCAACCCCACCAATGATTTCTTCTACCGTCTCGGGCCGGATTCCAAACCGATGGACGGCGTGCCCCACGGGAAGTTTGTCGGACCGAAGATCATTCCAAGCAATGTCTTTCCCGGCACGCAGCACACGTATTGGGTTTATGTCCCGGCGCAGTACGATCCGGCCCGCCCCACTGCCGTGATGATCTTCAACGACGGTCACGCGATGATGGCCGAGCCGGGTGAAGTGCAGGCCCAATATGTTTTAGACAACTTGATCTATCGCCGCGAGATACCGGTGATGCTGGGCGTCTTTATCAATCCGGGCCGGCGTCCCGACCAGCCCGAACCGACGCCGCGTGACTGGGGCGATCACAATTCGAATCGGCCCGAGGAATATAATCCGCCCACGGACAGATACGCCAGGGTCGTTGTGGACGAGTTGATGCCCGCCTTGAAATCGGAGTACAACATCTCCCCCGATCCCGACCTGCACGGCATCATGGGCGCAAGTTCAGGCGGGTGCGCCGCCTTCTCCGTAGCGTGGTTTCGTCCGAACGATTTCCGCAAAGTCATTACGGTCGTCGGCAGTTTCACAGACATTCGCGGCGAATACATTTATCCCGAACTGGTGGCGCAGACTGAATTAAAGCCGATTCGGATTTTCATGCAGGACGGGCGAAACGACAATCGGCGTCCGGACAATCTCAAATGGGACTGGTTTTACCAGAACGTCCGCCTGATGAAGGCGCTCACCAATAAGGGATATGAAGTCAATTACTCCTGGGGCATCGGCAATCACGGTCAGAGGCAGGGGGGCGCCATTTTCCCGGACATGATGCGCTGGCTCTGGCGCGATCAGCCGGTTTCCACCGATCCGAATGACACTGTGGAACGGTCGTTCCGCGCGGCGGCCCCGGCATCCGAGGCAGTAGCAAAGCCGGGGACTTGATCCCAAATCCTTATGAGAAGCCCTCTTGTCTCAGTGTCCTGTTGCGCAATGCTGTTGTCGGCGGCGATTGTTCTGGCTCAAGACGCCGCCCGCACCGCGCCGAGCTTGCCGCCGCTTCCCGCTCCGCTGGGAATGCCGATGCCGGGCCCGACCAACGACGCTCCCTACGCTCCGCAGCCCATCTTGCAGGGCGGGGTGGTGCTGACGCTGTATCCGCCCGGCTCGCCCTTTCTGAATATGAAGCGCGTCCGCGAGGCCGAAGTTTACAACATGGACCACGCCGTGCCGGGGCGGATCAGCAGCATCGTCAACATCCACAACCCGAGTATCGAAGTGCACACGGTGGACGGCGGGCTCAATACCGGCGCGGCCGTCATCCTGGCGGCGGGCGGCGGCCATAACACGCTCAACGTCGGCGGCGAGAGCGCGGATTTTGTTCCCTATTTTTTCAACTACGGCGTCAACACGATCATCCTGCGCAATCGCCTGCGCCGTGACGGTTACAATCCGAAGACCGACGAGGTCCGCGACGCCCTCCAGGCCATTCGCCTGGTGCGCGCGCACGCCAAGGATTGGAAGATCGATCCGAACAAGATCGGCATCATGGGGTTTTCAGCCGGCGCGGAGTTGGCGGCGCCGGCGGCGATTCAATTTGAGGATTTCGACAAGACGAACAGCGCCCCAGACGATCCTCTGGCTGGAATTTCTTCACGGCCCGATTTCGTTGGCATCATTTACCCCGGCCCCAGTCCATTCGCGCGGAGCGCCAATCCGCCGATTCCACGCAACGCTCCGCCGGCTTTCATTACCTGCGCGGGCGCGGGTGATCGCGTCCACGCCATTTGGGCCAACGAATATTTCGTGGCGATGTTGAAGGCCGGCATCCCGAACGTGGAGATGCACATTTACGGCAATGGCCGTCATCCGGGCGATGCGTTGAGCGACGGCAGCCACATGACGGGCGGGTTGACTTACCGAAACGGCATCCCGTTTGGAACGTGGCAGGACCGATTCATCGATTGGTTCCGCGACCTCGGTTTCCTGCAAAAGCCCGGCGTGGATACCAAGGCGGCGCGGGACACAGAGGCATTCGGCGCTACGAACACGTCAAATGGTCACAACTGAGCGGGCCGTCAATTTGGCTCGCATTCCGTCCTTCGATCCCTCATCGTCCGTGCTAGTTCACCTGAGTGACCTGACCCGTGACCGAATTGAAAAAAGAATCATGACTCCGCCGCATCCCCAGATTAAACAGGGCCTGATCTTGAAGGCCGCCCGAGTTCTACCACTGAGCTGGCTTTTGTTCTGCACCGCGTGGGCCGCGCCGGACAGCGGGATCGAGCCTGGATTCACACCGCTTTTTGATGGCCAGACTCTCAATGGCTGGTGGGGGGCGTCCACCGAAGACCCGCGCCAATGGATGGCGCTGCCACCGGCGGAACTTCAAAAGAAGCACGACGACAGCCTCCAAGACATCCGCCAACACTGGCGCGTGGAAAACGGCGAACTGGTCAACGACGGCTCCGGCCTTTTCCTCACCACGGACAAGAACTTCGGGGACATCGAACTCGTGGCCGATTACAAGACGGTTCCCCTTGCGGACAGCGGCATTTATCTCAAAGGCTGCCCCCAGGTGCAAATCTGGGACCACACCAACGCCCGGGAATTCAAGAATGGCGCCGAGAAAGGTTCCGGCGGCCTCTGGAACAATTCGCCGGGGGCGCCCGGTAAAGACCCGCTCGTGCTGGCAGACAAGCCGTTCGGCGAGTGGAACCATTTCCGCGTTCGTCAACTGGGCAGCCGCACCACCGTGTGGCTCAATGACAAACTGGTCGTGGACAACGCCATTCTGGAGAATTATTTCGACCGCAAGCTGCCCATCCCGCCCGTCGGCCCGATTCAACTTCAGACCCACGGCGGGGAAATCCGCTGGCGCAACCTGGCTGTCCGCGAGATTCCGACCGACGAGGCCAATGGATTGCTTCGTGGAACGGACCCGGAGGGTTTCCAGTCCATTTTCAACGGGAAGGATTTCGATGGCTGGGCCGGGCCTCTGGATTGTTGCAAAGTGGAGGATGGCGCGATTGTCTGGCAGAAAGACAAAGGAGGCACACCTTACACGAAGGCCGAATACACGAACTTCACAGTCCGGCTGGAATTCAAGCTCCCTCCCGGCGGCAATAACGGCCTGGCCATACGTTATCCCGGCTACGGCGATACCGCCTACGTTGGCATGTGCGAAGACCAGGTGCTCGACGACAACTACGAAAAGGCGACCGGAGAAAAAATTGACCCGCGCCAGGCCCACGGTTCGGCTTACGGCATGGTCGCCGCCGCGCGCGGCTATCAGCGGCCGATTGGTGAATGGAATTACGAGGAAGTGACCGTCGTTGGCCCGAAAATCAAGGTCGAACTCAACGGTTTCGTCATCCTCGATTGCGACCTGAGCCATGTGACGGAGTTCCTGGACAACAAATCGCATCCGGGCAAGGACCGCACCAGCGGCCACTTCGGTTTGGCGGGCCACAACGACCCGGTGATGTTCCGCAACCTGTCCATCAAAGAGCTCGAGTAATTGACACGGGAAATCAGGAGGTCGTCCGCGTCGTTTTCCACGCGTCCAGGCAACGGCGGGCCGTGTCAAATTCCGAATGTTTTTGGTAGTGTCATCTAATTTGAATTATTTTTGGAATGTTTAACCCGGCTACTTTCGTCGGGTTCGATAAAAAACGAATGCCCAAAGAGAAACGGCGGTGATTGCAAGTCCAGTATCAACTCCCCAATAGGTCAATGGATTGTCCTGTCGGGTGATGATTCGTTCGCGTCCTCCAATGCTCGCTGCGAAGTGATCTTTGGTTGGCAGGACTGCGGCAATCATCAACAATAAAACACCCCAGAAAAATAAGTGCGTAGAAATTCGGTCTTTAAACAGTTGCTTCATTTCTTCCCCCTCGCATCCTTCACAATTTGCCCTCGCACAACGCCGGTGTTGCGCTGTATCTCCTTGGCGATACTACGTTGAGGGTGATCGACATCTCCGCAGCCAGGGAGCATTATAAATATCACTCCAGTGAAGCATAATTTATGGCGATTCTGCATTTGTCTAAAGTCATTGGACAATCATCGGATCACTTGATTCAGCCTACCACAATAGCAAATATGCGCTTCCAATCCGTGGCCGAGTTTCAGACGGTGCGCGGAAACCAAGAGCTTGCCAAAATCCGGGAATCGTCCAACATCAAAGCCAAACATTGCCATGAACTCCTTATATTCAACGCTGCCGATTTGTCTGGTTCTCTCAGTAGCTTCCGCCTTTGCCGATGACACCGGCCTTGTCGTGGACGTGGACCAACCCATAGGGAAGGTCAGCCCGGTTCACTACGGGTTGATGACCGAGGAAATAAACCATTCCTACGACGGCGGCCTTTACGCGGAGCTGGTCCAGAATCGCTCCTTCCTGGACAATGCCGAGATGCCGGTCCATTGGTCGGCCGTCCAGGGCCCGGGGGCGGCGGCAACGATCACGCTTGATCACGCCGCGCCGCTCAGTGACGTTCTCACCAACAGCCTGCGCCTGGACGCCGCCAGCGCGTCGGAGTCGGGGCGGGCGGGCATCGCGAACGACGGCTATTGGGGCATCCCCGTCAAGCCGAATACGAAATATCGCGCCTCCTTTTATGCGCGCGCCGCCGGGGATTTCAAAGGCCTGATCAGGGTCGCAATCGAAAGCGACGACGGCGCAACGACTTTTGCCGAAGCCAAGGTTGCCCACGTCGGCCCAGAGTGGAAGTCGCACACCGTCACGTTGAAGACGGGCGACGTCGTGCCCACCGCCAAGGCGCGACTCGTCCTTTCCATCGATCAGCCTGGCACGGTGTGGTTCGATTTGGTGTCACTGTTCCCGCCGACGTTTCACAACCGGCACAACGGCAATCGTATTGACATCATGCAAATACTGGCCGACATGAAGCCCTCCTTCCTCCGTTTTCCCGGCGGCAATTATGTCGAGGGCGACACGCTGGCATCCCGCTTCGATTGGAAGAAGACCATCGGCCCGCTCACACAGCGCCCCGGCCATGCCTGCTGCTGGGGCTATCGCTCCAGCGACGGTTTCGGCCTGCTCGAATTTCTCGAGTGGTGCGAAGACCTCAAAATGGAGCCGCTCCTGGCCGTCTATGCCGGTTACAATCTTAAGGGCGCCCACATCGATCCCGGCCCCGCGCTCCAGCCTTACGTGCAGGATGCGCTGGACGAAATTGAATACGTCACCGGGGACACCTCCACCAAGTGGGGCGCCGAGCGGGCCAAGGACGGCCACCGCGCCCCGTTCAAGCTGGAGTGTGTCGAGATTGGCAACGAAGATTGGTTTGACAGGTCGGGAAGCTACGACGGCCGTTTCGCCCAGTTTTTCGACGCCATAAAGGCGAAATACCCGAACCTCAAGTGCATCTCAACCGTCGGAACCGAGCACGCGGCAGACCAAAGGGTTCACAGCCGCAAACCCGACATCATCGACGAACATTATTATTCCGCTGCCGCGACTTTTGATGAGGATTCCCCGACGCATTGGGACAAGTATGACCGAAACGGCCCTGAAATATTTGTTGGAGAATGGGCCGCCTACGAAGACACAAAGCCGTGGGAACGTCCTTCGCGCAAGTTGCCGCCCACGCCCACTCTGAAAGCCGGCCTGGCCGACGCCGCCTGGATGGCCGCCATGGAACGCCATTCCGATCTCGTCGTCATGCAGTGTTACGCCCCGCTTTTCGTCAACGTCAATCCCGGCGCGCGCCAATGGCGTCCGGACCTGATCGGCTACGACGCTCTCAATGTCTACGGATCGCCCAGTTATTACGCCATCCAGATGTTCAGCCGGAATCACGGCGACACCATCCTCAAGACCTCCGTCGCCAATACTCCGCTCCATTACAGCGCTACCAAAGACGCCGGCACCGGGGCGATCTACATCAAAATCGTCAACACGGAATCGACGCCAAAACCCGTCGAAATCACGCTCAACGGCGCCGGCGCTCTCGCGTCGAACGCCACCGCCATCACGCTCTCCGCGCCCAGCACCGGCGATTCCAATTCAATTGACAACCCCAAGCACGTCGTTCCCGTCACAACGAGCGTGCCAGACATCAAGCCCACATTCACCTATACGTTTGCCCCTTATTCCATCACCATTCTGCGGCTCAACGGCGGCGCTTCCCCGTAATTTCGGCCTTGTATCTCCCCGGTGATTCACCGACCATCCGGGGCCTTCATATTACGATGACCGAGTTTGATTCAACAAGCATAGGCCCGGACAAACCGCTGCGAAGAGGGCGGGAATCACGCCGGCATTCGCTGGAACAAATTGAAGGCGCGGGCGCTCCCTGCCAAATCCTTCTGGAAGCGGGGGAAAACATCATGGGCCGCGAGGCCGACGCCCGTGTGCACCTGGGCTCCAAACGCGCGTCCCGCCATCATGCTATCTTGAGGTTGCGGGAAACGGATTGTGTTTTGTTTGACAACGACAGCCACAACGGGATTTTTCTCAACGGAGTCAGGATTCATTCGGCCGTCCTTCGCGATGGAGACGTGATTCAGGCGGCCGACTGCACGTTCATTTATTACGAGGGTTGACATGGCGGCGTATGTCAAGTTTTGGGGAACCCGCGGCTCCATACCGACTCCGGCAAGCTGGACGCGCGTCTATGGCGGGAACACGCCGTGCGTGGAGGTCCGATTCGATGACACCATCTTTATATGCGACGCCGGGTCGGGCATCCGGGAGTTGGGGAAGGACCTGATGGCACGCAATCCGCCCCCCAAAGAGCTCCACCTGTTGATCACGCACACGCATTGGGACCACATCCAGGGGTTTCCGTTTTTTGCCCCCGTTTATGCTGACGCGACGCGCATCCATGTCTATGGGCGTCAGGCCAACGACGATTTGACCTATCGCCTGCTCTCCGGCCAGATGAGTTCGAGCTACTTTCCGGTGTCATTCAAGGAACTGGGCGCCAGCGTCGTCGCCGACCATTTGAATGACGGCCAGAAGGAAATCGGCGGCGTGCGGGTGCGCAGTTTCCCCCTCAATCATACCGGCGGGTGCCTGGGTTATTGCTTCGAGAAGGAAGGCCGAAAAATCGTTTACGCGACGGATAATGAATTGGAAATCCAGGCGGATGACCTGTTCCCTGATCTGGACAATTCCGGCCCGCTGCGGCGGGCGCCGGAAGAACTTGCGGAAATGGCGCGGGAGGCCGATCTGCTGATCATTGACGCGCAATACGATGAACGGGAGTACATGACCCGGAGAAAGTGGGGCCACTCGTGTTGTTTCTCAGCGACCGACCTGGCCATCCAGGCGAAGGTGAAAAACCTGGCGCTGTTTCACCACGATCCCGAGAGCACCGACAGGGCCATCGACGAGATGGTCCAGGCCTGCCGCAAGCGCGCGGCGCGGCACGGGGCGGTGTTGACGATTTCCGGAGCGAGGGAAGGGGTGGAATTCAAATTCTGAGGCTTTGCTACCTGGCGCCCGATGTGGGCCCGATCAAGCTTTGGGCCTCGCTGACGAGGGCGCGGGTCGCCAGCCACTGGCTCCAACCCGGTCCGATGTCTCCGCTTTCCAGCTTTGGCAATTTGGTGATGAAAATCTGAGTGCCGGTTACCAGCGTGGCGCGTGCGTCATTGGTTTGGGCCAATTGCTGTTGAGCCATCGCCAGAACGGCGAATTCCTGGACGTTGCGCGCGGCGTCTTGTCCCGCCTGCGCCAGCGCCTTTGACATCACGTCGGCGCTCTGTGCAAAGTGACCCTGCCGATACTCCGCGAGGCCAGAAACAACGTCGCCGCCCGGCCCCGCGAATGCGGCAGCGGTGGCGAGGTTGGTCGCCTCGATCGGCGCGAGGAGGCATTCCGCGGCAACTTGGCGCCGGAGCGCCGGATCCGTTGAAGCCGCAAAATGCGCCAGGAGCCGCGCGCAATGACGCGCGTACGCTTCAGGTCCGCCGCCCTGGAGCAACAGGGGCGCCAGCGCGTGATAAGGCGCCGGATCCTCCGGATCGATGTCCAGCACGGTGGAAAAATCGGTGATCGCGTTGGTCCAGTCGCCCAGGCGGGCGCGCCAATTTCCGCGCTCATCCAGGAACCGGGCCGCCCACGGCTGCCTTTCATCGCCCGGAGTAAAAAAAACGGCGGCGGCATTCAATGCTTCCGCGGGCGCGAGGCCGTCGAGGCGTCCCAGGAAATTGGAAATCGTTTCGCGCAATTGACTTGACTCCGTTAGCGCCGTTTTTGCGTCTGCCTCGGCGCGTTGCCGGGCGGAATCGGCCTGCTGTTGGAGGAGGGTGATGGAGGCGGCGACCTTGAGCGCGTCGTCCTTTTGGGCTGCCTCGGTGGCGACGCGGCTTTCGGCAGTCTCGGCCCGTTTGAGCACACTCTGAGTCTGTTGACGCGCGGTGTCGGCCTGGGACTGGGAATCGCGCGCCTTCTGCTCCGCCATGATTGCCTTGGTGCGGTCAGCCACGGATTGTTGAAGTGCGGCCTCGGCTTGCTTCCGCGCATCATCCGCTTTTTGTTCGGCCACCTGGGCTTTGCGACGGTCGGCTTCGGACTGTTGCAGGGCGGCTTCGGTCTTTTGACGGGCGGCCTCGGCGGCCTTTCTCTCCAGCTCGGATTGTTCGCGGGCTGCGACGGCTTGCTGGCGTGCGACATCCGCCTGTTCGCGGGCGGCCACGGCGGTTTTGCTGGAGATTTCGGCCTGAACGCGCAGTTGCTTCTCCTTGATGACTAACGAAATCGTCACGCTCAGGCCGACGATTAGCAGGACGAAAATGGTGCTGGCCGCGGCGAAGGCCAGGCGGTTGCGACGCACCATTTTGCGGAAGCGGTATAAATTGCTCGGCGGACGGGCGGTCACCGGCTCGTAGTCCAGGAAGCGTTGGATGTCGGCCGCCAGATTGGAGGCGGTGTCGTAACGGCGGGAGCGGTCCTTTTCCAGGCATTTCATCACCACCCAATCCAGGTCGCCCCGGACCATGCTGACAAGTTTGGGGGCGTCTGTTCCGTGGCGGCTGGCCGTGCTTATTTTTTCGGAGCCTTCCTGCGTTCCAATGCGCAGGGAAGGCAATTGCGGTTCAATCTCGCGAATGACCCGGCGCATTTCGTCAAATCCGCGCTCCAGGAGGTTCTTGGACTCAAAGGGTGTGTGCGATGTCAATAATTCGTAGAGCAGCACGCCGAGGCTGTAAATGTCGCTGCGCGTGTCGATGTCCATCCCGCTCATTTCCGCCTGCTCGGGACTCATGTAGGCGGGCGTCCCGATAAATTGGTTGAATTGCGTATAGACCGTTTGGTCCGTCAAGCTCCCCTGTGTGGCCTTGGCGATGCCAAAATCGATCACTTTCGGCACGGGCACGCCGTCGTGAAGGGCCACCAGGATGTTGGAAGGTTTGATGTCGCGATGGATGACGCCCTTCTGGTGCGCGTGTTCGACGGCCTGGCAAACCTTGATGAAAAGATGCAGGCGCTTGCGAGTCGTCAGTTTGTGCTGGTCGCAAAATTCTGTAATCTTGACGCCCCGCACCAACTCCATGACGAAATACGGACGGCCCTTATCCGTTGTCCCCGCGTCGAGCGCGCGGGCGATGTTGGGATGATCCATCATCGCCAATGCTTGACGCTCGGCCTCGAACCGGGCCACCACCTGCTTGGTGTCCATTCCCAGCTTGGTGATCTTGAGGGCGACACGGCGTTTGACCGGCTCCCTCTGTTCGGCCACGTACACGGCCCCGAAACCGCCTTCGCCAATTTTCTCCAGCAATTTGTAACGGCCAATGACATCGCCCGGCAATTCCTCCCGCGGCAAAGGTCCGGAGGACGCAACAGTCTGGTCGCCAACATTGGTGGTTGATCCCGGAGACTTATCGTCAGCGGTCAAGCGCACGGTTGTGGCGCCTAGTGTTGCTTCGTGTGGGTTGGGTTCGCTCATCGAATCGATCCAACCCTCTGATTACCACACCCGGGTCGTCCGCGGCGAGTGAATTTTGCGATAAATCGAACCCCGGGGGCGCGGTGTTTTTCACTTTTCCATCGGAACTTTTGCTTTAAAGTCAGGTTGTGATCGATTCGGATGGCAAGCTGGCTGAATTCCTGCCGGAGCTACAAAGCGCCGAGTGGGTTGCGTTGGACACCGAAGCCGACAGCCTGCACGCCTATCCCGAAAAGCTCTGTCTTATCCAGATCAGCACCGTCCGGGACGACAAGCTGGTGGACCCGCTGGCGGAAATCGATTTGACACCGCTTTGGCCCGCGCTGAAGAAGCACGAACTTATCATCCACGGCGCCGACTATGATTTGCGCCTGCTGCGCAAGACCAACGGTTTTGTTCCCGGACGTATGTTCGACACCATGCTGGCCAGTCGGTTATTGGGCGAACGCGAGTTTGGCCTCTACAACCTTGTCAAAAAGCATCTTGGCATCGCGCTGGAAAAGGGATCGCAAAAGGCCGATTGGTCCAAGCGTCCGCTGACCCCTCGCATGGCGACTTACGCCCGGCACGATACCCACTACCTCAAACCGGTGGCCGACATTTTAAAGGAGCAACTGCGGGAGAAACAGCGCCTGGCGTGGCTCGAGCAGTGTTGCGACCGGTTGATTGCCGATTGCGCGGTCCCGGCCAAGGCGGAGCCGGACCTGGTTTGGCGGGTTAAAGGTTGCCATCGATTGCCGCCTCCCAGCTTGGCCGTGTTGCGGCAAATCTGGTTTTGGCGCGAGAAGGAAGCCCTGGCTTGCAATCGCCCCCCGTTTTTTGTCCTGAGCCATGATGCGTTGGTCGCCGTTGCGGTCGCCGCGACGGATCACGGCGCGATTGATCCCCTGCTTCCACGCCACTTTTCCACCCGGCGCAAGGACGGTTTGCTGGAGGCGATTCAAAGCGGGCTGGCGTTGGATCCCCGCGAGCATCCGCAACCGCTTCGCTTCAATTCCCGCCGTCAATCCGAGACGGAACGGCGCCGTTTCATGGCATTGGAACTGGGGCGCAACCGTTGCGCCGAGGAATTGCAGTTGGACCCCACATTGATTGCAAGTCGGGCGACGTTGATCGCACTGGCCCACGACTGGGACCAAAACAACGGAGCCTTGATGGACTGGCAGCGGGAGATTCTTGCAAAGCGCAGGGGGTGATGATCGGGACAGGGTGAAATGCCACGGCTGACGATCCACGCATGAAGTTCAACTGGTCATTGGCCGCGCCGCGCCCGGACTTGTGCGGAGAGCTTGCGCGTGCGCTGAACATTACGCCTTTGCTGGCCCAATGCCTGGCCAATCGCGGGTTGGTTGAACCGGAGCCGATTCTCCGGTTTCTGCACCCGCGCCTCAAGAATCTCGGCGACCCGTTTCTCATTCCCAATATGGCGGCCGCCGTCGAACGTTTGCTTGCCGCGCGCCAACTCGGCCAATTGCTGGTGATTTTCGGGGACTACGACGTCGATGGCGTGGCTTCGGCGGCTTTGCTCATCGAAACGTTGAGCGCGCTGGGCTGGCGCGTCGAATGTTATTTGCCGCATCGACTGGAGGACGGATACGGCTTGAGCCGGGAAGGCATCGAACATTGCCTGCAAAAGTTTCCTGTCAAATTGCTGCTGGCGGTGGATTGCGGCTCCACCGCTGTGGAGGTCATCGGCCAGCTCCGGCGCGACGGGATCGACGTCATCGTGCTGGACCACCATCAGGTGTCCAATCCCGAGCCGGCGGCGGTGGCGCTGGTCAATCCGCAATTGGGCGCGGATTTCCGCGAACTCTGCTCGGCCGGTCTGGCTTTCAAGCTTGTTCACGCGCTCCTGAAGCGAATGCGCGAGCAGGGGATTGAGCCTGCCGCCGTGGACCTTCGAACGCAACTGGACCTGGTCGCTCTGGGAACTATTGCCGACGTGGCGCCGCTGGTCGGCGAGAACCGGATTCTGGTCACCGCCGGTCTGGAACGGTTGAACGCCACGCGGCGCCCGGGCCTCCTGGCTCTCAAGAAGGTCGCCGGCAGTCCGGCGATCCTGGGCTGTTACGAGGTGGGGTTTCAACTGGCGCCGCGCTTGAACGCGGCCGGCCGCCTGGAAGACGCCCACGGCGCGCTGCAATTATTATTGACACGAGACCCGGCAGAGGCCGAATCCCTGGCCGCGCGGCTTGATGAGAGCAACCGTCGGCGGCGCGAGATTGAACGGGGCATCTGCGACGAAATGGTGCGGATCGTCCGGGCGCGGTTCGACGCGGGAAGGGATTTTGTCATCGTCGAGGGCCGCGCGGATTGGCACATCGGCGTGGTGGGCATTGTCGCTTCCCGCGTCCTGCAGGAGTTTTACCGGCCAACGGTTATTTTCGGGGGCGACGGCCAAGTTTGGCGCGGCTCGGGCCGGAGCATCGAAGGATTTGATCTGGCCGCCGCGCTGCGCGGCTGCGAGGAATTGCTGTTGCGGCACGGCGGGCACGCCATGGCGGCGGGGCTGAGCATTCATTCGGATAAAGTGGACATCCTGCGCCAGCGTCTCAACGGCCTTGCCCAGGCGGCATTGCGCACGGAACAACTTCAACCCTGCGTGAAGCTGGACGCCGAGGTCGTGTCGTCCGAATTGGGCGTGGAACAAATCGAGGCCCTGGCGCGCCTGGCTCCGTTGGGCCAGGGCAACCCAACGGTCCGTCTTGCGCTGCGCGGTTTGAGCCACCGGATGCCACCCCGCTCAATGGGCCGGGAAAATCAGCACCTCAAACTTTCCCTGACCGACGGCCGCCAAACCCTCGAGGCCGTCTGGTGGAACGCGGGCAACGCCGCGCGACCCGAAAATCGATTTGACATCGCCTTTACGCCCGAGATCAATGAATACAAGGGCCGGCGGTCGGTCCGATTGAAACTCCTGGACTGGCGTCCCTGCGGCGATTCGTTCAATCCCGCCCTGCCGCCGCGATGAACGGTTGCAATTCCTGCATGAGCCGCGCGAAGCCCTCCAAAGTCAGTTGCTGGACGCCATCGCTCCAGGCCTCGGCGGGATTGGGGTGGACTTCGATCAGCAGGCCGTCGGCGCCCATGGCCGCGGCGCCCTTGCACATGGCGACGACCAGGTCGGCGCGCCCCGCGCCCTGGCTCGGATCGATGATGATGGGGCAGTGCGATTCCTTTTTGATGATCGGGATGGTGGAAAGGTCCAGCGTATTGCGGGTATAGGTCTCGAATGTGCGGATGCCGCGTTCGCAGAACATCAAATTGGGATTGTTGTTCGACAGGATGTATTCCCCCGCAAGGAGCCATTCCTCGATCTTCATGGACAGGCCGCGCTTGAGAAGGACGGGCTTTCCGGTTTTGGCGGCGGCGATGAGCAATTGAAAATTCTGCGAATTCCGCGCGCCGATCTGAATAATATCGGTGTACTCGGCAACCAATTCGGCGTGTTGCTCGGACAGCAATTCGGTAATGACCGCCAGACCCGTTTGGCGGCGGGCCTTGGCCAGGAACTTCAGTCCCTTAAGTCCCAACCCCTGGAATTCGTAGGGCGACGTGCGCGGCTTGAATGCCCCGCCCCTGAGGAAGGTTGCGCCGGCTTTCTTGACCGCATGGGCCGTCTCCAGCAATTGCCGCTCGTCCTCGACGGAGCACGGGCCCGCCATGACGTGAAATTTCCGGCCGCCAATGGCGTTGGCGCCGACGGAGATGACTGAATTGCCTTTTTGCGCCTCGCGGCTGACCAATTTGTACCGCTTCTGCACGGGCATCACGCGCTCGACCTGAGGCCACGAAGCGAGGACTTCCAGGGTTTGGTGGCTGCGTTCATCGCCGATGGCCCCGACGACCGTCCTTTCGACTCCGCGCATGACGTGAGGCCGGTATCCCAGCTTTTTAATTTCGCTCAGTACGGCGGTTTCATCCTTTTTGGAAATGCCCGGCTTAAGAATAACGATCATTTATTGGGTAAGGTTGGCAAAGCGCGGGGTCCCGTCAACTTTGAAGTTTGAGGTTTTGAATCTTGAAATGCGCGTCCGCTTCCGTAGTATCGGCCCGAATTGATGAAATGGTTTTCTATTCTTGCCGCCGGGACCTCCGTCATGTGGGTTCTGGCGGGGCGCGCTGAATTGGTCAGCGGCATTAGCGTTGTGGTCAATGATTCCGTCATCACTTACGCGGAGATCGAAGACGAAGTCGTACGGGGAGCGGCCACCGCCGCCAAGGTCTATGCCAACGATCCCAAGGCGTACGACCAGGAAGTGGAACGGCTCCGCGCCCAGGACATGGAGATGTTGGTGGAGGACAAGCTGATCGTCCACGACTTCACCTCCTCAGGCTACACCACCAACGTGCTGGAAGCCTTCATCGACGACCGCATCCGCGAGAACATTCAGAAGAATTATTACGGCGACCGCACCCGTCTGATCAAGACGCTTCAGGCCGAAGGGATCACTTACGAGGAATTCCGGCGCCAGCAACGGGAGCAATTCATCATCGAATACATGACGTATCAGAATAACTCCAACCTCCGCAAAATCCTCATTTCCCCGCTCAAGATCGAGCAGTATTACGACGAGCACAAAGACGAGTTCAAAGTCGATGACCAGGTCCATTTGCGGATGATTGTCGTCAACCAGGAGCACGATAGCGCCCCGGGATTCGCCCGAAAGGTGGCGGCCGAAATCCTGGCCAAGATCGACTCCGGCGTCCCCTTTGCGGAAATGGCCGGCGTGTACTCATCCGGCTCGCAGCGCTCTGAGGGCGGAGACCGCGGGTGGGTGGAGCGTACCTATTTCAGGCCCGAACTGGCGACCGCGGCGTTTTCGCTCAAACCGGGCCAGCACAGCGGCGTGATTGACCTGCCGGAAGCCTGTTATCTCATGATGGTTGAGGATGTGCGCCCCGCCCACGTTCGTCCGCTGACGGAAGTGCGCGACGACATCGAACGCACCCTCAAATCCGAGGAGAGCCTGCGGCTGCGCAAACAATGGATCGAGCGACTCAAACGCAAGTCGTTCATTGAATATTATTAATGACTGGCTGGATCGCCATTTCTTTGGGTGACGTCACGGGCATCGGCCCTGAAGTTGCGCTCAAAGCGGTGGCGGCCGAGGCGGAGACGGATGACACGCGGTACCTGTTGATTGGCGACGCCCATTACGCGGCCGCCGCCTATGAAAAGCTGGGCCTGGAATTTGCCTTGCAGCCGTTCTCGGAAATCGGCGCCGAGGGCCGCTTCTTCCTTCATAATCCCCTTCGCGAACCCTTGCCGGCGGGGTTGGAAGCCGGTTCTCCCGTGGCGGCGCGTGCGGCGGTGGCCTGGCTGACCGACGGCGCGCAACGCTGCCTGAGCCTTGAACTTGACGCCCTGGTCACCGCGCCGCTGAACAAGCAAGCCGTGGTCCGCAGCGGCCACCCATTCATCGGCCAAACCGAGTTTCTCTCCGAATTGGCCGGCACAACGCGCACCATCATGATGCTCCTGGGCGATGATGACAGGGGCCGATGGCTGCGCGTAGCGCTGGCCACAACCCATCTGCCGCTCAAACTGGTCGCCGCCCAATTGCGCCCGGAAAAGATCCAACTGGCTGTGGAATTGGCCGCGCGGGCGTGTCAGGATTTGGGTTTGGCGCGGCAGCGCGTCGCGGTTTGCGGCTTGAATCCCCATGCCGGAGAAGGCGGCGAATTTGGGAACGAGGAAATCGCTTTCATCAAGCCCGTGGTCGATGCGTTGCGCCAGCAAGGGCTGGATGTCGTCGGCCCGCTGCCGGCCGATACCCTGTTCTATTACGCTTATCGCGGCGACTACGACGCGGTGGTGGCGATGTATCACGACCAGGGATTGGGGCCCTTGAAAATGGTCGCCTTCGAACACGGGGTCAATTGGACCCTCGGTTTGCCCTTCATCCGCACTTCACCAGACCACGGCACCGCCTACGACATCGCCGGCCAGGGCAAAGCCAATCCCGCCAGCATGCGGGCCGCCATTCGCCTTGCCAAACACCTGGCAAGCCGGCGCGCCAAAACATCCCCGTGACATCCGCCATTATTGTCGCCGCCGGGAAGGGCCTCCGCATGGGTTCGCAAACGGACAAGCTCTTTCTGTCCGTGGCCGGCAATCCCGTCGTTGTCCACACCTGGCGGCGCTTCGACAGCGCGCCCTTCATCGACGAAGTCATTCTGGTGACGCGCGACGGCATGCAGAACACTTTCGCCGAAATGGCGGCGCAGTTTCGGTTCACCAAGCCGTTTCGCGTGGTCGCCGGCGGCAAGGAGCGCCAGGACTCGGTTTGGAACGGCTTGCAGGCGCTTTCGCCCGACGCCGAAATTGTGGCCATCCAGGACGCGGCGCGCCCCTGCACCAGCCTGGCATTGATCGAAGCAACAATCGCAGCCGCGCGCGCGCACGGCGCCGCCGTCGCCGCGCAGCCGGTTTCGGACACCATCAAGTTATCCGAAGACGGCGGATTTGTAGCGCGCCACCTGGACCGCTCGCTTCTGTGGGCCGTGCAAACGCCGCAGACGTTTCGCGTCGAGATCGTCCGTCGGGCATTGAGTCAAGCGCGGGAAAAAGGTTTGCAAGTCACAGACGACACGGCGGCCTGCGAATTGATCGGGCAGCGGGTCAGATTGGTTTTTGTTCCGGGACCCAATCCAAAAGTCACGGTGCCTGAGGATGTGGCTTACGTGGAAATGCTGTTGAGCCGCAACCTGCCGGTGACCTGACAATCGTTTCCTGCCGAAACAGGTCATTCATTCGAAAGCTTGAGCAGTTCGGCCGCCGTTTCGGGGCCCGGATGCGATTCCATCCGCGCGGCGCCCACGGACTCGGGCTTGATCGGCCCCGCTTTGTTCCCGCCGACCTTTGAGCGAATGTAGGTGAGCACAACGGCGATTTCGTCATCCTTCAAATTCTCACGCCACGGAGGCATCACCATGTTCCACTGGCGGCCCCGGACCTGCACCGGGCCGCCGAGGCCGTTCAAAACGATGCGCACGAGACGATCCCCCTTATCCTCCAATACCCATTCCGACCCGACCAACGGCGGCGCCACACCCTCCTTGCCCATGCCATCGGGCTGATGACAGGCGGCGCAAACCTTCAGAAAAATCGCCCGCCCCTTGGCCGTGGTGTCATAACTCCCATCCATCAACGCCCGGATAAACGACTGCAAGGCCGGGTCCCGCGTGCCGTAATTGACATAAACCAATTTGTCCTTGCCAACAAAGGCGCCCGCCGGCGCCGCGTTTGTTGCCGCACCGTCGCCGCCCTGCGCCGAAGTTTGCGACGGGATTCCTTCTGGACCAAGCGGCGTTGGAGCAGTCTGGCGCATCAGGTATCGGGCGGTCTGTATGCTGATTGCGGCAAGTACAGCCGCGCAGAGAATCGCGGCAATTGCTTGGCTCCGTGTCATGGCCCTTAG
This sequence comes from Vulcanimicrobiaceae bacterium, assembly GCA_035511075.1. Classification (GTDB taxonomy): domain Bacteria; phylum Verrucomicrobiota; class Verrucomicrobiia; order Limisphaerales; family Palsa-1400; genus DATAUD01. Next base: position 185,788 of record DATKFW010000131.1, read on the forward strand.
TGTAACAAATCCGCGGCGCGCGGCCAAATCCAGGAAGAATGGAAAATTCCTTGCCCGGCCCTTGCCAACATGCGCCGCACGACTTATCCTATGGCCGAGTGTTGAGAAAAGCATTATGAATCGCCGCATCCTCTATGGGTTTTTGATCACCGCGCTGGGGATAAATCTATTCTTCGGGGCGCAGATTTACTTCTATTCCGCCCACGCCTCGCAAAAGGACGACCCGTACGAGAACTATCGGCTGCTGGCCGATGTCCTGGAGAAAGTCCGCCAGGAATACGTCGATGGCGACAAGCTTACCTACCAGGATCTCATCCACGGCGCCCTCAAAGGCATGCTCAACAGCCTGGACCCCCACAGTGAGTTCATGGACCCGGAAAAATTCGATGAATTGAAAAAGGACACCGAAGGGGAATTTGGCGGGCTGGGGGTTAACGTCGAGGTAAGCAAGGACAAGGTGCTCACGGTTGTCTCGCCGATGGAAGACAGCCCCGGTCTCCGCGCAGGCATCATGCCGCAGGACCAGATCCTTAAGATCGACGGCAAGCCCACATCGCATTTGGATTTTGAAGACGCCGTCAAACAATTGCGCGGTTCGCCGGGCACTTTCATCAGCATCACCGTTCGGCGTCCTTCCACGGGCGAGATCAAGGACTACAATCTGGAGCGCGCCATCATCAAGGTTGATACCATCAAGGACATCAATAGCAGGAGCGATTTTCCGCTCGGCGATAACGGCATCGGGTACGTTCGCATTCTTCAGTTTGGCGAAAAAACCTCCGATGACCTCGACAAAGCCCTTAAGCGTCTTACCGATGAGGGAGTCAAGGCCCTGATCATCGATTTGCGGGACAACCCCGGCGGCCTCCTCGAACAAGCGGGCCAGGTCTGCGAAAAATTCCTGCCGCGCAACCAATTGATCGTCTCGACGGAAGGCCGCGGTCCGAATTCCAGCTCCCAATACCTGGCCAACGGCCACGGCAAACGGATTGATTTGCCAATGGTTGTGCTGGTCAACGGCAACAGCGCCAGCGCCGCGGAGATTGTGGCGGGTTGTTTGCAGGATTTGCAGCCGATCACGCACGCCATTGTCGTCGGGGAGCAAACTTTTGGCAAAGGCTCCGTCCAAAGCATCCTGCCGCTGGCCGACGGTTCCGCGCTGCGTTTGACGACTGCCAAGTATTACACACCCAGCCACAAGGTCATTCACGAGCATGGCATCACCCCCGACATCGTTGTTCCGATGACGCAGGCTGAAGAGACGGATTTGGAATACAAACAAATGCCCGGCGGCTTGGAAGTTCTAAGCCCCAAAGACCGAGAACGTGTCGAAGCCCTTCATGACCGCCAGCTTGACCGTGCCATGGACCTTCTAAAAGGCGTCCTCCTTTACGCGCAGCGCAGCCCCGGCCCATCGCGAGTGGCTGCCGCAGTCCGGGTGAATCAATAGGTCCTGGTCTTAATCCCAATCTTAATCGTAATCCGATTTACGGAAATCAGGATTAGGATTAAGACGAAAACCATGACGATACTGGCCATCGAAACCTCCTGCGATGAAACCAGCGCGGCGGTGATTCGCGAAGGCGAAGTTCTGTCCAACATCGTCTCGTCGCAAACCGCCATTCACGCTGAGTACGGCGGAGTGGTGCCTGAACTGGCGACGCGCGAGCACTTGCGCAACTTGATCCCGGTAACGCAAGCGGCGTTGCGCAAGGCAAGTGTCGCTCCGCCCATGCTCGATGCCGTGGCCGCCACGCGCGGGCCGGGATTGCCCAGCGCGTTGCTGGTCGGCCTCAAAGCCGGGCAGGCCCTGGCGTTTAGTCTGCGCAAGCCCGTCATCGGCATTCACCATCACGAGGCCCATTTGTACTCGCCCTGGATTTCCGGGGACCCGCCACGGGGCGACTTCGCCCGTTTTGAACCGTCGGTTTCGCTCATCGTCAGCGGCGGCCATACCCTGTTGGTGGCTGTCAAGGAGATGTTCAATCACCGCGTGCTGGGCGGCACATTGGATGACGCGGCGGGAGAATGTTTCGACAAAATCGGCAAGCTCATGGGACTGGCTTATCCCGGCGGACCGGAGATCGACCGCCTGGCCGCGGCGGGAAATCCCGGCGCCTACAATTTTCCCCGGCCCATGCTCAATGAGCCGGGAGACGATTTCAGTTTCGCGGGTTTGAAGACTTCCGTGCGCTATTTTTTGCAGAAAAATCCCGCATTGCTGGAAGACCCGCGCCATGTCCGGGATTTATCCGCCAGCGTTCAGGCCGCGATCGTCGATGTGCTGGTGGCAAAAACCGTTCGCGCCGCCCGGCGTCTCGGGGTCCGCTGCGTCACGGCGTCGGGCGGCGTCGCCTGCAACAGCGCGTTGCGGCGCGATTTGGAGGCCGCGTGCACGGAGGCGGGGCTGCTGCTTAAATTGGCCGACGGAAGGTTTTCGACTGACAACGCCGCCATGATCGGTATTGTAGCCGAGCAAAAGCTGCTGGCCGGGGCGGGGGAAATCGCCTTCGACGCCGAAATTGAACCGTCGTGGGCCTTGTAGTCTGCAACGCATTATGAACGCCGTCCTGGAATATATTGAAAAAAACAAGAACCGGTTTGTTGACGAGCTTTGCCAATACCTCCGGTTCCCCAGCGTCTCCGCGCAACCGGACCACCGCGCCGACATGTCGGCCTGCGCGGATTGGCTTGTCAAACATTGCGTGGGAATCGGCCTCGAGGCGCAAATCTGCCCCACCCCCGGCCATCCGGTGGTGATCGCCAGGACGCCGCGCACTTCCAAGCCGCATTACCTGGTCTATGGCCATTACGATGTTCAGCCGCCGGAGCCCTTTGAACTTTGGAAAAGTCCGCCCTTCGAGCCGCGCCTGGAAGGACGGTCGCTGTTTGCGCGCGGAGCTTGCGACAACAAGGGCCAGAACCTCGCGCATTTCAAAGCCGTCGAGGCCTACCTCAAAACCAACACCGAGCTTCCCTGCGACCTGACTTTCGTCATCGAAGGGGAGGAAGAGGTCGGCAGCAGTAATCTGGAAGCCTTTCTCAAATCGCACCGCAAGGAACTGTCGTGCCGCGCGGTCGTTATTTCCGACACCGGCATGCCCAGCATCAAGCATCCGGCGTTGACTTACGGTCTGCGCGGAATCCTCGCGTGCGAAATCACGTTGCGCGGACCCTCGCGCGATTTGCATTCCGGCATTTTTGGCGGGACGGTCGATAATCCGGCCATCGCCCTTTGCCAGATGCTCGCACAATTGCGCGACAAGGACGGGCGCGTCAACATCCCCGGTTTCTACAATGACGTCGCCAAACTCTCCGCCTACGAACGGCAACAGGCCGCGCGCCTCCCGATGACCGCGGAGCAATACCGCAAGTTCCTCGGCGTCCCGAAATTATTCGGCGAACGCGGCTACACATTCGTCGAGCAACGCAGCGCCCGGCCGACGGTTGAGATCAACGGCCTGACCAGCGGTTACCAGGGCGAAGGGAGCAAGACCATCGTGCCGGCCAGCGCCACCGCCAAGCTGACGTTCCGCCTGGTGCCGAACCAGCATCCCGGCCGCGTTCAAAAGCTGGTATTGACTCATCTCAAGAAGCTTTGTCCGCCCACCGTCAGGATGGAGGTCAAGACCGGCCACGGCGCCGAGCCTTATCTGGTTTCCCCCACCAGCCCAATGGCGCAGGCGGCCCTGCGCGCGCTCAAGGAGGCTTTCGGCCGCGAGCCGATCCTGATGCGCGAGGGGGGGTCGATTCCGATTGTCACGCAGTTCAGGAAAGTGTTGAAGGCTGACTCCCTGCTTCTGGGCCTGGCGCTGCCGGATGGCAACGCGCATTCCCCGAACGAAAAATTCAACCTCGATTGTTTTGAGAACGGAATCCGCATGAGCGCTTTGCTGTGGCAGGAATTGGCGGCGCTCGGAACGGCTTAAGAAATACTGCAGTCGCTGCCGTTACTGAAGCGGGATTCTGAGCAGTTCGTCGGCGGTTTCAGGACCGCGATGGGCTTCGGCGCGGGCGGCTTTCACCAATTCAGGATTAACTGGCGACCCGTGGTTGTCCCCAAGTTTGGTACGAACGTAGGTCAGCGCGGCGGCAATCTGCTCGTCCGTGAGATTATCGCCCAGCGGAGTCATGGTCAGGTTCCATTGCACACCTTTGACCGTGATCGGACCGGTCAAGCCGTACAACGGGATATGGACGATACGGTCAGCGGAGGAGGCCAGGACCCATTCAGACCCAACCAGGGGCGGGGCCGTCCCTTCCTTGCCCAGCCCGTTAGGTTGATGGCAGACGGAACAAGTCTTGGTGAAAACTTCCCTGCCTATCGTCACCATCTTGTCCCCTTCGCTTTGCGGATTGGCGGCCATAACAGCTTCCGGGGAATCGTAGGGCGCGTAAACTTCCTTGCTAAAGCCGCCGGCGTGCCCATCAAGATAAAGCTGGCACCAATAAAACAGCCCGCCAAAAACCACAATCAACCACACCGGCACCGTCGAGAGCCCTGCGGACGGCTCCGCGCCATTCTCATTGACAGGCTTTTGAGGTTCGTTCGGATTCATTTCTTGACGGCGGCGCCAGGAACGCTGTTTGTTTTGGGCTGCGGCGGCGGAGGCGCTTCAAACAGGTAGCCGTCCTGCCGCAGGCTCAACAAATACGCCGCCAAGGCGCGCGCCTCGGGGCGGGGGACGACTTCGTAGCCGGGTGCGGGGGCGAATCGATCCGGAAGCACCAGCGCGCCGGGCGAGGGCGCGCCTTCGATCTTGCGCGTTTCAAACAGGAACCGATAAGCCGGCATGACCGAGCCAGGAACAAGGCTCCGCGGATCGTAGAGGCGCATCAAAATTCCGTTGACGTCGGAACGCCGCCCAAAGTTTGCCAGGTCCGGCCCCACGCGCTGCGATCCCACCATGACCGGCTGGTCGAAGAGATAATCTTCGGCCACGCTGCGGCGCGCGCCCCAGCCGTGGGATATATCCGACCCCAATTCCTGCGGGCGCACCATCTGTGTATGACAGGCGGCGCAGCCGTCGGCTCGATAAACTTCCTCGCCCTGATGGGCGTCCCCCGGCGGGGCCAGCGGATAGGTCTCGGCACTGGCGTCGCCTACAGCGACCGTGTTGGTTTGCTGCAGGCTCCCGATTTGCAGTTGCGGTTCCATGATAAAACTAAGCCACGAACAGGCCATTGCCGCGAACAAGCCGAGGAAAAGCAACGGGCCGTTGTTCATTTGGCCTCCTTTCGAGCAGCCACGCAGCATTGGCGGCACCAGGTTCCCACCACCCACGCGAAATTGACCAGGAAAACCACCGTTCCCGCCAGGAACATAAGGTCTCCCAGCGTGCTCATGCGCAAAGGCATTAAAGTGCCTTGCATCACTTGCACGAAAGAATGCCCGGGGGCCGCCAGCAAGATGCCCTGGCCGATGCCTCCAACCAGCAACGCCAGGTATGAAATCAGGATGCCGATGCCCGTCAGGTAAAAGTGAACCTTCGCAAGCTTCGGACACCATGTCTGTGAGTCAATTCCCAGCAGCCGCGGAACGATGTAATAGATCGCGCCAAACACCGTCATCGCGAAGAACCCCAGGTCAAACAACTCCTTCTGCGCGACGCCGAACCACGTCAAACTGGTGATGGCGCTGACCTGCGGCAGCGCGCCAACGATTTGCTGCGCCCCGGCAATAATCAGAAACAGCAGCCCGACATAAGTGAACCGCAGCGTCGGGCTGGAATCCAGGGTGTTAAGATCGCGGCAGGCCGTTTGATAGAAGTTGACGGCGATGGCGAGCATCGGGATCGCCGTCAGCACCGTGCCGGCCACCCCCACGCTCGCAATCCAGGAGGGAAGGGGGGCGCCATCAGGGATTCCGCCCCAACTGCCGAAAACCGCCAGGGTCCAGAACGCCAGCCCGGCGAGTTGCCGGCTGTGCAGCGGCCGGCCCAAAAGTTTTGGAATGAAATAAAAGCTGGACGCCAGCCCCGCGAATCCAAGAAACACCATTCTGAGATTATGCGCGTACCACCAGTCGGTGGAGGCTTGGAGCACTCCGCGCACGGGCATGTAGAGAAGCAGCAGCGACGCCGTGGAAAAAATCCATGGAAACCAAAACAGGGACCCAACCACAAACCATTGGGACGGATAAAGAGGCCCCTCCTGGCGCTGGTGAAAGGTGAGCATTCCGCAAACTCCGATCAAGGCGTAGGAGACAAAGAGCATCGGCGCGCAGATTGCCGGCATTTCAAACGCCTCAAATCCAGTGTTATCCCCGCACAGAATGGCGATGACTCCGACGGTGACGGCAAAATTCCAAACAAGCGCGCCCAGAAACACGACAAACGGCCCTGCCAGCGGCGTCCGTCCCAGTTGGCACAATAGCCACAGGCCCACGCCCAGCGCGGCCTGCACGCCGAATCCATACAACAACGCGCTCCCGCACGCGGCGTGAACGCGGCCATAGGTCCAATAGGCGGAATCGGCCAGGAGTCCGGGATCGTGAAACTTGAGCGAATCCAGGAACCCCAGCGCCAACGCAATCGCCAGCCAGACCGTTCCCGCGCCAAGAAGGTAGAGCAGGCCCACCGGACAACAATCCGCCTTCCCGGCCTGGGAAGGTTCAGTCGGGGTGTTGGAAGCTGTCCGCGCTGGAGAAACGATCGCGCTCATGGGCGGGAAAGCCTATTCGTATTCATTCTTCTTTTCCGGCACCTTGGGGGGCGGAGCGAATTCCTTGGCGGCCCGTGCAATGAGATTGGAACGTCCCTCGGCCGGGTCCTGCCACTCTTCCAGGATCAATTCCTTGGCCCGCTCAATCGGGACGCGGACAAACCCCTTGGCCTGATCCTGCCAATCATATTTTTCCAGCAACGGCGCGTTGGCCGCCTTGAAGTCGGCCAGGATTTGCATCCGTTCGGCCGAGCGAACCGCGAAGGGCGAAGGCGCTTCCGTATAAGAGCGCATCAGCCACACCAGCCAGCCCACCAGCAGGAAGGTCCCAAGAATGGCGACGATGTAAGCGCCGACGCGGGTTTTTTGGCAGCAGTTATCCGTGTTCATTTGGCGCGGTGGGGTGCGATTGAAATGTCGCTGTGCGGCGGGACATAGAGGTCCATCGCTTCCGCCATGCGCGGATCCTTCAACGGATAGAGCGGGTAGCGGTTCAGCGATGCAATGAAAACTTTCATCAGCACTCCGACGAAAAACAGAACACAGGCGATGTCCACCAGCAATCCCGGCGTTAGGATTGAATTTGGGTGAAGCGAGGGCATGATTTGGAATTCCAGATCGGCAAAGTGCATCAGCCATGCCCATCCGGCCAGCGGCACCATCGTGACCAGCTTGAGCTTCCAATCTATCCGCAGGAGCATCAGGAACGGAATGAAGAAATGGCCGAAAATGATCACGTATTTGCCCACCATATCCCATGATCCCACCGCGCGCAGATTATACCAGAAAGTTTCCTCCGGCATATTGGCGTTCCAAATGATGAAGTACTGCGCGAAGTTGACATAGGCCCAGAAAACGGTGAACGCGAAAAACAGCGAGCCGATCATGTAATAAGTCTTGACCTTCAGCAGGTCGCGCAGAACCGTCGTGCGCTGCAATATCAATGCGATCACATACACCGTCGGCAGCGTGACCCAGATCGAGGCCGCAAAATAACAGACCCCATACATCGTCGAATACCATTCGATCATCAAACCGCTCATCCACATGATCGCCGCCAGCGTCACCGTCAACGCAAAGACCACGACACCCGAGGCGGAAAAGAATCGCATCCGATGGGTGCATTCCACCGACCCCGTTTCATCCTGCCGCAATGACCAGTATCGCAGCCGGTTGGAATAGAGGAACCAAAGGCCGAACATCACCGCCGCCGCAATGTAATATCCCGGCGCAGTAAACAAGGGATACTTGGCGTGCAACGCGTGCGTCGGATCGGCCTGCTCGGGGGCGCGCAGCCACGGATAAAGTTTTTCCGCCAGGATGGCGATCGGCAGAAACAGGAGAACCATCGGAATGCCCAGCAAACAGGCCAAGTGCTCGCAATAACGCCGCGTCGGCACCGACCAACTGGCATCGAACAAATGATGGACCATGACCAGGAACCAACCGCCCACGCAAAGACTCAAACAAAACATGAACGCCAGCAGCCAGGAAAACGCAAATTGCTGGATGTTAACGGCCGCGCCCACAGCCGCGCCGATCCCGCCCACGACCATCAAAATCACTGGCAGGTTCCGCCATTTTGACAAGTCCAGCGGAGCCGCGGAAAGTGGATTGGGATTCGAACTCATAGGCTATTTCTTGAACGGCGCGCGCTCCGGTTCCGGGACGTCTTCCTCCGTGGCCAACTGGCTCCGTTCCAGCGCCCGCACATAGGCGATGATGGCCCAGCGGTCTTCGACAGTGACATTGGCGCCGTAAGCGCCCATCAGAGTTTTCCCATGTGTGATGGTGTTGAAAATCTCGCCATCGGCCATGTTGATGAGGCGTTGGTCATGGAAATTGGCCATGGCGACCATGCCGTATTTGCTGGTGATGCCCCTGCCGTCCCCGTCTGGACCGTGGCACGGCATGCAATTGATCTGATACCGCTGCTGGCCGCGATCCAGCAATTGCCGGGTGATCGGCACCGGATTGACTGGCACAAAATTCGTCGTGCCCGGAATGCGCCCCGTGTTGACCGGCGAATCTTCATAGGCATAAACCGGTTTGCCGTCGATCTTCAGCACGTCGCCGTTCACGACGTACGGGCCGTTGTGCGGCACCGTGCCGACGGGGGTCAATCGCGAAGACATCTCGTCGGGAAAGAATTCGCTCGGTGTTTCCGGGCGCACTTTGTTTTGCCGCACCATGTCGGGAAACAATTCGATCTGCGGCCGGCGGCTGTGGCTTCCGCGAAACCCGCAGATGCCGACAACCGAGACGCACGTAAGAATAAAGATGAGGAAAAAGTAGCGCATTATTCCTCCACGATCTCGATGTGCGTGCTGCCCAGGCTTTCCAGCAGCAGGCGGGTTTCGGTTTCGGAATATTTCGGGTCGCCTGTCTCGATGACCACAAAGAACCGGTCGTGTGTGGCCAGGGCAAATCGCCGGTTCTTGAGGAGCGGATGATAGAGGCGGGGCAGGCGGTTGAGGAACAACATGCCAAGCAGCGCCCCGAACGAGCCGAACAAAATCGTCAGTTCGTACGACGGCGGAAAGGCGGCAAACGGACTGAACATCGGTTTGCCGCCAATGACGATCCGGTAATCGAAGGCGTTCATGAACCAGATCATCAGCATGCCCGTCGTGTAGCCGAGGCATCCGCCGATGAAGGAAAACCATCCGACCTTCGAATTGCCGATTCCCATCGCCCGGTCCATGCCATGGATCGGAAAAGGCGAAAAAACGTCCCATTGGTGGAACCCGCTTTCATGCACTTTTTCGGCCGCATGCAGCGTGGCCGCAGGCGTCTCAAATTCTGCCATCATGGCGTAATTGGCTGGCATCAGTGTTTCTCCCCAATCTTGGCCCCGCCCAGCGGGTTGTGCGGGTCAGCCTGCGGCGTGACTCCCTTGACTTCCGCAATGGCAATGAGCGGAATGTAGCGAATGAACAACAGGAAAAATGTGAAAAACAGCCCAAAGGTTCCCAGATACTGCAGCACGTCGATCCACGTCGGGCTGTAGTAATTCCAATTCGACGGGATGAATTCGCGCTGGAGGGAGGTCACCACAATTACGAATCGCTCGAACCACATCCCGACGTTGACCAGGATCGAAAGGAAAAAGACCAGCAACATGCTCGTGCGTATTTTCTTGAACCAAAAAAACTGCGGAACAATGACGTTGCAGGTCACCATCGTCCAAAACGCCCACCAGTACGGAGCCGGCGGAATGTGGAACAACGGCCCCAGGATAAACGGATCGGCCGCGCGGTTGTGCAGGAAGAGAAATCTTTCGTAGGGATTGCCGCTGTACCAGGCAATGAAAAACTCCATCGCATAGGCGTATCCGACTATCGAGCCGGTGGCCAATGTCACTTTGCACATCAGTTCCACGTGCCGCACCGTGATGATCTCCTCCAGCTTGAGCATCCGGCGCAACGGCACCAATAGCGTCAGCACCATCCCGAAACCCGAATAAACCGCGCCTGCCACGAAGTAAGGCGGGAAAATCGTGGTATGCCATCCTGGCAATTGCGACACTGCGAAGTCCAGTGACACGATGGAATGGACGGAGAGCACCAGCGGCGTGGAAAGGCCGGCCAGGATCAGGTAGGCCTTCTCATAGTTGCTCCAGTGCCGGTTGGACCCGGTCCAGCCCAGCGCGAAAAGCCCGTAACCGAACTTGCGAATCTTGGTTTTCGCGCGGTCGCGCATCACCGCCAGATCGGGAATCAATCCCATGTACCAAAACAGCACCGACACTGTGAAATAAGTCGAAACGGCGAACACGTCCCACATCAGGGGCGAGCGGAATTGCGGCCAGATGCTGTAGGAATTGGGAATGGGAAAGAGCCACCATCCAAACCAAATCCTGCCGATATGGATCAAGGGAAAAATCCCCGCGCACATGACGGCGAAAATCGTCATCGCCTCCGCCGCCCGGTTGATGGAGGTGCGCCAGCGCTGGCGCAGCAGGAAAAGAATGGCCGAAATGAGTGTTCCGGCGTGCCCGATGCCGATCCACCAGACGAAATTGATGATCGCCCAGCCCCACATCACCGGATGTTGCAATCCCCAGACCCCAACGCCGGTGGACATCAGGTAAAGTATCATCGCAAAACACAGCGTCATCATGGTGACGCTGATGAGGAAGGAGATTTTCCACCAACCGGGCGTTTCCCCTTCCACGACGCCAGCGATCCTGTCGGATAGCCAGCCCAATCCGCGCTGATTGGCCACCAACGGCACCCGCTCCAGTTGCGCGGGCGGCCCCTGGACGTTGATCGGCGGATTGTCGTCGAGAGCAGGTGATGCGGCCATTAGAGTGTTCCTTTCCCGGTATCCTGGGCTCCGCTTCCGCCTTCGCTGCCGTTTGCCGACGGCGCTCCTTCCGCGTTGATATAATCTCTCTCCGTGTAGGGCATCGGATTTTCCTTGTAATCGGGCATGAGCGGGTTGGGGTTGCGCACCCTGGCCAGATAGGTGCAGCGCGGCTTTGTCAAGAGGAATTCTAACACCTTGTAGGTCCGCTCCTGCCCCTTGGCCTTGCTCACGCGGCTTTCCGGATCGGATATGTCGCCAAATATGATCGCCTCCGCCGGGCACGCCTGCTGGCACGCCGTCTTGGGCACCGTCCCGTCGGCCTCAGTCAGGCGAATGTGGCCGCTGTCGCGCGCCTTGACCTTGGCCGCGATCCGGGCCTGCTCGATCCGTTGCAGGCAGAGGCTGCATTTCTCCATGACGCCCCTCATGCGCACCGAGACATCCGGGTTCTTGACCAGACGGGACAACTGCCATTGGTCCTCGGGCAAATTGCCCTTGTCCGGGTTCTTCAACCAGCGCAGTAATTCCCATTCCCCATGCGTTTCCATGACCAGCGGGCTTTGGTAAAGATGATTGAGCGGACGGCGGTTGTAATCGAAAAAGTTGAAGCGGCGCACTTTGTACGGGCAGTTGTTGGAACAATACCTCGTGCCCACGCAGCGGTTGTAAGTCATCACGTTCAACCCCTCGTCGTCGTGCGATGTCGCGTTGACGGGGCAAACGCTCTCGCACGGCGCCGCCTCGCAATGCTGGCAGAGCATCGGCTGCGCAACCGCCTGCGGGTCGTCAACTGGCCCGGCGTAATACCGGTCGATCCGGATCCAGTGCATTTCGCGGCTCTTGCCGACCATCTCTTTGCCCACGATCGGGACGTTGTTTTCGCTTTGACAAGCAACCATGCACGCCGAGCAGCCCACGCACCGGTTCAGATCGATCGACATTCCCCACTGATTCAGCGCATTGGCCTTGGTCGTGTCCAATGGGTTGGGGTAGAGGGGTTCCACCACCGACGGCTGCTCTGGTCTCATCTGTTGCGCAAACGCCGGATTCTTTCGGTACTGATCGAGATTGGCTTCGCGGATGACGGGACGCCCTTCCATGCTCCAATGGCTTTGGGTGACCGCCAGCTCGTAACTCTTGTCGTGCGAGTCCACGAGGGCAGCTCCAGAGGCGTAGTACATGTTGTCGCTGGTGCGCAGCTTGTAAGCGTTGAAGCCGGCGCCGGCCCCGACCCGCCCCGTCTTTTCGCGTCCGTAACCCAGGGCCACGCCCACCGTGTTGTCCGCCATCCCGGGCTGGACCCACACCTGCCCGCGCACGGTGCGGCCATTCAATGTGACGTCAACGGTAAAATCAAAAAATTTCTGATTTTGCGAGTTGCGTTCCGTAAAGACCCCCAGGGCCTTCGCCGTGGCCGGGCTGAGCAAAACGGCATTGTCCCACGTCAATTTTGTAATGGGATCGGGTAATTCCTGCAGCCAGCCGTTGTTGTTGTACCGCCCGTCGTCCACCTTGGAATCGCGATAAAACACCAGGTCCAGATGCTCCTTGGACGGCGCGGCTGCCGGCGCCCTGAGTTCGTCCACGGCGCGCGCCAGCGCGGCCCCGTCGAACTGGGCGTTGGCAAGGGGCGCGGCGCTGTCAGCCAAAAAGCCGTCGTGCAGGAATTTTCCCCAATCGTCCTCGCCCTTTCCGCCGACAGAGCGAAAGGTTTCCCGCGCAATTTCGTAAGCACTGCTGGGCGCAATCCCACCTAGGACCGCCAGCACTTCCAATTCCGTGATCCCCCCAAAAAGCGGGTCGATCAATGGTTGAATCGCCACGATGGTTCCGTCGGCCGTCCGGGCGTCGCCCCACGATTCGAGAAAATGCGCCATGGGCAAGTCCAGGTGCGTGTCCGCATGCACGGCCGGGTCCCAGGAAGTTTCGTCCAGATAGTAACCGAGGCGAATGACAGTTTTCGCCTTGGCCTGGGTCTGCGGCCAATTCAGGTCGGCAGGCGCATTGTAGGCCGGATTGCCGCCGAGAATGACCAGCGCGCGCACCTCTCCGGCATTGAGCGCGGACGCCAGCTCGGCCAGCGTGCCGTCCTTGGAAACCTGCGCCTGATGAAATTCAACCGTTTGATTGACTGCGCCCAGCGCTTCGTTCATCGCGATGACCAGAAGGTGCGCCGCCGGCGGCAGCCGGTAACCGGCCAGCACCAGGCTTTTGCCGGCGTTGGCTTTGAGGTCCGCGGCGCAGGGGACAATCCACGCATCGTGCGCCTCGGCCGGCCCGGCCAGGTCGCGCAGCTTCTGGTCAACGTCCGAAGATTTTAACACGTTTAAGGCCAGGCGCGCCATCACCGGAACGATCATGCTGGGTGGAACACGCAAGCGATGGTCCGCGTTGAGCCCGGTCAACGTGAAGAGGCTTTCCACCGCGTAAAGCCGGCTCATCGAATCGTCCTTGGTTTCCAGCGCGCGCCCTTTGGCAAAGCGCCGGATGTGCCCGTGCGCATTCTGTTCGCTGCCGATAAAATCGCAATCCAACGAAACAATCACCCGGGCCTCATCGAGCTTGTAATAGGGTTCGACGGGGCTGTTGTAAGCCAATGACGCCGCTTGGCGTCCCACGTCCAAATCCACCGGCTCGTAAACATACCATCGCGCCGCCGGAAACTTGCCCATCAATGATTGCTGCAACCGTTCCCGCGAAGGCGAACTGCTTTGCTCCAGCAAGAACGCCAATCCGGTGCCGTCGCCTGCTTCCTTGCCCACTGCCTGCACGTAATCCAGCGCCGCCGCGCGGCTCTCCCCGAATCCGTTGCGGGTCGCGCGCATCGCCCGGTCCGGGTCGTAAAGGCCCAAAACGGCCGCCTGCGTCATCGCGTCGGTTCCGCCGTTGCTGTCAGGATGGTCCGGGTTGCCCTCGATTTTTGTCGGACGCCCTTCGTTGGACTTGACGACCAGCGGCGTAGCGCCGCGGCGCGAGGGCATGGCAGTGGCAAAATATTGCGCGACGCCGTACGTGTAATTCTCCGGCATCTTGGCGAAGGGATAAATCTTCTCCACCGGCCGCCGGCAACCTGTCGCGCCGAGTCCGGCCAGCAGGAAGGAAGCCGACATGATCTTGACGAAATTGCGCCGCGACACCGGGTCGGTCAGTTCGCTGGCACCCGCCGGGAACTCCCGCTCCAACCATTGTCGAAATTGGGGCGTGTCGGAGACTTGCTCCAAACTGCGCCAATACTTCGGCCCAATTTCCGGTTCAGGACAGGGTGGCGGAATCGTTTTCATCGGTGACAGGTCGAACAATTTTGCAGCGACTGAACGTGCCAGTCGTTGATAATGCCCTGGCCGAGGGCGAGTTGCTGGGACGCCCAATCCCTGGGGTTATCCGTTACCACCCAGTCCAGGTCGGTGATCTTGTCCAGGGGCCGCAGGTGCATGGCGGGGGCGCGATGGCAATTCAAACAAAAGGTCATGCTCAAGGGTTTGGCGTGATAAACCTCATCCATGTGATTGATCGGCCCGTGGCATTCCACGCAACTGACCCCGCGGTTGACGTGGACCGAATGGTTGAAATAGACGTAATCGGGCAGCTTATGGATTTGCACCCACTCGATGGGCCGGCCCGAGGCCGCGCTGTCACGGACCACCGCCAGGCGCGGGTCGTCCTTCAAAACCTGATTGTGGCAATTCATGCAGACCGAAGTGGCCGGAATGTTCGAATACCAGGATTTCTCCACGCCATTGTGGCAATACCGGCAATCCAGCCCCAATTGCGTCACATGAACGCTGTGCGGAAAGGCCACAGGTTGAATCGGCTCATAGCCCACTCGCGTGTACTTCGGCGTAAAATAATAAGTGACCCCGCCCGTCACGGCCGTCCCGACCAGCAACGCGCAAATAATGATATTGCGCGGAAGCCGGTTGGTCCACTTCGGAAAAATATCAGACATTCAAGTCCATCTTTCTGCGCATCAAGCCGCAAAGACGCCCGCGATTGTTCTTGCAGCAGCCGTTCTCGTCAACATTTTTTCCCGCCACACGCGAAAATAAACACATTAGCAAAACTTCGGCCGCTCGGGGTCAATGGATTAGCAAATCTTTTGACCCGCGGAACTATTTAAGGACTTCCCCTATCCGTGGCAAGCGACTTTGTGAAATTTTTCACGAATTAGGCGGATTTAATGCACCGCATTAGTTGCGTTGCAAGGATTGCTCCGCCGTCGAATCCGTGAAATCCGCTCCACAACCGGAGGGTATGACCCGATTTGTATGCTGTTTAACTTGATTCAGCGGCAAAAATGACGGAAGCTCCCCGGCGAATGAAACAAACCATCCCCGTTCTCTTAGGGTTTCTGTTATTGGCCGCCTGCCCGGTGCGCGCACAATTCGATTGTGCGACAAATCCCAGCGGCATCACCGCGACCCTCATCGGCTACACCGGGCCTGGCGGCGCCGTGACCATTCCAACCAACTTCAACGACCTGTTGGTCACCGGCATCGGACCGGAAGTGTTTCTTTCCAATGCCAGCCTGACCAGCGTCACGATTCCAGCCAGCATCACCAACATTGGAACTGAGGCCTTCGACGGTTGTGTCAACTTGACAAACGCCACGCTGGCCGACGGCATCGTGGACATCGGGAACATGGCATTTTATGGCTGTAGCAACCTGCCAAGCATCACGATACCCGCCAATGTCGCCAGCCTTGCAATTGAGGCTTTCGGGGATTGCGCCAAATTGACCAACATTTACTTCAACGGCGACGCTCCCAACGTGGGTGCGTCTGTTTTCATTCATGACACGGCGACGATCTATTACGTGATTGGCAACACCGGCTGGAGCTCCCCTTTTGCCGGGCTCCCGGCCATTGCGGAAATTCCCTACACTTACGCAACCAACGCCGATAATACACTTACGATCACCGGTTACTCCGGAATTGGCGGTTACGTGACCGTGCCCACCAACATCAATGGCCTGACCGTCACGAGCATCGGCGTGGGCGCATTCTACGATTCCGCCACACTGGTCAACGTGGTCATTCCCCGAAGTGTCACCAACGTCGGGGTGGAGGCATTTGCCGCCTGCGGCGAGCTTGTGGCAATCAGGGTGGATTCGCAAAATTTATATTACACCAGCGTTAACGGAGTGTTGTTCGACAAAACCCAAACCACACTTGTGGCGTATCCCGGCGGCGTTTTGGGAAGCTACACGATTCCCGCCAATGTCACTTCCATTGGTGATTATGCGGCTTACTGGTGCCAGTTGACCAGCATCGCGATCCCCAGCGGGATCACAAACTTCGGAATTTATGCCTTCTCTTTCAACTTCAGTTTGACAAACGCGTCCATCGCCGACGGGGTCACCAATATCGGAGACTATGCCTTCCTCCTCTGCCGCGATTTGATCAGCGCCAAGATCCCGGCCAGTGTCACCAGCATTGGACTGGAGGCCTTCTCAGGATGCGCTTCATTGACCAGTATGACCATTCCCGCCAGCGTCACCAGCCTGGGAGACTATGCCTTCTCATACACGGGCCTCACCGGGGTCTATTTCCTGGGCAACGCCCCCGCGGCTGATTCCAATGTGTTCGATTCTTACGGCGGCGTGACTCTCTATTACTTCCTCGGCGCGACCGGCTGGAGTTCCCCGTTTGGCGGTGCTCCTGCCTTATTGTGGAACCCGGTGATCGAAACCGGCCCGGGCGCTTTCGATTTTCAGAGCAATCGATTTGGTTTCAATATCACGGGAGCTACCAACAGCCTCGTCGTGGTCGAAGCCTGCAACGACTTGTCCAACCCCGATTGGGTTCCGCTCCAGACGCTCACCCTCACCGGCGGTTCGTTTTATTTCAGCGATCCGCAGTGGACCAATTACCCCAGCCGCTTTTACCGCATCAGTTTCCCGTGACCCCTTGCGCATCTGAGGTCGCGGAGGGAGATTTCCGAAAACCAATCAACAACCCATTTCAAAGAAGTCTCGAATCCATGTTGCGACCCCGGGCGGCATCGGGTAACTTGCTCTTTGAATTATGACGCTCACTGAAAAGATCCTGGCCCGGGCGGCGGGCAAGAGCCGGGTCGAGGCCGGCGACAATGTCTGGGTGCAAGCCGACATTCTCATGACTCACGACGTATGCGGACCGGGTACCATCGGCGTCTTTAAAAGGGAATTCGGCGCCAACGCCAAGGTCTGGGACCGCCAAAAAGTCGTCATCATGCCCGATCATTATATTTTTACCGCCGATTCCAAATCCAATCGCAACGTCGATATCCTGCGCGACTTCGCCCGCGAACAGAACATCCCTTATTTTTACGACGTAATCGACGACGCCAACGGGACGTGGAAGTTCGATTCCAGCAAGGGCATGCTCCGGCGCCAATACGGCTCCCATTACGCCGGCGTTTGCCACACCGCCCTGCCGCAAAAGGGCCATACACGCCCCGGCGAAATCCTTTTCGGGACCGATTCCCACACCTGCATGGCCGGCGCGTTCAATGAATTTGCCACCGGCATCGGCAACACCGACGCCGCCTTTGTCATGGGCACCGGCAAATTGCTTCTAAAAGTGCCCCAATCCATGCACTTTCGCCTCGAAGGCAAATTGCAGCCGGGCGTCATGGCCAAGGACATCATCCTCCATTGCATCGGGGAGATTGGTTTTGACGGCGCCACCTACCGCGCGATGCAATTCGACGGCGACGGCGTCGAGAATTTGTCGATGGACGACCGCATGACCATTGCCAACATGGCCATCGAGGCCGGCGGCAAGAACGGCATTTTCCAATTCGATTCCCAGACTCAGGCGGCGGTGGACCATCGCTGCAAGCTCAACAACACCAAAGCCGAATACCAACCCGTGGAACCGGACCAGGACCAAAAGTTTGTCTATGAGATGGTCGTCGATATGTCCACACTGGAGCCCACCGTGGCCTGCCATCCTGACCCCGGCCGGCGCAAATTGGCGCGGGACCTGGGCGCGACCATCCTGGACCGCGCCTACGTCGGTTCCTGCACCGGCGGCAAGACCAGCGATTTCCTGGAATTCGCGCGCGTGGTCCGCGGCCGCAAAGTCGTCATCGCCACATTTGGCGTGCCCGCCACGCCGGAAATTGTGCATGACTTGCAAACCGCCCGCTGGAACGGCAAGACGGTTTGGGACATCCTGGTCGATGCGGGAGTGCAAATGACCGAAAACGCCGGTTGCGCCGCCTGCCTGGGCGGCCCGGTGGACACTTTCGGGCGGATGAACGCGCCGCTCAAGTGCATCAGCGCCACCAACCGCAATTTCCCGGGCCGAATGGGCGACAGGGAATCACAGGTGTTCCTGGCCTCGCCGGCGACGGTGGCGGCCAGCGCCTTGACCGGGCACATCACCGATCCGCGTGAGTACCTGAGTTGACGGGGCTTCTTGTCTTCCGTGGAACAGCCCAATGCGGAGCCGCCGTCCCAGGCAACGGGGCAGGGGCGCGTCGATGCGTTTTGCCAGCGAGCCATCCTGGCGTCAATCCTCTTTATACTTGTCTGGGCGCCGCTCGCGTTTGGATCAACCGGGCCCGCCGCATTTCTGGTGATTCAAGGAGTCACGGTTCTGGCGTTGGCCCTGTGGGCGGTCCGATGGTGGGCGCAGCGGCCATTCCGATTGTTCTGGCCTCCGGTTTGCTGGGGAGTCCTGGCGTTTCTTCTGTACGCGCTGGCGCGCTGCCAATGGGTCGATGTCCGATACGTCGGGCACGAGCAGTTGATGCGTGTCATCGTGTACGCCGCGCTGTTTTTTCTCGTTCTCAACAATCTCAACCGCAAGGACTCCGCCACCATCGTGGCCATGGCCCTGATCATCGTCGGATTTGGCCTCGCGTTCTTGGCGGTGGTACAATTTGTCAAACATGAGCCGACAATCTGGAGTCAGATCAGACCGCTGCAATACTTGGCGCGCGGCAGCGCCACTTTTTTCAATCCGAATAATTTCGCCGGTTATCTCGAGATGATTGTTCCCTTGGCGCTGGCTTTCACGATAATGAGCAGGCTTGGGGCGACGATCAAGGTCTTGCTGGCCTACGCCGTTTTGGCGATGCTCGCTGGCATCATGGTCAGCCTCTCCCGCGGCGGGATACTGGCTATGGCCGCGACGCTGGTGCTGTTGTGCGTGGCGTTGTTGATCCAGCGGGATTTTTGGCTGCCTGCGATGGTGGCGCTGGCCGCCCTCCTGGTGTTGGGGATCGTTTTCGCCGACCAATTCGATTCGGTGCAGCGCCGCTTCGCCAGGGGGATCGACACTGTAAAGATCGACCCCAGCGACCGTGTCTTTTACTGGAAGGCCGCGCGGCAGTTGTACACGCGAAATCCCGCCTGGGGAATCGGCCCGGGTCACTTTGACGTGGAATTTCCGCTCGTCCGTCCGACACGCGTCCAGAATCGTCCTGAGTACGTCCACGATGACTACCTAAACACGCTCTGCGAATGGGGCGCCGCGGGCTTGGGAATCGTCGCCGCGACCTGCGCCCTGCTGGCCTGGGGAGCCGTCCGGACCTGGCGCGCCGTCCGCAGGCCCGCCAACGATTTCGCCGGAAGAAGAAGCGACAGGACGGCTTTTCTCGTCGGCGCATCCGCCGGCCTGGTCGCCGCGATGCTCCACTGCATCGTCGATTTCAACATGCAGATTCCCGCCGATGCGATCACCGCAATCGTCTTGATGGCGCTGATCGCCGCACACACCCGTTTTGTCACGGAGGGATATTGGAAAAATCCGGGTTTTGTCGGCAAAATCCTTTTGACGGCGCTGGCCGCGGGCGCAGTGTGTTATTTGACCGCGGAAGTCGTTCACAAAGGCAGGGAAACATTCTGGCTGCGCAAGGCCAAAACCAGGAATATCTCCTGGGACCAGTCATTGCTTTGTTTGAAGAAAGCACATGAAATCGACCCGACCAATCCACAGACCGATTACTTATTGGGAGAAAGCCTGCGCCTGGCCAGCAAGCAGGGCAATCCCGACTACCAGGATAAGGCCAGGCAAGCCATCGAGTGCTTTGGCAAGGGCCTGGAATTAAACCCGTTCGACGCCCGCTTCCCCGTTCGGCTCGGCATGTGCCTGGATTGGATTGGCCGCCCCCAGGAAGCCACGCCGTATTTCGAGCTTGCGGAGCGCCTGGACCCGAACAACTATTATATTGCTCTCGAGGAAGGGCGGCACTTTGTGGCCGCGGGCGATTTTGAAAAGGCCAAGGCTTCCATCGCGCGTTCGCTGAAAATTGATTATACGGCGGAAGCGCTGTCGAGTTGGATGATGCTGATGAAGAATATGGCCGACCCTCTTTACATGCCACACAAGTGAACGCTTGCAATCCCCCCAGAGCCGTCCCATTCTCCCTGACACAGACCTAGATGAGTACAACGCCAGAATCCGAACTTGATCTGGAAAAGCTCTTCCTGCCGGCTTGGGCCCAGGATTCGCCCGGGGTGAATCGCTACGCCAATTTCGCCGGAGAGGAACGGCGCGACCGCAAGTTCGACGACCGCCAAAGACCGCGCCCGCCTCGTCGCGATCAGCCGCGTGGCGCCGGCCCCAAAGGCGATCGACAACGCCGCCCCGGCCCCGGCCCGCGCGACCAGGGCCCTGCCGAAGCCAGGCGTCAAACCGCGCCGCCACCGCCCCCGGCGGAAATCATCGTCTCCATCCTGCCCGACGACAAGGGGGTCGAATCATTGGCGCGCCAGATTCGCATCGCGGGGCGCGCCTATCCGTTGTTCGCCATCGCGCAACTCATTTTGCAGAAGCCGGAGCGGCAACAAATCCGCTTTGACGTCAGGAAGAACGCGGAGGGCAAACCGATTCAGCCGCTCTTTCTGTGCGTTCTGGATGACACCCTCTGGCTCTCCGAGGAGGAGCTGGTCCAACACGTTTTGGCCAGGCATTTTGAAACCTTTTACCAGGCCGAACGCACCGCCACCGACCCGCCCAAGGGCACTTACACATTCGTCGCCCAATGCGGAATGAGCGGAACGATCCTCGGTCCGCCCAATTACCACGATTATCAAAATCAATTGCGCAAACTCCATTCCGAGCGCTATTCCCGCCTGCCCTTCGAAGCGTTCAAGGCGCGGGTCAAAATCGTCAAGGACGAAGCGGTGGTCAAAAAATGGATCGAAGACCGCAGCTTCAAGACAGAGTACAACTGCCTCAACGTGCCTGAATCCCTCAAGCTGGCCAGCCGCGAAGAAGTGGAGAAGCACTTTCGTCAGGTCCACATGCCCAATCTGGTCAAGAGCGTGGACTCCCATGTTGTCGGCGGACTGGCGGCCAGGCAGATTCGTTCGCCGGGATTGCAGCGCTCGTGGCGCGCGGCCTGGGAGGAGCAACGTCGATTCCCGCTGCAACTGGCCACAGTTCTGAGCCAGCAACTCGCCGGGCACGGACTCCAATTCTTCAAGGTCAACCGCACCGTCACCCACGTCTCAGTGGCCCGTCCGCGGTACCTGGATATGCTAGCCACGCCGGTTTCCGAAGGCGTCAAACGCATTGTCGATTTCATCAACGCCAACGCAAAATGCACCCGCCGAAAACTGGTCGCTGCCCTTGCGCCCGCGCCCGCTCCGGCGCCGACTGCTCCCACTCCGGCCGCGCCCGCGCCTGACGCTCCTCCTCCGGACTCGACGCCTGAACAAACTGCGATCGCCAGCGATTTGCATTGGCTGATTCACGAGGGCCACGTCATTGAATTTGCGAACGGCGCTCTGGAAACGGCAAAAAAGCCGCTCCCGCGCCCGCCCAGACCGGAAAAGAAGGAGCAGCCGTCCGCCAAAGCTGCAACGCCTTCCGCCGCCCCGTCCGTCGAAATGCCGGATTTGGAAAGCGAGGAGCCGGGCGACGAACCTGTCGCGATTACCGAAGCCGAAGCCGCGCCGCCCGCAATTGAAACCCCGGCGAACGACGCGCCGGCGCCACAGCCTCCGGCGCCCTCGGACACTGTCGAGCCTTCCGCTACGTAGTTTGGCCTTGGAGAATCCCCGACACGGAATACAAACGAAAGATTGGAATCCGCCATACCCTTTGGAATGAGCAGTTTCCACTTTACGTGATGAACATGTTCGATATAGTCCCCGCCAAATTATGACCAACTCAAAGCGGAGTCTCCTGGCAGCAGTATTCTTTATCTCCGGGTTTTCAGGGCTGGCCTATCAAGTGATTTGGACCAGAATGGCATTTGCGTGTTTTGGAGTCATCACGCCCGTGTTATCGGTGGTCTTGTCGGTTTACATGACGGGCCTGGCGGTCGGGGCATGGGCTGGGGGGCGATGGATTGAGTGGCTGGTGAAGAAATCAGGACGGTCGGGGCTGTTTTTTTACGGAGTGGCAGAGGCGATCATCGGGGTGGGAGCATTTGCGGCGCCACGAATGCTCAAGGCGGGGGCGCACGTGTTGCTTTCTTCGGGCCAGATGGATTCCAGCCAATATCTGTTGACGTCGGCGCTGGCTTTGACCGGAGCCATATTGCCGTGGTGTTTGTTCATGGGAACGACGTTTCCGTTCATGATGGCTTATGTCCGCGAGGAAGCCGCCGCGGAAGCGGATAGCTTCAGTTTTCTCTATGCGGCCAACGTGCTCGGCGCGATGGCGGGCTGTATTTTGACGGCGATAGTGCTGGTGGAAACACTGGGATTTGCGCACGCGCTCTGGGTCGCGGCAGGCGGAAATTTTCTCATTGCGCTGGGCAGCATACTTGTGGCGGGTAAACCATCAATCGCCGCGGGGACGATTTCACCAACGCCGACTCCGGCGGCGAAAACCGCGCCGCCAAGGGCGCGGAGCCGGGGCATTGGATGGATTCTTTTCACCACCGGATTCGCCTCAATGGCCATGGAAGTGGTTTGGATGCGCACATTTACGCCGGTACTGAAAACGGCGGTCTATTCCTTCGCTCTGGTGGTGTTTGCCTATCTTGGGGCAACCTTCGCCGGCTCGTGCCTTTATCGGCGAAATCTACGCAAGGGAAGGATTTATTCGACAGGCGAACTGCTTGCCGTGCTTGTGGTTGCGAGTTGCCTGCCGATAGTCGTCAGCGACCCGCGTATCGCGCGCGTCGTGTCAAACACCGATCCGCGCCTATCGGGCCTGGCGGGCGTGGTGGGGGCGCAGCATCTCTTCGTCCGCCTGGAAAGTGTCGTCCTGTTATTGGCAAGCATTTGCCCATTTTGCGCGCTCCTCGGCTACCTGACTCCAAGCTTGATTGATGAATATTCCGGCGGCAATCCGCGTCAGGCGGGGCGGGCTTACGGAGTCAACATATTGGGGTGCATCCTCGGACCGCTGCTGGCGTCTTATTTATTGTTGCCATGGTTCAAGGAAGGCCGCGTGTTGTTGATACTGAGCGCGCCCCTGTTCGCCCTTTATTTTCTGAATCTTCGGGCGTTGCCCGGATGGCTGCGAATGGTTTCCGGGGCTGGGGCATTTGGTATATTGATGTGGTCACTCTTTTTTGCCCACGATTTCGAGACGAAGGTGCGGGATATTGGAAAGGGCATCGAAGTGCGGCGGGATTACGTCGCCTCGGTCATCGCTTACGGTAACGACCGTCCGTCCAAGAGAATCCTGGTCAACGGAATCGGGATGACGGGCTTGGGGCCGGTGACGAAATTAATGGTGCATTTGCCGCTGGTGCTGCACCGCGGGCCGGCTCATTCGGCCCTCATTATTTGTTTCGGCATGGGCACCAGCTTCCGTTCCGCCCTGAGTTGGGGCTTGCAGACAACAGCCGTGGAATTGGTGCCCAGCGTCCCAAAAGAGTTCGGTTACTTTCATGCCGACGCGGCGGAGGTCTTGCGCAATCCCAACGGCCGGATTGTCATCGATGACGGCCGGCGTTTTCTTGAGCGCACAGGGTCCTCCTTTGACCTAATCACTATTGATCCGCCGCCGCCAGTGATGGCAGCCGGTTCGAGTCTGCTCTACTCCAAGGAGTTTTACGACGCGGCAAAGCGGCATCTCCGGACTAATGGCGTCCTGGAGACTTGGTTCCCGTGGGGCGATCCGTTGGATCCGGTGGCGATCTATCGCTCGCTCAAGGAGTCCTTCCCCTACGTCCGCTGTTTCCACGGCATGCAAGGATGGGGCATCCATTTTGTGGCATCACTCGAGCCGACCGAATCGTTGACATCTGACCAGGCTGCATTGCGCCTTCCCCCGGCGGCCCGGAATGATTTGCTGGAATGGAGCACGACAACAGACGCGGCGCAGTACCTGGGATCAACGATCACGGGCGAATTCGATCCGGCGGAATTGTCGCGACCCGATACGCGGATCGAAATCGATGACGATCATCCGTTCAATGAATACTTCCTGCTGCGGTTTTGTCATCTGTTGAACTATTAGCGGAGAAGAGTTGGGCGACATCCTGTATCCGTCATTTGCGGCGGTCTATGTTGACTGGTGGAATGTCTAGCGCAAGACCCATCGCGCAGTGACGGGCGGAAAGAACTATCGAACAAAGGCGGCCACCGGCTCCTTGAGCCCGTTCCACACTATCCGGTGAAACAGTTCATCCATGTAACGCGGTGGTTCTTTGGCGCCACGATCAAGCCACCATCGCAGCAGCGAGAGCAAGCTCCCGGCCAATGCAGAGGCGCGAGCAGCTAACTCCTGCGGCGGCACCTTGGGAAGACGCTTGGACTCCCTGAGGCGCTGCTCGATCCCGCGAGAAAAGTAGCCTTGAGCGAGATCAAAGAAATCATTGAGACGGCCGGAGTCAGCCAGCGCGCGATAAATTTTATTATCCCTACTGCCGATGTGCGCAAACATTTCCGCCACAGGCACCACCCGATGCGACTCTTCCTTGCGAACGCTGAGGGACGTGCTCATCTTTTCCAGGAACTGCTCCAACTGGCACAGAAGCAAGTCGTTTATGTCACGGAAGTGAAGATAAAAGGTAGAACGACCGACCGACGCCCTGTCCAGCACCTGCTGCACCGTCACGTCATCGATCGGCTTTTCCAGGATCAATGTAACCAGAGCGCCGCCAAGCCGCTCGCGGGTGCGCCGTATGCGCCCATCGGGCTTGCGTCGCGGCTTTGGTTGTCTCCCGCGTCCAGTATGTTCCGGCGAACTCACTCTATTTCTTTCCAGGACAAAAATCTGTAAGTTCTCGGATTAAACCGTTTAGTCCGACTCCAGCGCAACCCTCTGGCGTCCTTTTCTGAACATTCGCCGCCTCTTTGTTCAAGAATGGAGCAGCGCCTATTGACCGAAGAATCGTCCTGATGCTAAATCGCGAACCATATGAAAAACAAATCCTTAGTCCGCTTATTATCGATCGGAACCATGTTCATCCTGGCGCTAACCGCGCCCGCACCGCAAAGCGCTGCCGATCCTGCGGGTGTTGACAAAAACGAGCACGGCCAAAGTGGTGGGCCGAAAGTCGAGAAGCAACTCAAATTCCTGACCGAGAGGCTTGATCTAGCCGTTAATCAGCAGGCCAAAATCAAGCCAATCCTCCAGGAGTTGCATGACGCCCTTCAGAAGATCATGCAGGACGAAAGCCTGACGGACAACCAGCGCCTTGATAACGTGAGGACCCTGCGCCTGCGGGGTGACAAACAAATTCGCGAAATCCTAAACGACGATCAGAGGAAAAAGCTCGATCAAGTCGAGGCCGAGCCACACCCTGAGTTGCACGACAACTGACGCAGACGCCGCCGACGACGCGACGATGGCAACGGCGGCGGCGTTGCCGGGAGCGCAAACGCAAACCCTCAACCCGGTGCGAACAGGCGCTGGCCGATGAACTCCCCTTTGGCAATCCCTCCCGGACAGGCGAAAAGCCCGCCTCCGGTGTGAGTGACAAACTGGTTCATGGCGTCGAACTTTGACATCTTGTCGAAAATCTTGACGAATCCGGTTCGAGGATCTTTCTGGTAGCAGACGAACAAAAGTCCCGCGTCATACTCCATCCCCTGGCGCCATGGCGGCCAGCGTTCGGTCACGAAATCCGCGCCATCGTTGTAGGAATAAGGCCGCCGCAGAATTTGCGCGTCGTCATTGTTCACCGCCGCCGCGAGGCGAATGTGCGAGTTTTCCGGGATAATTGGATTGCTGTCCTTGTCCGTTGCGTCATAGTCAGCTTTGTCAAACTCGTTTTTTCCGCCCAGGGGCGCCCCGGAGCATTTGTGCCGCCCAATCGTTTGCTCCTGAAACCCGACGTTCATGCGATCCCAATGCTCCAGCGCCATGCGGATGCGGCGGACGACCACGTAACTGCCATCACGCATCCACTCCGGTCCTTCCTCGCCAACCCACACGTACTTGTCCATCGCCTTGGAATCAGCGATGGGCGGATTGTTCGTTCCATCCTTGAAACCCATCAGGTTGCGCGGTGTCTGTTTGGCGACGGCGGTGGCGAGGAACCCGGCCTGCACCCAGCGGACCTGCGCCACGTCGTAAGCCAGCCTCACCAACTGGCGCACAGCATGGAAGGCCGATTGCGGATCGTCCGCGCACGCCTGCACCAATAAATCACCTCCGGTACG
Source organism: Vulcanimicrobiaceae bacterium (assembly GCA_035511075.1). GTDB lineage: Bacteria > Verrucomicrobiota > Verrucomicrobiia > Limisphaerales > Palsa-1400 > DATAUD01. The sequence goes on from DATKFW010000131.1 coordinate 212,270, forward strand.
CGCCTCCACCAACTGGTCCCCGTTGAATTTCGGCAGATCAACGAGCGCGGCTGGGCGGCGCGCCGCCAGGCCGTAGCGGTCCTTTCCGTCCTTGATGAATACGCCCGCGCCAAAACCGAACGTCACAGTCAGCCGCGCTGGCGGCAAGCCCATGGCTTCGCCGCTATCGGGGCCGGGAGCGTCGAGGTCCTGCCCCATTGGCTCCGCCGTTTGACCGTCCGACATCCTTGCGGATGCCGAGGTCCACGCGCGCAGCATCTCGATGAAGTCCTCCCGCTTTGTGGCGACAAGGTCCAGGGCCGTCATGTAAGTGTGACTCTGCGCCGGTGTCACAATCCCCCCCTGATGCTGGCCCCAGAACGGTTCGGTTGCCCCAGGGGCACTTTCCGGGGCGCTCTGGCTCTTCGCCGCCGTATCATCTCCCGTCGCGGCTCTGGCATTCAAGCCCGCGCCCGCGACGATCCCGCAGGAAGCGGCCAGAAAACGGCGGCGCGAAAAACGCTGTTTCTCCTCGTCAGACTTGCTCATCGGGCCTCCACAAGGGTGTTCATATCGTCTTCAACGTAGTAAAATCCCTTCCCGTCCGGTGTCATGGCAATGCCGAACAAGTCCCCGTTGCCGGGCGGAGACTGCGCCTGGTCTGCGTCAACCCATTGGGCGCAAAGCTGTTTGCCGGCGAGCGGGTCCACTTCCACAACCTGCCCGTTCAACGCATTGCAAATCAGGAGGTGGCCATTGGGCGCGAGCACCAATGCCAGCGGCCGTCGCAACAAACCCTCCTTCGTCACCAGCCGCCCGGTTCCGGCGCTGTTGGTCCGCGCTACCGCATCGGGTATCGCGACGATTTGATTGCCAACCCCGTCGGACACATAAAGTGTTTGATCAGAGGCAAGAGCCAGCCCGGTGGGGCCAACCAGGAAGGCATCCAGGTTGGCTCGTTGAGCAAAGCCATTGGCGACCACCGTCTGGCCCGTGATGACCGGCGGTTTTCCTTCAGGGATGGAAAGATCGATGCGCAACACGGTCGCCTTTTTCACCGTCACAGGATAACCGGTGGCCGGGTCGCGAACGAACGGTCCGGGAACGTCAAAACCGGACATGCTGACAAATAGCGTCGCATTGGTCCCGTTATCGATTTGCGCGATATTGCCCCAGGGCCCGTTGATATTGGTGCCGGTCCAAACCGTGGCAAGCTGGCCGTTGGCATCCAACACCAGCAGGCCGCCGTCGCCCTTGGTGCGCGTGGTCCCATCGGTGCTGGGAGTGCTGCCGACAATCAACCACCCGCTCTTGAGCATGGTCATGGCCGTGGTCAACCCGACGCCGCCGGGACATTGCGCCAGGCGCTGGGGCAACTCGGCAAGTACGAACGTCTTTTTGGTGACCGGATTGTAGTCCACAATGGTCGTGCCTGTCCCCTGCAAGTTCGACACCTTGTTGAAATTATCCACCAGGACATCGCCCTTATGAATTTTCCCGGCGGAAACCGGCGCCACGATAACGGCATACGGATTCAGATCGCCGTTGTCCGCCACAGTGGAAGCGAGGGTGATGTGATGGTGAATGCGCTCCAGAAAGGCCTTTTCATCCCCCGCGCGCGCGGGGTCCGCCAGGACCAGCATCAGGGCCAGCGCCGCGGGCAGGGCGGCATGGCGGCGTTGGACCAATCGTGTTATGCGAGTGAAACTCATGCAGTGGGGTATTCTTCAGAACAAAACGTTGATACGCAAGCCGGCAACGGCTTCATTCTTGATCCGTTGGCCGGGAGAATTCGGGTTGGCGATTCCAGCGCCGGGATTGAACACATATTGGAAGTCGGGCTGCAACTGACACCACGCAGTTAGTTGATACTGGTAAGTGGCTTCCACAAAGGTCTCGCCGCCCTGGACAGGGTGGAAGCCGCCTGAGAAAAAACTCGAGTCACTTTCCAACCCGGCCGCGTGCGAGCCGACCTTGGCGTATCCCATCCCCACGCCGCAGGTATCATCGTCACGATGGTAAATCGGTTCATGGAACGTAAAACCGGCGTTCATGCTAAAATCGATCAAATTGCGGTCCTCTTCGGGGGCGCCCAGGGCGCGCACAAAGAAGCTTATCGCCCGGTCGCCGTCTTCATCCTTGGGGTCGCGCCAGATCATCTGATCCGCGACCCCATAAATTGAATAATCGCCGGAACGCATCGCCGGTATGCCGGTGCTCTTGGGGTTGGCCAGTGAAAGGCCGGTGTTGTCGTATTCCTGATCGGCAAAATTCTCCGTGTCGTACCAGAAGCCCAATCGGTACTCCCGCCCAAGCGGTTGCGAGCCGCTGCCATAGACCATCCCGCCCACCGCAGGATACGAATATTGAAGTTCGGCAATGGCGAGCGCGCCGCCATTGACGGGAAAGCTGGTTCCGGACCCATTTTGCTTTTGCGGATCTCCCGTGTTGTTGACAACCGGACTGCCGTTGAACACGCCAAGCAGAATGTTCAGCCCGTTGACGGGACGCAGCCGCACGCGGACTCCCGGCGCGGAAAGGGGATAGGCCGGACCGCCGCCGGGCAGGTCCGCCGACGGAAGCATCGGCCAGCCAAACATGGTGTTGACAAACAATCCGGCGTTCTGGCTCACCATGAACTCCTGGTCCAGGCTCTGCTGGCCCACCTTCACATCCATCCGGTCTTCTTCAAGGAATTTCTGCTGATACCAAATCTCCCATAACCGGGTCGCCCGGTCGGCTTCGATGCCGCTGGCGGTTTGCAATGTGTAAAGGTTTTGCTCGCTCAAATTGTTGCCGTGAATCTGGAGGGCGCTCACGTTAAACGTCCCGCCGTAGAATTGAAATGCCCGCTGCGTATCCAATTGCAAAATAGCCTGCGTCAAGCCGTCGTAAGCGGACCCGCGCTGCGCGCCGCCGGTGAAATTGCCGAGCACCTCGCTGGTTTCCAAAATCGACAACGTCATGCCATATTTGCTGAGCCACGGTCGCAAGCCCCACATGTCCCCCAGCAAGTAGTTGCTCCGTCGCAACCGGCTCACAAACCCTGCCATACCGGTTCCCGCGTTGTTAGTCTGCCCCGGTTGCGCTTCCTCGGGCACTGGGACTGGTGGGGGGGTGGCCAGGGCGGAACCAGCCAGCAGCCAGGCCAGCCCGCAACCGGCAATGACTGACCCTCGCGTTTGCTTGTATCGGAAAAACGATCGATTTAACATCCGCACGCAGTTTACCCAAGCCCGCGCCTCCCCGCTTGCGCTGAATTGCTATTAATTATCGGTGAATTGCCAGATTGCGCTGCGACGGAGGAACCGCTGGACCGAGCCCCACAGTCAAACAAAGGCTTGCATTAGAGGGCGTTCGGGGCGAGCTTGGTTCATGTCGTTTACAACGTTCGGGCTTACCGCACCCATTCTGGAAGGGGTCAAGGCCATGGGATATATCGAGCCGACCCCAATCCAATTGCGGGCCATTCCCCTTGTCATGTCGGGGCGCGATGTCATAGGCAGCGCCCAGACCGGAACGGGAAAAACGGCGGCCTTTGCCCTGCCTATCTTGTCGCTCTTGGACAAGCACGAGGCGGCTTCCCGCGCCCTGGTGCTGGAGCCGACGCGCGAACTGGCCGCGCAAGTCGAAACCGCGATCCACGATTTTGCCCGCTTCACCAATCTCCGCACCGCGGTCCTCTACGGCGGCGTGGGCTATGGCAAGCAATTGGAGGATTTGCGGGCCGGAGCGGATGTCATCGTCGCCACGCCGGGCCGATTGCTGGACCACATGGAACGCGGGGCGTGCCGGCTGGATCGTGTCAAGTATCTGGTGCTCGACGAGGCCGACCGGATGCTGGACATGGGATTCCTCCCGGACGTGCGGCGGATTCTGGACAAAATTCCGCGCGATCGGCACACCTCTCTTTTCTCCGCGACGATACCGGCGGAGATCGCGACTCTGATTCAGTGGGCGATGCGCAATCCGCAAACCGTCGAAATCGGCGCGCGCCGGACACCGGCCGAAACAGTGGAACACGCCATTTATCCGGTCGCCGAGACGCAGAAGACGGCGCTGCTTTTGCAATTGCTTGAACGCTCCAAATATGACTCAGTCATCGTCTTTTGCCGGACCAAACACCGGGCGGACCAAATCGCGCATTTGTTGAAGAAGAACCAGCACGCCGTGGCCGTGCTCCACTCCAACCGCACCCAGCGCGAGCGCGAGGAGGCCCTGCGCGGTTTCCGCCAGGGGCGCTACGAGGCGCTGGTGGCCACGGACATCGCGTCGCGCGGGCTGGACATCGCCGATGTCAGCCATGTTGTCAACTACGATGTGCCGCAGCATCCCGAGGATTACATTCACCGCATTGGACGGACCGGCAGGGCGGAGCAGACCGGCGACGCGCTGACCTTGATGGTGGCGGCCGATGCCTCCCACGTTTACGCCATCGAACGCTTCATTGGAAAAAAGGTTCCGCGCGTCAAGCTCGACAACTTCGATTACCAGTACACCGCGCTATTTGAAGAGGAGAAGCAGGGCCAGAAGCCCTCATTTCCCGGCAAGGTCCGGGGCGCCCGCGTTCGCGGCGGCTACTTTTTCGGGCCGGCAAGAAGGCGCTGAGGCCTCACTGGTCCTTTTTGCGCGGCGCGTTCGCCGGCGCGTCCAGCAGCAGGTCTTTCATAGTGTGAAAAGGTCGGAGCATGAAAATGAAGAACTGCGGCACATACACGGGCTTGAACACCGGCTGCCTCATTGATCCGGTGATCTGATACTCGAAGAGTTTGGTCAAGGGTGACAGCGCCGCGCTCAAAAACGGCCCGAACACCGGCGTGTCGCGCAACAGGTCCGCTTCCACGCGCCCTTTGATTTGTTTGTCCATCGTAACGGACCCGCGGTAAAGAAGTCGCACGCCCGTCGAACGAATCTCCAGATCATCGGTGGAAACTTTGCCCCCGCCGACGGTGAAAAGCGCCGATGCCTGGCGCGCGCGACTATCGCCGGCGCCGGGCGAAATGGCGTTGAGCAGAGGCGAAAGAAACCCAAAAATCTTGATCTGCCACAGCAGCGCGTCGTGGATGTGGACGTAGCCATTGCCCGCCCACGTGCCTTTGATGGCGGTGTCGGGCGCATCGAGCGTCATGGAACCGTCAAGCATTCCTGCAACCCTGTTGGTCTGTCCGGTCAATCCGCGCGCCAAAAGGCCAAAATCGACGTCCTTGGCGGTGAAATCGCAGCGGAAGCCGTCGCCGCGCCCGGGGCTGGAATCAAACGCCAGCCATCCGTTCAGCGTGCCCGAGTTGTAGAGTCGCGCCTGGATATTGGTCAGGATCACGTTGCGCGCCACCCATTGCACGGCGCCGGAAATCTTGTCCGCTCCCAGATTGGTCCAATGAAAGTGTTCGCCCTGAATCTCAAAGCGCATGTCCGTCGCCAGCGGGTTGCCCGGAACAAATGAACCGCTGGCGCGGACCGCGGGCGGAACGTCGAAGTGCACCAAATTCAAGAACCCAGGCGCGTTGGTTCCCATCTCAGTGAGCAATATTTGAGGATCCAGGGTGGATTGGGCGTTTGTCAGAAAAATTCGTTTTGACTCAAGGTCCGCGGAAACCAGCGGAATCTCAAGGCGCCCCGGCCCCTGGGAAATTCCGATTTCGCTGACCCGCAGGAGATGGTTGCCGTATTGGACCCTTGCGCGCGCCTCATCGACCGGCTCGCCGCGCACGGTAAAATGGCTTGCCGCCACAGTTCCGGTGACCGTGGTGTTTTTGAGAGCGTGCCAAATGCCCCGCGCCTCGGCGTGTATTTCGGGCGGACTCGAAAAATGCAGTTCGCTCAGAACGCGTCGTTGCCGCGGATCAAGCCAGGGGATGGCGTCGGCAGGGTCCAGGCGGCTGTCCAAAACCACTCGAAATTCGTGCGTGACGTCGTCGCCGGTGTAATCGACGCTGATCGAACCGTCGGCGCGAGTGGCGGCAAGGCGCGGCACGTTCCAGACCCGGTTGGTGTAGGAATAGCGCGCGCTTGCGGAAGTGACTTCCAATTTGCGAAATGAAGCCGCGCCCACGGAAAAATCCCCCGCAATCTCCACGGTGGGACGAAGATCGTTGAGCCAGTCTTTGCCGCGATTGGTCCACGGCGGCAGCACCAGCCGGATTTGTGTGTTGACGGCGGGCGGCGTGCTCCAGGCAAATTCGGAAAGCCAGCTTTGGGCGGCGGGTGTCAATAGCTGGGAGATTCTGTGGGGGTCGAAGTCGGTCGCCGCATGGAGACGCAGTTCGCGCGACTGGACATCGAGGTCCGCCCCGCCGCCCAATCGTCCGTCGTACAAACGGGCCTCCAGCTTCTCAATGGCCAGTTGCGGCGCGCGCCACTTCGCCTCCACCGACAGGCTGTCAAATCGCAATTGCGGGCTGTGGATGTTGGTCGCCGCGATGCGGCACGAACACACGTAGGGCGAGAACCATGTCCAGATTCCCCAGGTCGCATCTGCTGGCGTTGGCGCGTCCGCCTGACCGGCCTTCAACGCCACGGAAAGCGCGCCGACCGACCCCCATCGCGATTCGGCCTCGGTGACGCGCAACCTCCCATCAAGGGCCACGGGACTGAAATTTGTGGCTGCGAGCGCCGCCGTTCCGTCCCACCGGAAGCGCTTTGCGCGAACCCAGTCGGCGCCCGAGGCGGAATTCCATTTCCCCGCCACTTCCTCCCCGGCAAGGTTCAGCGAGGCGTTAAACGGCGTCGAGGAATCGGGAAAAAAGGCCGCCGTCAACGATATGTTTGCGCCCGTTCCCCAGGGCGTCGTGATTCTGTCCGCAAAGGCGCGCGCCTGCATGAATGGCCGCTTGACGGGGTCCAGCAAGTGCGCTGCCGCCGCGCGAAGTTGAAGTCCTTCGGCGCTCCCCCAGGGCGTTTCCACGTCGGGCTCCAAAAGCATCACCTCGGCACGCAGGGTATTCATGTCGTTTCCGTCGGCGGAGAACTGGATATTCAGCCTGGCATTTTGGCCAAGATGCAACTGGTCGAGAATGTCCATCGCCGGCGCCGGTTGGCTTGGCTTGGCCACAAGCGGTGTCCCCTGCCACCGGCCAGGCAGTTTCCAATTGCGCATCGAGGCAAAGTTCGTGACTTCCCCGTCGATGCGGATCTTAAGCCCCCGAAACGAGGCCTCGAAATCGGTCAATTGGGCGAAATCATTGGGGGAAAACCGCATCACGAGATGGACCTCGTACAGAGAGAGCGCCTGTCCAGAGGGCTGCGAACCCGGAAACCGCACCTGCCCGTTGAGAACCACCAGGGAATCCGCCTTGAGCCGTCGATGCAGAAGGGCGTTCCAATTCAACTTCAATTCAGTCAGGCCCGCGGAGAGCCGAGGGCCGGAGGATCGGTTGGTCGGGTTGAACGCGCCGTTTTCGATCACAATGGCCGGTCCCCAGCCGAGGCGCGCGTCGGTGAACTGGGCCTCGTAACCGCGCTGCCGTATCTTCTCCAGCAAGGGCCGCTTGAGAAATTTGGGCAGCCCAACCAGATGAAGGTACGCCAACGCCGCGACGACCAAGAACAACGCAAACCACAGCGCGATGCGACACCATCGAAATACCGCGCGTCCTGCGAGAACCCCCGTGCGTTGAGAAGACAAACCCATTCTATGGATGATAGCGAAGTGCGGCGGGGATAGTCAGGTCAGGCTCCACGTAATTCTCGTATAGGTCCGCTGGAAATTCAAATATGAGCCGCTGCCCGTCCCGCACCACCGAGGCGTAAGGATGGGTGTACGGCGACCGTCCGCCGAAGTCGATGCGCAGGGTCTCGGTGCCCTTTGGGCGTTTGACTTGGAACTCAAGGTTGAAGTCGGCCTGGGCAAACCCAAAGCGTTGGAGAGAATCGTCGCCAATGCCATCCCAATAGATCGCGGTGAGTTCTCCGATTCGGTAGACACCTTCTTCGAATGAGGGCGAATTTATCAACGGCGGCCCGTGATAGCCCGGCGCGAACGTCCAATTGCCGTCCGGATCGCGCAGATACTTCCGGGTGGCGCCCAATTGATGAATCGTCACGCTGATCACGTTGCTGCTCTCGAAACTCCACACGCTCCGGTCCCGCATCTGCCAGGAAGCCTGCGGCAGCCGGTCGAACTCGTCGCGACCGATCGTATTGACAAAATCCTCGTCCGTCCGGCGTTCGAAGACCCGGCCGCTTTGATTCGTTCCAAATTCGAGATGGGCGGTCGCGTGGCCTCCCGCTTCCGGGCCGAACTGAATCGAATAGCGCAGTGCCGGGTGCCCCAGTCCGTATTCGGAGAAATCCGCGACCACCGTCTTTTCAATCGCCGTCGAAATGTTGGTCAGGGCCGCAAGCCACTCCACCATCAGCGTGGCGTCGGCGGGAAAATTCTGGCGCGCGTGGACTTCCCATTGCCCGTTTGTGGCTTTGCGCACGGAAAAGTCGTCCAGCCCATGCGTTTCAATCGATTCTATCCAGCCTGGAGAAAGGCTGATGAGATGTTGATCGAGGAAATTGGTGTAGTCTGCCCGCCACGGGCGGAACGGCGCGCGAGCGAGCAGAACGACATTGCTCGGGTCCTGCCGCCGGGCGTAAGCCAGCGTGGGCAGATTGGTCGGGCTGGCGCCAATTTCCAAAACGGCCGCCAGAGCGGCGCCATTGGAAAGGACCAGCGTCAGGTCCGGCGTCTGGGGCGGGAATTGCAGACCGAACGCTTCCAAGTCCGCCTGCGGATCATCCGAGATGAAGGCGCTGACGTGCAAGAGCCGAAGTTGCTCAAGCAAATCATTGATCTTGCCGCTGTCGGCGCGCGCCTGCTCCGGGTGGGTCATATACCAGAGATGATTGGTGGCATCGCGTCGGAGGTCCAATTCCCTGCCCTCCGAGCGCGCCGCCAATTGATCGAAGGGAATCCCCGCGTTCAGAAATGAGACGTCGCGCCACTGGTTCTTGTCCTGCGGAATCAATTGCAGCAGGTCGGCGCCCGCAAGGCAAATAGCCGTGCTTCCGACAACATTCAGAAAAACCTGGTCACTCATCGGGGAAAGTTCGCCGACCTCCAGGCGACGGTCCGTCCCCGCGCTTTGCAGCAGAATGGAAAACTGCGGCTGTGTGAAGCCGAATTGTTCCTGCGCGTCGGGACGGTCCCTGAGTTCCTGGTCGGTGATGCGGTCCTTCCATTCCAATTTCGCCAAGTTGTCAAGCAAAGCTTCAATCCGATCGCTTTGCGCCGGATACAGGATCGGCTCGGTCAGGTGCCAGGCGCGCCCGCCCGGGCCGGCGCGCTGGGCGTGAATGGCGGGCCGGCCCCACGGCTGAATTTCGATGTTCGTGACGGTCGCCGGATCGAGTCCGGGCAGGACCCGGTGGTTGGCCTGGCGCAGGCGCTCCTGGCGGATCGGATGTTCCACCAGAACGATGAAAACGAAAACAACGGCCGCTGCTGTCAACAGAACCCATGTGGGTTTCCAATTCATGCCGCCTCATCTCCGTCGCCGCAGCCAGACCAGCGCCCCAAGTGCCAAAACACCGCCGGGCATCGCCGCCAGGAACAGCCATTGCACCGTTGTGGTCTGCGAGCGGGTCATGTACAGCCTGTATTCCGAAATCGGCTGCGGCCCCAGGCCAGCAAGCAGGATTTGCGGCCGGTCCAGGAGCCAGGTCAACGCCAGTCCGGCGAAATAGCGGTTGCCGGACACGCTGTCGATGACCTGGTCATCCAAAAAATCCGAATCGCCGGCCACCACGATGCGCGTGCCTCCCGCGCGCGGCGAACTGACCCCGTTGATAACGCCTTGTTCCACAGCGGCAAGAAGCGGATAGACTCCCATCCGTTTTCCTTCATCGACCCCGTTGGTGCTGGTCAAAGCCAGATAGCTCACTTCCGGCGCGCCCGGCACTTTGCTCTCCTGCGCGATCTTATAAACAGGCCGGGGCACAACCATGAGCACCGACAACTGTTCGCTGGCCAACGGGTTGACGATGGGATGCGGCACCCAGTGGGCGGTGAAAAAGGTGTAGCCGTCGTAATTATACGCCGGGTTCGTATCCACGACCCGGTTGGTGGCCACCAGAACGCCCCATTGCGCCAGGACCTGCTCCAGGCCGGATTGGGCGGTCAGCAATGCCAACAAGCGTCCGCCTTGTTTCAAGTACGCCCCAATTTTGTCCAGTTCCTCCGGCGGAATTTGCCCCTCATGCGCGCCGGCGGCGATGATGAGCAACTGGCAGTCCGCCGGGATGCAATTGGTTCCTTGCAACGAGAGCCGGCCCCAATCGCAGTCGAGTTCCTTCCTCAAGATCGCACCCATCTTGGAGTAACCGGTCGGGCCCAGCTTGGAGTCCTCGCCGCGCGGATCACCCGGATTGTTCTCGCCGTGCCCGTAGAGGAAATAAGCCTTGAGCGTCTGCGGGTAGCTCACCGCGTAAATGTCGCCCGTGAAATACATCTCGCCCTTAAACGCGCTTCGCCGGACATATTGGCTGCGGCCTTGCAATAGATCGCTGAAATCGTAGTCAGCCAGCTCCTTGGCAAAGATGAGTTTCGAGTGGCCATTGCTCTCAAAGAGCACAAAATCCTTCTGTTGCAGCCCAACCAGGCTGTTGGTGGCGAGCAATTCCTTGGCCGCCCCGACATTTCGCGTGTAATCCAGCGTCTTGATGTGGATGCGCCGGGGATTGGCGTTGTGGTATTCCGCCAGCAGGGATTTTGTCAGTTGATAGATTTCCGGGTTTTCGCCACTGGGCTGGAAAAAAATCGTGATGTCCACGTCATTGGTCAGACTGTCCAGCACTCGCAACGTTTGTTTGGACAATTGGAACGCTGCGTCCCGCGACCACTGGTAGCGTTTGAAGTAGCCGGCGGCCAGGTAATTGGCCATCACCACCAGCGCCAGCACAGCCACGATCGCAAGGAATGTGTTCAAGCCGATCGCCCAGCGGCGCATGCGGGAAAAACTTGGTGCGGAGTGTTCGGGCTGAGGCATTTTATTTCCACCGCCGGCTTTCAATCACGCGGTAAGCCAGGAACAAAAAGAAAACGCTCGACGTCACATAGAATACGACATAGCGGGTGTCCACCACGCCGCGCGCGAACTCCTTCATCTGTTCCAGGATGCAAATCGAGTTCAGCGCCTGCACCTGCCAGGTCTGTTCCAGGGCCATCGGGTCGGCCAGATAACTGGCCAGAAAAAACGCCAGCCCGATTGCAAAGCTGACCATCGCCGCCACGATCTGGCTTCGCGTCAGCGCCGAGGCAAAACAACCGATCGACATGTAAAGAGACCCCAACAGGAAAATCCCCAAAAACATGCTCCCCAGGGTGCCTGGGTCCAGCATATTCGAGCCCCGGCTGAAGTAGTGCAAAATCAGGATGCAGGCCAGCAACGGAAGCCACATGACCATGTAAAAAATCAGAGCGGAGGTAAACTTCGCCAGCACCACCGTGGCGTCCCCTACCGGCGCCGTCATCAGCGTCTCAAACGTTCCGGAGTACTTCTCCAGGGCCAGCAGCCGCATCGTGATCATCGGCGCCGAAAAAAGCACGATCAGCCAGTAGCACAGGCTCAAAAAAATCTCCGTGATCGGCAGCGCCGTCGATTCTCCCTTCAATTGGTGCAGCAGGATGACAAAGCTCAGGCCCGTCAAAAAGACCGCCCCAGCTATGACAATGTAACCGATCCACGAATAAAAGAAGCTTCCCAGCTCACGCCGGGTCAGCGTCAAATAAGCCTGCATTAGAACGACTCTTCCTCACTTTCCGGCCGGGTCAGCCGAATATAGACATCCTCCAGGGAATGCCGCAATCGGAACAATTCCCGCAGTTTCCAATCGTGTTCCCGCACCAGCGCAAAAATCTTCGGGCGCAAGTCCTCGCCTCCAACGGCCGTCAACGAGCAACGGTGATAGTTCCCCTCGGCGGGGGCGATGTTGAAATGGGCGACCTCCGGCATCCCCTCCCAGCAGGTCCGCAACTCTTCCAGCGGCGCCGCGATCTCCGCAATGACGTGACCGCTTCGGCCCATCGACTTTTCCAGGTTTTCCGGCGTGTCCGCCGCGAGGATCCGGCCTTCCCGCATGATCATCACCCGGTTGCAGGTCAGCTCCACCTCCGGCAGAATATGGCTCGAAATGAGCACCGTGTGCCGGCGCCCCAGCTCTTTGATCAATTGCCGCACCACACGGATCTGGCTCGGGTCCAGCCCGATCGTCGGCTCGTCCAGAATGATCAGTTCCGGCTCATGCACCAGCGCGTCGGCGAGCCCAACCCGCTGCCGATACCCCTTGGAAAGTTGTCCAATAATTCTCCTGGCAACGTCACCCAGTCCGCATTGGGCGATGACCGCATCGACCCGCTGACGCGTGCGGCTACGGCCAAGCCCTTTGAGCCGCGCCCGGAATCTCAAATACTCGCGCACCCTCATGTCGAAATGCAACGGATTGTTCTCCGGCATGTAACCGATACGTCGGCGCACCTCGTCAGCTTGCGAAAAAACATCCAACCCGGCAACCCGCGCCGTGCCGGAGGTGGCGGGTATGAAACAGGAAAGGATCCGCATGGTCGTGCTTTTGCCCGCGCCGTTTGGCCCCAGCAACCCGACAATCTCGCCCTGGTTGACCTCGAAGGAGATATCCGCCACCGCGGTATTGCCCGCGTAGCGCTTGGTCAGATTTGAAACTTCAATCATCATGGCGATCAGAATCCCGATTCTACCTGAGCCTAACCTCTGTCTCTCCCTGTTGATACCCCAAAATCACATTGCCGCGGGTGCGCGGCACGAGGACCGCCAGTTGCGCCGACGCTCCGATCTTCATATCTGCCAACGCCCAAAACGCATCCAGATAATTCCGCACCGGATGGTTGCCAATCCCGTTAACGACAAAATATTCCTGAAGCGATGCCTTTTCGGCCGGACCGCCCTTCTCCACGCGGGAAACCAACAGCCCGGACTCCACTCCGCCCAGGTTCCCAAGGCCGAGTTGCGACACCAGGTCGCCGGTCAATTCCTGCAAATCCACGCCAAGCCGCTCCCGAAACAACTCCGCAAACGGAAGCATCCGAACATGAACGTCTTGAACTTCTCCCTCGCGCGCCACCGTCAGATCGAAGGTCATTTTCGGACTGTCGCGCAAAGTCCGGTTGAACTCGATGTAGTCGCCCGCCGGCTTGCCGTTGACCGACATGATGTCATCGCCGATTTTTAATCCCGCTTGTTCGGCGGGGCTTTCGGGGTCGACCTTTTTAATCACCAACGGCGGCGTCACGCTCACGTGCGCCCCGAACCAGCGCGAGGCGGTCTCCGGATTAAAAACATCGGCCAGCGCCTCCCGCACATCGGTAACTGGGATCGCAAAACCAATCCCCTGCGCCCCTTGGTAGACTGCGACGTTGATTCCAATGAGATCGCCTCGCAAATCCACCAGCGGGCCGCCGCTGTTGCCGGGATTGATCGAGGCGTCGGTTTGCAGCCAGTTTTCCATTCGTAACTCCTCGTTCTCTTTCGGCACCGCCCGCCGTTTGGAACTGAGGATGCCTTTGCTGACAGATTCCCCCAAACCGAAAGGATTGCCCAGCGCCACCACCGTCTCGCCCAGCAACAGATCGTCATCCCGGGCGAATCTGATGGCCTTAAACTTTTCCCCGGTCTTCTTGGGAATGATCTTCAGCAACGCCACGTCAATCGTCGTGGTCCCCACGTACACTGGCTGCACGTCATAAACCCCGCCCCCGGCCGCGTCCGAGAGCTTCACCTGGATGCGATTGGCGCGTTTGACCACGTGAAGGTTCGTCAATAGATAGCCGTCGTCTGAAATGATGACGCCCGAGCCGAGCGAACTGCGCACCTCCGGCCGGCTTGGATATCCATAGAAACGCCTCCATAACTCATCATAAATGTCACGCGACTCCACGATGCTTTCCGTCGCCACATTGACCACCGACGGCATCACATCCTCCACGACCTGCACGACCGCATCCCGGCGAATGTCGGTCGTGGCATGGAGCGCGGGCACCCCCGCTAAAACCGACAACGCCACCCACAGGCAAATGGCATGGATTCTTTGATTCGTCATAGTGCTGACGGGCCCGCGTTAAGATTCATTCATCGGGGTCTGCGTCGTCTGCCGCTAAGTTTGCGAAAACCCATCCCGAAAAGCAATGCAATGCCTGCCTGATATTTCTTTTCGGCGCCCCTCATCCTGACTTCCCCATGCGGGAGGGAGAGCAATCGCATATTGACGGTCCTCCGGATGTGTGTCCGACAAATCCAGCCGCGCGAATTTCAGAAGGACGTCGCCGTACTGGGTATTGTTTAGGCCCGGGCAATCCGTTAGTTTTCGCGTTCGTTATGTCTGACTCTTATTTGCAGAATTTATTCGCCGATCGCATTGGCGGGAAAAACTTCGGGAAATCGACCGCGATCTATAAGTTCGAAAAAATCAAGCGCGCCAAACGCGCCGCGCTTGCCTCCCATCCGGGCGCTGAAATCCTCGACCTCGGCGTGGGCGAGCCGGACGAGCCGGCCTTTCCCGAAGTGGTCGCCAGGCTGGCCGAGGAGGCCCGCAAATCGGAGAATCGCGGCTACGCCGACAATGGGGACGAAATTCTCAAGCAGGCTGCCGCCCGTTACATGGAGCGCGTTTGCGGCGTCGCCGGCATCGACCCCGAAACGGAGGTTGTGCATTCCATTGGCAGCAAGGCGGCCCTCTCGATCTTGCCGGCCGCTCTCGTCAATCCCGGTGATTACGTGTTGATGACGACCCCGGGTTACCCGGTTTTTGGGACGCACGCGAAATATTACGGCGGTTTGGTCCATCCGCTCCCGTTGTTGGAGACCAACGGTTTCTTGCCGGACCTGGATTCGGTTCCTGCGGACGTGTTGCGCAAGGCCAAGGCCCTGGTGCTTAACTATCCTAATAACCCGACAGGCGCGAACGCCACGCCCGAATTCTTCACGAAGGTTGTGGCTTTCGCGGAGAAGAACCGGATTGCAGTGATTCATGATGCCGCGTACACCGCGCTGGTCTTTGAAGGCAAACCGCTGAGCTTTCTGGCGACCCCCGGCGCGCGGCAAGTTGGCGTCGAACTGCATTCGGCCAGCAAGAGTTTCAACATGACGGGGTGGAGGTGCGGATTTGTGGCCGGCAACGCCCGGCTTGTGCGCGCTTACGCCGATATCAAAGACAACACCGATTCCGGCCAGTTTTTGGCCATCCAGCACGCGGCGGCGTACGGATTCGGCCATCCGGAAATCACGGAGAAAATCGCCGCCAAATATTCACGGCGGATGGCCGGGTTGGTGGAGGTCCTTAAGAAATCCGGATTTGCCGCCGTCAAACCGAAAGGTTCATTTTTCCTCTACGTCAAAGCTCCAAAAAGCGCCTCCGGCAAAGGCGGCGAATGGAAATTTGACAACGCGGAGGCCTGTTCTCAATGGCTCATCACCGACAAATTCATCTCCACTGTCCCGTGGGACGACGCTGGCGCTTACCTGCGCTGGAGCGTCACCTTTTCCGCCGCCGACCTGGCCGATGAGCAACGCGTCCTCAACGAAATTCGCGCGCGTCTCAGCGACGTGACGTTCGCCTTTTAGTCAACCGAATCGGGGTTTCCACGAGGAAATAAAACGGATGATGCCCGATTGAAAGGAATTTCGGAGAAATTTATAGTGGCATCGTTGTTTGGGGGGATAGCGGCCGCTTCCGAGTGTTTGGTTGCATTCGGGAGCGGCCATTTTCTTTGTTTTACAGGGGGCCACCCTTCGTGGCCCAATCTCCTGATGCCAGAATCAACATCCCAGAAACGTCAGGTCCACAGCGGCTTTGGCTTGTTTGCCGCTCGCGGCGCGAAGGATGATTTGTTGCCGGCGCTCTCCGGGTTCGATGGACCTGACACGGTCAAAGCCGGGCGGGATTTTGGCGATCCCCATGATGTAGGAAATCGTAAACGATTCGCTGGCTTTAAGCATTGCCGTAGTCGGATAGCCCCTGTCGGAGATGGGGTTTTTCGCGGCGGATTCGGCCAGACCAACATGAAACCACGAGGTCACTTCTTCCAAACCCAGGACGTTGATGTGCCGGCTGCTCCAGGGCGGATAATGGCGCCCGCCGTTGGACATCCACATCACCGTCTGCCGCAACACGCGCGGGTCTTTGAGGGCAAACCAGACGTGGCGCTCTTTGGGAAAGGTCACTGCCGTCCACGCCAATGGTTCGTTCGCGTCGGCCACCACCATGACCAAATCCTCGAATCCGCGCCGCGCCGGGTAACGGCTCACGTCCGCCGTTTCGCCATTGATCGCCGGCACGGCGTCCAGCGATCGGAATTCCGCGCCCGGTTTGAGGAAGGAATATCCTCCCTGTTCCGGCAGCTCAAACGCTTGCGGGAAAACCTGCCCGAAAACAAAGCGGCTCGTCGAAATCACTCCGCTGCCCGGTGAATCGGGAAATTTCAACATCGCATGGTGGCCAAAACTCATCGCGCCGGCGGCCTTCGATATCACGTGGCGCGAGTAAATAATATTTTGCCCGTCCACGAGCGAAATGGTCTTGTCAACCCGGCCCCGCCGGATGCGCGTATTGAGGCTCAAATGTAGGGACGTCTTGCCGTTGCTGCTTTCCAATGATTCAAAATGCCAGCGCGCATTTGCGGTCTCTCCGTGAACGGGATGTTTCTCCCCGGCAAAAACAGTGGCATTTCCCCCAAAAGGCATGCAAAAGAAATCCCCGCGCAAGACCCTGATGATCGGTTCCAGCCGGGCGGCGCCGCGTTCCTCCACCCAGGGCGCGATGGAATAGGGCCTGATGCGCCGGCCGCGCCGGTCAAACGTGACCGGAGCGATATGCCCTCCGATTTCGGTGACAAAGGCTTCGACCTGGTTGGAGGCGATCCGCCAGGACGGTTGCCCGCGAACGACGCGCAATCCCGGTTCCGGGGATGTCCCCATGCGCTAGTTTGCGCCCTGATCTATCCAGGCGCGCAGCAATCCGACTTGGTCCGCTGTCAACGGTTTGGGTGGTCTGTGGGGGCCTCCGGGACCTCCGGGTCCGCCCGGGCCGCCGGGTCCACCGGGAGGAGGCCCCGCGCCGGGACCGCCAGAATCGGGTCCAGGAGGTGGGCCGCCAGGGCCACCGGGACCCCCGGGACCTCCAGGTCCGCCAGGGCGAGGTCTTCGTTTTGGCGGCATGGCGATCTTGTCGTCAATCTGCGCGGCGGCGGCGACCAACAGACTTTTTGCGCTGTCCCCGGGAATGACCATCTTCCCGTCGCGTCCGCCTTTAAGAACCACTTCGAGGCTGTCCAGGCGCAATCCGCCGTGCGGTTTTTGTTGGCCATGACATCCGAGGCAGGAGGCCTGGAAGAGCGGTTGTATGTCCTTTTCGTACGTGACGCCCTGCTCAGTGGAAGCAGGAGGCAGTTTGGACACGTCAACTTTGCTGATGTCCCAATTATTCACCTTCTCCTGGGCCAGGAGCGGCAATGTCGATAGTGCGAGCCAATAAACAATCGTGCGTTTCATCTGATTTTAAGTTTCGTTGACACTATTATCAAAAGCCGCGGAAAGCAAATTTTTTCAACTCGGTTCAATTTTCACATCCACTTCCATTTTCCGGTGCAGCGAGCCTTTGTAATACCCGGCGACCGGCGCCACGTCGGAATAATCCCGGCCCGTTCCGATCTTTATGTAAGTCTCGTCGATTTGCCGGTCATGGGTGGGATCGAGCGGATGCCATCCCACCGTGGGCAGCAATACTTCGACCCACGCATGCGTCGCGCTTGCCTCCTCCGTCGCCAGATAGCCGCTGACGTAACGGGCCGGCATTTTCAGCGTGCGGCAGAGTCCGAGCATCATGTGCGCAAAGTCCTGGCACACCCCGCAACGGTGCGCCAGCACGTCGCGCAGGTGAGTGTGGACATGCGTGGAAGCCGGCGCGTAAGTCAGATACCCATACACAAATCCCATGATCGCCAGCGCGGCCTGCCACCGGTCCGTTATCCCGGTGGTCGCATCAATTGCCAGACGCCACGTGGCCGGGTCAAGATCGACAAACCGGGTCGCCGAAAGATAATCCAGGGAAAAAGCCTCGTCCGTCGAAAGCGGCGGAAAGGTCGCGCTTTCGGACAGGGCTGGAGTAGGGTGGGTAGACACCAGTGCATAGCTTTCTATCAGCAGGCTGGTGTGTGGCGTCGCAATTTCGAAGTGATGGACGATATTGCTGCAAAAGTCATTATACCGCCGGGTCGCCGCCGCGGGTGTCGTCTGCAACGAAAAGAATTCGAGGGTTTGCCGCACGTCGTTTGCGGGCGTCAAGCGGACTTCGTTAAAGCTGTCCCGCGCCGGAGTGGCGTAGGTGTACAACGTGCGGTGGTGGATTCGCCATTTCATCACGGCTATTCAAAGAACGCTGACGGTCACTCCGGCCTTGACGTCGTGTTTTCCGCCGCCTGTGATGATCCCGCTGACGGGGCTCACATCGTTAAAATCGCGCCCGTAAGCCAGCGTGATATGCGCCGTTTCCGGCATGACATTGTTGGTCGGGTCAAAATCAATCCAGCCCATGCCCGGACAATACACCGAGAACCACGCGTGCGAAGCCTCCGCGCCGACCAGCGCGGGCTTGCCCGCGGGCGGTTGGGTGCGCAAATAGCCGCTGACATATCGCGCCGCCAATCCCAGGGATCTCAAACACGCAATGGCGAAGTGCGCGAAATCCTGGCAGACGCCCCGCCGGTTCTTGATTACCTCCTCCAATGGCGTGGCCACCGTGGTGGCGATCTTGTCATACTTGAAGTCCCGGTGGACGCGCCGGTTGAAATCCAGCACCGCCATCAGCAACGGGCTTTCGGCGCTGAAACTCTGCCGCGCGTAATCCGCCAGCGCCGGCGAGGCCCGCAGCAGCGGAGAGTCAAACATAAATTCATACGGCTCCACCACCTCCGGCGAAACCGGGTCGGAGAATATTTCCGCCACCTCCTCCCACCTGGGCGAGAGCGACAACGCCGGCTGCGTCACCGGCACGACGGTCACACGGCAATCGGCCACTATCTCCAGCCGCAAATGGACCTCCTGTATGCTGAAAAAACAAATGCGATTCCCAAAATAGTCGGTCCGGGTCTTGCGCACCGACGGCTCCGGCTCAATGCGCAGCGAGTACTCTTCCAAAAACTGGTTGCGCAGCGAGCGCGGCTCCAATCGCGCCGCGTGCTGCGAAACCGTCACGGGCGCGCCGTAGCCATAAACGGTCCGATGCACAATGTTGCAGGTCATGCCTCCGCCTTGCCTCCTGTGCGCGAGATGGCCGAATGAGCGAAGTAGGCCGCGGCGATGGCGTCGGAGAGCCGGGGCATCGCGTCCAGAATTTGTTTGACAACCGTGCCGACCTCGCTCTCGTGCCATTCTCCCTCCAAACGGTTTAACGGCCGCGGATCCAGCAGCCTCAGGGCGGTGACGCATTCCAGCAGGATGCGCTGGCCGGGGCTGGGAAGGGCCAACTCCCGCTCGCCCGGCAGACGTTCGAAATGTTTGACCAATTGGTTCAATTGAAAGAGCAGGGAGCGAGGGTTGGTGTCGTCCAGCAGCACAAGGTCATACACCGCGGCCAGGTTGGGCAAAAGGTTGTATCGGCCCCGATACGTGATGCTGCTGTCGGCCACTTCCAGCACCGCTTCCAGCACGCTGGAATTGTCGGCGTACGGCAGCGCCAGCGCGTTGTCGAGCATGGCGCAGAGATAAATCGAGCGTTCGATGCGCTGGCCCATGTCCAGAAATCGCCAGCCCTGGGCCCGCGTCATGTTCTCGCGCGCCAATCCGTGAAAGGCCGCCAAACTGAGCAACGTTTGATTGACAACGCTTATGGCGTCGCCCGCCAGCATCCCCAACGTGCTTGCCGGCATCGCGAGCCGCTCGGCCATTGTGCTCAAGACTTGCCACAGATCGTTGGACGTTCGTTCCCGCAGGAATACCGCCAGGCGCTGCAAGCTGCCGGCCGTCGCGCGAAGGCTCACCGGCTGATCCACGTCAAAAATGGACGCAAGCAGCCTCGTTTCCAGGGCGGTCGCGTCCATGTCCTCGTAGCCCTTGATTTTCAATGTCTGTAAGATCGGCGTCAACGGCGGCAGCGCTCCGCCGGAGCTCCCTCCGCTGACGCGCGAAAGCGCCCCGCGCAGCAGGCGCGCCGCCGCGTCCGCCCGTTCCGCGTAACGGCCAAGCCAGAAAAAATTATCCGCCAGGCGGCTGGGAAGATTGTTGCCCACCCGCCGCAACTCGACTGTTCCGCCGCCGGAATGCAACAAGGTCACCCCTTCGACGGGTCCATCGCTCAAGACCCACGTGTCCTTGCTGGCGCCGCCATGCTGCACGGAAACGGAATTCCACCCGGTCTCCCCGCCAACCCGCGTCAAACCCCCCGGCATCGCCTTGTAAGTGCCGTCGGTGGCGACCAGGTAGATCCGCAGCGTCACTGGCCGCGGCATCAACCCCGCCGGTCCCAGCGAGGGCGCGGTGGACAATTCGATTTCTTCCTGCGCGGCGAACAGGTGCGGCTGAAATTCTATGCGCCTTTTCAGGGCCTCGCGCTGCGCGGCGGACAGTTTTTGCGGCGGCTGTTCGCTCCGCGCTTCCCAGCGGAAAGCCGGTTTGACCAGCAGTCGGTCGAGGTTTTCCACCACATGTTTGCGCGCTGCCTCTTGTCCGCACCACCAAGTCGCCACCGAGGGCAGCTTTAAGTCCTCGTCCAACAGATGCTCGCAAAGCCCCGGCAAAAAAGCCATGACCGCGGGACTTTGAAGCAGGCCCACTCCCAGCGCGTTGGCGATGGCGACGTTGCCCGCCCGCAGCGCTTCCAGCAAACCCGGCACGCCAAGAATCGAGTCGTTGCGCAGTTCCAACGGGTCGCAAAAATCATCGTCCACGCGGCGGAGGATCACGTGGACCTGCTCCAGGCCGCCGAGAGTCTTGAGATACACCCGGTCATCGCGCACCGTCAGGTCCTGGCCCTCCACCATCATGTAACCCAGGTAGCGCGCCAGATAGCCCTGCTCGAAGTAAGTTTCGCTGTAAGGTCCAGGCGTTAGAATCACGATCCGCGGATTGTCCGTCTCGTGCGGCGCCAGACGCGTCAGCGATAATTGGAGGTCGCGAAAAAATCCCGCCAGGCGATGAACGTTGCAACCGCGAAAGGCCTCCGGCAATACCCGCGAACTCACCACCCGGTTGGCCAACGCGTAACCCGCGCCGGTGGGAATTTGTGTGCGATCAGATACGATCCACCATTGTCCGTCCGGCGAACGCGCCAGGTCCGCCGCGTAAAAATGCAAATACGTGCCGTTGGCCGGCTGCACGCCGCGGCACGGACGCAGATACTCGGGCTGCGCGAAGACCAATGCCGGCGGGAGCGACCGGGAGCGGATCAATTCCTGCGCTCCGTAACAATCGGCCAGGATTTTATTGATCAGCGTGGCGCGTTGGATGAGGCCGGTTTCCAGGGCGCGCCATTCCTGGGGGGCGACGACCAGCGGAATGGGGTCCAATTGCCACGGCTTCTCCCGCGAATGACCGCTGTCATCTTGAGCATTATACGTCGCGCCTTGCTCCCGAATCAGCCGCCGGCTGGATTCCCAGCGGTGCTTGAGTTCCGCCGAATCGATCTCCTCAAGCGCGTGAAAGAACCGCGCATAATGTGGATGCAACTCGCCGCCGATTCCAAACGCCTCGTCGAAAACTGCGTCCCCCTTGGGATAACCCTCGAGTAGATCCAGGGGCGGCAGCGGCTCCGGCACTGTTGTTTGGCTCATCTGTCCGGTATCTTTTAACCCATATCTCGCCGTGATTCAACACGAATGACGCCGCGGGCCGACTCTTCTACACTTTTTCGGCGGCTTCCCCCGACAGGAGCTTGTCGTAAAAATCCTTGATCTCGGGATCGGGCGCCTCGGGCCAATAGCGGGCGAACTGTAATGGCGCGCGCCGTTTGCGCCCCGTCAATTGTCCGTCGTGCAGCAGGCGCATGCCCCGCTGATCGAGCAGAAGCGCCGCGGCGGCCTTGTGCTTAGCAGGGGACAGCAGCGACGCAATTCGAGGTTCGTCGTGATTTTCCAGGAACCGCACTGGGTTGAAGCCGGCAGCGGACGGCACATGCCCCCGCAAGCTCTCGAGATCGCGCCGCGTCAAATCGTCATAAAAGTTTTTGTCATAAACGTAATCGAAACCGAGGCTTTGCAGACGCGCCTCCAGGTTCCAATACGCTTCGGCGATGAATATAAAATTGGGATGCGAGCGTTTCACCGCCGCAATGGCCTCGCCCCAGAACTCTCCGGCGGGCGCCGGTTCAACGCTGGGAAAACCGCGCCAGGTTTGGGCAAAGACATCATTGAGCACCAGCATCGCCATGTCGCATCGCGCGCCATCGCATTCCCTTGCCACCGATTCCAATACATTGATCATCGCGGAGCGGGTGGATTGGGTGCGGTAGTCCAGTTGCGCGGTGTCGTTCCATGCCGGGAAATACGGGTCTTTGCCGTGCGCCACCCAGACTGTTCCGCCCGGAGCCGCCACGGGAAACGTTTCCGGTCTCTCCTCGGGGCTTCGCACAAAAAGCCCTGTTTTCGCCTCGATCCATCGATGGTCCAATCCGACGTGGTTTGGAACAAAATCCAAAATCAGCCCAATCCCATGTTGGCGCAGCTTCTTGCGAAATTGCCGAAGAGCCCCGCAGCCTCCCAGCGAATCCGCGATCGCGTAGTCCGCGATCGCGTAGGGCGAACTGGCGAGGTATTCGTCGCCGCGCGTTCCGAAGGCTTCCGCGCAGAGCGTCCGCAACTCCGGTTGCGCGCGTGCGGCGGCGTGGGTTTTGGGTCCCGTTGTCCAGACGCCCATGAGCCAGATGTGGGTCAGCCCGCGTTTCTTCCAGGACGCAATTTCCGCCTCTGGCACCGTGGCAAGGGTCACGGGGCGGCCGGCGCTCTCGGACAACTCGTGGAGCCAGCAGCGCGTGTTGATTTCAAAGACGAGGGGACGGTCCATCAACTGTTGAGAATTTTCATCGCCTTCTTGGCATCCGAGACGCGCAGGATCATCAGCCCTTTTTTGGCGTCCGGCGGCGTCGCGCAGTAGGCATATTCGATGTTGATTTTGCCGTCGGCCAGTTTATGCGCCAGCTTGGCGAGCGAGCCGGGCTTGTTATCTCCGATAATCATCAATACATCGTCCTCGACAACCAATGTTCCATGCTCCTCGAATACAAACAACGCCCTCGCCGGGTCGCTGACCACCATGCGCACCACGATGTGATCGACAGTGTCACTGGTGGAGATGGCGAAAATGTTGACTTTGGCCGCGGAGAGCGCGTCGCAGACACGCGCCAGCATGCCGGGCCGATTATCAAGGAACAGTGCCAGTTGTTTCGCAATTTGCATAGCTTTCAGCCGCCCTTGGGCGGAAACGAGGTTCCCCGCACCATAGCATGCCGCGCAAACTTTACCAGCTTTTCAAACTCTTGCCCTTTTCGTCGACCCTTCGACCGTTGAGGTCAGGATGAGGGTTGCGGTCACATTTTCGGTCAGAATCAGCTACACCCCGGCCCCGCTCGCAACCTGATTTGCATATCCGGCGTCATTCTTATTGAACTCTGCGGGGTTTTCCGGTATGTTCCTGATGTCCTATGAGTTTCTTGCAAGCAAAATCGGCTCGGAAACTGGAAGAAAAGCAACGACAAGCTCTCATCAGCTTGCTGGCGGACGACGATTCGAAGGTTTATCGCACCGTGCGGGAAACCCTGCTTTCCTATGGTCCCGGCTGTTCCGAATGGATGCGTGAGCACACCTTGAGCAACGATCCCGTCCTGCGCCGCCGCGCCACCGAAATCGTCCAGCATTTCGCCCGCCAGGACGCCGATACTCAATTCCTGGCCTTTTGCCTCAATCAAGGCGAAGACTTCGACCTCGAAAGCGGCGTCCTCCTCCTTTCGCGCACCCAGTATCCCTTGATCAATTCTGAAGGATATTCCGCGATCATGGACGATTTTGCCGGCGATTTGCGCGAGCGCCTCGATCTAAACGGCCCCGCCGACCAGATTCTGCGCGTCATCAATGAGTATCTTTTCCGCGACAAAAAGTTCGCCGGCGACGAGCAGAATTTCTACGACCCGGAGAACAGCTATTTCAATTGCGTCCTGGACCGCCGCATCGGCAATCCAATCAGCCTGAGCCTTCTTTATCTTTTGGTCGCGCGGCGCCTGCGTCTGCCGGTCGTGGGCGTCGGCTTGCCGGGCCATTTTCTCTGCCGCTACCAATCCAGCCGCGCCGAACTCTACGTCGATGCCTTTCACGGCGGACGCCTCCTGGCCAAGGCCGATTGCGTCAAACACGTCATTCAACTGCGCCAGCGGTTTGATGAAAGTTGCCTGGCTCCCGTGAGCCCGCGGCGCATCCTCCTGCGGATTTGCGCCACCCTTCACCAAATCTACACCCAGCAAAAATCCCCGGTTCAAATCGAGCGCTTGCAGCGTTACCTGGTCGCCCTGGCCAAATAGCCGCGCTTTGCACGTCGGGCGTGTGGGCTGCGCGGCACGATTACCGACAAAATGGCAGCCTCGGCTGGGGTTGGACTCTTGAACAAAAGGCAACGAAGTCAACGAAGCTTTGTTCTCTTTGTTGCCTTCTGTTCAATCGTTATTTTTGCTCCAGTCGGTTTTTCAGTCAAAAAAGTGTCGAATTAAGTCCGTTTTTTCCCTGGTCGGTTTTTCATTTCGCCGCTCTTGTGATTGAATGCCCGCGTGAGTGGTGAACGGAATGATCTTTGATAGGCGTCGGATTAAAACACCCTCTGAGCGCTTGGTTGGTGTTCGCTGCGTCGAAACAAAGACAAATTAAGCCAAATCAAGTCTGATCAAGGCTGAATTGCGCGATTTTTCCTTCCATCGGGTTTTCCAGCGCCAGCATGCCCTTGATTATTGGCCCGCCTGCCTTACTCTTTCGGCCACGAATTGTATGCAATTGGATAATGACGAAATTCGCCGCTACTCGCGCCATTTGATTTTGCCCGAAGTCGGCCTGGCCGGTCAGAAAAAAATCTGCTCCACCAGCGTCGTCTGCATCGGCGCCGGCGGACTCGGCTCGCCCATTGCGATGTACCTGGCCGCCGCCGGTATCGGCAAAATCGGCATCGTCGATTTCGACACCGTTGACTTTTCCAATCTCCAGCGCCAGATCATTCACGGCACACCGGACGTCGGCCGCCCAAAATCCGAATCCGCCAAGGCCACGATCAATCGCATCAACCCCAATGTCGAAGTTGTCCTGCACAACACCCGCATTACCAGCGAGAACGCCTTGGATATCCTGGCGCAATACGACATCGTCGTCGATGGAACCGATAATTTTCCGACGCGCTACCTGACCAACGACGCCTGTGTTCTCCTCAAGAAGCCCAATGTCTATGGCTCCATTTTCCGCTTTGAAGGCCAGGCGAGCGTTTTCGCGCCGCATCTCAATGGACCCTGCTACCGCTGTCTTTATCCCGAACCGCCCCCGCCCGGCATGGTCCCCAGTTGCGCCGAGGGCGGAGTCCTGGGTGTGCTGCCCGGCATCATCGGCACGATTCAAGCCACCGAGATTTTGAAACTGGCCCTGGGCAAGGGCAGTTCGCTCATTGGACGCCTTCTCCTTTTCAGTGCACTGGAAATGAAATTCCGCGAAGTCCGTCTCCGCCGCGATCCGCAATGCCCGCTCTGCGGCGAAAATCCAACCATCACCAAATTGATCGACTACGAAATGTTCTGCGGCATCACTCCCCAGCCCGCTGCCTCATTCTCCAATCCCGACGAAGTCACCGTCCAGGAAATGAAGAAGGCGCTCGACACCCCTTCGCTGGGCATCAAAATCCTCGATGTCCGGGAGCCGGACGAATGGCAGATCGCCCACATCGACGCCGTGCCATTGATCCCGCTGGGCACACTGCCGCAACGCTTCACCGAATTGGACCCCAACCAGCAGATTTACATCCACTGCAAGAGCGGTGTGCGTTCGATGAAGGCTCTGCACTTCTTGCGCGAGCAGGGCTTCAAATATGTAAAGAGCGTCAAAGGCGGCATCAGTGCCTGGGCGGATGAAATTGACCACAACGTCCCCAAATACTGATTCCCCGCCGCCCGCGCCTCACCGCCGCCGCCCGCGGTACGCCGGAAAAAATCCCCGGCGCTTCGAGGAAAAATATAAGGAGCACAATCCCGACCGCTACCCGGAAACCCTCCAAAAAGTGCTGGCTTCCGGCAAAACTCCCGCCGGCGCTCATCGTCCGGTCATGATCGCCGAGGTCCTGGAAGTCCTCGCCCCGGGGCCCGGCCAGATCACCGTGGACTGCACGCTCGGTTACGGTGGCCACGCGCGCGAGATTCTCGCGAGGCTCCAACCCGGCGGACGCCTCCTTGGCATGGACGTCGATCCGTTCGAACTTCCAAAAACGGAAGCCCGCCTCCGCGCATTGGGTTTCCGAACCGACACATTCACCGTCCATCACAGCAACTTTGCCGGTCTCGCCCAAATTCTTGCCAAGGCCGGCCTGCCCGGCGCCGACATCCTCCTGGCCGACCTCGGCGTTTCTTCGATGCAACTCGACAACCCGTCGCGCGGCTTTTCGCCCAAACACGAAGGCCCCTTGGACATGCGTATGAACCCGCGGCGTGGACAGCCGGCGTCCGCATTGCTTCAACGGCTGCGACCCGCCGCCTTGCAAGAGTTGTTGGAGGAGGGCGCCGATGAGCCGCGCGCCCACGAACTGGCCGTCGCCCTGGCTGGCCGCGCTTTTGCGACCACCTCGGAATTGGCCGCCGCGGTGACTGCGGCCCTGCCGCGAATGGATGCCGAAAACCGCGCTCTCGCCACGCGCCGTGTCTTCCAGGCCTTGCGGATAGCGGTCAACGATGAATTTTCCGCGCTGGAAATGTTTCTGCGCCGTTTGCCGGATTGTTTGAATCCCGGAGGCCGCGTTGCGATTCTGACGTTTCACTCCGGCGAAGACCGTCGTGTCAAGAAAGCTTTTGAAGCCGGCCTGGTCGCCGGCGTCTACGCGGAAATTTCAAGCGAAGTCATTCGTGCCGGCGCCGAAGAGCGCCGCGCCAACCCTCGTTCCACCTCCGCCAAGCTCCGCTGGGCAAAAAAAGCAGCGGCATAGTGTTACTGACCGCCCCGCCCTGAGCCATCCACCCACCGCCCCGAAGTGGCTTAAATTGGATCCAACGATAAGAGCGCGATCGGAAGTTTTGGAGAGAACCGTAAAGCCGACGGTACGTTACCGTCGAACAGATAACCCTTCATGCCGCCCGGACCAGAGAGAAATGATTGCCCATGACGCGAGAAGCGTAGTCCAGGGATGCCCGCACATCGGCGCGAGTCAGTTTGGGATATTCCTCCAGGAGTTCCTCGATGGAATCGCCGGCTGCGAGAAATTCCAAGACCGTTTGCACCGTGATGCGCGTTCCGCGAACCGCGGGGCGCCCGTTGCATACATCCGGTTTAACTGAAATCCGTTCCGACATGCAGTTACACTACTACAACCGCCCGCGAATCCAAGAATGAAACCGGCGTCATTTGGCCAGCCCGCAACCGGCCATCTCTTCGATGACACATGCCCGGCCTTGAGGCAGTGACGACATTTTTCGTGACTGCTCGCGCTGGCGAACTGCCTGAGAATTGACTTGCGAGCAGAGGAGGAACGGGCGACATATTAGCCGGGTTTTGCCAGTTTAGCTCAGCGGTAGAGCAGCGGTTTTGTAATTGAGAGGCCAGCGCGGCACGCGCTTTTTCCTTCAAATTCCCTCAACAGAACAACTCGGGAACTAATCAACACAACCAAGGGGTTCATTGAGGTCGTGCGGTTCGGCGACAGTCCCGAAAATACCCAAAAACTCGCAATAAACTTCAAACCGGATAAAATCAAGGGATACAACCACACCGTCACAATTTTGACCGAAACGTTCCCAAATTTTCGACTTTGGTTCCGGGGGAATGCCCCATGCGCTTTCTTGTTGATTTTGTCCAAAATTCGCCCTAATCATCGAGTAAGGGGAACGGTCGTGAAAAAAGCATTTGAATTTGGTGGGGGGTTGCGTGGTCAGAACGGGACATAGTCAAGTTATTGACGCGGTCTTCCGCTCGCTGGCGGCAGTCTGTGTTGGGATTGTGGGCTACTGGCTGCCGCTTCTGTGGGCTGACTCTATTGAACGGCCTTTCCCCGGGGTAGATTTCCGACGACCGGCTTGGTTTCTTATTCATTTGGACGCTTCCGATTATAATCTATTTTGCCACACGAGCCAGCCTCAGCCAAATTCGGGCGTATCGAGGAAGGTCCTGTTCCAATAAGGTGGCGGCTGGGGCGTTCGTTATCTGCGGCCTTGCATTGTGCTGGTCGCCATTTCTGTATTTGGCTCTGAACGTCACGTTGGTCGTGCTGAAAAAATAGCAGTTTTCCAAAAGCAATTCCTAAGCGGCGCGACATGGCGGGAGTCGGGCGGTCAAATTGGAACTCAGCAGGGCACGCGGGCGCGTGGCGAGCACTTCTTGACGGCCCCGCCCGGAGCCATAGCGTTGCCCCCGGAATTGCTCTTGGTCCGTCGCTTTTTCAAACCTCAAACGGGAGTGAAATTACAGATGACCGATGAATTCCTCCAGAGTCAAGCCAGCCTGCTCGACAATTCCTTTCAGTGTGCCGGGTTTGAGTGGTTTGTGTTGCGGCACGACAACCGTCCTCGGCCCGTTCCGCAGAATGAGATGCGAGCCTGTCTGCCGCAGTTGTACAAATCCACACCGTTTTAACGCCCGAACAGCTTCTACTCCGCTTACGTCGCGCGGGACTTTCACGAAACCGCCAGAATTGGGTCTTGCGAAAAGTGTAATCGGACACTCCTGGGCCGCTGTTCAGCCGCGAAATAGCCTGCGACGGCATCACCGATCATAACATCCAATTCTCTGAAAGAATCGCCTTGGGTAGTGATGCCGCCTCCACCGGGAGCGTTCCAGCGCGCCACATATCCTCCTGTAACCACGCATGGTTCAACCTCAAAAATGATTTCAGTGCCACCGCTCACACCGAGAAACTACGCCGAATGGAAACCGGCGTCAACAAGTGAACTTCAAGTCCAGTTCGTAAGCGGCACGACTTGGCCCGGCAACTCGACCGCGGCGAGAAACGGCGCTTCTTCCAGTTGTTGAGGCGATGGCATGCCTGATTGAGATTTGCCCATTCAATCATACATGTCCATTCGTCCGACAAAAAGTATTAATAGGTCTTTCCAGCCACCCGAAATCGGCCGTGGCCGCTCCGACTCGTACATTAGCAATTCACGTCGCTGCGTTGACGCTCAACGTTAACCCGGGTGTATTATTGCCGGCTTCTCATTTCTTTGCCAGGGACGATGCCGTCACCCGTTTGAAGAACTCGTAAATTCCGTTCTCTCCCATTTTTCGCGCGTCGGCCAGTTCCCCGTTGCGCGTCGCGTACAGCACCTCGTTCCGGTTCGAGAGGATCGCCACGGCGGGGATGCCCTTATCCAGCGGCACTCCATACGACTTGGCGACATCGACGTTCTTGTCAAAACGGCCCACGTTGACTTTGACAATCTTGAAGTCCCGCGAAAGCAGTTGCGCGCTGGGCCCGCTCTTCATGGTGCGGTCGAGCATTTTGCAATCTCCGCACCAATTGGCGCCGAAGACCACGATCACCGGAGTATTTGCCGACGCGGCCTGCGTCAGCGCGTCTTTTATATCCAATTTGGCATCGGCGGTCTCGTTGTAGGGACTGTCCGCCGCCATTGCAGCCGCCGCGAAAAACATAAACGATAAAGCATGGAGCATTTTCATAATCGGGTGATCAATCAAAGAGTTAAAGATTCGAACATGACGTGATGACGCCTTGCGTAGAGTCACGCCTCATTCTTCATCGCCGTCGTAATGCCATGTACCATAAGAAATGCGCTGGCAGTTTCAAAATGATCCGGCGTAATCCAGACCGCTGAATACACGTCGCTCTCGTTGACATGAAGTGACAGGAGCCGCCAATTCTTCTCTCGATTCACGCGGTCAAACTCCTCGAACTTTTCCTTGATGCGTCCTGACCGGACCTCTATCAATGCGCCCTGCGGCAGCCGCCAAAAAAGATACCGCGTCAAGTGATCGGGCGAACACTCGCTGTAAACGGGGACAAGACCGAGGTTCCGGCAAAAGTCCCCTGCCGCCTGCATGAGGTCGCGCGACATCCAGCGTGTGAAGCTGTGTTGTCGAAGAAGTTCCGTTTCTCCGCTGAGAAGTTTCGACGGGATGTATGTTATCGACGTATTCATATTCCGTGATCGATGCCGGACCCAGTATGGGATTGCCGAGACCTATATTGAAAGCAAAAACCGACGTCCGATTCTCGCGCGCGTTCGATATCGGATATCGGATTTTCGCTTGACGGCAGCGGGGTTCCGGTTGTCTGTGGGGTATGCAGACGATTGAAGATTATTCGGCCGATTTGCTCAATCCGGCGACCCGGCCGGGCGCGGCTTTTTACGGCTTGGTCATATTTGGTGCGGCATGGATTGTGGGGCGAGCCGTCCATCTGGCCATTCATCGCTACCTCGATCGGGCGCAGGCGGATGGCGCTGACCCCACGGCCATCCGTTTCCTGGGACAGTTGTCGAAGTTGATGGTGTACATCATCGCCTTTCTCTGCTACTGCCACCTGGTTCCGGCCTTGCAGCATTTGGGCACCGCCTGGCTGGCCAGCGTTGGCGTCGTTTCGGTGGTCGTCGGCTTGGCCGCGCAGAGCACTTTGAGCAATCTCATCTCCGGAATCTCCCTGGTTCTCTACCGCCCCTTTAGAATTGGCGACCGCGTGCAGGTCGCCGCCCCCACCGGTGTGGAAATCGGCGTGGTCGAAAGCATCGATCTCGGCTACACCAGGATGCGCACGGCCGACGGGCGCCGGCTGGTCATTCCAAATGCCACGATCGCCAGCCAGACCAGCATCAACCTCTCCCTCAGCCAATCCAAAGCGCCTTGCGGTGTGGCCTTCACAGTGGCAGGGGGTGCCGACATCGACCGCGCGCGCAAAATTCTTCTCGACGTCGCCAAGGCCGTCCCGAAGATCGCCAGTGTCGACGGTTGTTTCGTCACCGGCGTGAGCAGCCAGGGAACAGTCCTCACGCTGTCCGCCTCGTGCGCCGACCCTGGTGACGCGACGCAGATTAAATCCGATTTGCTGGAAAACGCCAAAAAGCAATTTGACGCCGCGGGCATCAAGCTCGCTTGATCCGGCCCTCCGGTCTATTCACTTTCGGTCGCGACGATTGGCTGATTTGCGCAAATCCTCCGCGTGGCGGCGTGCGGCTTCCCCCTGGCCGCCGAGCATCCGCGCAAGCTCCTGGACGCGGCCGGGCGGGTCCAGCAGCGTGATCTCCGAAATCGTGCGGCCCTCTTCCTGCCGTTTGGTCACCACGAAGTGCGAGGAGGCGCCGGCCGCCACGGCAGCCAGGTGCGTGATGCAAATGACCTGATGCCGCCGCGCAATCTGCGACATCTTTTGCCCCACCACAACGGCAGTTTCACCGCCGACATTGGCGTCGATCTCGTCGAAGACCAGCAGCGGAATCTCGTCTTCGGCGGCCAGCACGGTTTTGAGCGCGAGCATGACGCGGGACATTTCGCCCGAAGAGGCGATGGCGCGCAATGGCCGGGCCGGCTCGCCCGCGTTGGGCGCGAATTGAAATTCCAATTCGTCCATTCCCGACGGCGTGACCGCATCCGTGGCGCGAATCTCAATGTTGAAATGACTCTGCTGAAAGCCCAGGCCCTGCAATTGCTGCGCCGCGGCTTTTGCCAGTTTCGGAATGGCCTTGCGGCGGTGCGCGGACAATTCCCCGCCAACCTCCGCGATTTGCCGTCGCAACTTCTCCAGTTCGCCGTTGAGCCGGGCCAATTCGGCGTCGCGCGACTCGAGTTGGCGCAGCTTCTTTTCGGCATCGGCGCCGAAGGCGATCACGTCGGCGGCCTTCCCGCCGTACTTGCGCCGCAGGGAGTGAATGACATCAAGCCGCTGCTCCAATTGCCTCAGGCGCGCCGGATCGATCTCCACGGTGTCGGCATAGCGGCGCAGCGCCGATTGCAATTCACCCCAGGCGCCGGCGGCCTGCTCGTGCGCGGCCAGCAGAGAGCCGGCGCCCCCGTCCAAACGTTGCAAGGCTTGCAGGGTTCGCCCCAATTCACCCGCCCGCCTCAGGAGCGAATCATCCTGTTCGCTCAGCAGATTGAGCGCGGCCTGGGACAATTCCAGCAGGCGCGCGGCGTTTCCCGTCCGTGCGAACTCCTGCTGGAGCCGCTCCTCCTCGTCCGGCAGCAACTTTGCCGAGGAAATCTCGTTGACTTGAAAGCGGAGCAGGTCCAGTTGTTGCGCGTAGGTTTGTTCATCCACGATCAACGCGCCTTTTTCCGCCTCCAGGGCGCGCTGCCCGGCGGCCAGCGCGGCGAATTTTTCCCGCGTCGGCCCCAGTCCGGCGAAGGCGTCCAAAATATCCAGTTGCCGCGCGGGATGGAGAAGCGACTGATGTTCGTGCGGCCCGTGCATATCGACCAACTCCCGCCCGATGCCGGCCAGGACCTGGAGAGTGGTGGGCGAACCATTGACAAATTGTCGGTTGGCGCCGCCGCCGGTGAAGACGCGTTTGAGGATCAGTTGGTTTTCCGCGCAGGGTTCCAGGCCGTTTTCTTCGAGAATTTTCTTCACGGCGTCGGCATTGCGTCCGAGTTCAAACACCGCCTCAACCGAGCAACTGTCGCAACCGGCGCGGATGAGTGTGCGATCGGCCCGTTCGCCCAGCACGAGGTCCAGGGCGCCGATGATAATGGATTTGCCGGCGCCGGTTTCGCCGGTGATGGCGCTGTAACCGGCCTCCAGGAGCAAGGTCAGATCGGACACCAGGGCGAGATTCTTGATGCGCAACGTGCTCAACATTGTCAGCAGGCCAGACTTTAAGATTCTGAGGCCAAACTTCAAGCTTTAGCGCCTGTTTTGAAGGTCATCACTCCGGCCACCGGGCACCTCGCCGGGCCCAAACTTTTGGTTGAATGTCACCATGCGGCGTGATTTGTTATGGCTATGAATGTATCGCTGTTGCACTGGACAGGCTGGGTGGAGCGCCGCGTCAAAAACAAGGAATTTTCCAGCGTCAGTGAATGCATCCGCCATTGTATCCGGATGGCCGACGCCATCGAGCGCGTGTCAGGACCGGCGGGCGCCAGTTTCTCTACGCGAGCGGAGCTGGAGCACGTCCTTGAAGAAGCGTTTGCCGCGCCCGCCGCCCCGCTCACACAGGAGCGCAAGCGCCGCATCGCCAGGGACGCTGGATTGTGAGGTATGAGCTAACCGGGATTGCGGAGGATCAATTAGTGACGATCGCCCGGTACATCCGTCGCGACAATGTCGATGCGGCCTGGCGGTTTCTCGCAGCGGCGTACAAGGAATTTGAGTTTGTGGGGAAATGGCCGCAAGCGTCTCCACTGGCCCGGCTTCGCAAGCCCGCGCTTAAAGGGGTAAGGTATCGCCCTGTCCGCCGCCCCTTCCAAAACTACCTGATCTTTTATCGAGCGGAAAGGATCGCGTGCTGATCGGCTCGGTACTTTGGGGCGGCATGAACTGGACGGATGATTTAAGCGTTTTCTAGCGGATGTTTTGCCTCAAGGACTAAACCGCTCGTATTCTAATCGATCCAACGTTAAACTAACGCATGGCTTTTTGGGCTATTTTTCTCGGCTCTGGCACTTCCCAGGGGGTGCCGATCATCGGAAAGGATTATCCGCCGGAATTTCTGGCCAATCCGAAGAATCACCGCACCCGCCCCTCGATTTATGTGGCCACCGACACCGTCAAACTGGTGGTCGATACCACCCCGGAGTTCCGCCTCCAAATCCTGCGCGAAAATATCCGCTGGCTTGACGCGGTCGTGTTTACACATTCCCACGCCGACCATATTATGGGACTGGATGATTGCCGAAGGTTTTGCGATTTGCGCGGCGGGACGGCCTTGCCTGTCTATGCCAATGCGGCGACTATGGCCGATTTGCGCCGGGTCTTTCAGTACGCCTTTTGCGCGGAGACCATTCCGAAGGGCTATTTCATGCCCGACCCGCATATTATCGACGGCCCGTTTTCATTGGGCGACCTGGAAATCATTCCTTTGCCGCTCCCTCACGGGCAGGCGGGAACAAACGGTTACCTCTTTGTTCAGGGAGGCAAAAAACGGCTCGCCTACATGAGTGATTGCAAAGAAGTTCCCCAGCCGGTCGTTGAGCAGGTGAGGGGTGTGCACGTGGCGGTGTTGGACGCCTTGAGGCGCGCGCCGCATCCGACGCACATGTGCCTGGACGAGGCACTGACAGCCGCGCGGCGAATTGGCGCCGGCCGAACGTGCTTCACGCATCTGACCCATGACTTCGACCATGACATCGCCCAGGCGGAATTGCCGGCCCAGGTGGAATTTGCTTATGACGGCTTGCGCATCGATTTGGCTTAGGAGTCTCGTGGTCCTGGCGGCCCTGGCGTCTGCGCTCCAAGGCGCGGAACCAGGCAGCACGGCGGTGGTTGTTTACAATTCGCGTTTGCCGGAGTCCAAGGACGTGGCCGAGCATTACGCAGCCCGCCGCAACGTCCCGCCGGATCAAGTTATCGGATTGGACCTCCCAACCGAAGAAACGATGAGCCGCGCCGACTATCGTGACCAATTGCAGCATCCGCTGCTGCAATTCCTGGTGGATAAGAAGCTGATCGTTTATCCGTCGCCGGACGCTATTCAGCCGTCCAGCGCCAGGATTCGTTACGTGGTCCTCTGTTACGGCGTCCCATTGCGAATCGCCGAAGACGCCTCCTTGGTCGAGCTGGTCGAGGCCAAAATCCAAAGCGAGGTTCGCCGCAATGGCGCTGCGGTGGATTCCGAGCTGAGCCTTCTGCCCATGCGGGACCCCAACTTGCGGTTGGCAGGCCCGTTGCGCAACCCCTGCTACGGAGTCACCAATGCCTCGTGGCTCAATCCCACCAACGGACTGTTGCTGGTCGCGCGATTGGACGGGCCAACGGCAGAGATCGCCCGGCAATTGGTGGACAAGGCCATGGACGCCGAAACCAACGGCCTTTGGGGACGGGCTTACTTCGACCTCCGGGGCCTGACCAGCGGCCCTTACAAGGTGGGAGACGATTGGATCGGCGCGGCCGCAGAAATATCGCGGCGTTATGGATTCGAGACCGTCGTCGATAACCGGCCCGAGACCTTTTCCGTCGCTTTTCCGATGAGCCAGATCGCGCTGTACGCGGGCTGGTACGATGGCGCTGTTTCCGGCCCCTTCACGCGGCCGAAAGTCGAATTCATGCCGGGCGCCTTCGCCTATCATTTGCAATCCTTCAGCGCCCAATCTTTGCGGACCACAACGAAATCATGGTGCGGCCCCCTTTTGGCCGCCGGGGCGACCGCAACCATGGGCAGTATCGATGAACCGTATTTGGAGGGCACGCCCAACGTCGGCCTGTTTTTCGCCCGCTGGTTGTCGGGATTCACCTTTGGCGAAGCGGCCTACGACAGTCAACAGTCGTTGTCGTGGCAGACGACGGTCGTTGGCGATCCCCTTTATCGCCCTTTCGGCCAGGACCCGCGCGCGCTGCACGAAGCCTTGCTGCGTCGCCATAGCAAGTTGATCGAATGGTCGCATTTGCGCGTCGTCAACCGGAGTCTTAATCTCGGTGTCAAGCCCAGTGAGTTGATCGGCTACCTCACTGACAAGGAAGTGCCCCAGGACAGCGCGGTGTTGACGGAAAAGCTTTCAGACCTTTACCAAATGCAAGGCGAGGATTCCCTGGCGATCGATGCCTGCCGCCGCGCTTTGGACCTGGACCCAACGCCCCAGCAAAGAGTCCGGCTCACGATGACTTTGGCGGAAAGGCTTGTGGCGGCCGGCGAAAGCCGCCAGGCGCTTGCCGTTTATGAGGACTTTCGCCAGAAAAACGCCGACTACCCGGACCAAGCCGGACTGAGCAAAAAAATCCTCCAACTGGAGCGGCGCATTCACCCCGAGTTCCTCCGTCCCGATACGACGCGATAGAGCCGTCGCGTTGCCGCGAGCGAACCCTTCCCAAGCCGGCTGTTGACCCGGGCGCAGTTTTCGGATTCAATCAAGCCACTTGGGCGCGGCTTCCCACCCGTCTCCCCATTTCCAATGCTCACGCAACAAGCCATTCTGGATGCCCTCAAGGCAGTGAAGTATCCCGGTTATACGCGGGATGTCGTCTCCTTCGGCCTGGTAAAAAGCGTCACCGTCAACGGCGGGGCAGCCAGTGTGACAATGCAACTGACGGGCGGCAACGCGCAGACCGCCCAATACATCAAGGCCGAAGCCGAAAAAGCCCTGCGCGCTTTAAAAGGAATCGAGCAATTGCACGTTGAAGTCCTGGCGCCCGCGGGTCCTCAAGCGTCCGTCCAGGGGCAAAGCCCGTGGTCAGCGCAAAAAGGGGTGCCGGGTATTCGCCGTGTCGTCGCCGTCGCCAGCGGAAAAGGCGGCGTCGGCAAATCGACCGTCTCGGTCAACCTGGCATGCGCATTGCATCATCTGGGCGCGAAGGTCGGGCTGCTGGATTGCGATATTTACGGACCGAGCATCCCGTTGATGATGGGAATTCACGACAAGCCGACGATCAGCCCGGAGGAAAAACTGGTCCCTCCTGTGAAACATGGCGTCAAATTAATGAGCATGGGATTCCTGATCGACGGTGACGCCCCGGTCATTTGGCGCGGGCCGATGATCACCAAGACCATCCAGCAATTCGTCGCGGATGTGATGTGGGGAGAATTGGATTTCTTGTTGGTCGATCTGCCCCCGGGAACCGGCGATGCCCAACTTTCCTTGTGCCAGACCGTCCCGCTTGATGGCGGCGTGATTGTGACCACCCCGCAGGAAGCCTCCCTGGGCGTCGTTCGCAAAGGCATCGCCATGTTCGAGAAGGTCAACGTCCCGATCTTGGGAATTGTCGAAAACATGAGCTACTTTACAACGCCCAACGGCGACCGGGTCGAAATCTTCGGCCACGGCGGCGGCCGTACGGAAGCCGAGCGGCGCAAGATCCCATTCCTTGGCGAAATCCCGATCTATGTGGAAATCCGTCGCGGCGGAGACTCCGGCGTGCCCGTCGTCGTATCTAGTCCTCAAGCGCCTTGGGCACAAGCATTTATAGAGATTGCAAAAGCCTTGCGTGAGATTCTTAAATAGCGTACTTTAGTTAGCCTATGGACCGTGCAACCGATGCCGGAGAAAGTAGCGCCAATCCAAGCTTGGGCAGCGACAGTTTACAGGACTTGGTCTGGGAGCAGTTGCGGCAATGTTACGATCCTGAGATTCCCCTCAACATCGTGGATTTGGGTTTGGTTTACAGCGTCGCTGTCGAGAGCGGCCAGGCCAACGTGAAAATGACCCTCACTTCGCCTGGTTGCCATTTGGGCGGCCAGATCGCTGGCAATGTGCAGGAACGGCTTTTGGCTTTGGACGCCATTGAGGAGGCCAATGTCGAGTTGGTTTGGGACCCGCCCTGGCATCAGAGCATGATCAGCCCCGAAGGCCGGAAATCTTTGGGTTTGGAAGGCGTTTAAATTTTATTTTTGTTGATTACTTAAGATTGTAACAGTATTGTCGCCGCCGCGTCACAATCAATTCAGCGCGTATGTCGAATACAACAGAAACCAATTTTGGGACCGACCTGGTACGGAAATCCTCCCTCTACCGCGAATTTCAGGCCGAACGGGATGAAATACTGAAGCACAAATGGATCGAATCGGAAAAGGCGGGTCATGACATCGGCTTTGAGCGGGCTTTGACTGACTGGATCATCAAACACCGGTCTAAATGGCGCAAGAGCCGCCACCCAGCCGTAATGCAGGGCGGCTAAAGCTGGCGGGATTGAGTTTTCGGTTGGGATCAGGATTAAGAGCAGGCTGCCCGATCCCAGGCCCGACCCTGCTCTTCGATACCTTTAAATGCGATCCAGCGAGGTCGCCAAGGCATGAAAAACAGTACAAATTCCGGTGCCGGCCCTGAGGGCGCGCCTCCCCATTACGCTGTCGTTCTGGACGCCGCCGCCATGCACCGCGCCCTGACCCGCATCGCCCACGAAATCGCCGAGCGCAACGAGGAAAGCGCCGAAGTAACGCTCATTGGCATCCAGCGTGGCGGCGTTTTTCTTGCCCACCGCCTGGCAGGAACTCTGAATTCCATCTGGAATCACCCCGTGCCGGTCGGCGCGCTGGA
Organism: Vulcanimicrobiaceae bacterium; assembly: GCA_035511075.1. Lineage (GTDB taxonomy): Bacteria > Verrucomicrobiota > Verrucomicrobiia > Limisphaerales > Palsa-1400 > DATAUD01. The sequence goes on from DATKFW010000131.1 coordinate 250,542, forward strand.
CGTCGGGATGCACCGCGACGATTTGGGCCATCACGCCGCGCCCAACATGCAGCCGACAATCATACCGTTCGACATCACCGGAAAAACAGTCATTCTTGTCGATGACGTGCTCTTTAGCGGACGAACAACCCGCGCCGCATTGGATGCCTTGAATGATTTTGGCCGCGCCAAACGGATTCAATTGGCCGTCCTGGTGGACCGCGGTCATCGCGAACTGCCGATCAAGGCTGACTTTGTCGGCAAGAATGTTCCGACCTCGACTCGCGAACGAATCGAAGTGCATTTTCACGAGGAAGGCGACACCGATCAAGTGACTCTTCAAAACGTGTGAGAGATGCTCTGGAACCGAAAACATCTCCTGGACATCCAATCAATCTCCGCGGAGGAAATTCTTACGGTGCTGGACACCGCGCGCGCCTTTAAGGCCGTCGGCGAGCGGGCCATCAAGAAGGTGCCCGCCTTGCGCGGCAAGACCGTCGTCAACCTCTTTGTCGAGCCTTCCACCCGCACCCGCATCAGCTTTGAACTGGCCGCCCAGCGTCTGACCGCCGACGTTGTCAATTTCAGCGCCGAGGCCTCTTCGTTTCGCAAAGGCGAAACATTGAAGGACACCGCGCGCAATCTCGAGGCCCTTAATGCGGACATCATTGTCATTCGCCACAGCGCCAGCGGCGCGCCCCATTTTCTTTCCCGCTTCCTGCGCTCCAGCGTCATCAACGCCGGGGACGGCGCCCACGAGCATCCCACTCAGGCGCTTTTGGACGCGTTCACCATTCGGGAAAGAAAAGGCAAAATCGAGGGCCTCAACGTCACGATTCTCGGCGATATTCTTTACAGCCGCGTGGCCCGCTCCAATATCTGGTTGCTGACAAAGCTGGGTGCCCGGGTGACTTTGTGCGGCCCCGCCACCCTGGTCCCGCGTGTCTTCGAGCGCCTGGGTTGCCGCGTCACTTACAATGTCGACGAAGCCATCGCCGATGCCGACATCATCCACCTGCTGCGCATTCAACATGAGCGCCAGAGAAAGACGATGTTTCCGAGCATCGGCGAGTACACCAGTCTGTTTGGCTTGACCCAGGCGCGATTGGCGCGGACAAAACCGGAAGCGCTCATCATGCATCCGGGCCCCATTAACCGCGGCGTCGAAATTGACAGTCAGATCGCCGATTCCGGCCGCTCCCTCATTCTGGACCAGGTGACCAACGGCCTGGCGGTGCGCATGGCGGTGTTGTTCCTCATCAACGGCGGCCAGGGCCCCCAGGGTATCGGCGCTTGATATGTCGGAAACCCTCAAATCGTATCTGTGGGTCGGCCTCGGCAGCGCCTTCGGCGGCGTGGCGCGCTTCTGGGTATCGGGAATCGTGGCGGAGCGGGTGGGTCAAAGATTCCCATGGGGCACCATCATCATCAACATCACCGGCTCCATGATCATTGGAATTTTATACGCTCTGACTTCGCCCGAAGGCCGGCTGAACACCTCGCGCGTCATCGCCACTCAATTGCTTATGGTCGGCGTCTGCGGCGGCTTCACCACTTTCTCCTCCTTTAGCCTTCAGACGCTCACTTTGGCGCGCGAAGGCCAATGGCTCTGGGCCGGCGGCAACGTCCTGATCTCCGTCGTGGTCTGTCTGACCGCGGTCTGGCTCGGCTTCCTGTTGGGGCAAGTTCTAAACGGCTAAAATGAAAATGGCACCACCAAGCTCCCTTGTGAAAGCCGAGGCACGACCATGCGATTGAACCTCGCCTCATTGAATCCCGCCCAACGCCTTGCCGTCGAAACCACCGACGGGCCCGTCCTCATTTTGGCCGGCGCCGGCACCGGCAAAACCCGCGTCATCACCTGCCGCGTGGCGCGCATGGTGGAAAAAGGGATCGGCCCGGAACACATTCTTGCCGTGACGTTTACCAACAAAGCCGCCCGCGAAATGCGCGACCGCGTCAACGAGCTCCTCGGCCCCTCCCCGAAGTCCGGCGACGCCTCAAGGCCGTCCCGTCCCACCATTTGCACGTTTCACTCGCTCTGCGTCCGCATCCTGCGCCGGCACATCGAGCGCCTCGGGTACAAAAGCAATTTCGTCATTTACAGCGAGTCCGAGCAATTGAGCGCGATCAAGAAAATCCTCAGCCACATTTCCGACAAGGCTCAAAAGGTCGATCCCTACGCCGTGCTGGCAATGTTGAGCCGCTACCGAAATGGCGGCGAGCGCGCCTCGGCTCTCGCGGACCCGGACACCGCCGCGCTGGCCCGGCACGTCCTCCTTCGCTATCAAAGCGCCTTGCGCGCCTGCAACGCCGTGGATTTCGACGATTTGATTCTTCTGACGCTTAAACTCTTCACCGACCATCCCGATATCCTCGAAGCATGTCGCCACCAGTACCAATACGTCATGGTGGATGAATACCAGGACACCAACGCCGCCCAATTTCAGTTGGTCCATCATTTGACGTCTGCCCATCGCAACCTGTGCGTTGTCGGCGACGATGACCAAAGCATCTACGGCTGGCGCGGCGCGGAAACCGCCAATTTGCTGGAGTTGGAGAAACATTTTCCGGGCGTCAAAGTCGTCAAGCTCGAACAGAATTACAGGTCCACCAACACAATCCTCTCCGCCGCCAACGCCCTCATCAGCAACAACCCCCGCCGGCGCCCCAAACGTCTCTGGTCTCAAAAAGGCGACGGCGCCAAAATCAGCCTCAATGCCTTCCAGAGCGACGAGGAGGAGGCGCGCCGCACCGCCGAAGAAATCGAATTCGCCCGCATGGCCCGCCGCGTCCCGTGGCGCGAGCAGGCGATTCTGTTTCGCACCAACCAGCAATCCCGCCCGCTGGAGACGGCATTGCGCCAGGCCAATATCCGTTACCATGTGGTGGGCGGACAAAGTTATTTTGACAGGCGCGAAATCAAGGATTTCCTCGCCTATTTGAAAATGTTCGTCAACCCCAACGACGACATCAGCCTCCTCCGCGTGGCCAACGTCCCGCCCCGCGGCTTGAGCGACGTGACGATGGAACGGCTCCTTGCCGCGAGCCACGAGCGGAACTGCGCGGTTTTTGCCGCCATGAGGCACACGGATGTCCAGGCCGGCTTCGTTCCAAAGACCCGCGAGGCCATTCAGTCCTTCGTCGAATTCATCGAACGCCGGCGATCCCAGTTGCAATCGCGCCAGGTTCCTTCCCTGGCCGTTTGGGCGCGGAACTTTTTGGATGAAATCGGGTATGCGGCCGAGGTGCGTCGCTCGGAGAAGAACCCCGAGGCCGCGGACAACCGCCTCGAGAATCTCCGGGACCTGGCCGATTCGCTCCCGGCAACAACCGTCGATCCCGAGCGGCAATTGCAGGATTTCCTGGAAGACCTCAGCCTGGATTCCGATCGTCAGGAGGAGAAGGAAAACAGCGGCGACGCCGTCACCCTCATTACAATTCACAGTTGCAAGGGGCTGGAGTTTCCTCATGTTCACATTGTCGGCCTTGAGGACGACCTTTTTCCCCATTCCCGTTCCAAGGTCGAGGGCACCATCGACGAGGAACGCCGGCTCTTTTACGTCGCGGTCACCCGCGCGATGCAAACGCTCACTTTGAGCCATTGCACTTCCCGGAAAAAATACGGCGAAGCCAGACCCTGCCATCCGTCGCCCTTCCTGCGTGAAATCCCGGCCAAATTCATGGAAACCGAGGCGGACAAAGCAAAGGGACCCGTGACCGGGGAAGCCGCAAAAGACGGTTTCGCCGCCATGCGGATGGCCGCCAGTTAAGGCCCCTCTTTTTTCGGCCCGACGGGGCGGTCAATGATGAAATCATCGAGCTTGGGCGGCAATTCCCGATACCGCGTGTCGCCGTGGAAGACGATCCGCTTGCGTTGAATGGTGACTTTGGTCTTTCCCGCCAGCGCAATCGCTTCAATCGCGTCCCAACCGTTCAAGCCAAATTCGGCCAGGCTGTGCCGGAAAAAATGGTGGGAATCGTGGGAGCGCACACCGGGCCAGAGCCGCGTGTCCAGATCAAAGGCCAGGATCGGCTCGGCATAATCCCAGTCACGATCGATGAAAATCGCGTGCTTCTCGAAATGCTTCTTCCGAATCCGCTCCGCAGTCCGCTCGTCTTCCACGAGAATATCCGGCTCCAGCGGGTCTTCGACGGTATGAATGAGCAGAAACGGCGGCCTGGCCGTCGCTTGAATGAACGTTTGATTGGTCAGCGCCGAGATGGCATCCAGCATTGTTGGCGCCTCATTGGTCAGGCGCGCACGGGCGCGGCGGAAAAAATATAATTCATCCGTGGCGCCGGGCATGAGGATCAGCGCCTCAACGGACCCATTGCGCCGGAAGGAATTGAGCAGTATCCGGGCGCAATTGTTTGCGTTCAATTCGGATACCTTCTCGGTGAGCGGCATTTTGGCAAATTCCTCCTGCCACGTCGGCGCCCCAGACGCGACTGTCGCCGCCGCAAGGAGCATAAGAGCGTGTCTGAAAAATACGAGGGGTTCTGCGGCGAGGGATTTTGGCCGCAGCCTAGGCGGCGAGGCACGAGAATCCCCAACGCGGGCTTTGAGTGCCGAGCCAACGACGGCTGCGGCAAAAAGACCTGCCGCCCGAAGGGTTTTCGCGCAAAAGGCCCTCTGCCTTCGTTGCGCCTCGGTCACAGCCCCACTTCGGGGATGCTCCCTTGTTGCGCCTCGCCACAGGGCCTTTTGCGCGAAAACAGCGCCCCTCGTATTTTTCAGACACGCTCTAAGGACAAAGGCGGCCAGTTTCTTGAATGCGGACGGCGCCATCTGTCAAAACGAAAGCTGCGCGATCCGCTCGTGGATTTGCCCGCTCCAGCGGCTGATATAGCTCATTTCGCGGCCGATTTCCTCCAGCCGCCGCAACGGCAACGCGCCCGCGCGGTCGGGCGATTCGGACGGCGGCGCGGCGATCCATGCGGCGTTCATGTCTCTCAATTCTGCCAAAAGTTCATCGCGCCGCAAATGGATTCGCTGTTGCAACGCCCCGAGTTTTTCCGCGCACGCCATTCCCTTCTCGAACCATTGCGCCTGCAATAGCGGCGATGCCGGCCCGGCCTTTCCCGCCACGATGGCGTCGGCCTGCCGGCAGTTTTGGCCAACCTCCACAAACAATTCCATCGTCCCCGGCGGAATGTCCTGGACGTTTGCCGGTGGCGCGCCCGATTCCAGTTCCAGCAAATGGAGCAGCCTCTGTTTCGGGTCGCGCAAACAATTGTAGGCCGCGTTCAATTCCGCGAAATGCTTCGTGGCGGCTTCGCGTTCCGGGCCGGTCGCGGCCGCAACCCGGTCGGGATGCGTGCGGGCTGAAATTTCCAGAAACGCGGCTTTGAGGGAATCGGGATCGATCCATGGCAGGCGCGATTGCCCGAGCAGGGCGAAATTATCCATGAGAGAATCCAGGCCAACCGGGTCTTGGTCGCCGAACTACGCGCTGAAGCTTTCGCCGCACGAGCAGCTCGCGCTCGCGTTGGGGTTCTTGACCTTGAACCCGCCATCCTGCAGCGCATCCACAAAATCCAATTCGCTGCCCGTGACATACAACGCGCTCTTGGGGTCCACCACCACTTTCACCCCCGCGCTTTCAACCAGGATGTCGCGATTGGCCGGTTGGTCCTGCAAATCCATTTTGTATTGCAAACCCGAACAGCCGCCGCCGATTACAGCCACCCGCAATACGCCCCCGGGCCGTCCTTGCTTTTTCAGGAGCGAACACACTTTCTGCGCCGCCATGGCGGTCACCTTGATCAACCGCTCGTCGCCGACGCGAATATTCGCGGGCGCGGCGGGATTCAGGACGGATTCTTTTCCGGCAATCACAGCGGTGGTAACCTATCCGCTGCCGTGGGAATCGTCAATGCCTTGCTGACGCCGCTCAATGCGCCCCCATCTCGGAGGACCTAGGCTGAAAGTGGCGGGCATCCCGGCCCGGGTGGTCCAGACGGGTGGGCAGGACAGTGGTTGCAGAAATTTCATGCATTGGGGGAGGGAACTCCCTCGCAAAAGGTCATTCCGCTGTCAAACCAGGCGCGATAAAGACGCGCCACTACCGGGAATAAGGACGCCGCGGGCCTCGATCCCGTCCGCCGCCGCCGCCTCCGCCGCCCTCGCCGGGCGGGCGTTCTTCCCGTGGACGCGCTTCGTTGACGGTCAAGGCCCGCCCATCAAGCGGTTTGCCGTTCAATCCCTGGATGGCCTTTTCGGCTTCTTCCTTGCTGGACATGGTGACGAATGCGAAACCGCGCGGGCGATTGGTGACGCGATCCAGCATCAGGTTGACCTCCGTGACCGTGCCAAATTGGCCAAACGCGTCCTGGAGATCATTTTCGGTGAGGTTGAATGAGAGGTTTCCAACAAACAGTTTTGTGCTCATTATCGGCTGACTTTCGTTACTGGGGATTGTTCGTCTCAGGCCGCTCCAAAACAGCGGGACTCGGTTCAGCGTCAGGACTTTGCGCAGTGAACTGCATCGCAAGGCCGGCCCCCGAGAGTGTCAATCACGGCCAGATCATAATCCCCCCTTTTCCCAAACACAACGTAATCTTTTCAGATTTTTTCCAGGCTGATTCCTGAAACAATACCCCCCTCCGCCGTGTTGGCTATTCAAAGAGAAATGTGTGATGTCGTTGTCAAAGAATCTGGGCGGGCGTAGTACTGTGGGGCGCGGACCGCCAACTGCCCATGACAGACGCCGCAACATTTGAAGCGTTTATGCGCAATTACCAGAACATGGTGTTTAGCACTGCGATGCGCCTGACCGGAAATTCAGCCGAGGCCCAGGACATCTCCCAGGAGGTCTTTCTCAAGGCTTTCGAACGCTTCGCCGATTTGCGCGATAATCCCCGCGCCCCGGGCTGGCTCAAGACCGTCGCCATCAACCTCAGCCTGAACCACCTTTCCCGCTATCGCTCCCGCTGGACCCTCTTTTCGGATCTCTTCCGCCGCGACGAGGACAGCGACCAACCGGAATTGGAATTTGCCGCGCCCGACAATGTCGAGGAGGATTTGGCCCGGACGGAACGCCGCCAGTGGGTTGAACAGGCCCTGCGGAAGTTGCCCGATGCTCAACGCGTTCCGCTGGTTCTCTTCCACATCGAAGGTTTGAAATACGAGGAGATCGCCGCCAGGCTCCGTATTTCGCTCGGAAAGGTCAAAACGGATATTTTCCGCGGACGCGACGCCCTCCGCAAAAAACTTGCGCCGCAGTCCCGGCAGGATTTGACTTGACAGCCATGAATCCGGAATTTGACAAACAATTGGAGGCGGAGATCGACCGGGCGTTGAAAGACCTCCCGGATCTGGCGGCGCCGCCGAATTTGTTGCCCCGGACTTTGAGCCTGATCGCCCGGCCCGCGGCGCCGTGGCATGCGCGGCCCTGGTCTGCCTGGCCTGTGGGCCTCCGGGCCGCTTATCTGGTCGTGACCCTGGGCGCCGTGGCGGCAGCGATTCCAGGATGGCGTGCAGTCGGACCGCGACTGCTTGCGCCGATTGTCGGGCGGTTGGCCCATTGGAGGGCCGGTGTGGAGTGTCTCTGGAACGCTGTGGGCGCGCTGACGGGCGCGGTGGCGCTGATTCTGGACCGTGCGGGTAAGGGAATCATTCTGCCGTGCATCCTGGTGGTGGTGCTGGCCTACGCGGCCTGCGTCGGTTTTGGAACCGTATTTGTGCGCCTTTCAATGTCGAAATTCAGAAAAATTTGATGATGAAAACCGGAAAAACAATATCGCTAACATTGGCCGCGGCGCTGGGCCTGCTGCTTGTAAATCAATCGTCGTTGAGGTCCCAGCCTGCGGATGATGCCGCCCCGGTGCGACACGGCTTTCGTCGTCAGGCAATTGTGGCCGTCGGCCAGGACGTCGATTTAAAGGCGGGCGACACCACAAGCCAGATCGTCGTCGTCGGCGGCTCCGCCACGGTATCCGGGTCGGTGGATCAGGATGTTGTGATCGTTGGCGGCGATGCGGAGATCGATGGTGATGTTGACCGCGACGTGGTGGTCGTCATGGGCACGGTGCATTTGGGTCCAAAAGCGGTGATTCATCGCGACCTTGTCGCCGTGGGAGGGAAGGCCGAACTGGCCGACGGCGCGAAAGTGGACGGACAAATGCAGGAGGTGGGTGTCGGCCTGCCACTGGGTCCGTTTTTGCGCCTGGGATGGCTAAAAAGCTGGCTCGCCAATTGCGTCCTCAAATTCCGACCGCTCTCGTTTCAAGTCGGATGGGTTTGGTGGGTCGCTGGAGCTTTCTTCATTCTGTACCTCCTGATCGCCGTGTTGTTCCCCCATCCCGTGGAATATTGTTGGAACCAAATCTCGACCCGCCCGGCCACGACCTTTGCCGTCGGCGTCATGGCGAAATTGCTGATGCCGGTCCTGTTACTCTTATTGACGGCCACGGTCATTGGAATATTTATTGTGCCGTTCATTGTTGTGGGGGCATTCGTGAGTTTGTTGGTTGGCAAGGTGGCGCTGCTTGAATATATCGGCGGAAAAATCGGCGGCCCGCTTGGCCTTAACGGTGGCCAAAGGCCGGTGATCGCATTTCTTACCGGTATCGTCTTCATCACGCTATTGTATTTGGTGCCGGTTCTTGGATTATTTGCCGCGCTTGTTTTGAGCGTGTGGGGATTCGGCGCGGCGGTGACCGCCGGTTGGCTCGCCCTTCGTCGACGAACCCGCGATGTTACGCCGCCTCCTTCCGCGCCGCCTTTGCCGCCTTCGGCGCCTCCGTTGGCCGCTGATGTCGCCGCCAGTGCTCCTCCGATTACACCGCCGCCGGGAATTTTATATCCGCGGGCCGGGTTTTGGGAACGGATGGGCGCGGGCTTTCTGGACATCGCCTTGATCAGCGTGACCACCGCCCTGGTAGGCCCGGTCAGCTTGCTGGTGGCCATCGCTTACTTTTCCGGAATGTGGGCATGGAAGGGAACCACCGTTGGGGGCATCGTTCTGAATCTGCAAGTCGTGCGGGAAGACGGCAAGCCGCTCAATTTTCTGGCCGCTTTCGTGCGGAGTTTGGCCGCGACCTTTTCGATCCTGGCCTTGTTCCTCGGCTTCTTCTGGATTGGCTGGGACCCCCAAAAGCAGGGCTGGCACGACAAAATCGCCGGCACCGTCGTGGTGCGCCTGCCCAGGGCCATCTCGCTCGTGTGCCTCTAGGTAACGCTCACCGGGCGTACTCCCGGATTTGGTCTTGCCACCAGCGGGCCAGCGTGTCGCTGGGTCGCAGCCACGCTTGCCGATGCAGCCAGGGCAGCGAGTCCGCGTCGCTCAAAACCAGCATCTTTTCACCGGGCCCCAATCGGTCCGGTCCATCTGTCAATAACTTCTCGCATAACGATCGGACCCCCGGATGGCCAACCCCAAGGTCGATCAGCGCCTGCGCGTAGCCTGGGTGCTGCCCCTTCTCACGCAACAGCGATACGTGGATCGCGTTGATATACGGATCCAGGACCACCGTCGCAATGCCCGTGTCGGACGGTTGCGGATCCGTTTGGTGTTCGGCGGCCAGTTTGGCCATCCGCGCCTGCAACGCCGCCAACTCCGGCGGCGGCGCTGTTTCTTCCGGCGTGAGAAACAGCCCCAGTTGCCGCGCCTTTTTTCCAAGGCTGGAACGGCTGGTCAAGACGCTCACCGGAATGCTTAAAACCATCCCCAACACCACCGGCACGAACCACCAGAAGGTCAGTCGGTCCAGCCGCCATATTGCCCAGCCCCAAATCAATCCGATCGCCGTGTGCAACCAGTGCCGCCGCACCGCCATAGACCACGTAATTCCGTCCGCCGCGCGCTTTTGCGCTCCCCACGTGACCCCCACAAGCAGGAGCGCGGCGGCGACGAATTGCGAATGCCAGAGCATTTGCAACGGCGCGTGCAACGCGGAAAAGGCCGTTTCCCCAACGGCGCTCAAGGTGGCGTGAGCCATCCCGCCAAAAGCCCGCCGGCGCGGCGGGTCCAGCGCAAGGTCGATCAGCGCCAAAACCTTTGGCAGAAATAGCGCCCCCATGCAAAGGCTGAAAATCAGAAGGGCGTGTTGCGTTCCGTTCACCCGGAGAAACGGCGTAAAGGGGCGCACGGTGATTTTGGAGAGTCCGGTGTGCCCCACGTACCAGAGCATCCAGTTGAACGTCAAGAGGAAAAACAGCCAGAACGGGCTTGCCAGGTATCCGAAGATTCCCGAAGCCAGGTGCACCCGGCTTACGCCCCGCAGCCCCCGCGCGCAAACCACCATCCCGTGCTGCATGTTCCCCTGGCACCAGCGCTGGTCCCGTTTCGCGTTCTCGATCATCGATTGCGGCGCCTCTTCGTAACTGCCCTCCAGGTCATACGCCATCCAGACCTGCCAATTCCCCTTGAGCAACAGCGCCGCTTCCACGAAGTCGTGGCTCAGGATCGAGCCCCCGAATGGCCTCCTCCCGGGCAATTGCGGCAGGTCGCAGTGCTGCATGAAGGGTTCCAGCCGGATGATCGCGTTATGCCCCCAGTAATTGCCGAAGGATTGCGCCCAATAATTAAGCCCGGTGATGAAAATCGGCGCATAAAGTCGGTTTGCAAATTGCTGGATGCGCCCAAACAGCGACTCTGCGTTGAACAGCGCCGGCACCGTTTGGATCAAGCCGATCTGCCGATGCGTCTCCATCAATTTGACCAGGTCCACCAGCGTCTGCCCGCGCATCACGCTGTCGGCGTCCAGGACGACAAAGTACCTGTAACGTGTTCCCCACGTGCTCAAAAAATCGCGGATATTGCCGCTTTTTTTCCCTTCATTCACCACGCGTCTGCGGTAATAAATCCGCCCCAGCGCGTCCAGCTCGCTGATCAAATCGAACCACCGCCTCTCCTCCTCCACCCATTTGTCCGGGTCGGTGGAATCGCTCAGAATGTAAAAATCGAAGCGATCCAGGAAACCCGTTGCTCTCAGCGACTCATAGGTCGCTCGCAATCCCTCGCAGACCCGGACGACCTCCTCGTTGTGAATCGGAAACACAAGGGCCGTGCTTGTGCCTTCAATGATTTGCGAACGGTAATCCTTTAGCCCCGTCAGCCGCCGGACATCGGTTCGGCGCAGGATAAAACCGAAAACTCCATTCATGCAACCCACCGCGATCAACAGGAACAACACGATGAACAGGCACAATAGGACCACGCCCGACGGCGACCACCCGGTCCGCCACAGCAAATCGGCAAAGAGCATCGAAACCAGCCCCGTCAGCAGCACCGCGCACGAATAAAAAACAAAAATCCGCCGCCCCAGCCTTATGCGCGGCATCTGCAACATCGTGGCCGCCGAGGCGGGCCCCTCGGCGGATTGGACAATCGGAGGAGCGGAACGCATGGCTCAATGATGGGTCAAGTAGAATAAAACGACCAGGAGCAGCCCAAAGAGCAGCCACGTCGCCGTCATTTTGACAAACGGTAGATGGCTGAAATGCGTCAAGGTCGTGATCGGACCAAGGTCCAGCGGGCGCGGCGTCATTTTGACCAGTTGAAAATCCGGCCCGGCGCGAAGGTAGTTCTCCCGCATCGCCACCACAAAATCGTTGGGCCACGGCCCCGGCCTCAGGAATTGGTCCTGCCACCTGCCGGGCATGTCGGCCAGCAGTAGGGCCAGGCGTCCGCGCGTCGAAAGCATTTCCGCTCCGGCTGGCGGGGCCTGCAATACTTCCGCGAACCATTCATTGACGAGCCGGTCCATTTCCTCGACCGCCAATTCAGTGGCAGAGCGTTGCGGTTCGTGACCGGAACGTTCCATCGCCCGCTCCAGGACCAGCGCCACCAATTGCCCAAGCAACACCTTGTTGCGAACGCGCAACGCGTGGAAATAGCTTTCCACCTTCGAATACGCCGCGTTCCATTCATCCAGCGGACGGCCCCCCAATTCTCCGGGCGCGTCGATTCTGCCTGTCACGCTCATGGCGGGCTCCAATGGTAGCTCCAAGTCTCGCTCTCGGTGTCCCCTTTGCTCACCGAGCATTTCAAATCCACAGGATCATGATTGCCGTCTTTGGGGAGCATGTTGATGAAAACGCGCCACGTCTTTTCCGGCGTGTTGCGGAAGACCTGAACTTGGGTGATCGTCCCGTTGTCGCTGCACGACACGTCCGCTTTTGGCGGATCATCTTCAATCGTCAGTCCGGGAATGTTGAAGTCGATGACGAATTGCCGCTGCCGCTGGTCCAGCGGATTCAAGCCAATCCGCGTCGAGACCACTTGGTTGGAGGAAAGATTCATGTCTGTCTCGCGCGTCCAGTAAAGCGTATAACCGAAGCGCAACGGCTGCATCGGCGGCGGCTTGGTCGCGGGATCCCAAAAGGCCACCACGTTGTCCAGACCCTCGTACTGGGTGCTCAGTTCCACGACGTGCATTTTGCCGTCGCCCCAATTGCCGTGCGGAGCCACCCACACGCTGGGCGCCTCGTTATACGTGCGAAACAAATCCTGGTAATCGCTGAAATTGCGGTCCCGCTGGAGCAATCCGAATCCGCGGATATTGTTGGCCGCAAACACCTGGTGACGCAGCGCGGCGCCGTTGTCCAGGGGGCGCCACACCATCGGGCCGTTATCCATGTGCATGAGCAAACCGTCGCTGTCGTGGACCTGGGGCCGGTAATCGTCGAACTTGCGTTCCGAATTCCCGCCGTACCAAAACATGCTCGTCAGCGGCGCGAACCCGATCGTCGCCAACGGCTTGCGCTCCGGATCGGCCGCCAGGATATTGACCGGATCGCGAAAATACAATACGGCTTCCACCTCCGCCACGGTTGTCGCGCCGGGATGGATCAAAAACTCATAGGCGCCCGTGCAACTGACGCTGTCCAGCAGCGCATAGAGGAGCAGCACGTCGTCCTCATGTTGCGGCTTGCCCAGCCACCAATCCGTGAATATCGGGAATTCCTCCGGGCGCCCCTGTTCGCCGCAATCCAGCGCCAGCCCCCGCGCCGACTGTCCATACACCTGCCCCTGGCCCAGCAGTCGAAAATAGCTGGCCCCAAGAAACGACCCTAACTCGTCCAGCTTGTCGGGGGCATTAAGCGGATACAATATCTTGAAGCCCGCATAGCCGGTGTTGGCCGGAATATCGGACGGTAGTCGCAACGACCTGTAATCAAAAAAATCCGGCGTGAACCGCACCGGCTGCACATGCGTCGACGTAAACTCGTTGAGATGAACCGGTTCCTGGTAGAGATAGCCAAGATGGAAAAACTCGACCCGGAAGGGCAGGTGTTCTTCGGTCCAGAGCGCCCGGTCGTCTCGAAAGGCGATCTGGCGATACTGATCGTAAGTCAAATGGCTCAAAAAACTCGGCAGGTCGGCGCGCGGCGATCGGAACGGCTTTCGCGCGCGCAATTCGGCCTTCTTGGCGATATACTCCAGCGTAATATGCACCGCCTCCAGCCTCGGAAGTGCAAAGGCTGTATGCGTGGCTGTTAGAACCAGAATTAGAAGAATCCGCTTCATCCCACAGCCCAAACAAGTACCAAACTTACGGAACTTTGCAAGGCAGACTATGGCCGCTGTGCCGGCGCCCCCGATCCTTCCCGCCTACCACGCCATTGCCTTGCCGTTGACCCGCCGGTCGGCGGCCCCTAGGAAACCGCCGGTTTTGGGGTCAATGCCGACCGCCTGGGCCGCCGCTATCGCCGTCTCCTCGCGCACGACGTGTCCGCGCTTCCGCAAATCCGCGATCAGCGCGGGATTCATCGTCCGTTCAACCCTCAATTCATCCGGCTTCCATTGGTGATGAAATCTCGGTTGATCGATGGCCGTCTGCGCGTCCATTCCCAGATCCAGGACATCAACAATGATGTTGAGCGTCTGTGTAATGATCGTTGGGCCTCCCGCCGCGCCGACGGAAAGTATCGGTTTGCCGTTCTTGAGCACAAGGGTGGGAGTCATGCTGGAAAGCGGGCGTTTGCCGGGCGCAATGGCATTGGCTTCCCCGCCGACGAGACCGAAATAATTGGTCGCGCCGGGCTGCGCCGAAAAGTCATCCATTTCGTTGTTCAGCACGACCCCCGTTCCGGGTATGACAACTTTGGAGCCAAAATGTGTGTTGATGGTCGTCGTTAACGCCACCCAATTGCCCTCCGCGTCTGCCGTCGAAAGATGCGTCGTGTGTCTGGCAAACGGCTCCATGTCGCCGGGCGTCCCCTGTGATGCCACGGTAATCACATGCGCCGGGTCGATTTTCTCCGCCAGCGACCGCGCGTAGTCCTTGCTGATCAGGCCGCGCGGCACGCTGACGTAATCCGGATCGCCGAGCCAATAGGCCCGGTCGGCGAACGCCAGCTTCATCGATTCGGCGGTGAAATGGATGCGGTCGGCTTCCGTAAATTGCGGATCGGAAAACCGCAGGGTTTCCAGCATGTTCAGCATTTCAAGCAGATGCACTCCCCCGGAACTGGGCGGCGGAAATGAAATCACCGTGTAACCGCGGTAATCGGTCGAAATCGCCGGACGGAGGACTGCGCGGTAACCCCCCAAATCGGCGGCGGTCATCAGTCCATGATTCTCTTTCATCCATTTTTCGACCGAGATCGCAAACGGCCCGCCATAAAACCATTCGGGACCGTTCTCGGCGATCTCGCGGTAGGTCCGTGCCAGATCGGGTTGCCGGAAGATTTCCCCTTCACGATACGGCGCGCCGTCCGCCTCAAGAAAAACGCCCGCGGCGGCCGGAAATTGGGCCAATTCGCCGCGACTCTCCCTGAGGACGGCCGCGTAATGTTTGTCAATAGGAAATCCGCCGCCGGCGATCCGTGCGGCGGCCAGCAGATGTTCCTTGAGCGGGAGTTTTCCCGCGGACTCCAGCGCAAGGGCGTACGCGGCCAGCGCCCCCGGTGTGCCGCTGGCCAGGGCGCCGGTCTGGCTCGCGGCGGGATCGGCTTTGCCGTCGCGCAAATACATGTCGCGCGTCGCCGCGGCGGGCGCGGTTTCGCGTCCGTCGATGCACAGAATTTCCCCATTGGACCGGCGGATAAGTATGAAGCAGCCGCCTCCAATCCCGGAATTGTATCCATTGACCACCCCGAGTGTCAGCGCCGCCGCGATGGCGGCATCGACCGCGTTGCCGCCCTTGCGCATGGCGTCGATTCCCGCCTGGCTGGCGATGCGATCCACCGTGGCCACCGCGCCGTGGGTTCCGATGGCGGATTCGCAGCGTGCCCAGGGGGTCGTAAGCGCCGCAATGACCGCCACCAGCGAGACAATCGCGCGCATCGGAGAACTCATTCAGGTTTATCCCGGCGCGGGAACAGGGGAAACACCTCGCCAATGCGGTGCCCCGAATCGATCGGCGCCGGCGGCTTCGTAAAATCACCGCTGGCAACCTCGAGTCCAAGCTGTCGCTGGAGCTTTTCCGAGGTCCCGGGCATCACCGGCCAGAGCAGTACGCCGAGAGTGCGGCAGACCCCCGCCAATGTGTAAAGTATATTGTTCAAGTCGCCCGCGCGCGCCGGATCTTTGGCGATCTTGAACGGGCTGGTCTGGTCGATATATTGGTTGGCCTGCGTTACATACGCCCCTGTCCGCTTCAGGGCTTCTTGCAGCGAATTGGAGCGATACGCCGCAATGCTGGCCTCCCACACCTCGGCCGTTTCCGCCGCCAGTTGATGGGTTCCCGATGGAATGATCCCTTCGCGGTATCGCCCAATCATCGAAAGCGACCGGTTGACCAGGTTGCCAAGGCCATTGGCCAATTCAGACTGGTAGCGCGAGCGAAAACCCGCGTCGGTCCAATTCCCATCGGGGCCGATATCCAGTTCGCGCACCAGATAGAATCGGAACGCGTCCAGCCCCCAGTCATCGATGACCTGGATGGGATCCACGACGTTGCCCGTGCTCTTGCTCAGTTTTTCCCCTTCCTTCTGCCACCATCCGTGGGCCAGGATTTGCTTCGGCAATGCCAGTCCCATTGCCTTGAGCATGATCGGCCAATAGACGGCGTGAAACTTCAGGATGTCCTTGCCGATAATGTGCAGGTCGGCCGGCCACGCTTCCAGCGGGGAGGGGGTGGGGGAATCGGAAGGGCAAATCGCCTTCCGCACAACCGGATCGCCATGCGCGAAAGGAATGCTGATATAATTGACAAGCGCGTCGAACCAAACGTAGGTCACGTAGGCCGGATCAAATGGCACCGGGATTCCCCAATTGAGCCGCGCGGCGGGCCGGGTGATGCAGAGGTCCTCAAGCTTGTCATTTTTCAGGAAGCCGAGGACTTCGTTGCGCCGGTATTCGGGGGCGATGAAATCCGGGTTCGCTTCAATATGCCCGATGAGCCAGTCCTGTTGTTCGCCCAGCTTGAAATAATAGTTTTCCTCCTCCAATTCGATGACTTTGCCGAAGGACGAATCGAATGTCCCGTCGGGCAGCCGCTCTTTTTCAGTCAGGAATCGTTCGGCTCCCAGCGAGTAGGAGCCTTTATGGCTGGCCCGGTAAAATTGGCCGTCCGCGTGGAGTTTGGAAAGGATCGCCTGTACAACTTCCTTGTGCCGGGGCTCTGTGGTGCGGACAAAATCGTCATTGGACAATCCGAGTTTTTCAATCAATACATGCCAGGTCGCCGCGATCCCGTCGCAATAAGCCTGCGGAGTTTTGCCTTCCGCGAGCGCCGCCTGCTGGACCTTCTGCCCGTGTTCATCCAGCCCGGTAAGATAAAAAACCTCCTCCCCAAGCGAGCGCCTGGCCCGGGCAATGACATCGGCAAGCACCTTCTCGTAGGCGTGCCCCAAATGCGGCTGCCCATTGGCATAGTCGATGGCGGTGGTCACATAAAAGCGTTTGCTCATCGCCCGCATAGTGGCGGCAGCCCCGCGAAAATCCAAGTTCCAATCCGCCCCGGCCCCCGCTATGGTCAGGCCCATGACGAAGCATCGGATTGGTTTGATCGGCGGCAGCGGACTCTATCACATCGAGGGCTTTTCGCGCCAGCGCTGGGTCGGAATTAAAACGCCCTTCGGGCCGCCTTCGGATGATTTCTTGACCGGCCAACTGGCCGGGCGCGAGGTGGTTTTTCTCCCCCGGCACGCACGCGGCCATCGAATCCTTCCCAGCGGACTCAACCACCGGGCCAACATTTACGGAATGAAAATGCTCGGCGTCGAGTGGATCATCAGCGTCAGCGCCGTCGGGTCCTTGCAGAAAAAATTCAGGCCCTGCGACATCGTCCTGCCGGACCAGTTCCTCGATCGGACAAAAAAGTCCTTCGAGCACACTTTTTTTGGGCGCGGGATTGTGGCCCACATTGCGTTTGCGGACCCCATTTGCCCCGAGCTGCGGCAATTGCTCTTCCAAAGCGCTCAAGCGGAAGGCGCGCGCGTCCACAACGGCGGCACTTACGTCAATATGGAGGGTCCTGCGTTCAGCACCCGCGCGGAATCCCTGGCCAACCACCGGGCGGGCTGGGACGTCATCGGCATGACCAATCTGGGCGAAGCCAAATGCGCCCGCGAAGCCGAGATCGCCTACGCGACCATGGCGATGATCACCGATTACGACTGCTGGAAAATCGATGAGGCCCACGTCACCGTGGAAATGGTCGTGGCTTACCTGATGAAAAACGCCGGCCAGGCAAAGGCGATTATCTCCCGCGTGATTCCGAAAATACCGGCGGAGCCAAATTGGCCCTGCCACGACGCCCTCAAGAACGCAATCATGACCGACAAAAAGGCATGGCCGGCGAAAACAAGAAAGCAGCTAATGCCGCTGTTGAAAAAATATCTCTAAGCTAAGGGGTTCACCGCGAAAGTTCGTTCCACAAAAATGTGTACGCCAGGGCTTCCATGAAGGCGGATTGCTTGTTGTTGGCCGCGGCGCCGTGGCCCCCCTCGGTATTTTCGTAATACAAAACGTCGTGCCCTTCTTCTTCGAGCCGCGCGGCCATTTTGCGCGCGTGCCCCGGATGCACGCGGTCGTCTCGCGTCGAGGTGGTGATGAGGATGGGGGGATATTTTTCGTCGGCGCGGGTGTTTTGGTACGGCGAATATTTCCGGATGTAGGCCCAATCCTCGGGATTATCCGGGTCGCCGTATTCGTCCATCCAACTGGCCCCCGCCAGCAGTTTGTTGTAGCGCCGCATATCCAGCAGCGGCGAGCCGCAATGGACCGCCCCGAATAGGTCCGGCCGTTCCGTGAGCATGACTCCCATGAGCAACCCGCCGTTGGACCGCCCCTCGATCCCCAGATGCCGGGCCGACGTCACGCCCCGCGCAATCAGGTCCTCCGCCACCGCGATAAAATCGTCGTACGCGCGCTGCCGGTTTTGTTTGCGCGCCGCTTCATGCCATTTGGGGCCGAACTCGCCGCCGCCGCGAATGTTGGCCAGGACATAGACTCCTCCGCGCTCCAGCCAGGCTGCGCCGATGAACGAATTGTAGCCCGGAAGCATCGGAATCTCGAAGCCGCCATACCCGTTCAACATCGTGATGTTGCTGCCGTCCAATCGAAGCCCCTTGCGCGCGACCTGAAAGTAAGGAACCCGCGTGCCATCCCGGGACTTGGTGTCAAACTGCTGAATTTCCAGGCCGTCCGCGTTGAAGAACGCCGGCAGGGCCTTGATTTTTTCCATGTCCGGTTTGCCGGCCACTCCGAGATACAGGCTCGAAGGGGTCAAGAAATCCGTAAGGCTCATGAAATAATCGTCCGACTCGTTCGAATCAATTCCACTGATGCTGACCGTCCCGAAAGCCGGCGCGTTGATCGCCGTCCGCTCCCATTGCCCGCGCCTGAATCGCAGCCAATACGGACGGCTGTGAACGTTGTCCAATTCTGTCAATCCTAAATAGTGTTTGGTGTCCGTGATGGAATCCAGGGAGGCCCTCTCCGTGGGTTGAAACAGGATCGTAAGGTCCCGCGCCCCGCCCAGATAGTCCTCCAGGTTCTCAACCAACAGGGAACCGGCCGCGAAGGTCTTTCCATCGACGCTCCAGTCGCTTCGCAGTCGCAGCAGAAGGAACCGCCCGAATGTTTCAACCGTCGCATCGTCCGGCTTTTCGATTCGCACCCATTGGTCGCCGCGCCGGAGAAACGCCTGGTCCGTGAAAAATGTCACACCGCGCCGGATCATCTCGTAAACGTGCCCGTGATCGTGCTCGACGCTGACGCTGACCTCCACGTCCTCCGGCTGTCCCTCAAACACTGTAACCGCCTCGGACAGCGGAGCGCCGCGCCGCCATTCCTTGATGACGCGCGGATAGCCCGAGCTGGTCAGCGAACCGGGACCGAAATCGGTGCCAACGTATAATGTGTTGCGATTCTTCCACGCCACATCGGTCTTGGCTTCCGGAACCGTGAATCCGCCGGGCAGGAACCGCCGATCCTTCAAATCGAACTCCCGGACGACGTCGGCGTCCGCTCCCCCGCGCGACAATTCCACCAGGCAACGGTCGTAACTGGGTTCAAGCACAGTGTAGCCGTGCCAGACCCAATTCTCCTTTTCCTCCGACGCCAGTTGGTCCAGGTCCAGGACCGTTTCCCAGGCCGGATTGGGCTTCTTGTATTCCTCCAGCGTCGTGCGGCGCCACAGGCCGCGAACATTTTTGTCGTCGCGCCAGAAGTTGTAGTAGTACTTGCCGTGTTTGGCGACCGCCGGGATCCTTTCGTGCGAATTCAATATCGCTAACAGGCGGTCCTCCAACGCGGTAAAGCCTGGTGACGCTTCCAGTTTCCCCGTGCTGGCGGCATTTTGTTCGCGGACCCAGTCCAGGGCCTTCCCGCCGCTGACGTTTTCAAGCCACAAATACCGGTCGTCATTAGTGCTGTTCATATCGTTGGCCGCAAAGGCGCATGGGAGCGCGCCGCCCAGGAAGATGCCAAGGGCAACGACGGCGCGACTTTTGAATGGACAACTCATGTCCGGAGTCTAACCTACGTGTCAATTCTATGAAATCCAGAATGGATCGTCGCCGTTTTCTCAAAAAAACAGTATTTGCCGCCGGTGCCGTCTCCGCCGCCCGCTACCTGGCCTTTCCCAGTATCCTTTCGGCCCGTCAGCCCAGTGACGTCCTCAATTGCGTTCAAATCGGTTGCGGCGGCCGCGGCGGCACGCACCTGGAACAAGTCATTGTCGATCAGCGCCAAAGGCTCGTCGCGATGGTCGATCCGGATGACAGGCAGATCGCCTCCAAACGTAAATGGCTCCAGGATAAACACCAGGTGGATACCGGCAGCGTCTCGGCTTTTTCCGATTACCGCGTCATGTTTGACAAAATCAGCCCGCAAATCGACGCTGTTTTCATCGCCGCTCCGAACCATCACCACGCCGCCGCCGCCATGATGGCGATGGAGGCCGGCAAAAACGTTTACTGCGAAAAACCGTTGACCCACGATATTTTCCAGGCGCGCAAATTGCGCGAAGCGAGTCTGCATTACAATAAACTCGCCACACAAATGGGCAACCAGGGCCATTGCGAGGGCGGGTATCGTCGTCTTTGCGAATTCATCTGGGCCGGCGTGATCGGCAATGTCACCGAAACTCATAGCTGGACCGATCGCGCCAACGGCGGCATCGGTCCGCGTCCTCCCACGCTGCCGGTGCCTGACGGCATGCACTGGGATTCCTGGATCGGTCCTGCCCCCTACCGCGATTTCCATTCCGATCTCCATCCTCACGAATGGCATGGCTGGTACGATTTTGGCAACGGCTCCATCGGCAACATGGGCTGCCACGTCCTGGAAGGGGTCTTTTGGGCGCTCAAGGCCGATCACCCAACCAGCGTCGAAATGGAATACGTCCGCGGCGGCACAGACGAACGTTATCCCATCGGCAGCCGCGTGCGATGGGACATTCCCGCCCGCGAAAATATGCCCCCTTTGAAGGCTTATTGGTACGAGGGTCTTAACCCAACGACCACCAAGGACCCCACCGGCAGCCTTCACAAAGCCGTCGGCGACGCCCGAAATTTTCCCCCGCTCATCGCCAAATTGAAGGAGCAGTATCCCGATGAGGAATTGGACCGCGGCGACAGCGGCACTTTGTACGTCGGCGACAAAGGCATCATTTTCACCGAAACCTACGGCGGCCACATGCATGTTCTGCCCCTGGAGAAAATGAATGAAATCAAGCAGCCCCCCATGACCTTGCCGCGGCCAAATCCAAACCCGTTCATTGACTTCGTCGAAACCTGCCGCGCAGGGCGCACCGATACGGCGACGCCGATTGAATACGGCGCGCGTTTGACCGAATTTTGTCTTCTAGGCAACCTGGCGCAGCACGCCGGAAAGGAAAACTTGGTGCAATGGGACGGCCCCAACATGAAAGTCACGAACAACCCCGAAGTCAACGAGTGGGTCAAACGTGATGACCGCAAAGGTTGGACCGTCTAAGCAGTGAGGAGGACTCCCCGCCCCCGCGAAGCGTCCGCCGTAGCGCAGAGCGCGAAGGAGGACCGATCCTACGCAGCCGCCTGCACAGCCCGCGAAGCCGCTAGATCCACCTTGCGCTGGCGCAGGCTCTTGAAAAATTCGTAGCCCTCCCGGCATCGCCTCACAAAAATATCCTTGTCCTCGAGCATCGTCTTGATAATGCGCAGAATCGGCTTGGGCCGGAGGTAATAAGCGCGGTAAAACCGGTCCACCGCCTCGAAAATCTCATCCTTGTTCAGACCCGGGTACTCCAGCGAGCTTTGTTGAAAGCCGTCGTCATGCACGATGTCCGTCTTGTCCTTCTTGGCGAACCATCCGTTTTGCCGCGCCATCTCGAAAAGTTCCGTGCCGGGATACGGCGCCGCCAGCGAAACCTGGATGCTGAATACGTCCAGCTCCATGGCATAACGAATCGTCTGCTCGATGGTTTCCCGCGTTTCCACCGGCAGGCCAAGAATGAACGTCCCATGTATCACCACTCCGGCCTTCTGGCAGGCCCGCGTGAATCGCCGCGCCTCGTCCAGTTGAATTCCCTTTTTGATTCGGTTAAGGATTTCCTGGTTCCCGCTTTCGTAACCAACCAGGAAAAGCCGCAGCCCCGAATCCTTGAACGACTTGATCGTGTCATAATCGAGGTTCGCTCGGCTGTTGCACGACCACGTCAAACCCAGCGGCGCGAGCTTCTTGGCGATTTCCCGCGCGCGAGGCAGGTTGGCCGTGAACGTGTCGTCGTCGAAGAAAAACTCCTGCACCTGCGGGAACAGCATCTTGGCGTGCGCCATTTCGCCGGCGACATTTTCCGGCGAACGAACCCGGTACTTGTGCCCGCCGATCGTTTGCGGCCAGAGGCAAAATGTGCATTGCGCCGGGCAGCCCCGCCCCGTGTAAAGACTCAGGTAGGGATGCAACAAGTAGCCGATGAAATACCGCTCGATCTCCAGGTCCCGCTTATAAGTATCGACCACCCACGGAAGCGTATCCATGTTGGAAATCATCTCGCGTTCCCGGTTGTGGACAATCTTGCCCTCCGGCGTCCGGTAGGACAGCCCGTCGATTTGCGCCAGCGGTCGCCCTTCGGCGACGTCTTTGCACGTAAAATCAAACTCCTTTCGTCCCACCCAATCAATCGCCCAGGACGCCTTCAACGTTTCCGTCGGCAGGACCGCCGCGTGCGCCCCAACAAATCCAATCTTGGTTTCCGGCCTTTGTTGTTTGATCGCTTCGGCCACTTTCGAGTCGTTCTTCAGCGACGGAGTCGAAGTATTGATGATGACAAGCTCGTAATCTCGCGCGATCTCCAGGCATTGCTTGATGTCGATGTCGTGCGGCGGGCAATCCAGCAGCCGGCTATTGGGCACCAGCGCCGCCGGTTGCGCCAGCCACGTCGGATACCAAAACGACGTCACTTCCCGCCGCGCTTGATAGCGCGAGCCGGCGCCACCGTCAAATCCGTCAAAACTCGGCGGTGATAGAAATAAAGTTTTCATGCTTTGAAACGAACGGGATATGCCGCGCCTGAAAATCAGGGCGCGCTGTTCTTCTTTGCGATCTTGGCCAGGAGCTCCTCGCGCTGCGAGGCGTCCCCAGTGCCGCACCCGCCGGCCGGAGTGTTGATCGCCGCCTTGGCTTCGGCCAGATGGCCCTTGCCAATCGAGACACCGTTAAAGGCCTTGACCGAGCTCCCCGCGTAATACGGCTTGGGCTTGGCGCCAAAATTGAATGCAAAATTTTGGAACATGTCCCGCGGGCTGCCGCTCAGCGCGATGCTCTGTTCGTAGCCGCAATGCACCATGCAATTCTCGCATCGCGGATCGCGCGCCACGCCGTCCACAACGCCGTACTTGTTCCAGTCGACCTTCGACAACATCTCCTGGTAGCCCGGATAATGTCCGTCGGTCATCAGGTAGCAGGGCGCCTTCCACCCGCGAACATTGCGCGTCGGAATGGCCCAGGCCGTGCAGGTCAATTCCCTTTTGCCCGCCAGAAATTCCTGGTAACCCGGCGTCCCAAATATCGTGAACCGTCGGCCCCATTCCTCGATCTTGGCGAATTTCTCCCGCGTCATCTTTCGTGTCAGGAAAAAGTCCTCCGGCTGTTTGCCCAGGCGCGTGACCATGTCTTTCTTGGCCGCGTCATATTCGTAACCGGGCGAAATCGTGTGGCCGTCCACTTCCATCGACGAGAAGAACTCGAACATCTGTTCGATTTCAAGTGCGTCGGTCTCCCTGTAAACGGTCGTGTTGGTCGCCACCTGGTAGCCCAGAATCTTGGCCATGCGAATGGCCTCCACGCATTCCTTGAAGACGCCCTCGCGCTCCACGATCAAATCGTGCGTGTACTCCAGTCCGTCAATATGAACGTTCCAATACATCCACTTGGTCGGCCGCATCACAGGGCGCCGGTCGGATTTCCCCTTGCGGATGGTCTCGACGTCCTTTTCGGAAACAAGCTTTTGTTCCAGCAATTTGCCAAGCGTCGGCTCCAGTCCGCCATTATACACGCTGGCAAGGTAATCCTTCATCTTCTTGCGCATCGACGTGCCGTTGGTGCACACGTACACAATGCGCCCCTGCTGAAGCAATCCGGCGGTCAACTCCTCGATCTTCGGGTAAATAAGCGGTTCGCCGCCGCAGATCGACACCATCGGCGCGTCGCATTCCTTGGCCGCCGCAAGGCAGTCCTCCAGCGGCATCATGTCTTTGAGGCTCGTGGAATATTCGCGAATGCGCCCGCACCCGGTGCAAGTCAGATTGCAGGTGTGCAGCGGTTCAAGTTGTAGCACCACCGCGAACTTGGGCGTCCGCAGAAGTTTGTGTTTGACAATGTGCGCGGCGATCTTCGCCGTCAACGCGAGTGGAAATCGCATAGTTTTTTAATTTATTTGAGCCAATTCCCCGTTGGACGCTACCCGCGTCGGTTGGGGAAGAGTTTGCCGGGGCGCTTGTTTGGTACTTGCCAGGCCCGGCAGGAACAACATCAAAGGATTAAACGCTGGCGTCGCGTTAAAACCGCCGCAACCGTTGCCGATCACAAGCACCACCGCCGCCATCGCTAGAGATTTGAGTATTGGACAGACTTTTGCAGTCACACGGGAAAGTATATAGACCCTTGCGCCGTTCGCAACAATTTATTCTTGTCGGGGAAAACCTTACACGATTGCCGCTTTATTCTTCAAGGCTTCAGTTCGTATGTCCCAATATCTGTTCCCTGCATTTCGGTGACTGTTTTCTTGACATGGTTGTTCTCAATCGTCCGCGGACCAGCCTTGGACACCGCCAGAAATTCACCGGAAGCGTCTTCGTCGTATATCACCCAGTCATGAGTGTCCCCGGCGGCGGGAAGCCCGATAATCACAAACCGCCCGGCTCTGAGTTCGTGGTCAATGGTCTCGAACAGTGCCGCCAGCGGAAACTGCCTGCCGTGCGCCTGGATGAATTGCTGGTGGAACGTGAATCCCGCAATTGTCTTCCCATCGAAATTGTGGAAGCTGCCGTCCGCCTTGTTCTTCCATGCAGTTTGCTGCTCGTAATATGAACCCGGCACGCGACCCGTCAGCTTGAGCACCATTTCCACCGAACTGGGAATGCACGACATGGCGTACTTCTGTTCGTGTGCATCGATGATCTCCCGGTCAAACTTGGCCAGGCGGAGCCGCGGCGCTGCGCCCGCCTCCGCGAGCTGTTCTGTGCTCATTTGTCGCGACAACTCCAGGCGCGCCGAGATGGCTCGCGGGTCGCCCTGGATCGCGGCCAGGTCCAGCCACTTGTAGGCCTGGACAACATCCCGTGCCACACCCCGTCCATCACGGAAGGCGAGTCCGAGCGACATTTGCCCGCCTTCGTCGCCTTGTTCCGCAGCCCTCCGAAACCAATCCACCGCCGCGTGCTCGTCTCGCTTCACCCCTTTGCCCTCCTGACAGCAACGACCAAGGGTTTCTTGCGCCAGCGCCTCGTTCTCTTCGGCAGCTTTGCGCGACCACTTCGCGGCTTTGGCATAATTTGTGGCCACGTCCAATCCTTGAAAGTAAGCTCGACCGAGGAGTGCCTGGGCCAGGGCATCTCCGTGAACCGCCGCCTTCCGAATCCACTTCTTCCCTTCCTCCAGATTTTTCGTACTGCCCCGACCGTAAAGACAAGACAAGCCTACCGTGAGTTCGGCCACGGA
Source organism: Vulcanimicrobiaceae bacterium (assembly GCA_035511075.1). GTDB lineage: Bacteria > Verrucomicrobiota > Verrucomicrobiia > Limisphaerales > Palsa-1400 > DATAUD01. The sequence continues at coordinate 276,065 of DATKFW010000131.1, forward strand.
GTTCCCATGGTCGGCCATCTTCCGAAGCGTTTCGCCGGCGTTTGCGGTATTGGTCACGAATGGCACTCCAAGCACGGCGAGGCCGAGAAGGTAGGCTTGGGCGTCAGAATCGCCTTGGGTAGCGGCTTTATCGAGCCATTTCACAGCTTCCGGAATATCCACGGCGACGCCCTGACCGCGAAGGTAGCTCACGCCCAGAGCGGTTTGGGCTTTTGCGTCGTTTTGTTCCGCCGCTTTGCGAAACCAGTTCACCGCCTCCGCCCGATGCTCGTAGCTGTCCCGCCCTGTCACATAATATCTCCCGACATCGTATTGAGCCCTCACATCGCCCGTTTCGGCTTTGCGCAGTTCTAGGAGCATGCTGCCTTGGGTTGACTCCTGCGTCCTGGAAACACAGCCAGGAGTTCCCACGAGAAGTGCCAGGGAAATAACGTGCAAACAGTACTTCATGGTCTCGCCGGCAAGAGTCTTGGCTCCTATGCAGGCGTTTGACAAGAACAACGACTCGCAATTCATGTTCAAAGACGCCTTAGCCGTATTCATCCAGATGGATCGGGGATCGCGGACGTCCCCGTCCGCAGCCTTCGGCGTCCCGCCGAAGGCATCGGGGCCTTTGCGATGGCTCACCAAACAGTGAATCGCTTTGAGGTCCCCACGGCGGCAACTACATGGATGCGCCTTAGCGCTTGCGCGTCGTTTCCACCCGTCTAAAATGCCGCTTAAAAGAAGCTGATGAAAAACCAATCCCCGGTCACCAACGAACTGGCATACGGCAATTCCCCGTCAGTCCAGCTTGCCCGGCTGCTTTGTGTTGTCCTGATGGTCTGCCGTAACGCCGCACTCATCGCCGCCCCGGATTCCGACAAGGCGACGCCGACGGATGATGCAAACGCCAAAAAGAAAACCGAACTGCCAATCCCCAAGGAGGAATCCTCCGTCACGCGCCACGAGGTCACTATCGGCGATAAAAGAATCCCCTACATTGCCACCGCCGGCAATCTGCTGATTCGCAAAGGCGACGACCCGACCGCCTCAATGTTTTACGTCGCTTACACCCGTGACGGCGTGACGAACATGGAACGGCGTCCGGTGACTTTCTTCTACAACGGCGGGCCCGGTTCCTCCACCATCTGGCTGCACATGGGTTCGTTTGGCCCGCGCATCGTCGCGACCGCCAACGCCCAGGCGTCCGGCCCGGCGCCCTACCACGTCCTCAACAATGCCGACACCCTGCTGGACCGGAGCGACCTGGTTTTTATCGATGCCGTCAGCACCGGCTTTTCACGGGTTGTGGGCAAGGGCGAAGGCACAAACTTTTGGGGCGTGGACGGTGACGTGGAAGCTTTCGGCAACTTCATCACCCGTTACGTCACGCTCAACCACCGATGGAACTCTCCCAAGTTTCTTTTCGGCGAGTCCTACGGCACGACGCGCTCGGCAGCCCTGGTGTATCACCTGCAGCAGCAGGGCATGTACTTCAACGGCGTGGTGCTCCTTTCTTCGATCCTGAACTACGCCGCCGGCTCGCCGGGTTTGGATGATCCTTTCGTGAACAACCTGCCGTCGTACGCGGCAATCGCTTGGTTCCATTTCAAACTGCCAAACAAGCCCGACGACCTCGAAGGGTTTCTCCAGCAGGTGCGTGATTTCGCCACCGGCGAGTTCGCCCAGGCCCTGGCCAAAGGCCAGACCCTGCCCGCCGCTCAGGAGGACGCCGTGGCAGCCAAACTCCACGATTTCACCGGCCTGAGCGTGTCCTACCTCAAGGAGGCCAATCTCCGCGTCGATCCGAGTCGCTTTCGAAAGGAACTGCTGCGCGATGAACGTCGCACCGTTGGCCGTTACGACGGCCGGTTCGAGGGCATCGATTTTGATGCCGCTGGTGAGAGGCCCGCATCCGACCCGTCCGACACCGCCATCGCGGGAGCGTTCACGGCGGCATTCAACAGCTACCTGGCCGATGAACTAAACTACACCCATGACACCCCTTACCAGGTCTCAAGCAGCGACTTCTCATCCAGGACCTGGGACTTCAAACACAAGCTGCCGGAATATCTGGGCCGCAACACCCCATTTGCGCTGGCGTACGTGGTGGACGACCTTGCCCAGGCCATGCGGGATAACCCGCGTCTCATGGTGCTTTCCGCCAACGGCTACTTCGACCTTGCCACGCCGTTCTTCGCCACGGAACGCGACCTCAACCACATGGAACTGGACCCGACTCTGCGCACCAATGTGACCTTCCGCTATTACCCCTCGGGACACATGGTCTATTTGAATCCCGACGCCCGGAAAACTTTTCGCGCGGACCTGGCGTCGTTCTACGACAGCGCCACCCAGCCGTAAGACGATAGCGGGACAATGGATTGCAACGCCCTGACACTCGTGATTCCTGAAACCGGACGGCGCTCGTTGCGCCGGGTTTGGGAAACTGTCACGGACGTGCCTGGAATCCAGACGGATTTTCTGCCCTTCCAGATCAGTGGCGAGGCTTACTCCCTGCCGCGCTTGAGCGTCCGCGCGTCGCGGGCAGCCGACCCAATCCGCCTCGGCATCTTCGCCGCCATTCACGGGGATGAACCGGCTGGCGCGCTGAGCGTCATCCAATTGATGCCGGAACTGGCGCAACAGCCCGAATGGGCGTCCAATTATCACGTCACGGCCTATCCCATTTGCAATCCAACCGGTTTTGAGGACAACACGCGCGTGTCGCGGCGCGGGCGGGATTTGAACCGGGAATTCTGGAAAGGCTCCGAGGAGCCGGAGGTGCGAATCCTGGAGGCCGAATTACGCGGACGCCATTTCCACGGGTTGATCCAGCTTCATGCCGATGATACCAGCGACGGGATTTATGGTTTTGTTCGCGGCCACACACTCACCGAAAATTTGCTGCGCCCCGCCCTTCGGGAGGCGGGCAAAATCCTGCCGCGCAACATCAGGGCCAGCATCGATGGTTTTGCGGCAAGAGACGGCATTATTTCGCGTCACTATGACGGCGTGCTGGCCGCGCCCAAAGAAATGGAGCCGGAGCCCTTTGAAATCATTTTCGAGACGCCGCAGAAGGCGCCGCTGGAGTTGCAGGTGGAGGCCTTTCTGGCGGCGTTGCGGACCATTATGACGGAGTACGTGCTCCTCATGTCGTTTCAGCAGGATATTTAGCAGGTTGCGCTGCAAAAATAGAACCGAAGCCTCACTTCGCCTGCTCGGCCTTTCGTTTCTTGGCTTCTTCGATGACCCTTTGTTCCAATTCGCGCGGCATATCCGCGTAATGGTCCAAACGTTCGCTGTGCAAGCCGCGCCCGGCGGTCAAGGATCGGATGACGCTCGAGTACTTGTAAAGCTCGCGCGCCGGAACCTCCGCCCGAATGACCTGGAATTTCCCGTCCGTGTCGATTCCCAAAATCCTTCCGCGCCGGCTGGAAATGTCCCCCATCACCTTGCCCAGAAAATCTTCCGGAATTCGGACCTCGATGTGGTGAATCGGCTCCAGCAGGCACGGGCGCGCCTTCATGAACGCTTCCTTGAAGGCAAAATAACCCGCGATCTGGAACGCGATGTCCTTCGAGTCAACCGGGTGCATTTTCCCGTCGTAAAAATCGATTTTCACATCGACAACTTTGTAGCCCGCCAGGATTCCTTCGCGGCACGCATTCTGCACGCCTTGTTCCACCGACGGCACGTAAACCCGGTCCACATTCTGCCCGGACAACGATTCCGTGAATTCCACACCCGAGTCGCGCGGCAACGGTTCAATCTTCATCCAGACCTCCGCAAATTGCCCCGCGCCCCCGGTCTGTTTCTTGTGGCGATATTTGGAATCCGCCTCGATCTTGATCGTCTCCCGATACGGCACCCGCGGTTCCCCCAATTCCACGTGCGCGTTGTAGCGCCGGCGCAACCGGTCAACGAGCACTTCCAGGTGCAATTCCCCCTGCGCGGAGATGATGGTCTGGTGCAATTCCGAATCGACCCGGTGCAGAAACGTCGGGTCTTCCTCGTGCAACGCCGCCATTCCCGCGGCCACCTTATCCTCCTCGCCCTTGACCATCACCTGCAAGGTCGCGTGGATGGTCGGCTCCGGGTATTGGACCCTTGCCAGCCGCACGGGCCGGGACGGCGCGCACAGCGTGTTGCCGGTGTGCGTGTCCTTTAGCTTGACCACCGTGCCAATGTCCCCGCCGCATAACTCCTCGGCGGTCGCGCGGTCGCGTCCGTTGAGGAGGTAAATCTGCCCAATGCGCTCAGTGATCATGCGATCGGCATTGTAAAGCTCCATCCCCGGCTTGAGTAACCCCGAATACACCCGGAAAAACGACAATTCCCCGAAATGCGCTTCCGCCATCGTCTTGAAAACGTGCGCCACCGGTTCCGGATCGGTCAGGCGCACTTCCGCCACCCCGCCCGCCGCGTCAAGCGCCGCATACCGTTTCCGATCAACCGGCGACGAGCCGTACTTGGCGATGAAATCCATCAGCCGCGCCACGCCGATATTGGTTTCCCCGGCGGCGCAAAATAGGGGAATGAAGTGCTGGCTCTGCACCGCCGTGTGGATCCCGGCCCGAAATTCCTCCTCCGTCAATCCGCCCTGGTCGAGGTACTTCGTCAGCAGCGCGTCGTCGGACTCGGCGATGTGCTCGATCAATTCGGTGTGAAGCTGTTTGACCTTCTCCTCCCATTGGCCGGTGGCGGGCACTTCGGTAAACTTTCCCCGCCCGCCGCCCACTTCGTAGGTCACGATCTCGTTGCGCAGCACATCGAGCACCTGATTGAATCCGGGGCCTGGATTGATCGGCAGGTTCATTGGAAAAACCCCGGCCCCAAACTGCTCCCGCGCCCCGGCCAGCACCTCGTCGAAGTGCGAATTAAGTTTGTCCATCGCGGTGACGACGAGGATTTTTGGAACGCCGAAATCCGTCGCGAACTTCCACGCCCGCTCCGTGCCCACCCCGATGCCATGCTGGGCATGGATCACCACCAGCGCGAAGTCCGCCACCCGCAGCGCGCTCAACGCCTCGCTGATGAAATCCAGGTAGCCCGGAGTGTCAAGTATATTAAACTTCTTCCCGGCCCATTCCGCCCGCAGCAGCGACGTATGCACCGATATCTGCCGCTGCTTCTCGTTCGCGTGGTAATCGGATGCCGTCGATCCGTCCGCTATCCGGCCCATTCGCCCGATGACGCCCGCGCAGGCAAGCATCGCCTCCGTGAGCATCGTCTTGCCGCTGGACGCGTGGCCGACTACAGCGAAATTCCGAATGTCCTGGGGCGCGTATTTTTGCATAGTTCAGAAACCCTGATGGTTGTTCATAAACTTCTTCTTCGCTGTGTTGCCGCCGATATAACCACCAAACCCGGTCGATGCCAAGAGTTTTAACGTCGTCTTCGCCTTGCTTTCTTGGGCAAAATGCGTCACCCTTTGGCCGATGGTCCTGATCATCGATAATTACGATTCGTTCACCTACAATCTCGTTCAATATCTGGGCGAGATGAACGTCGATTTGCAGGTCCGGCGCAACGACCAGATTTCCCTGGATCAAATCCGGGAGCTTGACCCGGCGCGCATTCTGGTTTCTCCGGGCCCCTGTTCACCGCGCGAATCCGGGTTGTCCAACGACATTATCCGCACTTTTGGGCCGAAAATCCCCCTTTTTGGTGTTTGCCTTGGGCACCAGTGCATCGGTTACACCTTCGGCGCGGATGTCATCGTCAACCATCGCATCATGCATGGAAAAACGTCCCCCATCAAACATGGCGGCAGCGGACTTTTCCAGGAGATGCCCAATCCGTTTTCGGCCACGCGTTATCATTCGTTGGTGATCAAGCGGGAGACCCTCCCCGATTGTCTCGAAATCACCGCCGAGACCGACGAAGGCGAAATCATGGGCGTCCGTCACAAGGAATATCCCGTGTGCGGCGTGCAATTCCACCCTGAGAGCATCCTCACCGAGAACGGCCGCCAAATCCTGCGCAACTTCCTGGCGATGTAAATGGGCGTATGACAATCTTCGGGAGGGCGGAGCGCCGCGACGCCACCCGTTGTAAAAGGGCGCATCTCAGTTTCTTGCAGGATTGAATGAAGTGTGAGGGAAGAGGAGATGCCAACGGTCATTGCGCCATAACATTTCCAGGCACAGCAACGCCTCGTCACCTCGCTTGCTCCAAAACTGTCCCGGTCGTTTGAAGCG
>DATKFW010000132.1:0-129948 GCA_035511075.1 Vulcanimicrobiaceae bacterium
AGGCGCACCCTGCGCGCACCGCCAATACTGCCAGCGGTTCCGACGTGGGTACCACACTGGATTTACATGAAGTGGAATCAATACAGGTCGCATTCATGCCTCCAAGCTTACACTACCTTGCAAAAAACTGAGATGCGCCCATGGCGCTCAATTCATTCCTGGTGGAATATTCTCGCATGAAAAACAGGTTCTTATCGGTGGTATTAGTCGCGATTGCTCTATGCGCGCCTTGCTGCGGCCGCGCACAGACCGCGCCTGCCCGGCAGCCATTTGGCATTTACGCCAGATTCGTCCCCAGTGGCTGCATTTCCGAGTATCCGCGCCTTGGCTCAAACACTGACGAGTGTATTTCAAACAGCATCGAGGACCTTTGCACCGATACGGCCATTTCAGGCGTTGCCGCGTTTGTACAATGGGACCAAATCAGCCAGACTGTAGGCCCAACAAACTCTATTGTGGGGACCAATCAGTGGAACGTTTTGGACGACATTTTCGGGGCGGTTGAACAATATAACTTGAGCAATCCGACGAATCCACCCAAGACCATCCAACTCGGCATCATTCCAGGATTTGACACGCCGCAATGGGTTCTAAACAGTGTGAGCAATTGCGATCCGATGTTCCCAACGAACGGCGTTGTGGACACCAACGCAGTTCCCACCAACTGCGGTTGCGCCACCTTCTTGAGCGGGGAGGGACCGAATGTCGTTTACAAGAACAAGCTGCTACCATTGCCGTGGAACCCCTTTTACACGAATGCCTATGCCACGTTTGTTCAGTGCGTAGCTCAGAGATATGGAACCAATCCTCTCCTGGTCAGCGTCGCCGTGGCAGGACCCACTTCCGACTCGACAGAAATGATCGTGCCAAACGAAAAGAACAACCCCGCAAATTATTGGAAATGGAATTCTCTTTTTTCGCTGACGTTCCCGACCAACTACGAAAATTCGGATCAAGCATTCATCGAGGCGTGGGAGCGCGCCATTGACGTGTATGGCCAGGCGTTCTCGAATGTGACTCTGGCCGTCACCACGGGCAACGGACTCCCCAACTTTACCAACAGCGAGGGGATGCCCTACACCAACTACACTATTCCGCCCGGTTTTGAGTGGCCTCCCGGCTCCGTAAACCCCAAGGACCGGGCGGATATCATGGATGCCACCGCCGAGACGACGGTTCTGGCTTACTTCGTGGACCCGCGGCATGGCGGGAACAACGCCAAGGCCGTCCAGGAAAATGGGATGACGGCGATGGAAATAACCAGTTCTCACATCCTGGGCGGCGGCGATCTGAATTCCTACGCCATTAAATGGCTGGCGGCCAGCTCGGCCAGCGGCTCGGCGGCCCTGCCGGGAACGACGAACGTGATCTCCAGGGTGCTCGGCGGGCTGCAGTTTGATACTTCCTTCTCCACGGACCCCCAATATGAGGGATGCAACATGACTGATGGCTGCATGGATCCTGGCGATCCGATCATTTCGCCGGAACAAGCCTTTTACAATGCCTTGCAGGTCTATTTCGATGGCACGAGTGTCGGGGCCTCTTACGGCACCAACGATTCAAGCGGCGCCTTACCCCTTAATTACGTGCAAATATATTCCGACGATATTATCTACGCCGAAACGAATACCACGGGAACCAATATCGTGGATGGCTTCGGTAACACCATCAGCAACATGACGGCCCAAATTGAATTCAACAACGCCAGCAACCAGATTTTCCAGATCGCCGAATCGGTCCTGTACATCAGGGCGGCCAGCAACACGCTGCAAGTGCTCTGGCCGGAGGCGGCCCCCCCGTATCAACTCCAGGTCAACGACGATCTTGCCAAGGCCGACGGGTGGAAAACGAACACGAACACCTCCGCGCCAACCGTCGCCAACGGGTTCTACCAAGTCACCATTAACTCGTCTTCTGGTGCCAGATTTTATCGCCTGGCGTTGCCCTGACCCCCGCGTTTCATACACTCGTCCGTGGGATCGCGATTTGCCGGTGATGTTGAAGCGGAATCCAAATGGCGGAATATTCTTTTGTGACGGTAAGAGAGTCCAAGGGGTCGTCAAGTTCTAATTATTGAGCGCGGGCCCGCGGCTCGATTTCGATATTGCAATTCTCCGAATCTCCGGGGAGTGTTTCACCCGGTTGCGGTCCTGAGTTGCTGCTCAAATTTGCATCGCAGCCACAAGTCGCAGCGCGATGGCAGGCGTGTCCAGGGTAAGACGGGCAGTGAGGCAGGATTGGCGAAATTGCTATGATGAATCAGCGCATCGACCCAATAATCATCGGCGCCAATAAGCGCGGACGCGGCTTTAGTCGAGCTTGCGTTTGTTTCGTCTTCTTTGCTTTGGTGCGATTGGCCTTGGAAGCTTTTGCTCAAAACAATGCGCCGCCGTCACCGAGCCAGCCGTGGCTTCCGCCGGGATTTGACGAATATGAAAAGGAGCTTGCTCGCATGGGCCGCGATGGAACGCGAGAGAAAATGAGAGTCGGGATCAACCCTGACAAGGTTTATGAGTTGCCCGAGTTGATTGACATCGCAGAGCGCAGCCAACCCGAGGCGCGGAGCGCCTGGGAACGGGCGCGTCAGGCAGCCACAGCGGTCGGCCTTACTGAAAGCGCCTATTACCCGTATCTTGTTGCCTCTGCGGCAGCGGGCTACGAGCGCGCGTTTCTTCCTTTCCCAACATTGCGTGTGAGCCCCGGGCTGACAGACGTCTCCATTACGGGCGGCGGCACAGAGACCGTTGATTCGGCTGCGGAGGGCGCCGCCCTCAATTTGAAATGGCTGCTTTTCGATTTCGGCGGGCGCAAAGCGACGACTGCCGCGGCAATGGAAAAACTAATGATGGCAAACGTCGGCTTTAACGCGGTGCATCAAAAGATTGTATTTGAAGTGACCCAGCGCTTTTATGAATTTGACGCCGTCCGTGAAAAAGTCGCCGCCGCGGAGAGTTCTATGCGAGCGGCGGACATTGTCGCCAAAGCCGCTCAGGCGCGCGTCGATCATGGCCTGGCGACGAAACCTGAATTGCTCGAGGCCGAACAGCAGACGGCGCAAGCGTCCTTTGAACTGGAGGCCGCCCGCGGCGCATTGAGCGACGGGCAGGTGGCGCTGGTGGAAAGCCTGGGCATATTGCCGACCACCCAGTTGCAGGTGGCCAAGGCATCGGCTGAGCCTTTGCCGGAGAATATCGACGGTTCCCTGGATACATTGATTGACAGAGCGTTGTCGCAACGGCCGGACCTGGTGGCCAGGCTGGCGAACGTTCGCGCGAGTCGCGCGGACGTTCAACAAGCGCGCGCCGCGTATTACCCAAAGATTGCGCTCGGCGCCAACGCCGGGTTTTCGGAGCTGGATGTCAGCATTAACAACTCTTCCTATTTTGGCGGCAGTAAACCCGTTTATGGCGTCGGAGTTTCGGTCGAACTGCCGATTTTTGACGGTTTCGCCCGCTCTAAAAAGCTGCGCATCGCCCAATCAGAACTTGAGGAGGCGGAAAGTGAATTGTCAGGGTCACGCGACGCGGTGGTTAGGGAGGTTTGGAAGGCTTACACCGACTTCAGAACCGAGCTTCACAAAGAGGAATCCGCAACCCGACTTTTGTCCGCCGCGCAAAGCGCATTCGACGCGTCGCTTCAAGCTTATCAGCAAGGCTTGGGGACTTATGTGGACGTCGTCAACGCGCAGCGCAACTTAGACGGAGCGCGGAGCGTGATGGTGGACACGCGCTCCGCTATCTTCACGGGCGCGACGGCCCTGGCCTTAAGCATTGGCGATTTGGCCAAGCCGAAACCGACAGCCGCGACTGTCCACTCCAAATGATGAATGCGTTCCAGCCCATTTTCTCGATGCTGGCGACATCTGCCCCGTGGCAATGCTTCTTCGCGACGGACGCGCATTCGCCGTCGCTGGATGTTTTTGGCTCCTATTTTCCAGCATGGATGCCCTGCATTGTCAGCGGCCTGGTCCTGACGATCATTGTGCGACTGCTGCTGATTGGATTCGGAATTAGCGCGTATCTGCGGCCAAAGGCCCTGGTGTATCCCTGCATGATGATTTTGTTTACCTTGGCCGTTTGGCTGGTCTTTTTCAAAAATTGAAACTGATTTTCCTATGAGCGACACCGCTGCAACACCTCCGCCCAGCGCTTCGGCGCCAACGCCCGAAACCCGGCCCGCCAAGCCGTCACCGAAATCGGAAGGCTGGCGCAAAATAGCCGCGCTCCTTTTGAGCGTCGTGGTGATCGCCGGCGCGGTCGTTTTGGCCCTTTGGGTTTGGGGCGTGATCGAACGGCACCCTCGAACCGATGACGCGGAGGTGCGCGCGAATGTGGTTGGCATTGCACCGCGAGTCGGTGGGCAAATCTTAAAATTGAACGTGGACGACAATCAGGAGGTGAGGGCGGGAGATGTGCTTTTCGAGATTGACCCGGAGGATCGCCAGCTCATTTTGGAAAAGGCGAAAGCCGACCTTGCCACGCTCGACCAGCAAATTGAGGTCGCCCGCGCGCAAGACGCGGAACTTAAATTCCAGGTGAGCGCGGCTGAAGCGGGCGTGGCGGGGGCGACTGCTGAGCTGAAACAGGCCAGCGACACGCTGCAACGCCTGAAGCCGCTGCTGCCTCAAGGATTCGCCACGGCGGATGGGGTGGACAAGGCGGAAACCGAGGAGAAGGTCGCGGGCGCTTCCCTCGCCGCCGAGGAAGAACGCTTGAAGCAGGCGAAGACGGCGCTGAGCCCTTTGGCAACGCTTCTGGCGCAACGGGCGGGTGCGGTCGCCGCGGTTGATCTTGCGGCGCTTGAGCTTTCTTATTGCAAAGTCCCCGCGCCATTTTCGGGCCGGGTGATCAATTTGAACATCTCCACCGGAGCGCATGTAGGCGCGGGCGTTCCAGTGTTTTCGCTGCTGGACACCGGGAAATGGTACGTGATGGCGAACTTTCGCGAAGGCGAGCTTCGCCATATAGCGCCGGCCGCTTCGGTGGATCTCTATTTGCTGTCGGCGCCAGAGCGCCATTTTCATGGGAAAGTGCAAGGGATTGGCTGGGCCGTCGAGCCAACAGGAGAGATCGACCTCCCGCACAGTTTGCCCTTGGTCAAGCGCGAATTGAATTGGGTCCACATTGCGCAGCGCTTCCCGGTGCGCATCGAAGTCCAGAATCCCGATCCTGAATTATTCCGCATGGGCGCATCCGCGGTGGCCATCATCAAATAGACCAATGGACGCAGTCGCGGAAACTTTTTCATCTTTGCACCGTCCCGATTGGCTGTCCTGGGTGCGGCGGGAACTCGCGCCGCTTCCCGGACGCGGCGCGATGACGCTCCGAATGGTGGTCGCAGTGGCTCTGGTGACCATCATCTCGATGGCGTTGCAAATTCCGGAAGCAGCGCTCTCGACCTACATGGTTTTTTTCGTCACAAAGGAAAACCGCACGGTGACCACCCTCGCGGGAGTTCTCGTGATCCTGGGCGCGCCCCTTGCGATCGCCGCGAGTCTCTTCCTCAGTCGGTTCACGTTTGATTATCCGGAGCTGCGAGTCCCCGTCATGGCTGGAATGGTCTTCATCGCAATGTATCTGTCGCGAGTGTTTGTGATCGGACCGCTTGGATTTGCCCTCGGTTTCGTTGTCGCCGTGACTCAAACAATGGGCGAAACCGCGCCCACTGCCGAAGTGCTCGTTCGCGCGTTTCTCTGGGTGTGGGTGGCTTTGGTTTTTCCAATCGTTCTTACCATTGTCATCAATCAGATTCTTTTGCCAGCCGATCCGTGGAACGCCTTGGTCGGGGACTTGACGCAACGGTTGGACGCGGGAGCTTCGGCGCTCGAGAGAGCGATTAAAGAAGGGGCGGCGGGGGGACCGAAAGACATCCCGGCTCTCGACTTGGCGACGCGAGGGAGTTCTCGACTCTTCGCGCACTTGAAAGTTGCGGCCATAATGGAAGGCCACGTCAAACGCCGGCACGCTTCGTTGGTCGCAACGATTGCTGCGAGCGAACGCCTGGTCAGGGCCGCAGCGGTGTTGGCCATGAGAACCAGGCAGGCGCTCTCCGAAAACGACCTGCGTTGTGCCAAGGCATTGCTTTTGGAAATTGCGCGGCTCAAAACGGCGGTGCAGGAAGAGAATCCCATCCTGCCAGTCAAACCGAATGATTCTGTTCCAACGCTGCCCGAACTGCGCGAGCTTCAACTGGCAATAGCCTCGTTTCATGATTGCTTGGGAGGGAAGGCCCCGGCCAGCCAGGAGTCGGCCTCGGTGAAATCCAAAAAGTCATTGTTCGTCGCGGATGCCTTCACCAATCCCGTGTATGCCCGGTTTGGGCTCAAGGTGACACTTGCGGCGATGACTTGTTATTTTATTTTTAGCGCCCTTGATTGGCCGGGCATTCACACTGCCTTTATTACTTGCTTGATTATAGCCCTTGAAAACACCGGGGCGACGATGCGCAAGGGGTGGCTGCGGCTTGCCGGTTGCGCTACCGGCGGGCTTATGGGCTTTCTCTCCATCATGTATCTCGTCCGTTACATGGAGAGCATTGTGTCGCTTGTGTTGCTTGTCGCAGCGGTCTCGGCGCTCGCCGGATGGGTGGCGTCGGGCAGCGAGCGAATCTCCTACGCGGGGCTGCAAATGGCTTTCGCCTTTTATATGTGCATCTTCCAAGGCTTCGCTCCGGATACCAATTTCGACACCATCCGCGACCGACTCGTCGGCATCGTTCTTGGCATTATTGTTTCCAGTGCTGTTTTCCGTTACGTATGGCCGGAACTCGCTGTGGAACGGCTCCGAGCCACACTCTCAAGGGCTTTGCGCAATCTTGCCAGTCTCTTGGTCATCCCGGGAATCGGCCCGAAGTTCGATGAGGAAAGAAAAGCGATTGACGGTTTGCGCGGTGAAATTGGCAACGGTTTGGACGAGACGGTGCGATTGGCGGAACTTGCCGCACTTGAGAGAAGCGAGGGACCTAACCGGGAGGATTTTGCGCCATTCGGGTTGGAAGACATCGGCGAACACGCGCAAGTGATTTACCTTATTGCGACGACACTGACGGGAGAGGCCGAGTTCGAGGCTTGGCAGCGTATGGACGCCGAGGCAAGAGGCGCTGATGCGGCACTGCGGAGCGGCGTCGCCGACCAACTTCGCCGGACCGCTTTGATTGTTGAAAAAGGCGAACCATTAAGCGCGGCCGGCTTCGCCTCCGCCCTGTCGCCCCGGGAGGATGAAATTAAACAGATCCCCGAAGAGGACCGCCGACGCCTGCTAAGGCGGCTCAGCCAAGAACTTCAGTAAGTCCTAGAATGGAATCCGGCGCAAAACGCTTTCGCTAATGGCTCGCATATTGTCGAGACAGCCAGCGGGAAAAAACACCGTTGAAAAGATCTTAAACCGCCCCAATTTACTGCACTTTTGCTACACTGTCTCGTAAGTCCTTGATTTATAATGGAGCGGGTGAAGGGAATCGAACCCTCGTGTGAAGCTTGGAAGGCTTCCGTTCTACCATTGAACTACACCCGCGCCTACTGACCGCCACTCTACCAAGCGCGCTTGCCTTGTCAATCCGGCTCTGTATATGCTCGCCCTCCGATGAATTCGTTGCTCGTTACCGGCGGACGCGTGATCGATCCGGCCAATCGTTTTGACGCTGTGGCCGATGTTCTGATCCTGGACGGAAAGATAAGGGGTGTTGGCGCCGGGATCGCGGCGCAGGCGCCCGCGGATGTTCCCCGGATGGATGCCACTGGCTTGGTGGTGTGTCCAGGGTTGATCGATTTGCACGCTCATTTGCGCGAGCCGGGACAATCGGCCAAGGAAACCATCGCAACCGGGGCCGCCGCGGCGGCGCGAGGCGGGTTTGCTTCGGTGGTTTGCATGCCCAATACCTCCCCGGCCATTGACAACGCGGGAACAGTCGCCCTGATCCGCGAACGGGCCGCGCGTGAGAGCAAGATCAATGTATTTGTGGCGGGGGCCATTACCCGGAATATCGCGGGGGAGGAATTGGCGCCGATGGGATCGCTCAAAAGCGCGGGGGTCATCGCCATTACGGATGACGGGCATTGCGTGCAGAATAACGATTTGATGCGCCGCGCGCTGGAGTACGCGGGCATGTTCGATTTGCCGGTGATGGATCATTGCCAGGATTATTCCATGGTCACTGACGGGGTTGTGCACGAAGGATATTGGAGCGCGGTGCTTGGCTTGCGGGGATGGCCGGCTTCGGGCGAGGAGATGATTGTGGCGCGCAATATCATTTTGGCGGAGCTGACGGGAACGCACGTGCATTGCCAGCATTTGAGTTCAGCGGGCAGCGTGGCTTTGCTTCGGGAGGCCCGGAAGCGCGGCGCGCCGATCTCGGGGGAGGCTTGTCCGCATCATTTCACCTTGACAGATATGGCGCTGGCGGGGAGCGACAGGTTTTGGGACGCCGACGGCAAGGGCCTGATGCCGGGCTGCGCGGGGGAACGCCCGCAATGGCCCTCTTATGACACCAATTTCAAGATGAACCCCCCGTTGCGCGCGGCGGAGGATCGCGAGGCGTTGATTGAGGGATTGGCGGATGGCACGATTGAGGTCATCAGCAGTGATCACGCGCCGCATTGCGATTACGAAAAGGAGGTGGAGTTCGATTACGCGCCCTTCGGCATTGTGGGATTTGAAACCGAACTGGCGCTCTCGCTGATGCAGCTTTATCACGCCGGAAAAATGTCGTTGCCGGATTTGATCGCCAAATTCACCACGGGGCCGGCCGGTGTTCTGCGCCTGGGCAACAAGGGGAATTTGAGCATTGGCGCCGACGGCGACTTGACCGTCATCGACGTGGAGCGCGACTGGGTGTTCGACGTCGGCGGCTCCGCCAGCAAATCGCGCAACAGCCCGTTTGGCGGGTGGCGGCTAAGGGGCGCGGCGACGGCGACGATCGTCAACGGGGAAATCGCGTGGACGGAGCAGAATTGACGGCGGGCTTGCGGAGTAAACAAGTTGGTGCATATTGGGAGGACGAAGGAATATATGAAGAAAATCGCATTTTATTTATTGACGTGCTGGATGGCTGGAAATTTGGCGGCCGCGGAAGCCCAATGGCTGACAAGTGTTCCGGAAGCGCAGGCGCTGGCGAAAAAGGAAAACAAATTGGTGCTGATGGATTTTACCGGGTCGGACTGGTGCTCCTGGTGCAAAAAGCTGGACGCGGAGGTGTTTACCAAGCCGGAATTCATCGACTACGCCAATAAGAATCTTGTCCTGGTGCAGGTTGATTTCCCCAACAACAAGCCGCAGTCGCCGGAGTTGCAGAAGGCCAACAAGGGGCTGCAATCCAAGTACAAAGTGGATGGCTATCCGACGCTGGTCGCGATCAAGCCGGATGGCACGATTGTGTGGCAGCAGGTCGGCTATATGGAAGGCGGGCCGCCGGCGGTGATCGCCGAGTTGGACAAGGCCCGGAAGAGTTGATAATTCAAATCCCGGCGGTCAAGGTTTTTTCCTCGCGCGTCTCCAGGTTTTTGACTTTGACGTTCAAGCCCTCGCCGGAGGCCGGCTCGAGTTTGCAAGTAAACCGCGCACCGAGTTCCATCGCGCGCTTGAATTGCTTGTCCGACTTGGCCGGCGCCAGGGAATACTCGACCGCAAATCCGTGCTCGCGCAAGTGCTGCACCAAGTCCAGCGAGGCGTCGCGCAACGCTTCGTCTTCAATCAAACAATAGGCGTCGATGTGGGAATCAAACTTCGGCAGCAGACCGCGCGCCTTGAGCAATTCCAAAAGAACCACGTCTCCCATGCCGAAGCCCAGGGCAGGCGAGTCTGCTTTGCCGCCGGAGATGAGTTTTATCAAGTTGTCGTACCGGCCGCCGCCGGCGATGGCGCGGAAATCGCCTTTTTTGTCGAATGCCTCGAAGACCACGCCGGTGTAGTAAGCCAGGCCGCGAACGACCCGGTAGTCGATTTGCACGAATTCGGCCAGGCCGCGCGCGCGCAAATTGCCGACAATCCCATCCAACTCGGCCGTCGGCGCGCCGGCAGTGATGAATTGATTGACTTCATCCAATGAGACGCCGAGGGCGGCCAGTTTGGCGCGGGATTCCTCGGGCGATTGGCGCTCCAGTTTGTCGATGGCCTGGTAGAACGCGTATTCGTCCTGGCTTTTGGAAGAGCGTTTTCGGAAAAACTCCTGCCACGCGTTGCGGCTGCTTAGGCGGATGACAAAGTCCTCCGCTGTCAAATCAAAAGCGCGCAGCGAGTCGATCAGCAGGGCAATAAGCTCTGCGTCGGCCGCCGCGCCGGCCTCGCCGATGAGGTCGGCATTGAACTGAAAATGCTCGCGCAGGCGGCCTTTTTGCTGGCGTTCGTAGCGGAAAAGCTGGGGGATGGCGAACCATTTGAGGGGCTTTTTGTAGTTGCGCAGGTGGGCCGCGATCATTCGCGCCAGGGTGGGGGTCATTTCGGGGCGCAGCGCGATTGCGCGGTTGCCTTTGTCGATGAAATTATAGAGCTGGCCGACGATTTCCTCGCCGCTTTTGAGGGTGTACAATTCAAGCGACTCCAGGGGCGGACCGTCGTATTCGCGGAAGCCGTAGCGTCGCGCCGTCTCGCGCCAGCGATCGAAGACATGACGGCGCGCTTCGGCGCTCCAGACATCGGGGTGCGGGAGCGGTTCGGGATAAAAGTCGCGGAATCCGGGCAATCGTTCCATATCGGCGCGCATTCAGGAAGGCACAACCAAGCCAAGAAGGAAAGGCAATTTGGGTCGCGAGTTGCGATTCCGGAAGTCAATGAACAAAAAGGAGCCATGGGGTGCTGCTTTGCAAACAGGGGAAAGCCCCGTTGAGGGTTCAAGACGCTTCTGTGTTGAATTTGTTTGCGTCTTGAGGGATAACAATGTCCCGTCTTGGGATTGAATACGCCGATTATGAGTCCCGCGCCGGGCGAACGCATGCTGCGCTTCGTCGGTGACCGCGTTCGCTTCTCCATTAAGCCCCCGGATGGTTTTCCCTCCAACGCCCGCGCCATGCTGCGCACCAATCTGGGCAAGGCCGAGCGGCTTCGAGAGGAAATTATCGCCACGCACGCGGGCAAGAACCCGATGTCCGTCGCCTTCTGGCGCGATATCCCCCTCCTGCGCCAACCCTCCGGCGAGTGGGCCGTTGAACTGCCGTTGACGGACGTGGGATTTTATCGCGCCAAGGCCTATTTGCTCGACGGCCACGGACGTCAGGTCTGGCCGGAGGGCGCCGACGCGGGCATTTCCGTCCATCCAGATGCTTATCGCAGTGCCAATACTATTTATTGCGCTTTCCCACGGATGTTTGGACCGACCAAGAAATTGGCAAAAACGATCGATGAAAATTTCGAGAAGGGACTCAATAAACTGGATGATCAAGGCTACGTGGTCATTCCGCCCTCGGGCACATTGCGCGCATTGATCGGCGAATTGCCGTACATCATGGAGACTCTGGGTTGCCGCATCCTGCAACTCCTGCCGATCGGCCCGACTCCCACGACTTTCGCGCGGTTTGGCCGGTTCGGCAGCCCCTATGCGTGCCTGGACCTCACGGGCATCGACCTGGCATTGGTGGAATTTGACAAGAAGGTCAATGGCGTCGGCCAATTCCGGGAGTTGACGCAGGCGGTGCATCACCGCGGCGGCCGCGTGTTGCTGGACATCGTCATCAATCACACCGGCTGGGGTTCAAGGCTGTATGAGAACCATCCGGAATGGTTCGTGCACGATGCCGACGGGACCTTTGTCAGCCCGGGGGCGTGGGGAGTGACGTGGGGTGATTTGGTCGAGTTGAATCCCAACCAGGTCGAGTTGTGGGACGGGTTGGCGGACGCGTTTTTGATCTGGTGCCGGCGCGGCGTGGACGGATTTCGTTGCGACGCCGGATACAAGGTGCCGATGCAGGTTTGGCAATACATCCAGGCCCGCGTGCGCCGGGAATATCCCGAAGCGCTCTTCCTGTTAGAGGGGCTGGGCGGGCCGCTGGAAGCCACGGAGGCATTGTTGACAGACGGCGGCATGCAATGGGCCTACTCCGAGCTTTTTCAAAATTATGGCGCCGCGGAAGTGGCGCGTTACCTCGATTACAGCATCCGCCAGAGCGAGCGGGTCGGGCTGTTTGTCCACTACAGCGAAACGCATGACAACGAGCGCCTCGCCAGCAAGGGCCGGAAATGGTCTTTGATGCGCAATCGCCTCTGCGCCCTGGCCAGCGCTTCCGGCGGGTATGGCTTCACCTGCGGGGTTGAATGGCTCGCGCCGGAGCGCCTGAATGTGCATGGAAGCCGGGGCCTGGCGTGGGGCAACCCCAAGAACCTGGTCGATGAGCTGGCGCGACTGAACCGATTGCTGGCCTCGCACCCCTGCTTTTTTGACGGGGCGAAAATAACGCGGCTCAGCCCGGAGGACTCGGCAATCCTGGTTTTGCGCCGCGATTCCGCCGAGGGTCTTGATACGGTGTTGGTTTTGGTCAACTCGGACGCGCGGGGGAGCGATTCGGTGTCAATCAAGACAAGTGACTTTGACTGCCTGGGGTCGTCGCCGGTGGACCTGCTCACGCAGAAGCTGCCCGTGGCGGACCGTGAGAAAGACGAGACGGTTTTGACACTGGAGGCTGGCGATTCATTTTGCCTGGCGCGGTCGGCCAAGCCGGTGGGTTTGGGAGGTGAGGATTACCGTCGAGCCCGCGCCCAATCGGCCTGGGCCATTACCGCGCTGAGCAAAGTGCTGTTGCCCGAAGAGATTGGGCCCTGTCCGTGGCGCGATCTGGCCGCTCGCATCCATTCGGACGCCCGCGGTTTTCTTGGCTCGTTGGCGGACCTTAACCGCGTCCAGTCCCGGACGGATTTGCTGGGGGCGCTGAAGGGGGCGGAGGGAAAATATCCACGGGTTTTCCCCTGGTCGGATTTGGATCGGCGGCGGGTGGCGTTGATCCCGCCGGGACATTGGCTGTTGTTGCAGGACTCCAAGCCGTTTTCGGCCACGTTAAGGTGCGAAAAGGGGGGCTCGGAAGACCATGCCGCGGCGATCGAAGTCCAGGACGGCTACGTGGCTTTTTTTCCGCCGCGGAATCCGGCCCAGTCGTTCGATGCGGAGCTTGAGTTGAACGTTTACGCGGCGGAAGCCGGGAACGCGCCCGCCACGGTGCGCTTTTTGCGGGCGTCTCCGTCGTATGGCAGCGTCATAACAAAGCCGGTGGCTGACGCGATCGTATTGCTGGCCAATGGACGCGGGGGCATGGCGCGTCTGGGCGTTGACGTTGGGCATATCGACTCGAAATATGACTGCGCGCTGGGCGCCAATTTGAATCCGGATTTCCCGGTGGACCGGCACGTTCTGGCCAAGCGGCTGCGCGTGTGGGTTTCCGCGGACGGGTTTATCACCGCGTTAAATTTGCAGAATCTTGCTTCTTTTCAAGCCGGGCCGCCGGCGGTTTGGAGTTTCGTTGCCGAGGCGGGCGATGGCCGGACGGTGGAGTTGCAAATGACGGCCGACATGATCGAAGGGTCCAACACGACCGTTTTCACGTTCGCGCGGCTGCCGGGAACCAAGCCCGCTGATCTGCCCCCGCAGTTCGACATCCGCGTCACTGTGCGTGTGGACATCGAGGACCGGAATTTCCATTCCGAAACACATCGCAACGACGGCGCGGATTATCATTTCGAGCAGAACACGCACGCGTTTGAGGGACAGATCGGGTTCGCGTTTACGCCGGCGCCGGACCGGCAATTGCGCGCTCTGGCCAGCGCGGGCGATTTTCATGCCGAACCCGAGTGGTGCCAGGGTATTCCGCATCCGGTGGAGCAAAGCCGCGGGCAAGTCGGGTGGGGGGATGCTTATAGTCCGGGCTGGTTCGACATCCCGCTGGTCACAGGGCGGCGCGCAACGCTCATCCTTTCGGCGGAAATACCCGCGCCGGGGTTTGACGCGGCGGACGGCGCGGGCGGCAGCCGGCTGGCGGCGGAAAAAGCGGCGCTGGAACGCGCGAAATTGCCGGTCGAAGATTCCTTCGGGCGCCAGTTGGTTTTGGCCGCGGGGGCGTTTGTGGCAAGGCGCGGGGAGGGTCGGACCGTCATCGCGGGTTATCCTTGGTTTTTGGATTGGGGACGGGACACTTTTATCAGCGCGCGCGGTCTTCTGAGTGCGGGCATGGTCACGGAAGTGGTTGATCTGCTGGTGAGCTTTGGGCAGTTCGTGCGGGACGGCACCATGCCCAATACGATCCAAGGCGGCAACGCTTCCAATCGCGATACCTCCGACGCGCCGCTGTGGTATGGGGTGGTTTGCCAGGAGGCCGCGGCACTTGTGGGAGATCAACTGTATCAAACGCGGGTGGACAAATCCGGTCGCGCCATTACCGATGTGTTGCGGGAGATTGCGGTCGGTTACTCGCAGGGCACTCCGAATGGCATTCGAATGGATCCTGCGTCCGGGTTGATTTGGAGTCCGCCGCATTTTACGTGGATGGACACCAATTATCCCGCGTGCACGCCGCGTGAGGGTTATCCCATCGAAATCCAGGTGCTGTGGATCCTGTTGCTCCGGCAATTGCACCGCATCGGCATCGCGCGGGCGAACGAGGCCTGGGATGTTTTGGCTGATCGCGCGGAGAGGTCGTTGCATGAATTGTTCTGGCTGGAGGAAAAAGGTTACCTGGCCGATTTGCTCATCGCGGGACCGGGGCAACCCGCGGCCGGCGCGGTGCGCGACAACGCGTTGCGCTGCAATTATCTTTTTGCCATTGCGTTTGGATTCCTTGGCGGCGCGCGCGCGCAACGGGCAGTGGCCGCCGCGTGGAGGCATCTGCTGGTTCCGGGCGGGTTGCGGACGCTGGCTCCATTGCCGGTCTCGCCTCCATTGCCTATCCACGGCGCCGATGGCCGGTTGCTCAACAATCCGGAACAGCCTTACTGGGGTTCGTATGAAGGCGATGAAGATACGCGGCGCAAGCCCGCCTACCACAATGGGACGGCGTGGGTCTGGATGCTTCCGACCGGCTGCGAGGCGTTGGCGAAATCGTGGGATTGCGCTCCGGCGGCTGTCGCGGCGGCGAGGGCGTGCCTGGGGAGCCTGGAGGAGACGTTGTTGACCCGCTGCTTGGGTCAGCTTCCGGAAATTCTTGACGGCGATGCGCCGCATCAGTCGCGGGGCTGCGACGCGCAGGCGTGGAGCGTGCTGGAAGCGTTGCGTGTTTGGAAATGGCTGGGACAACAAAAGGGCGAGGCTGCCGTTTGAGGATTGGGCTTCACGCCAGCCCAAGGTGGGAAGCGAAATGGGAATTGCCGCTGAGAACGCAGAGAACGCAAAGAGGGAATTGACCACGGATTACACGGTTCCACTTCAAAACCGGCCACCCCGACGTCCAGATGTTTGATGCGGCATCCGCCTTGCTATCGGTTGCCTACTGAGAAGTGCAAATATCTTGGACACCGGGATGTGGCGTCACGCTAAACGAACGCCTCCTCGTTCGCCAAACCAAAACTGTCATAATTATAGGATTGACCCTTGTTCCCCCGCGGAGGCTTCCTCCACGCTTGGTTTCTCTTTCTCGACTGCGGCCTTTAAGAATTGTTCTGTCAAACTTGAATCACCAATTTGCACTGTCGCTACTCTGTGAGATGTGTCAAACATAACCGAGAGATAATCGCCCGCTTCTCCGCCTCGCCTACTAAAAAACGGTCCGAACCCCCATCCGGAATGGTCCTTCACCACTAACGTACCTATTTTGGAATTGTCCCCGCTCAACAGGGCGAATTTGCCCTGAACAAAAGCCTTTAACGCCGCTGGGATGCTGACGATTCCATTGGTAAGCATGCCGTGCGAAAGCCTGTAGAGGACTTGAACCTTGCGATCATTCGTCCAACCATAATCAACGAGCAGCTTTGATTTGGTAGTTTGATTCGGTACAAGGCTTTCCACCAACCCGGCGGGAATCTCTGCTCCCCTCAACCCGTAAACGCCAGTAGCGTACCGGCAGATGAGCGGACAGTAGCTTAAAAATACCGAAAACGACGATTGATTCATACCGGCATCCAGGCAAAGTTCCTCGAATTTGGCCCGCTGAATTACCGGGCCATGATCGCTCAAAATTTTCAAGATTATTTGCTCGGAGTCGCTTAGGATTTCGCGGGGGTTTAACGGCGCAACCGCTGTGATCTTCTCGTCATCCACTCGACACCACGGCAATTGTCGGCATAGTTCCAACAATACACGTCGCGGAGGAGCAAAACCCTTTTTTCGATTGTGACGCCCAACGCCCGTACGCAATTCGCCCACGTCTATTCGAGGCGATGCCACCAATATTTTACGAATTTGGGTGAGCAAAGAGTTCCGTGGCACATCCACGATCCAAAACCAGCCTGATGTTTCATCGAGCCAGCCGAATCCGGGTAATACAGGCAATAGCTTTTGGCAGAAAGTCACCGCCACGCCGGTCGCTGCCGCCACATCTTCGACTGTTGTCACACCCCAATGACGTACAGCATTCCTAGCGGCTTGGTCCATGTGTTGGAGAAAACCGACACCATCGCATGGAAAAACGACCCGATGCGTGTGAAGCATCTCGACTGCGAAACGAGGTTCGCGTCCGAGCGCACGGGCTGCGGCCAAGAGTGCTTCGACACAAAACCCCGTGTGCGACACTCGTCTTTGAACGAGTTGGCCTTCGATCTCCTGGGCCAGCGCCGGAACCAAGCTAGTCGCAATCTTAAGAGCACGATCCAACGCCGGAACGAAAGGCTTCGACGATTGAACTTTTTCCACGCGAGTACAAATTTGTCGAACCCTCTCGCGCGTTACGTTATATTCTTGACCGACTGCTTCGAGCGTTCTTGGTGGTTTCCCATCCCACCCGAGATGGCTCACGATGATTTGGCGATCTCGCTCACTGCCCAGACCATCCGTCAAACTCAACAACTCCGCTTCGAGAGGCACCCGTTTTCGTGTCTGTAACGCTCTGAGTAACTCAGTAAGCCGCCGAATCAAAGGCTGCGAATGGATGGGATCGACTTTGCGAGATACAAGAATCGTCGCTGCTTCGCGCGCACTGTTGGCTGTAACGCCCAATTCGCGAACCAGATGCCCGAATCGCGGATCATCACGCCGCACATCTGATGAATCTCTGAAACGCTGAACTTTTCGTGCAGCACGGGTGAGGGCTCCGCTCAGTTTGCCCGCATTTTGTGGTTCAGCAGGCCACAGAACAAGCCCTCGCGAGCGCAAGATGGCAAACTTCGATTGTACCTCACATAAACTAGTCTTTCCAAAATTGGGAAGGTCTAAAAGCTCCCGATCCGAAACTCTGGCGAGTTGGCCGATCGTGAGAATCTTCAACCGTTCCAATGCACGGAAAGCTCGGACAGAAAGCCGGAGTTCCGTGAGTGGCACGTGCTCCATCGCCTTGAGCATCGCAGTGAACAACGAAAGGGCATCCGTATCTCCCGAGGGCGCTTTTCTGGACGATATATACTGCGCCACTGCCTTCACAATTTCTTCCGCAGTTTTCCTCCCGCAATTACGCCGTTGCAGCAGAGTTTGCCTGTCCAGAGCGATAAATTGCGCAGATGTCTTTAACTCCAACCGCTGAAGAACATTCGTCGCTCGGACTCCGAGTCCCAGATTGGAAAAGAAGTCGGCATTTAACTGCTGCGAGGATTCCAGCTTTAAAGGCAAGCTTTGCTGCAACAAGCGCATGGGGTACAGTTTTTGACCAGAACCTTTCGCGTTGCCACTCGGAGCTGACGGAACCGAACCGACATTCATAAGTTACTCCTCCAGCGGCTAGTACTTGGCTACGGAAGAGCCTGATCTGAATACAGGGAGGCCGCTTTGCGAGCAACCCTATTCAGCGTCGAGCGAATATCGACAATCGGATCGGAGGGGTCAATGTAGTGTCCACGCCCCTCCAATTCCGAGGCTAAGGCAATGGCATACTCAGAAAACGCCACTTTATACGCCAACCGCCGGAATACCGGATCGTTAATGGTGCCCAAACCAATCGCCGCGATTAACTGGGGATGCTCCAGGTTGATGTAGATTGTGCGGTCGTCCTTTTCGTACAGCGCTCTGTAGGATTCCACACCCATGCCCTTGAATTGAACGCGAAACCCGCCGTGAGCCTTCCGTCCACCGAGGCCGCCCCCGAGACGGCCAAGTTTCTCCGCGTTCTGGTCCGCCGGAATTACTGCCGGGGGACTTGGCGGTGGATTCGGTCCAGGGTAAGGTTCTGGATCAGGAGCAGGAGGCACAACTATTTCGGCGGGGATTTCATCGCCGAAGAGCATATCGTTCTCTTCCCCGCCCTCGTTGCCTCCTAAGCGATATGCATCTAGTCCGCCCATTGCTTTTGCACGTACCTTCGCAACCTGCTGGCGAAAGTTATCGAAATCCTCATTTATTACGCGCGCAATCTCAGCGGCCTGTTGTGCAAGCCGCTTCGTCTCTTCCTCTGACCTTCGCTTCTTGTCCTCTTCTGCCAAGGTCCGCCTCACCTCTTCCACCTTTTGTCCGACGAATGCATACAGGGTACGCACCAATTCGTTTTCGGGATTCAACCGCATAGAACGACTCACATCGAAGGGCGCAATCGGCGATTTGTCATCGTCCAGCTTGGGAATTTCGATCTCACCGAAAATATACTGCGCCATCTCCTTATTCTCGCTGCCCGCCAGAGTTGTCTCATGCCAGACACCGTTGGAGAAAATTGAAATCCCACGCAGGTCGTGTTCGAGCGGCGCCTTTGATACTTTGATGATCAACTCGACATCGCCGAGCACGTCTTTTGTCGTTCCTTCCGGGCTAAACCGCTTTTCCGCCGTTACTGGCGGCTCTTCAAACTCGCATTCGTGGTTGTTCACAAAAACCGTTGCGTTCTTCGGCCACTTCGCCAAATGACGCTCGATGTAGTGAATTATACCTGCTTGATCCAACGCGCGAAGATGAACACCTTCAATCTCAACAGTCGATCCATTGCGCTCGGCTGCTCCGACTTCCTTCTCGATCCTTTTAACAGGTATTGGGTCTTCAGAAGTCATCCTCTCAATATCGGCACGACTCAACTCGACTCTTGATCTTTTCCCGTTCCGAACCGTAATTATGCGCATTACCGTCGCAATCCCGAACGCTGCGGATTTCCCAGTGCCAAACCTTCCCCGGCCAGGCCGCCCCTCTCTGCGATCAATGTTCTCACCGTGCATGACAAAGAAATTCTGCAGTCCCGCCCAGTCCATTCCGCGACCGTTGTCAGTAATGAGGATTTTTCTTTTCTTACTGTCGAGAATGACTCTTACAACCGGGTTCGTGCCAGGGTTGCCGTACTGGAGCCCGTTTGACACGTATTCCCACACAACGAGCTTGTCCGTTTTAAAAAGTCCCGCGCTCTGCAAGAGATCGCGCGCGACGTGGCTTTTGACAAAGATTTGATCAGTTTCTGTGTTCATAGTATTTCTTCTCTTGTTCGTGCCCTCGCTGCCAAGTTTTTTACCGCTTCGCCTAGTTCCGGATCACTTCCGAAGGCGTTTAAAGCACGCACGATTTTGTCTTCGCGTGCCTTTCCTGTCACATAAACATCCAACCGGAAAAAGATATCCGCTTCTTGAATGGTAATCGTATCGCCTGTTCCGGCAGAGTATTTTCGAAAAGCGTCACTTCCGAGCATTCGTTCCCTTTCATGCTGAAGCCACTTTCTATCTTTGGCGCTAATCCTCTCACGCGACAGGTCAACCTTTTCAAGATTGGTAACGCGCCTTTCGGCAAATGCGAATCCGCTCTCGGTTAAGAGCCAACCGTCTTTCCCGGCGCCTCTGAGATATCCTCCATTTTTCTGCTTCTTCGCATCGGATAGAAATGTCCGGACATTTTCAATGTTGATTTGGCTGGAGTACTTCCGCCACGTGAACCTACCTGGGGCAATTTCGTTGGCTTTAACGGCGACGTCCTCCGTGTCCACGTATTGAGTTTCGCCGCCGAGGAGATAAACGGCCAACGTCACGATTTCGTGGTTATTCAATCCTTTTTCAGTCTTCGATGGTTGGTTCTTCATTTCAGCCAATTGATTTTAATTTCCTTCTCCAACGACCTGAATTCGGGATCTCCCGTGACAAGTTCGGTTTTTTTTTCCTTCGTAAGCGCGGCGGTGAAAGCGCTTGCCAGACTGATACTGAAGCGGACTTTGAAATCGGCGGCGCTATCGGCCAGGATGCGATTGGTGATATGGAAAGTAATTGGCAAGCCCTGAAGTATGCTGGCGATTTCCGCCCACGATTCCGAGCCATCTCTTTTCACGATGAAGTATTTAAGCTCCGCATAGCTGAGGTCGGTCATGTGAAGTGGGTTGTCTTTCTTTCCCGCAGCCACAAGCATGCTTTCCATCAATTCGGCGCCAGGTTCGTCACGAAAGTACGTGATGAGCGAAAAGGTATCGAGCACTTTACCCAGCATGGCGCTCCTCCAGTTCTCTCTCCTGGCTCTTGTGCTCTAGCCAGTCTTCGCTCAACGGCTTGTCACCTGGCTTCCTCTTGAGAATGCCCCGGGCTCGTTTGACTAGCGCAGCGGTGACGGGCTTTAGCAGTATCCCATCCGCCGTCGCCTGAACCACGGCCTTTGTCCCGCGCTCAATGTCGAATTGCTTACGCAGACGCAGCGGAATCACAACTTGCCCTTTCGTCGTGAACCAAACGGTTTGTGATTTGTCGATCATATTCATCACCGATAGTATGACTCAAAGCAAAAAGTCCGTCAATAGTGTTTTTGTAGGAGTAGCGGACCCTTGGATGAACTCCGCCGAATCAACTCGCAATGATTCCGGGTATATGGTTGCGCAAGGGGGCGGGTTGGAATTAAACGGGTTGCGCAAGCATGCGCTCCCCCGCCCTGGCCATCACGGTGCTGCTCTACGGGCTTTGCACCGGGCTATCGGGATTTTCAACGGGCATTGCGGATTTTTGCGTTTACGGCTTTGTCACCGGGTTGGGAGTTGGCGGGGTCTTTGGACGGGCTGCGACGCGCAAGCGTGGAGCGTGCTGGAGGCGTTGCGTGTTTGGAAATGGCTGGGGCAACAAAAGGGCGACGCGGCGGTTTGAGAACGCAGAGAACGCAAAGAGGGAATTGACCACGGATTACCCGGATAACACGGATAAGAAATGGGTGTTAGGCTGCAAGAATTGGAGGAGGAGTATCGGGCGCTCTGCCATGCCATGCAGTCGGGAGTCATGCAAGGATGACACTTGGATGACTTGAGAGTAGCGGGTTGTCGAGTGTGCGGAAAGGGTGGGCGATTATGTCATCGCTCAGAAGTGTAAAAATAATATACGGCAGTGTAGGGCACCCGCACTTCCGTGCCCAGCTTCGACCGATCAAGTCCTCCGGCAGGTGCCTTCCCTCCCACGGTCTCAAGTCGTTGAATGCTGCTCACTCGGCTGAAGACTCCATTTCCTTCGTGCTTCCTGGCAACGAGCAGCAACCAGGGAATTGCATTCGTTTCTGTCGAGGGCTCGCGGCCTTTGACATCGCCTACGACTTTACTGCCGTCGATCCCCTCCCAGGTCGGTCCGCCGTAATGACGCCCGATCCTTTTGTCCTGCGCGTCAAACAAATCCGCCTCCGGCGCCTTGAGAACCCACTCATACTCGGCGGCGTCATTTGTCTTGGCCCGGCACTCGTAAATCTGAACGCCCTTAGCTTTGGCCGCGAAGGACAGGGCCTCATTTGGGGAAACCTTGAGCGTATCCGGGACAACGGGAGCCGAGACTCTTCCGGTCGAATCGGTGGAGCAGCCAGCCATCAAGGCCGCGAGCCACCCGTAAATTATGACCGCAGAAAAGCGTCGATTTTTCATAGCGTGCCATAAAATACAACCGCCGGTTCGTTGAATGAAACACAAAAACCCGGTTCAGTCGGTCCGATGCCCCTCCATGCGATCCGCATTTTCAAACCGACGGTAAGACCCCCCGTTATTTACACGATTTGCCGGGGTACGTGATTAAAAGTGCTGACCAAAGTGCAGAGCAATTTCACAGAATGGGTCAAGGCTGGACTGCATTCTGTGTTTTTTTGGAAAACGACCTTGAAACGGTGGTTGACGCTCATTTCTTGAGCCCCAACTTTCTGTCCCTTATGATGAGTTGAGGGTTGGTCGAAAAAGTGTGCCTCGGAAGCCACCAGCATTTGCTTGATTCCTTTTGGCAAAGTTTGAAAACCCGGATAATTCAGTATGGTCGCGTTCATTGGCTGCTGCACCTGTAATATCGTGTTCATATGCACCTGTGTTAAATGACCCAGCCCAAGCCCTATTTGTTTCAGATTATTTTCACAGGAGGCGTTTTGTCCCGACGCGTTGACCTTCGAGAACACTTGAAGCAGCAGCACCGCCAAATGGGAATTGCCGCAGAGAACGCAAAGAGGGGATTGACCACGGATCATAGGATAACACGGATAAGAAATGGATGTTAGACTGCAAGAATTGGAGGAGGAATATCGGGCGCTCTGCCTTGATAGCCGCTTGCCTACGAGTGCAGCGTTAATGCCTCTTGAATCGTCTTTACCGGCATGAACAATTCCAGTTCGTTCGATGGCATGGAAGCAAAGCCGAACTGCTCATAGTAGCGTTTTGCTTCATGGTCTTTGGCGTCCACGAATAAACCGATCCCGCCCGCCGTGTTGAAAATTTCCATGAACTTGCCCAATGCCGCGACCGGCAGTGTTTTGCCGATTCCCTGCCGCTGACATGTCTTGGCGACCGCCAATCGGCCAAGCCTGATCGCGGACACGTCACGCGGCAGCTTTTTTGCTTCCTCCGCTGTGCGGGACTCAGACTTTATCTGACAGATATTGAGAGAGAAAAAGCCCAGGATGGGCTTTGGTTCGGAAACATCTTCCTCCACCAGAACGAATGTCCGGGAGATTCCGCGCGCCGCGTGTTGCCGTGCGGTATGTTGGAGAAATAGATTGAGCGGCGCACTCCCACAGTCGAATCCGTCCCGGTCGTGAGATTTCGCCAGCAGTTCAATTTTACGCACGCACGGTGCCTTTGAACACTTTTACCGCGTCCTTGAGACGCTTGTTGGGTTTGGGAGGATTATCGAGCAGGGAAAGAATCTTCCGTGCGTCTTTCTGTGACAGCCGGATGACGGATTCGCGTTCGACCACGCGCTGCGCTTCCTGATACGCCGTTTGCACGACGAACTGATTGACGGTCGCGCCCAAAAGCTCCGCCGCCTGTTCCAGCGTCACGCGCACCTTGTCGGAAACGCGGGCGGTAATCCTCTTGCGAGGTCCTTCAATTACACGTTCCATGACCACATGGTGCCACTTTGTCACCGGGCTGTCAATGCCCGGTATAGGATTGCGCAGGCGGGCGGGTGGATGACACCCGGACACCCGGATGTATGGGATGGGACTGATCAGGAAGCGCGAAGCTGAAATGGGAATTGCCGCAGAGAACGCAAAGAGGGAATTGACGACGGATAGTCAGAACAGACGAGAGATGCACAGTCAGAACAGAGGAGAGATGCACCGCATGCGGTGCTGCTCGCGGTGCTACACGGAGAACACGGATAAGAAATGGGTGTTAGGCTGCAATTGGAGGAGGAATATCGGGTGCTCTGCGATGCTAGACAACAACAAGGTTTCGAATAAATTGTCGGTCCTAGATATTTATACGCGGAAGGTGGAATTGGCGCGGCCTTCTGCGAAAAGAAACGACGATGACGCTGGCCTGGATAGTCCAGCGCCTGAGAATGGGCCGGTGGGGCTACGTTTCAAACCTTCTGAAAGGAGAGGTAAAAAGTGCAAATATCGAGGACTGGAAGCTTCATACCGTTGTCAAAGCTTCTGGAGAAGCTCTTGCCACGCCTGCCTATGGCTCGGCTGTGTGTTCCACGTGTCGAGGTGTTCACCGACTTTTTTGAGAAACGTGATTCTGATTGCCTCGCCCCCTATCGCGAGGACACTCCTAGCGAGGTCGAAGAAGTCAAAGATGTAGAGGTTTTGCCCCGCGGTAAATGCTCTGCTGATCCGGTCATCCAGCGCTGCCTGTTCGTCTGCGCGAATTCCTTTACTCGTAAAGAGTATCTCCGTTATTTGGCGCTGTCGCGACTTGAGGAGGGTGCCTTCAACATCGGCTAGGGTTACAGTCCTGTCCTTTACTTCGACAGCGAGGATGAGCTTCCCGGTCTCGTCGAGACATTCAAGGTCGGCGACTTGGCCGGTGGCCTCGTCACTCGCGTTGATGCTGGCGCGTTTGACTTGGGCAAAGATGCCGAAATGAAGACCGATTGCGTCGAAAAGAGCGCCGGCAAGCGCTTGCGCCCGGTCTCCACCCGACCTCTCTTCGAGGAACTTGGCAGAGATACTCAGCGTGAGTTCCAAGCTAACTCGCGGTGGGACTGGGTAGGAAAATTTCAGGGTCTTCTGCCTTCGAAACATTTCGAGGAGGACTTGGCGGAATAAGGATGTTGTGAATAGAGGGTCCGCTCGCTGCTCGGCGTTGGACAAAAGCTCAACCAATCGATTCCAGCCGAGCAAGTCTTTTTTGCTCTGGTCGTCCCGCAGCATTTTTGGGATTCGCATTGGATTGCCCACATACGGATCCTCTGATGTCCCCAGTATGTTCTCTTGGCGCTTGTTGAAGGTCGCCACGACTTTCCTGCCGAAGCTGCGGGCGTCCCAGCCCGTCGTGTCTTCGGGGTCGCTTTTCTGGAGACGAAGGCAGTCGAGCGTGGGGTTCACCATTTTTCCGAGGAGTTGGATGGGGAGGCAAAACCTGTAGGAAACAAGCGCGTGGTTTATCGAATCATGGATGGAATCGCGAATTGCCTTATCTTGAACGTAATCGCGGTCGGGTCTCGCTGCGGCTTCTGTGGTGACAGTTTGCCAGTACTCTTCCAGGAGCTTTCTGGCGGATTCAACATCGAGGCTGTCGTTGCGCTTACTTTTTGCAGCCATTGCGGTTGGCCTGCTTCCGAGATTGGCGGTCGAGAAGGCAGGGATGTTCAGCGGCGTCCGCCGTTCTTGGGAAAGGAACGGTGGCGGGGTCGTAATTGGTCCAGAGCGACTCAGTGCGCTCCCCCTTGGATGAATTGCAGAGGCGCGTGTCGGCGTCAACGCGATGCCAGTCTGTGTAGAGTCGGTCCATGAGCGCGCAGCGATATCCTGAGAGCGCAACTGCTCCGCGGACTGTATGAAGGACCCTTGCGAGGCCCTCGTGCTCGGCGTCTGTCATTTCGTAGCCGTAGGCTTTGGAATCACCCCGGGCTTCGTGAGGGTAAGGCGGGTCACAGTAAAAGAGAGTGTCAGGGGAGTCGTATCGGAGAATAATCTCGCGCGCGGGTGCGTTCTCGATCTGGACACGTTGAAGACGCTGCACGATTTCCGGGAGACCCTCAACGCTACCAAGCCAGCGCGAAACCGCTCCCGCCATCTCGGCTCGCGAGGTCAGAACGCAGTGTGCCCAGCGGCCCTCCGAGCTTGTCTGCGCCAGGCCGGTACGGGTTTGCCGAGCGCGGACGAAAAAGCGCCTCGCGCGCTCAAGGTTGGTAAGTCCTGTCGATGGTGTGAGCGCCCTGACAAGCTCGGCGCGAGAGAATGGAGTGAGGCCGATGAGCCGGACCAGGTCGTCGCCAAGGTCGCGTAGGCACTGGAAGAAGTTCACAATCTCCCCGTCCAAATCGTTGTACGTTTCGACCTGCGCTGGAGGACGATTTATGAGGACCGCAGCAGATCCCCCGAAAACTTCGCAATAGTGGGTGAAATGTGTGGGTAAAAGAGGGAGAATGAAATCGAGATGAGAGAACTTGCCGCCGTAGTAGCCAAAGGCGATCATTTTGCCGCGGCGTTCGCTGGCCCTGCCGATAAGTCGTCGGTTCGACGGAATCTTGTAGCGGACTCCGCGGTTATGCTCCACTCCGGCACCGTTACCGTCTCGACGGCCCGGGGAATGTTTTGCTTTGCCGTTCATCACCGCTGTGCTTGAAAAGACTGCGCGGGATTTCACGTGAACACAAGGTCGAAAAGAGGCAACGGCCGACGACATCTTCGGTGGCTAATCCAAACCAAAGGGAATTTCAAAACGAGGCGCTATCCTTCCCGGTATATGGTTGCGCAAGGGGGCGGGTTGGAATAAAACGGCGGGCGCAAGCATGCGCTCCAATGTTCAATCGCCGGCGGTATCGGTCCCGGCAGTTTCTGCGTCGTGGTGGAAGGCGCTCGATGGCTATCAAAGACAGGTCTTTCTCCTGGCGACGCTCGCGTGGATGTTTGACTGTCTGGGCCAGCAGGTTTTCGTCATCGCCCGAAATCCAGCCATCTCGTCGTTGATGCCGCCGGGGACGTCGCCTGTGACGTTGAAGGAATGGGGCGGATACGTCACGAGTATATTTGTCGTTGGATGGGCGACGGGCGGATTGATTTTTGGGGCGGTTGGAGATCGGATTGGGCGCGCCCGCGCCCTGGCCATCACGGTGCTGCTTTACGGGCTTTGCACCGGGCTATCGGGATTTTCAACGGGCATTGCGGATTTTTGCGTGTATCGCTTTGTCACCGGGTTGGGGGTTGGCGGGGTCTTTGGTCTGGCTGTGGCGCTTTGCGCGGATGCGCTGCCTGACCGTTCGCGTCCCCCCGCCTTGGGTTTGTTGCAGGCGCTTTCGGCGGTGGGGAACATGGTTGCCGGAGTGGCGGCGGTGGCGTTGGGGTATCGGAAGTTGATCAATCCCAGCGGGGGCGATGCCTGGAGATGGCTTTTCATCCTGGGGGCCATTCCGGCGTTGCTGTGCGTCGTGTTTCAGTTCCGGCTCCGCGAACCTGAAAAATGGGTGGCGGCTCGCACCCAGGGCAAAATCACCGGCGTGCGGTTTGGATCGTACGTGTCGCTCTTTGGCGTGGCGCGGTGGCGGAGGAACGCCTTGTTCGGGATGCTGTTGTGCGTCGCGGGCGTCGTGGGTTTGTGGGGGATCGGTTTCTTTAGTCCGGAATTGGTCAGTTACGTGACGGCGCAAAATGTTCCGCCGGCCCAACTGCCCGGCCGGCGGCTGATGTGGGTGGGTGTGACGATGATTGTGCAGAACTTCGGATCGTTTCTCGGAATGCTGGCGTTTACGAAACTGGCGCAGCGGCATGGGCGAAAGAAAATATTCGCGCTCTCGGCAGTCTGCGCGTACGTAAGCACGGTGGTCGCCTTTAAGTTCTTGACACATCCCTGGCAGATTTTTGTATTTTGTCCGGTGATGGGATTTTTTCAACTAGCGCTTTTCGCCGGTTTTGCCATTTATTTGCCGGAACTTTTTCCATTGCGGTTGCGCAGCACGGGCGCCAGTTTTTGTTATAATGTCGGGCGGTTCGCGGCCGCCAGCGGGCCGTTCACGCTGGGGGTGTTGCAGGTCCATCTGGCGGAGGGAGCGGTGACGCCGGCGGCGCGAATGGACGCGTTCAGGGACGCCTGTTGCTGGGTGGCTTCGATTTACCTGCTGGCCCTCCTGGCGCTGCCGTTTCTGCCGGAAACCAGGGGGCAGCCATTGCCGGAGGATTAACCGCTTATGAAAATCCTGGTATTGACAAACCTTTATCCGCCGCATCACGCCGGGACGTTTGACAATCATTGCCAGACGGTGACCGAATCGCTGCGAATGCGGGGCCATACGATCGGCATTTTGACCTCAAGCCACGGGCTGCTGAACGAGCAGGTGGACCGAGAAACGCACCGGCGGCTTCAGCTTAACGGCGTTTACGGCCATCCGCTCGTCACGTCGTACCCCAAGATGAAGGACATGGAATTGCACAACAACAGCGCGCTGATGGAAGCCATCGAGGAATTCAAGCCTGATGTCGTGCATGTTTTCAGTCTTGCCGGGATTTCCAAATCGCTGGTGTTCACCCTTTACAACTCGAAGTTGCCCGTTGTGTATGATGTGTTTGACCATTGGCTTTCCGCCAACGTCCGCGAAGACCCGTGGCTGCGTTTCTGGAACGCTCCGTCGCTGCCGATCCTTGCCCATTCCAGCCGCAAGGCGCTGGAAATGAGCGGCGAGCGCGGACGGCTGGACACGTCAGCGCCCACCCGCATGCGACGCGGCTATGAGCGCCTGCCGGGGTTGTTCGGCGAGAAAGTCGAGCCCAATACCATCGGGGGATTTCGTCTTGGCCGCATTTATTTTTGCAGCCGCGCACTGAAACAATTGACCGAGCAGATGGGCTTTTGCGTCGCTCATGGGGAAGTCATCTATCCGGGAATCACCGCGGCCTATATCGGCGACCTCAAGCCGCCCGGCGCGCCGATGGCCAAATTTCTGATTGTCGGCAGGCTCGATAAGCACAGCGGCGTCATGACGGCGCTCAAGGCGCTCAAATTGGCGCGCAAGGCGGGGCTTAAAATCAACCTGTCCATTTACGGGCGGGGTGACACCGGGTACGTGGCGGATTTGCGCTCGTTCGTTGTTTCCAATCAATTGCCGGTTGAATTCCTGACTGTTTCCAACGCCGCCAGCGACATGGCCGGGGTGTACAAGCAGCACGACGTGTTGTTGCACACGCCGGAATGGGCCGAGCCGTTTCCATTCACGCCGTTGGAGGCGATGGGATGCGGGCTGCCGGTCATCGGCGCGATTTCAGGAGGGGCCGAGGAACTGCTGCGGCACGGGGAGAATTCGCTGACCTATCCGCCCGGCAACGCGGAGCAATTGGCGGCGCGCATCCAGGAGTTGTTGATTTCGCCTGCCCTGCGCTGCCAGATGGCTGAAACGGCGCAATCGGAAGTGCTGGCAAAATTCAACGACGCCACAGTCATCGACCAGGTGGAAAATTTTCTGACGAACTCCCAATCGCAGACGACGTAGGAGGCTGCTTTAGGGCAGCGGCTTCATCGTGTTGGCGTCCACGCGTTTAATCCGCGCGCCTAATTGGCGCAGGCGCTCGTCGATGCGTTCAAACCCACGGTCGATCTGGCCGATGTTCTGGATGATCGACTGCCCCTCGGCGCAAAGGGCGGCGATGAGCATGGTGATGCCCGCGCGAATGTCGGGGCTGCTCAAACGCGCGCCGCGCAGGGCGGCCGGACCGATGACGACCGCGCGGTGGGGATCGCAGAGAATGATGCGGGCGCCCATGGCGATCAAGTTGTCAACAAAAAAAAGGCGCGACTCATACATTTTTTCGTGCATCAGGACGGTGCCCTTGCATTGCGTCGCGGTGATCAGCGCGACGGAGGTCATGTCGGCGGGAAAGGCCGGCCACGGGGCGTCGTCGATTGTGGGGACGGCTTCGCCCAGGTCGTTGGCGATTTCCAGGGACTGCTCCGAGGGGACCAGGAGATCGTTTCCCTGGGCGACGGTGCGAATGCCCAAGCGCCCGTACACCTGGCAGATCATCCGGAGGTCTTCATGGCGGACATTCTTGACGAGCAATTGTCCCCGTGTCACCGCGGCCAGCGAGATAAAGCTGCCGACCTCAAGATAATCCGGGGCAATGCGATGCTGGACGCCGCCGAGGCGGTCCACGCCGCGGATTCTGAGCACGTTGGAACCGACGCCATCGATCCTGGCGCCCATTTTGGAAAGCATCCGGCAGAGGCCCTGCACGTGCGGTTCGCAGGCGGCATTGCGCAAAATGGTTTCGCCCGAGGCGAGCGAGGCGGCGCAGATGGCGTTTTCGGTCGCTGTAACGGAGGCCTCGTCCAAAAGGATGTCCGCCCCTTTCAAATGTCCGGCGCTCAACTCGATGCCGTCGGCGCGGACAGTTACCTCGGCGCCCAAGGCTTGCAGCGCCATGACGTGAGTATCGAGGCGTCGCCGGCCGATGCGGTCGCCGCCGGGCTTTGGCAGAAAGACGCGACCGGTGCGGGCGAGCAGAGGGCCCGCCAAAGTGACCGAGCCGCGCAGTTTTACGCTGAGAGCGGGCGGCAGATTGTTGCCGGGCTGGTTTTGGGCGCGCACGGTCACGGTGGAACGGTCCGCGCCGGAGTCCACGACGACCCCCAGGGAGCGGAGAATCTCGATCATCACCGCCACATCTTCAATGGCGGGAAGATTCTCCAGCGTGACGGGTTGATCGGTCAGGCAGGCGGCGGCCAACAATGGGAGCGCCTCGTTCTTATTGCCTTGCGGGGTTATCTCGCCGGAGAGCGGAACGCCGCCGTTGACGACGTAGATGGAATTAGTCTGATGATCGTTCACTGCGGTATTTTGTCAGTTCACAATTGAGGCTGCCACAAGTTGAGTTGCGCGCCCAAGGCCATTTTTAAAATAAAATGTGAGAGGGTTCAATTCCGACCCCGCCTCCAGTAAAATATTTATAATCAACGTCTTGCACGTGGAGAATGACGAATTCCAGCAAATTAGTTTCCGGGCTATTACTCAATAACTACCCCTTTAATGCTGCCCGGATACTCATGAAGCTTCAGCAGATTTCCTCGCCGATGCATCGCGGTAGCAGGGATATCGAGTGAATGCAGCCGCTCATCTTGCAATTTTCAGAGTTCTAAACGAAGGAAAGGCTTCTGAGCATGTTCACGACATGGGCTGTGTTCACGGTGCCGTGAACACAGCTAACTCTTTCACCGGCACTCGCAGGGAGAACCCCTTTTTTTCCGCTGGCGCCGAGGCGATGCGCAGGATTCTGATTGAGGGTGCCGAGAGCTCACGCGGCGCCAGAGCGGTGATTGCGAGCGAGTGTCCGTCGAGGAATGCGATATCGCCGCCCCCGAAAGCGGATGACCAGTTGCTGGCGGTGCATGAAGCGTTTGACAAGCTCGCATTGGAGCATCCGCTTCAGGCCGATTTGGTTAAGCTGCGCTATTTGCAGGGCTGACAAACGAGTAAGCGGCCCATGTTTTGGGCATTTCCGTGTCCACCGCTACAAACTATTGGATCTTCTCCCGCACCGGCGGTCCCAAGCTTTTGTTCATAACAACAAAAACATTAGCGCAGAATGTGCCAGCGAGGAACCTATGCGTAATAGGGTCGCAAATCCGGAGCCATTTTCCCGACCTTCAGCACCTGTTCTACTGCAGATTCATTGAAGGGACCGACTTCGTTCAACCTCTTGATTTCGCCAGCATTAAGCGCGGCAATAGGCAATCCATCGCGCAAGAGAATGCGGTTGGCGGTAATGGCCGGGATGCGTGGCTCGGAAGTAAGAATGCCCAGAAGATTCAAGGGATCAGCCGCACTGATGACAATGAGTTCGCCAGCGGAACCGGCTTTGCGAATCGAACGCAACAGACCGATCGCTTCGGGCAAGGCGAATTGTTCGCCGCCTGCTCCATTGATAAAATGTCCGCCACGAATTTCGCCGCGCGCTTCAAAACGCCGGTAAACACGGCCCAATTCATACCAGGAAACGCGCAATGATTCGCGTTCCAACAAACGCCGGAAGACGATTCCATAACGACGCAACAGAATGCGGGCAAAGATTTCAATGGCTTCATCGCTGGCCCGCGCCAGGCTTTCTTCTTCTTCCGGCAATGAAGGATATTTCCTCAACAGAGTCCATCGTCCGGCAAATTCAATGCTGGTCACCGTTTTGTGCCGCCGCTTGCGTTCTCGACCTGCGAAAGGCGCGCGTTTTTCGGATGGAATCAACAATGCGCGCAATCCTTCAAAACTATCCGCCGTGGCCCAGCCTTGGGCGGCGAGTTCACCAAGCGCCTGTTCGACCCGGGAAGGGAGAAGCTTGGTGATTCGAACCAATTCTGTAAAGAACATCGCTCCCGATTGGGAGAGAGTCTTCAAAACCAATTCTGTGTCCGGAACAAAATCATTTGGAAAAGGCGCGGGGGACAATTCCAACCACGGGGCAAGGTTTTCTCGATCGAACACGGAAATGGGAGTTGAACGCAGCGGAGCGAAGGCGCGCGCGTTTAGATTTTGAGGTGGCGATAACCGCCCCCAGCCGACGCGGCCTGTGAGGCAGAGTTGGTCCAGCCATTGCGGTTTGTAATCCTTCACTCGCAACGCGAGCACTTCTGGTTCCCATGCGGAAGCAGCCAGTTCGATTCCATCCAACAGATCGAGTACGGTTTCAACACCCGCCAATCCCTCGGCGCGATGCTCGTTATCCACGCGCTGCCAGGCCAGGAGAAAACGCTGAAAGTTCTCCAGCGATACCGGTTGAATTTCCGCGCGAAGCCGGTTCAAGGTGAGCCGGTGAATTCGTGCCAGCGACCGGCGGTCGCACCATTCGAGTTCCTGAACGCCAGGATGAAATTTTCCTCGTAAAATAAATCCTTCGGTTTCCAATCCCAACAAAGCAGCCTCAATTTCTTTGTCAGGCAATCCAAGAAATTTTGACAAAACCGCGACGGTGACGGGACCAATGACCTCCATGCGTCCCCGCACCAGTTCCCGCAACGCTTCGGGACGCTCCCAGTTTCGTTTCAATTCGGATTGCGGCGGGTATAAGGCGGGTTCGGTTTTTTGCTCAGGATAAACCGCCCGCACCGCTGAAAGTCGTTCAGCAGCAACCCAGAATGAAGGCAATCCGTTCAGGCGGGCCGCTCGCTTTTCTATGGCAAGAGATTCCAACAATGACCGGGCATCTTCGGAGCAACTTATGGCTTCGTCCATCGTCATCACCCCGAGCAACAACAGGGCTTCGTGTAGTTCGTCCGCGTTCCGGGCTTGTGGCCATGCTTCTTCGCGCACCCGGTCAATGGCTGCGGCATCTAAAATTCCCAACTCATTTCCGCCCGCTGAGTCGCTGGCACGCCGGGTATAAACGGCCTGCGTGCGTCGCTCTTCCAACGGAGCGTTGTCCAGGAACGCATAGGGGCGTGCGTTAAGAATTTCATGGGCCAATGGCGACGGCTCCGGCAAATCACACGCCACGCAATCAACCTCCCCCTTTTCAATTTGGCGCAATAACGCCTCCAATCCGTCAATATCCATTGCCTCGGTCAAACAGTCTTCAACCGTTTGTTTGACCAACGGATGGTTCGGGACTTCGCGATCTCCCACGATGTTTTCAAGGCAGGCCAATTGATCCGGAAACACGGCGGCCAGCAAATTTTCCGATTCCATTCGTTGCAGGGGTGCGGGTATTTTGCGTCCGTT
This sequence comes from Vulcanimicrobiaceae bacterium, assembly GCA_035511075.1. GTDB lineage: Bacteria > Verrucomicrobiota > Verrucomicrobiia > Limisphaerales > Palsa-1400 > DATAUD01. Next base: position 33,024 of record DATKFW010000132.1, read on the forward strand.
ACGCTGTCGCGGGAGCGCAAGGGAACGCGTCGCGTTCCAGCGCCAGCGAATGGGAAACATGGGCGCGTCAAGCAATGCCTGGACCAGCACTTCGCGAACGGTCTTGCTATTTAAATAATGAAATACTTCTTCGAGCGGAAAGGAATGCTGTGTGCCGAGTGAAAGGACGATGGCATCATCGGTGGCAGCCGCCTGCAACTCGAAATTGAATGAGCGACAAAACCGTTTGCGCAAGGCCAGCCCCCATGCCCGATTGAGCCGTGCGCCGAACGGGGAATGGATGACGAGCTGCATCCCGCCGGATTCGTCGAAGAATCTTTCCATGACGAGCTTTTTCTGTGAAGGAATGACCCCAAGGGCTTTATGTCCAGCGCTAAAATATTCCGCCAATTGCCGCGCGCCTGGTTCGGAAATGCCCGTTTCAGAGGTGAACCATGCCATGAGCTGTTCGATGGACCCACTCGTCTGCCCAATTACATTTTGAATTTCGTCACGCAACTTTGACACCGCACTTGAAAGTTCGGTCGTTCGCGCCGGTCCTTCTCCCAGCCAGAAGGGCATGCCAGGGGGCTGACCTTGGGCGTCAGCTACGCGCACTGTTCCGGCAATGACTTGAAGAACTTTCCAAGAGGTGTTGCCAAGTTGAAAAATATCACCCGCCATACTTTCGACGGCGAAGTCTTCATTGACTGTTCCAACAAACATGTCCCCCGGTTCGACCACCACCCGATAATCACCATTGTCCGGAATGGCGCCACCCGAAGTCAGCGCCACCAAGCGGGCGCCGCGCCGCCCCCGCACACGGCGGTTGACCGCATCGTGATGGATCAGCGCGCCGCGTCGGCCTCGTTTGGTGCTGAACCCCTCGGCTAGCATACGGATGACTTCCTGGAATTCCGCGTACGCAAGGTCCCGATACGGATAGGCCGAACGCACCAGCTCAAACAATTTCTGCTCTTCCCAATCTTCACAAGCAATCGCCGCAACGATTTGTTGAGCCAAGACATCAAGAGGCTTGGGCGGAATGTGAACGGCATCCAATTCCCCGCGCCGGACACAACGCAGGGTCGCCACGCATTCCACCAGTTCATCTCGCGTCAGAGGGAACCAGCGCCCTTTCGGCAACCCGCCCCGTTTATGTTCTGCGCGTCCGACTCGTTGAAGAAAGGTGGCTATCGAACGTGTGGTTCCCAACTGACAGACAAGATCGATTGAGCCTATGTCAATGCCCAGTTCCAGCGACGAAGTGGCGACAAGCACCTTCAGTTCACCTCGTTTGAGACGGCTCTCAGCATCCAGACGAAGTTTCGTAGAGAGGCTTCCATGATGGGAAGTGACTTTGTCCTGGCCCAGCAGCGACGAAAGCTGATGCGTGATGCGTTCAGCCAACCGCCGTGTATTAACAAACACCAGCGTGGTCCGATGGGCTTCGATCAGGTTGACCAATCTTTCATAAACTTCGGCCCAGACCTCATTGGACATCACGGCTTCCAGCGGGGACCCAGGAAGTTCAATGGCTATGTCCATCGTGCGCAAGTGTCCGCTGTCGATCACCCGGCAATGGGGCAGACCGGTTTGATCCAGATTGCGGGCACCTACCAGAAACTTTGCCACTTCGTCGATTGGCTTTTGCGTCGCGGAGAGACCAATCCGCTGCAATGGTCCCGGCACCAGCGCGGCCAACCGTTCCATGCTCAGCGCCAGATGCGAGCCGCGCCGGTTGCCGATCACCGCATGAATTTCATCCACGATGAGCGTGCGCACCGTGGCGAGCATTTTTCGCCCAGATTCCGAAGTCAGCAGCAGATAAAGCGACTCCGGGGTGGTGACAAGAATGTGCGGAGGATGTCTGGCGATGGACTTGCGTTTGGCCGCGGGAGTATCGCCTGTGCGAACTGCCGCGTGCACGGCGATGCTGGCTCCTTCGGATATCTGAAACGCGGCGCGAATTTCGGCGAGCGGTTCTTCCAGATTCTTATGAATGTCATTGCTCAGCGCCTTCAGCGGCGACACGTATAAAACGCGGGTTTCATCCTTGAGCGTCCCTTGCAGCCCATCACGGAACAAGGAATCGAGCGAGGCCAGAAAGGCTGCCAGGGTTTTGCCGGACCCTGTGGGCGCGGCGATGAGTGTGTGAGCCCCGGATTGGATCGCCGGCCAACCGCGTTCTTGCGGTTCGGTCGGAGAGCCAAACTTCTGCTCAAACCATTGCGAAATGACAGGATGAAATTGGAACCGTTCCATGGTTACGACACGTCAAAAGATAACATATTCCTTGGGTCGCGCGAGTTGACAAAATTGCAAGATTTTCATTTTCCTTCATGTTGGGAAGTGGTCATGGCATTTCCGAAAACAGGCTGCTGCGGGTTTCCTTTGCCAAAAGTTGCATACGCTGAACTTTTCCCTGTGGCGGAAGTGCAACAAACATTTTACGAACCGCCAGGGATTGTTACGCTACGACGCTGGCGCGCACTCGTGCCGCCGCATTTTGAATTTACTCTAAAGGCGTGGCAGCTAATCACCCACACCGCCAAAAGCCCCACCTATCGACGACTCAAGACTAAACTCACATCGCAGGAACTTCATCAGTGCGGAGCATTTCAATCGACGCCGATGGTGCAACGGGCCTGGGAAACCACCCGCAATTGCGCTGAGGCCCTGTCTGCCCGACATCTTCTTTTTCAATGTCCGGCCAGTTTCAAGCCCACGCCGCAAAATATCGATCAAATGCGACATTTCTTTACGTCGATTGACCGGCGTGAGTTGAAACTGCTTTGGGAACCGCGCGGAAACTGGCCCGATCCTCTGGTATTGTCGCTCTGTAAAGAGTTGGATTTAATTCATGCCGTCGATCCTTTTGTGTCGCAGTCCGTCACCCCGGACTTCGTTTATTTTCGTCTGCACGGCGGGAAAGGTTTCAAACAGATTTTTAGCAGCGAGGAACTCCTGCACATTGCTCGATTAATCCCGGCAGGCAAGCCGTCCTACGTCATGTTCAATAATATCAACATGATGAACGATGCGGGCAAATTTCAATCACAAATAAGTCAAATCCAATAGCCCTTCATCATTCTCAAGACGCCGTTGCCGATCGTCACGTTGGTCAGGCCGGAGCATCCCACGAATGCCTCATCGCCGATGCAGGTGACGCTGTCAACATCCGGCACCGCGGGCTCGGCCGTTACATTTTCTTGAGGGTTAAAGGGTAAAGCATTAGCGTTTTGCGATGCCATATCCCCGGCAAGTCAAATACATAATCGGCAACGAAATTTGCGAGCGATTCAGCTATTACGGGATGATGGGCATCCTGGAGCTTTACCTGGCCAATCGCTTGAACATGGGCGGGCCTGAAGCGACTGAGATTTTGCACTTGTTCGGGACGGCGGTTTATCTTCTGCCGCTGCTGGGAGGATGGATAGCGGACCGATGGCTGGGGCGCTATTGGACGATTCTTATCATTTCGCTGTTTTATTGCCTGGGGCATGGGACGCTGGCGGCGACAGAAGGGAGCAGGGCGGGGCTCTTCGCGGGCCTGACGCTCATCGCCATTGGCGCGGGGGGCATCAAACCGTGCGTCTCCGCCTTCGTGGGTGACCAATTTCGCGCAGATCAGGAACATCTTTTGACGAAGGTTTACGGGTGGTTTTACTGGGCGATCAATTTGGGGGCGGCCGCGGCATTTTTCATCATCCCCCAGGTGCGCGCGGATGTCGGCTATGCGTGGGCGTTCGGTATTCCGGGAATCGCGATGGGGCTGGCCACGTTGATCTTTTGGCTGGGGCGCAAATCTTACATCCGCCAGCCGCCGTCGAGGGAGGCGCCGCGCAGCGAGAGCGAAAAAGGGCAGGACCGGCGGACATTGTGGCGCATCGGCGTGGTTTTTCTTCCTGTTCCAATGTTTTGGGCGCTGTTCAATCAGGTCAATTCCAATTGGGTCCTGCAAGGGCGGAAGATGACGCCTTATCACGCCCTCAACGGCGAAACCATGCAAGGGGCGGGGGCGGTGCTGGTGATGATTTGGACTCCCATCCTGACCCTGGTCCTTTATCCGCTGGCCGAACGGCTCGGGTGGCGTCCGACGGCGTTGCGGCGGATGGCGGCGGGAATGTTCCTTGGGGCGCTGGCGTTTGTCGTTTCCGGGCTGATCCAGGGGCGGATGGACGGAGGGCAAACGGTGAGCATCCTGTGGCAATTGGCGCCGTACGTGGTGCTGGAGGCCGGGGAAGTGTTGCTTTCGGCCACGGGCCTGGAGTTCGCGTTTGAGCAAGCCCCGGCGCGGCTGAAAAGCGTGGTGATGAGCATGTGGCTGATGACCATTTCCGCCGGCCATTTTCTCATCGCTGTATTCACGGCGATCAACGAGCATTTCATCAAGGCCCGGGGCGCGGCGCAAATTTACATTTACGCCGCGATGCTATTGGTGGTGGCCGGGATATTTGCGTTCTGCGCCAGCCGGTTTCGCGGACGGGAACCGCTGAAGCCGGCGGCCTGCTGAAGGGGACGGTGAAAATTTCTTTACGCCAAGCGGCAGAGGACTTTACGCTAATTGTCATCAGGGCGATGTGATTCGCGCTGGAATATGGGAAAACAAATTTTAGAAATGGCGGTGGAATCGGCCACGATGGAATTGCCGGACACCAAGACTTTGAAGCTTCGCTGGCCCGAGGGTTATGACGTTGATTTTAAGACCGGCCAGTTTATCACCGTTTATTTTGGCGACGCTCCCGCATACAAACGGGCCTATTCCCTTTCTTCCAGCGCGCTGGACCGCGGCTCCTACGAAATCACAATCAAGCGCGATGGCAAAATGGGAACGCGGCTGGTCGATTGGACGAAGGCGGGCGACAAACTATTTGTCATTCCGCCGGCGGGCCGGTTCCTGCCCGTCCTGGAACCCGGCAAGCATCTGATCTGCATTGCCGGGGGTTCGGGCGTCACGCCATTTCGCGCTTTTGCGCGCGAAGCGGGACAACGGAAAGCGGAGACCAAGATCACGGTTCTTTACAGCGTGCGAACGCCGGTCGATATCATTTTCAACGACGAATTTCGAAAGCTCGAAACGGAGAACCCGAACTTCAGATTCCACGTCACCTGCACGCGGCTGGCGCCGGAGGCGGATTGGACGGGCAGGCGAGGGCGCATCGACTCCCAATGGGTCCATGAGCACTTGACCGACTTGTCCCACACCGTTTTTTACGCATGCGGGCCCAACGCGTTGGTGGACGCGGCGGAGAGGCTGGTGCTGGAGGAGTTGAAGATTCCCAAGACGCAGATGAAAACGGAGAAGTGGGGGTGACACGGACATGCTGAAAAAAACTCCACTGCATGCGGCGCACCAGCGGCTCGGGGCGCACCTGGTCGAGTTCGGCGGCTGGGAAATGCCGCTGTATTACACGAGCATCATCGACGAGCACCGGGCGGTGCGCTCGGCGGCCGGCCTATTCGATATCTCGCACATGGGGGAGATCGTGGCGCGGGGGCCCAAAGCTTTGGAATTCGTCAACTGGGCGTTGACCAACGACGCGCGGAAGCTGGCGGCGGGCCAGGGGCAATACACGCTGATGTGCAACGAGCGCGGGGGCACGATCGACGATCTTTACATTTACCGCACCGACGCCGAGGAGTATTTGATGGTGGTCAATGCCGCGCGCATCGACGCGGACGCCGCCTGGATGGAGCGCCAGCGCGGCGGGTTTCCGGGCCGCAGCGGGGTTGAATTGACGAACCGGTCGGACGAGATGGCAGCCGTGGCCGTGCAGGGTCCCAAGGCGGCCGGTTTTATTGACAACATTTTCCAGCCCGGCGCGCAAACCGCCGCCGGTTTGCAGAAAAATGAAATGGTGCGCTTGAATTTCGGCGGGCGCGGAATTTTCGTTTCGCGCACCGGTTATACGGGCGAGGATGGCTTTGAGATCGTGGCGCCCGCTGAGTCCATCGAAGGAATTTGGAACAAGCTGTTGGAAGTCGGCAAGCCGTGCGGCCTAAAGCCGGCCGGCCTGGGCGCGCGCGACACGCTGCGGACCGAGGCTGGCTATCCACTCTATGGACATGAATTGGACGAGGATATTTCGCCGTTGGAAGCGGGAGTGGGCTATTTCGTCGCATTGAGCAAGGGCAATTTCATTGGGCACGAGGCGCTGGCCCGGCAAAAGGCCGCCGGAACAACCCGAAAACTCGTTGGCTTTAAAATGGCGGAACGCTGCGCCCCTCCGCGGCCTGGGTATCACATTTGGAGCGCCTCCGGGGGCACGGCGCCCATGGGCCGGGTGACCAGTGGCACGCAAAGCCCGTCCCTTGGGATTGGGATCGGCCTGGGATTTGTCGCGCCGGAGTTTTCCCCGGCCGACACCTCCGTATCGATCGAGGTTCGCGGCAAACGGCTTCCGGCCGTGGTCGTGACGCGTCCCATTTATCGAAGGAGTTGAAAAAAGGTTTTCAACGGCTCCAAACCGGGTATTCTAAAGGGCAATAGCTTATGAGCGTCAATGTTCCAACTGACCTGAAATACACCAAATCGCACGAGTGGGTCCGCCGGGAAGGCGCCACCGCCACCATCGGCATCACCGACCACGCCCAGCATGAGTTGACCGACGTAGTGTTTGTCGAGTTGCCCGCGGTGGGACGCAGGCTCAACGCGGGGGAATGCTGCGCGGTAGTCGAATCGGTCAAGACGGCCAGCGATATTTACGCGCCCGTCGCGGGCGAGGTGGTTGCCGTCAACGCGGAACTGGCGGGGCATCCGGAACTGGTCAACACCGGCGCGTACGGGGGCGGCTGGTTCTTCAAGATCCAAATGTCCCAACCCTCGGACTTCGACGGTTTGCTCACGCCGGAGGGTTACACGCAGCAAATCGCTCCTTGAAGCGCACGCCTTCCGCGAAATAACGATGGACATTCAATACAAGATCATCGGCGGAGATGGCGTCGAATATGGCCCGGCCACGCTCGACGAGTTGAGGTCGTGGATTCTTGACGGCCGTGTCGCCGGCATGACGCGAGTCTGGCGCAGCGACCTGGCCGCATGGTCGGCGGCTGACCGGTATTCGGAGTTGCTGCCAGACCTGGCGCGACTGCACGCCGCCGCCGTCGCGCAACGGGCGCGGCCTTGCGGATTTTGGGCCCGGCTGGCGGCGTACATCCTGGACCGGTTTGTTCTGGCGGCAATCTTTGTGGCCGTGTGGACACCCATCGCCGAACCGCGGCACTGGAAGGTGCCTGAGTTTCCGCAGGTAATAACGGCGGCCAGCGCCGAGGAATTTCGCCAGCAGGCGGCCATCTGGATGGACCACGCATTGCCGATTTTCTATCCGATCTTTTTGGTTTACGACGTTCTGCTGACCGGACGGTTTGGAGCGACCTTTGGGAAAATGGTCATTGGTGCCAAAATCACGCTCGTGGACGGCGCGCCGATCACGTACAGGCGCGCGTTGCTGCGGTGGCTGGCCGCGCGGCTGAGTGAGTTTTGTTTCTTTTTTGGCTACTTCATGATCCTCACAAATCCCGAGAAACGCGCCTTGCACGACTGGCTGGCCGGGACAAGGGTGGTCTACACGCGATGAAATGGACACCTGATCGACGCCTCGGGGTGGTCGCCCTCACGGTGTTCGTCCTGGACCAGGCCTCCAAACTTCTGGTCCTGCGTTTTCTGGGGCCGACGGATGAACGCATCGTCATCGCCGGATTCTTTAAATTCGTGCATTGGGGAAACACCGGCGCCGCGTGGAGCCTCTTTCGCGACCGCAATGACTTGCTGGCCATCGTCTCGACGCTGGCGTTGCTGGGCCTATTTTTGTGGCGGCGGCATTTTTACCTCAATTTGACGCTGGGCCAGCTTTCCCTTGGGCTAATCGTCGGGGGCATCTGCGGCAATCTCCTTGACCGGCTGCGTTACCATCAAGTCATCGACTTCCTTCGATTCTATGTCTACAGGCGGAGCGGGGAGCAGATCGGATTTCCCGCCTTCAATCTTGCCGACAGCGCCATCTGCGCCGGGGTCGCGCTGTTGATCCTGATCTCGTGGAAGTACGAGACCTCCGCCAGGACTCAAAAGGTCGGGCGCGATGACAGGAAGGCGGAGGCATGAAGCGTCATGCCCGAAGCTCCCCGAATATTTACGATTGACGGATCGGTTCCGCTGGGTCGATTGGACGTTTTTCTTCGCAAGAAGCTGCCGGACATCTCCCGGGCCGCCATTCAGCGATTGCTGGCCGGCGGGCATATCCGCGTCGATGGAAGGATCGTCAAGCCCGCGCAGGCGGCGCGCGCGGGGCAAACCGTGACCATCGAGTGGCCGGAAGCGCGCCCGTCCGAGGCGCAAGCCGAGGAAATGCCGCTGGAAATCCTCTTCGAGGACGAAGCCCTTCTGGTGCTCAACAAGGCCGCCGGCGTGGTTGTGCATCCTGCCGCCGGACATCGCGAACACACGCTGGTCAACGCGCTTTTGCATCATTGCGGGGGGCAACTCAGCGGAATCGGCGGCGTTGCCCGGCCGGGCATCGTCCATCGATTGGACAAGGACACCAGCGGCTGCCTGGTGGTCGCCAAGACAGACGCGGCGCATCTTGCGCTGTCGGAACAGTTTTCGAGTCGTCAAGTTGAAAAACTTTACCGGGCCGTCGCCTGCGGCAGGATTGCGCGCGAGTCGGGCACGATCGAGGCGGCCATTTCGCGGCATCCCACCCAGCGCAAGAAGATGGCCGTCGGTGGGCGCGCCGGGCGCCAGGCCCGTTCCACTTACCGGGTGCTGGCGCGCTGGCGCGACGCGACGCATGTGGAAGTGGCGCTGCACACGGGCCGGACCCATCAAATCCGGGTCCACCTGGCGCATTTGGGGTATCCCGTCGCGGGGGATTTGGTATACGGGCGGCGGGTCAATGCCATGCTTCGCGCGGCGTCCGGTTACAGCGCGCCGCGGCAATTGCTTCACGCCTGGCGTTTGGGGCTGGTTCATCCGCAATCGGGCCGCCGATTGGTCGTTGAGGCGCCGCTGCCGGATGACTTCTCGATCGCGCTTGATTTCTTTCGCAGGAACGCCCAAGATTGACTAGCGGCCATGGAATCCTACAAGCATTCCTGTCCAATGTGTGGCCAGCATGTAGAGTACACTGCCGGGTATTGTGGCAGACAAATGCAGTGTCCTATCTGCGGCAACACCATCACGTTTCCGGCGATTCCGCCGACACGCGGCGGCAAGGCCGTCGCCATTGAGATCAAGAAGCCGGCGCGTCAATGGTTGTGGAACGCGAAGGCAATTTTCCTCTATCTGCGGGACTATCCGCATTGGAGGACCGTGGCGCAAATTGCGGTGCCGTTCGTGATTATCGGAGCGTTGCTGGCGGGGGCGGCGTTTGTCAAAAATAAATTTGCCGATGACCCGGCGACGGTCGCGGCGCCCGTCGTCCAGGCGGAGTCGGGCGGCTGGGACAAGATGACCGGATTGGCGCGCGCGGACCAGAAGATGCAACAAGATGTCCAGGCGGTCAACCAGGCGCGGAACACGCTGGCTGCCTACCAGCGGACCCTTGACGCTGAACAGAAGCGATACAACGAGGCTCGCGGCTATGATGAACAGCAGGCGGTCAAGGGCTATGTCCAGAGCGCCGACCGCTCAGTGAAGCAGGCTGAAAATACGCTGGCCTATCTCCGCCAACACTTCAACGCCGACCTTCAGAACTACCGCAAACTCGGCGGCACCATCGACTACGCCAGTCGCGTGCCGGAACGTTAGCCTCCGCGTTGGAGTCAGGGCCAAATGGCTTCGAGGGTAGCGGCCAGCCTATAGCCGGCTTTGGCTATTTGGTCTTCGGCGGTTTTGCAGGACCAGGCAATGTAGTCGGGGGACAGGTCCCGGATGTGCCATGCTGGGCGCGGCTTATTCGTTCGGTAATCCAGTTGGGTGTCGTCCTCATCCAGCACGGTGACATCATGGACTTTGGCGGAGAGGGCCACGCTTTCGTCGGCCCAATCACGGTCCGAATCCAGCAGCGGGGAAATGGTTTTCCAGTCTGGGGCGGGCTTTGCAAGCAGGTAGGCCGCATACTCCTGCGGCGTTTCAACGTGAGCCTTCGTCATGTCCAGTTGAACCACCGTAATGTCCCAAAAAAAGTGCAGTTTGTTGGTGCCGCCGAAGAGCAGGCGGTTGGCGCCTTGATCGTCCGCAAAATGGCCGGTGTAACCGTTTGGATCAATGAAATTAGTCTTGTCAAGATATCCCGCGCCGACGTGGAGCGGCTGGTGAATGTCCTCGATGTAATGCGCCAGCAATCGCAACGCCACGCGCGGCGTCACGTTGGTGAAGAGAGTTTGCTCGTCCGGTTTGCCTTGCAGGATAAGAATGCACGCCGGGATGGCATGGACGACATCGACATTGGTCGCGCCGATTGAATTGTCGCGGTACTTCGGCTCTTCAAACGGGATGTCGGTGTAATGGAAGACGGAATGATTTGGGTTGGCCGATTTGAACTGGAGCATTTCGGGGGTTTGATCATCCCGGCCTTTGACCTGGTCGGCCCAGACCGAGGCGGTTGACAGTGTTTCATCGCCGAGCAAATCATGCACGTGGGCGGCGGCGTCGGTGCCGGCAATGAGGGTGTCGGCCATGGCCCCGATGGTTCGGTGGCCTTCATCTCCCCATGCAAAAGCGCTTGCGACCGAGGCGCAGGCAAACGACAAAATCAACAGCCGTCGAATCAGTTTCATACTTTGGCCAGTATCGCAAATTCGCCGGTTTCGTCCACCCAATTACCCTTCGCGCCGCCAGTGCCACTTGAGTCGGCGCACGGTGGCCGGTTCCAGTTTGAACGGCTCCGCCATGCGCAGTCCCTCAACCCAAAACGGTTCGCCCCCGATGGTCGCCGCGACGATTCGGCGATGGCGTTCCCCGCGCGGAACCTTCGCGTTTGTCAGCAAGTCCTGCAATTTCCTGGGACTTGCAACCCCGATCGGTTGGAACCGGTCGCCGGCCTGCCAATGCCTGAGGCAGATCCGGCTGCCGACCTTGTCGGCGTCGAAATACTCGACGTTCGGTTCCTTAGTGAAACCAGCGCCGGTTGTCCTCTCGATTTGCCAGCAAAGCGCCAGTCCTCCGATTCGAAGCTCTCCCTTCCCGCCTGTCAACAGCACGGCGCGCCGCGCCGGATTGAATCCAATTTGTTCGATTCCGCGCGTGTGCAGCGTTCCCGCCGGGTTGCGTGAAACGGTGCGCCCGGCGTCCAGCGCCAACGGCTCGCCGGGTCTTGCGCGCAAATGTTCGACCAGGTCGAATGCGGGAGTGTGTTTGATGGCGAACAATTGAAGCTGAATCACGGAACGCTGCACGGCCACCGGCAATTGCGAAAATTTTGGGCGCCTGCGGGCCTTGAGCCATTTTGCGGCCAGTGAGGCCACCGCGTCGGCTTCGGCGCCCGCCAATTCCATCAGGCGCGGCACCGTTTCCGTGAGGCGCGCTGGAAAGTATTTCCGCAACATCGGAATCAATGTGTGGCGGATGCGGTTGCGTTCCATGTCGAATTGCGCATTGGTGGCGTCTTCGCGGAAGGAAACGGCGGCGGCGCCGGCGGCCTGGCGCAATGCGGCCCTGGATTGGGCGAGAAGGGGGCGAACCAGGAGGACCGTTGGATCGGCGGGGGAGGGGCTGCTCCATTTCATTCCGGAAAGTCCCTGGCCGCCCGTGCCGCGGAACAGGCGCAAAAAGAACAATTCCACCTGGTCATCCGCATGATGCGCCAGCGCAATGACGCCGATGCGCCGCGCGCGCGCCGCCCGCGCCAGAAAGCGGTGGCGCAAATCGCGCCCGGCCATTTCCAGGGAAATTCCCTCCCGGCGCGCCGCAGCCCGGACGTCGCCGCGTCCCCCGACGAATGGCAGATTAAGGGCGCGCGCCGTGTTGCGAACCAACCGCTCGTCGGCATCGGCGGCGCGTCCGCGCAATTGGTGATTGAAGTGGGCCACGGTCAATTTCCACCGGTGAATCCGGGACAACTCGCGCAAGGCATGGAGAAGGGTCATCGAATCCAGGCCGCCGGAGACGGCGACCAAAATTGTTTGGCCATCGCGAAAGAGTTTTCGCTCAACGATGGCTTGCTCGACTGCGCGGATCCAGCGGATGGGAAGAGTCGCGGGGCGCCCGCTTACTTGGAGCCGGTCCATAAACGGCGAAACATCGCCCGGACCCTGACGCGAAAGAGGATGAGATGTTTCTTCCAACCTCGATGGACGACCGGTTTCATCTCTTGAACTTTTCGGGCGGCCGTCTCGACGGCTTTCTCGCAGGAGGCGGCGGCATCTTCGAACTCGAAAACCAGTTCGGGATGTTTATCCAGCAATTCCTGCAACAAATGGAGAGCGCGACTATCGGCGGCGTTGACCTGCGTGGCGGCGACATAACAGCGGGCGGCGTCAGGATACTGGCCCTGTCCCTCCAGCGACTGGCCGAGGTTTCGGTGGGCGTTGGAGCGATTCGGGTCTGTTTGGATGGCCTTGCGGCAGTACGCCTCCGCCTCGGCGTGGCGGCGCAAAGTATTGAGCGAAAAGCCGAGGTTGTTATTGATGAAATACCATGTCCAGGTATTCATCGGTTCCAGGGCGAGCGCCTCCTTGTAACACCCGGCGGCCGCCGCAAAATCGCCCTTTTGCTCCATGGCCTGACCCATCGTGAGCACACACTTGGCGCGGTCCTCGGCGTCGGGCAACATCTGAATCAATTGGCGGAGGCGCACGAGGGCCTTGTCCGTCTGGCGGGTTTGCTTGTAAAATTGGGCAAGCTGCCAAAGGGCCTGGCGGGGTTCGTTGACAGCGTCCTCCAATTGCTTGAGCAGGAGCCTCTCCATCTCCTGGGATGACACTTCCACCAGCGGCCCCGCCGGGGGCCGAGGCAACTCAAAACGAAAGTCCAACGGCTTTTCCATGAACACTAGACTTGTCGTTCGAATTGAGTCAGATTGCAAGCTCCAATTGATCCCCAATCATCCTTGACAGCAGCCGTTTGCAACCCGACCCTTTTTGGCGATCTATGGCCGCCTCCATACTTTCCCTGTTTCTGGCGGCGATCATTTTCATTTATTTCCGCAGCAATTCCCTCAAGCACAGTCGCTGGTTCCTGATTCGGCGTTTCATCAACTGGTTCCCGCTGGGGATGACCTACGCCTTCATGTACATGGGCCGCTACAATTTGAACGTGGCCAAGAACTCCCTGGGCGCCCTGATGACCAATCAGAACATAGGCGATATTTTTGGCGTTGGCGCTTTTGTCTATGCCGTCTCATTCCTGGTAAACGGGCCGCTGGTGGATAAAATCGGTGGCAAGAAGGGGATTATTATTGGCGCCGTCGGGGCCTCGGTGGCGAACGTCGTTTTGGGCGTTCTGACTTATTTACTGGTGACGGGGCGGTTGCATGTGAGGATGGTTCCGGCCTTCGCCGCTGTTTACGGGGCCAACATGTATTTTCAAAGTTATGGAGCCGTCTCCATCATCAAGGTCAAGGCGTACTGGTTTCACGTTCGCGAGCGCGGCACTTTCGGCGCGATTTTCGGGACCCTCATTTCTCTGGGAGTCTATTTCGCTTTCGATTGGGGGCAGGCGATAGCCGAGATGGCGCAGGCAAATCCCCGGGGCAAAATCGGATGGCTCCATCATCTTATTCAACGGCTTTTCGCCCTGGACGGGTCAACGGTGGACGCGACCTGGGCGCTGTTCTATGTTCCCGCCGCGATATTGCTGTTCTGGGCCTTGATGGACGGACTCCTGATCAAGGACACTCCGCACGAGGCGGGTTTTCCGCCGTTCGACGCGGCCGACGCCTCCTCCGGCCACATGCACGATGTATTGACAACGGCGCACCTGCTCAAAAAGGTCTTTGCAAGCAAGATGATGCTTACGGTCGCATTCATCGGTCTGACCGTCGGCGTCCTGCGCAATGGGATCATGAACTGGTACTCGATTTTCGCGAAGGAATCGGGCCAGCCGGGGACGGAATTTTTCACGAAAAACTGGGGTTTTCTGATCTGCGTCTTTGGCATACTGGGGGGTTTTGCCGGCGGCTGGGTTTCGGACCGGTTCTTCCATTCGCGGCGCGGGCCGCCGGCGGCGTTTTCGTGCGGAATCATGTTCGTATTGACACTCGTGATGGCGGTTTTTCTATTCAAGTCGCCTGAGGTCGTCGGGTGGAGCGCGGTGCTCATTTCGATGGCGGTCATCGCGGTGCATTCGCTGATGGCCGGCACGGCCGCGCCGGATTTCGGCGGGCGCAAAGCCACCGCCACCTGCTCCGGTATCGTGGACGGATTCGTGTATATGGGCAGCAGCCTGCAATCTTTCGGGGTGGGTTATTTGTCGGCGCATGGCTGGGTCTGGTGGCCGCTATTTCTCATGCCTTTCGCGCTCATCGGGGCGATATTGGCAATCAGCATCTGGAACGCTTTGCCCGCCGCCACGCGAAAGTATATCGCCGAACACGAAGAGCAGATCGGCAATCCAATTCCAGGCGCCCCTTTGGACCGCATTGCGGAAACAGACGCTTAACTGACCAGGCCCAATTCCGACGCGATGGCTTTCTCAGCCTGCAACTCATTGACCGATGCGTCGATTTTGCCGCGGGCAAATTCATTCAGGTCCAGGCCCGGGACGATGTGCAAGTTTTGACCGTCGCTGCGGACGGGGAAGGAGCAAATCAGGCCCTTGTCGATTCCGTAACTGCCATCCGAACAGACACAAACGCTATGCCAATCGCCGGCGGGAGTCGGCGTGACAATAGACTTGACAGTGTCGAGCGCGGCGTGGGCGGCGCTGGCGGCGCTGCCTGCCTTGCGCGCGTTGAGGACGGAGGTGCCTCGTTGCGCGACCGTCGTCACGAAATCCGTCTTAAGCCAGTTCTCGTCGGAGATCGATTCCTGGAGCGGTTTGCCGTTGATTTTAGCGTGATAAAAATCGGGGAACATCGTCGGGCTGTGATTGCCCCAGATGGCCAGGTTGGAAACGGCGCCGATATGCACACCGGCTTTTTTTGCCAGTTGCGCCTTGCCGCGGTTTTCGTCCAGGCGTGTCATGGCGAACCAGCGGCTTGCGGGAATTTCGGGGGCGCTGTGCCTGGCGATAAGGCAATTGGTGTTGCAGGGATTGCCGACGACCAGGATGCGGACGTCCCTGGCGGCGTATTTTTGCAGGGCTTGCCCCTGGCCGGTGAAAATCTTGCCGTTGATGGCCAGCAGGTCCTTGCGTTCCATGCCGGGCTTGCGCGAGACGCTGCCGATGAGCAACGCCCAATTGATTCCGTCAAAGCCTTCGGCAAGGTCGGACGTCGCGGTCAATTTTTTCAAAGCCGGCGAGGCGCAATCCTCCAGCTCCATCATCACGCCGCGCAACGCGGGCACGGCGTCTGGAATATCCACCAGATGCAGGACGACCGGCTGATCGGGACCGAACAATTCTCCCGAGGAGATTCGAGACAAAATGGAATACCCGATCGCGCCGGCGGCGCCGGTCACAGCAACACGAATTGGCGTCTTAGTCATACGAGAACGGTGAATAATGCCGCGCCCCCCTGGAGGCAAGCGCAATTGCAAGTTTTCTCCGCATGATCTTGACAAATCGCAGCGGCGCTTTTTTTCTTGCGCCTGTGAAGACCAGCCAGTTTCTCAAATTCACGCCGCTTAATGCGCGGCTTTTCCGGTACATTTGCGATTGCCGCAGCAACGCCGGCGACCCTGTCCTGGAAGCCTTGCGGGCCGAAACGGCCGCTCTTGGCGAAATCGCCGAAATGCAAATCGGACCGGACCAGGGGGCGTTGATGACGCTGCTGGTTGCGGCCATCGGCGCGCGGGACGCCATCGAGGTGGGGACATTCACCGGCTACAGTTCGATTTGCATCGCCCGCGGGCTGCCGCCGAGGGGCCGCCTCCTGTGCCTGGATTCAAGCGCCGAATGGACGGCCATCGCCCGGAAGCATTGGGCGCGCGCAAAAGTCAATCATAAGATAGAACTGCGTCTGGCGCCGGCCATTGAGAGCTTGAAGAAGCTGGAGGCGGGACGCAGTTTCGACTTTGCGTTCATTGACGCCCTAAAAGCGGAGTACGAGGACTACTATGAACTGGTTCTGCCGCGCATGCGCGCCAATGGATTGATCCTGCTGGACAACATGCTCTGGGGCGGCCGGCTCGGCGGCAGTAAACCGATAAAAGCGCCGGGTGGCCGGATGATCGACCGCATGAATCGAAAATTGGCGCGAGACAAAAGGGTGGATTCGGTGTTGCTCTCCGTAGGTGACGGTCTCCGGATATGCCGGGTGAAGAAATAAAATGATGCCGAGAAGCGCGATGATGGGGTTTTTGCTGGGCGCAGCCCTGTTGCTGTGCGGTTGCGGCACGACCCAGCGCCTCTCCGGAACTGTCAACGGGCCGACCTATACGTCGTCCCACGGAGACTTCTCGGTTCCATTTCCGGTCAGCTCCGAAGTGGGAGGCGGCGTGTTGAGCGATAGCCCGAACAGCGTCACGTTCCACGATAACTGGGGAAGCCGCATCACTTTTTCCTCGGCGACCTTCAACTCGCAAAGTTCGATGATGTCCATTCTGCAATCCAAGGGCCGCGAACGCGCTTTGACCGAATTTGCCGAGAGGCAATACGGCAGCGAAATCGATGTCCATTACCATCCTACGGCGCGGGATGGGGTGATATCCTTTATCTTCGTCCGTCCCGTCGGCCCAAAAACCGGCATCGCGATGTTTGTTCATGGTGACCGGCTTTATGTCGTCGAAACCGGCATGTTGCCCGGGGTGCAATTGCTGGCGCAAAACGACGAACGGTCGCAAGCGGACCGGGAGGTCTGGCTCGAAGGCCGCGCGGTCGAACTGGCGCAATCGATGAATGTCAAATAACGTGTGCGGTATGACCTGGCGAATGGCGCAAAGGCGCGATTGCCGCCTCCTGGCGGAACTCAACCATCAGCTCATCGCGGATGAACGGCACCGCAATTCAATGACCGTACCGGAATTGGAGAGACGCATGAGAAGCTGGCTGGAAGAAGGGTACGACGCCGTCCTGTTCGAGCGCGACGGTGAAGTGGCCGCCTACGCCCTCTATCGGGCGGATCCTGAAGAAGTCCACCTGCGGCATTTTTTCGTCGCGCGCCATCTGCGCCGCCAGGGAATCGGGCGAACGGCCTTTGATTTGTTGCGCGACCAAATCTGGCCGCGCGCCCGACGCCTCACGGTATCTGTTCTGACGCAAAACGAAGCCGCGGTGAAGTTCTGGCGGGCGATGGGCTACAAGGATTATTGCCTGGCGATGGAAATAATGAGGTGACGACGAGAGAGAGAAACACGATTTGTCTAGTCGCTCCGGCGGCTATGGAGGCGCCGATTTGTATTGACAACTGGGATAAAGGGAGCAGCATCGGGATCAGTCCATACTACCGAAAGGAAGTCAATATGACTAGAGCTCTTCATTCGCAAGGATTTATTACCACCGCATTGGCGCTGGCGTCGTTTCTGGGCATGGCAGCGCTCACTTCGACGGCTTCCACGGTTGTCGTGCCAAACGGACTTGACGCCCGCGAAGGCACGGGTTCCTCCGGGATTTTGAACCGGGCTGGCCGCGAGCAAACCGTTTATGCCTCGACCAATTTTCCCAACGGGCCGGTCAGCATTCAGGAATTGCGCTTCCGGCCAAATGTTGCCGACTACATGCCGGGCACCGCATTCAGCGCAACCATTTGGGACGTGCAAATAGTCCTGTCCACCACTTCCGTTCAGCCCGGCGGCCTGAGCCCAACCTTCAATGACAATACCGGGCCCGACGCCCAGCCGGTTGTAAGCGGAGCGGTAACATTGTTCAGCACATTCACTGGCCCTGACGGAGGGCCGAAGGAATTCGACATCATCATACCGTTGAACCACCCATTCACGTATGATCCGGCGCAGGGCAATTTGCTTGTGGACATTCAGAATTCCTCCGGAGACGCAACCAGTCCCGTGGACGCCGAATATTCCAGCAATGGCGCCGCTTCGCGAGTGGTGTCCGGTTCGCCAATCAGCTCCTCCGGAGTGCCGGATTACGACGGGGATGTTTTGCAGATTGTTTATTCGCAACTGCTGGTTACCAACCCTTTGTCGACCGGTCCGACGATCCTAGTGCAGCCAACAAATGAGATTTCCTCCATCGGGCAAACGGCCGTATT
This sequence comes from Vulcanimicrobiaceae bacterium, assembly GCA_035511075.1. Taxonomy (GTDB): domain Bacteria; phylum Verrucomicrobiota; class Verrucomicrobiia; order Limisphaerales; family Palsa-1400; genus DATAUD01. The sequence continues at coordinate 51,194 of DATKFW010000132.1, forward strand.
CACAGTGGTTGCCGAGGGCGCCGCTCCTCTAACCTATCAATGGGTATTCGACGGGACCAACACGTTGGTCGGAGCGACGAATAGTTCACTATCACTGAGCGACGTCCAATCCAATGAGGCTGGCCTCTATGAGGTGCGGGTGTCCAATAACATCGGCAGCACCAACAGTATCGGCGTTACGTTGACAGTGACTCCATTTGTCGTTCCCGGCTATATTGCAGCGGTGTTACGAAGCGAATGCACGGATGCTCCGCCTCCGCCGCCGCAGGTCGGCGAAATCGCGACCGGGCCGGACTATGTTATCATCACGGTTGGCTACGGCGACCCTGGGGATTGGCAGAACGCCCAGCAGATAGCAAGTGACGCGGTCTTTGAATCCATTATGCCGCTGTATTGCGCGTTGCCCAAGATGGGCTGCGTCACCGATTCGGTGCAATGGAATGTCATGACCTATGACGCAAACGGGAATCCGAACACCTCCGGCTGCGCGGCAAGCGGCTGCCAGGATCGTTCATGCGCGGGCTTCGAATCCGGACCGCCCATCATCGTCGGTCAACCGGGCAATCAGTCTGTTAACTCTGGCCAATCAGCCACGTTCGGCGTCAATGCATCCGGCGCTGCGCCCTTGAATTATCAGTGGATGTTCGACGGAACCAATGCTGTTGCAGGAGGGACAAATGCTGTGCTGGTGTTGCCTGATGCTCAAACAAGTCAGGCCGGCACTTACACGGTGGAAGTTTCCAATTTTCTGGGCATGACGAATAGCCTCCCAGCCACTTTGACGGTCAATCCGGGGCCGGCCGCCACCAACGGATACATTACCGCCGTGCTTCGCAGCGGATGCACTTCCGCGCCTAGTCCGCCGCCGCCAGTAGGAGCTACCACCATCGGACCGGACTACGTGATCATGACTGTCGCCGATGCCAGCCCGACGAATTTTGCGTACGCGCAGCAAATCGTGACGGATGCTGTTTTTGAGTCCCTCATGCCGCTGTATTGTGCTCTGCCGGAAAATTCAGGAGTTGGGTGCGTAACAAACCAGGTTCAATGGAACATCATGACTTATGACACCAATGGAAATCCGCTGATATCCGGCTGCGCCGCAAGCGGCTGCGGCCTTCATGGCTGCGGGGAAGGCGGAGCCGTGACGCCGATACCCGCTTTAGGGATTGCGCCTTCGACCAACAATATCGGCCTTTACTGGCCCGCCGATGCTTCGGATTACATTCTGGAGGGCAGTTCCAATTTGGCGAACTGGTATCCGATTGATCCCGCGGTAAAAACCAATGGAGGCCACGTGACCGCCCAGATGCCGATGCCGGGACAGGGTCTTTTTTACCGACTTCGCCACAAGTAATCGCCACGCGGTCTGCCCGACCGAGCTCTTTTCAAAACACGCTGGCAGATTTTTCAGGTTTTTCGTGTGTCTTTCTCCGCGCGCTCCGCGAGAAGAGACGCCTCATGAAACCAAACGAGATCACCGCGCATCGTCAACGGGCGTCCTCAACCGCAGGCAGCGGCGCGGGAAATCAAGCGAGAGTTCCCGCGCAGGGGACTCAGAGAATGTGCATTCTGGCGGAGCCGAAAGGTCTCGAAGAAACGGAACCACGAATTTCACGGACTGTTCATCCTCAGAGGATGGTCAACTGGACGCTGCTCTCGATGATGCCTGCGGCAATGGCGTAGCGGGTCAGGCCGGCGGTGTCATGGATGTCAAGCTTTGACATGAGATGCTCGCGATGTTTCTCGACTGTTTTGATGCCGATGCCGAGTTCGGCGGCTGTTTCCTTGTTGGCTTTGCCTTCGGCGATGAGTTGAAGCACTTCTATCTCGCGCGAAGTCAGTTGGACATTTTTCGCAGTCACGGACCCTGGGCAGCCAGGCAACCGGGGAGCCAGATGATCGAGACGATCCAGACGCCTGGAAACTGAAGCGCTGAAGAATTTTTTTCCTTTTTGCACCTCCCGAATCGCCTTGCAGACGTCGTGGGAGGAGGTTTGTTTGACCAGAAATCCGACAGCGCCGACTTCCATCGCGTTTTTGACGTAGGCGTCGTCACTGTGCGCCGAGAGAATAAGCACTTTGGCGTCGGGGCAAGTCTTGAGCACCTGGCGCGTCGCCTCCAGGCCATTGAGCAAGGGCATCGCGATGTCCATCAAGATGACGGCCGGACGAAGTTTGTTGGCCAGGTCAACGGCCTGGCGTCCGTCCTGGGCTTCGCCGACGACTTGCAGGCCCCCTTCCAGCTCGAGCATTTTGCGAAAACCTTCGCGCACAATCGTATGATCTTCGGCCAGTAAGACAGTAATAGGTTTCATGGTGGTATTAATGCGATGTTCGGTGATTTTTTCCGCGAGGCTTTCCGCAGGGCGAATGGAACGTCAGCCCGGACCGTGGTGCCGTGGCCCGGCGCGGATTCGATGGAAAAGGCGCCGCCGACCATTTCGACCCGCTCCCGCATGCCGAGCAGTCCCAGCCGTTTGCCGTTGCTGGCCCGCAATTTGTGCTCGACTCGAAAGGAACTGCCATCGTCCTTGATTTCCAGACGCGCTGCGCCAGGAAATTTTCGGATGCTCACGTCCACGCGACTGGCTTTGGCGTGGCGGGCGACATTGGTGAGGGATTCCTGGGCGACACGAAAGAGAATTGTGCGCTTGGCGGCATCCAATTGCTCCACCGCGGCGTACGCAGTCAAATGAGCGCGGACGCCGGTGCGCGCGGCGAAATTTTTCATGTAGGAATGGAGGGCGGGAATGAGACCGAGATCATCGAGCACGGCGGGGCGCAATTCTCGGGCGAAGCGATGCACGATGTCCACCGATCTCGCCACCAGGCGTTGAGTGCGGGCGATATTGCGATCCAGACCCGCGGTGTTGACCGCGGCCTCCTTTTTCAAGGCCGCCAGGCGGATATTGATGCCTGTGAGGGTTTGGGCGATGACATCATGGAGTTCGCGGCTGATTTCCTTTCGTTCCTCCTCCTGTGCTGAGAGAATCTGTCGGGACAACCGCCGCAATTGTTCCTGGAGGCGCTCCGACTTATCCAGCAACTGCGCGTAATGACCCTCGCTTTTTTTGAGGGCCTGCTCGACCGCCTTGCGCTGGGTGATTTCCATGTTCAATTCCAGATTGGCGGCGGCCAGTTCCACCGTGCGCTGGCTCAAGGTCTCGATGAATTTCTTCAGGAGGGCGGCGGCGTCCCGGCCGCTGCGATGGGTCCTCTCGATGGGCGTGATCGCCGTCGCAAAGAAAATGCCCGCCTGCTTGATGAGGGCGGCGCGCTTTTCGGGGCGACAGGGCGGCAACAGTTCGTTGACCAGGGTTTGCTCGTGGAGCTTGGCCAGGTCGAGGGTTTGCAAGCCGGCGGCCAGTGCCTGGTTGCCCAGTCCTCGCGCCGACTCCAGGCCTGCCTGCAGGCCCTGCGTCAAGTGCGTTCGCAACGCCGCCTGATAGCGTCGCGATATGTTGAGCTTGCTTTTCATGAGTTCTCGAATCCGCGGGCGACCCGGCGCACGGACATGGTCGACTCTACCAGCAAACGTTGTGTGATGGCGATTTCGTTTTTGAGACCCTTGCTGTTGACGCGCGCCTCCTGCTTCAAAGAGAGCAGCCGCACATTGATGCCCAAGAGCGTCTGGGCGACTTCGTTCCGGAGTTCACAACTGACCTTCCTACGTTCATCCTCCTGCGTCGCCAGGAGTTGATGTGTCACGCGCCGCAAATCTTCCTGCAGTTGGAGGGAGTCGCTTAGCAGCCTGTTGTAATGTTCACCGTTTTTCTTAAGGGCGGCTTCCACTTTCTTGCGCTGGGTGACGCCGCGTTTCAACTGGACGTTGGCGGCGGCCAATTCCATCGCGCGCCGGTTGAGCGACCGAGTGACCCGGTTCAAATCGATTCTGCCCTGGCGGGCGGCGCGATGAGTCTCCACGACTGGCGTGATGGCTTCGGCAAAAAAGATCGCCGCCCGTTTGGTCATCTCGTCTTTAGGACTGGACGATTCCAACGTGGCGAGTGCCTGCTCGTGAATGCGGGCCAACTCCAAAGTTTCAAGTTGCTGGGCCACCGCCTGGCGTCCCAGTTTCAATGCCGGCTGCAAACTCGCGGCCGAATTCTCCTTCAAGTGGTTGGCAAGCGCGGCCAAGTACCGTCCGGCCAGGAGGCTCATTTTATTTTTCATTTGCATGACCACCTCACCGCCCAACTGTCAATGTCAACGCGGCGGTATTGATTCCCACGTTATCCGTCGGTTGTCCGCGTTAAATATTAGGTGTTACCCTACCCACTGTGGCGGCAATTGTCCGTGATTACCGGCCGCTCCGTCGGACCATATCTTCCACCTGCCGGTTAAAATTCTCCGCGCGGACCAATGCCTCCAATGGCAGATGCATGCGGTAGCGCCAGTAATAGTTCGAGACTGCCGGTACGTTGATCCGTTCCGCGTCCACGTCGACGCGACGCAGCGCGGCGTCCATCCCCAGGAGGTCCTGCAATTGAAAAATGCTCCACATCGCCGGGGAATCCAAATGCTGGCGGACGATATCCCGGTTGATCCACGGCTCGCATTGAGTTGGCGCCGGGCCGGCCTGGAGGAGTTGCTGGTTGAAGAATTTTTGCGTGATGGCCTTGTCTTCAAGCCACCAGCCGCGAATCGTGCTCATGTCATGGGTCGCGGGCGTGACGACGCTCAGATACGGAGCGTCCGCCGGAGGAGAAAAATCCGTGTTCGATGACTTGGGCATGCGTTGAATTTCCAGGCTCAAGAGGGCGAGTTCCTTCATTACTTCGGGGACACAGACCGGGACCATTCCCAAATCCTCGCCGCAAATCAACATGTTGGTCACGCGTTTGAGAGCGGGCAGTTTCTGAAGCCCCTGGCGCCGCCAAAAATCGTCCTGGCGCCGGAAAAAATAATCCGCGTACAATTCCTTCATCTGCGCCTGGATATTCTCGTCCAATTGCCGGAACGAAGACGTTTGCTCCATGCCCAGCCGAAAATGAAATTCCGCGCCCGGAGTCTCGATCATCAACACGTTGCTGATCAAATCAAAGAGACCCTCCTTCAAACCCGCGTCGCGCCCGCTATTTTCCGGCAGCGCAAAATGTTTTTCCACGTCCCGTTGCGTCGCAAATTCCGGCTTTGGCGAATACGTTCCACCCGCGAGGGGGTTGAGAAATTGGCGCGCCACGCTTTGGGCGTTGTCGCCAAAGAATTCGCGCAATACGGGGTCATCGATGAAAGGCCTGGCGAACCGTTCGTGGTCAAAGGCGATGTCGCGCGCGGCGAATTCGCCGGGGCGCACCGGAATGGCGGGCACAAAATAACCGAGAATGCCTTCCACCGCGCTTTGCGGGATGCTCCAGATGCGAAAAAAGCCGAGAATATGATCGATGCGAAAGGCATCGAAATAGCACCCCATCTGCGCCAGGCGTTGCTTCCACCAGGCAAAGCCATCCTGTTTCATGCGCTGCCAATTGTAAGTGGGAAAGCCCCAGTTCTGGCCCTTGGCTGCGAAAGGGTCCGGCGGCGCGCCAGCCTGCATGTCGGTGTTGAATAACTCCGGTTGCTGCCACACATCGGCGCCGTGGCGATGGACGCCAATGGCAATGTCGCCCTTCAAAATCAAGGCCTGGGAATGCAGATATTCGGCCGCTTCGCGCAGTTGGGAGTGCAAATGAAATTGGATGAAACAATGAAAATCCATCTCATCACGCGCCGTGGAATCCCGCGCCGCCAATGTGTTTATCTCGGTGGCGTCATAGACTCGGTGTTCCCGCCATTGGCCGGAGTCCGAAGTCCCGAACTTGTCGCGCAGAAAGCAAAACGCCGCGTACGGCGCGAGCCAGTGCTGGTTTTGCGCGCAAAAATCCTGATACTCCGCGCACGCCAACGTTTCCATTTGCCGCGCCGGGAAAATATTCCGCAGGAATGCGAGCTTGGCCTCCATCACGGCGACATAATCCACCGTTTCCAGCTTGTTGAGCCGGTCGCGCAGGCGGGCGAGTGCCTCGGGAAGCCGGTTGCCGGGTCCGGCAAGACGATCAAGATTCAAATAAAGCGGGTGCAGGGCAAAGGCGGAAATGGCGGCGTACGGATACGAGTCGGCCGCCGTGTGGTTGGCGCAGGTATCGTTGACCGGCAGGATTTGAATCAGTTTAAGCCCGGTGCGGCGGGCCCAATCCGCCAGAAGGGGCAAATCCAGGAATTCGCCGACGCCGAAGCTTTTTTCGCTGCGCAGGCTGAAGACTGGTATGGCGACGCCCGCCCCGCGCCACGGCTTGCCCGGCAGCCGCGCGAACCCGTCATTGACGATGACCTGTGAGCCCTGACTGGCGGGTTCGGCGAGCACGCGATTGTCGCCCGCCTCATAGCGGACAAACGCCTTCCGTTCGGTGTCATAGACGCCGTATTTGTAAGCGAGAGGAAATAATTCCCGCGCGAGGTCGAGCCGGACACTGAAGCATCCGGGGGAGCGTCGCAGCAACACCGGCGCGGCCTGGTTCCAAGCGCCCATCGTGCCGGCGCTGCCCAGCAGGCAGAGGGTCTGGCCTTTGGGGAGCAACGGCGCTTTGACATTGAACCAATGGGTGGCGCCGCCGGGCGGTGTGGCGTCACCCGCCTCTTCCTCCGTCCGGAGCAAAACAGTTTTGAATGGCTCGGTGAAAAAAACATTCTCGACCGTCGCCAGGTCGTTCCACGAATCGATGACAACGGCGTGTCCGCCGGTCAGACGCGCAAGATCAAGTTTTCGGTCCGCGCCGAAATCCTCGACCACGGGACCGTCGGGGTTGCGCAAGATAAAATAATAACTCAGCGGGGTATCGGGCAGCGGCGAATCCGGAAATTCAAGCGCAGCCTCCCAGAATTCCTCATTCACATAACGCAAAGGCAGGGCGTTTTCCTGGCGGCCGCCGCCAAGCCGTTCGTGATCGCCGCAAAGAAACAGGGACTGGCCCAAGCGCGTATAGTAACGCAATCGAATGGTCAGTTTCATGCGCGGGCGTCAGGGGCACGCGGGTTTTTCATCCACCCACTGCGCCAGCGCCGCCGCCAGCAACAGGAAAACGCCGCCCGCCATCACGGCGTAAACAAGGTTGCCTCCGAGGAAATTTTTCACCAGTGGACCAAATGTAAGCGCGGCGATGATTTCCGGCAATACTATGAAAAAATTGAAAATGCCCATGTAAACGCCCATCCGTTCCGCCGGCAGCGCCCCGGACAAGATGGCGTAGGGCATCGAAAGAATGGAGGCCCACGCCACGCCGCCCAGCGCAAGCGCCAGCAGCAACAGGCCCTTGTGTTCCTCGCCGTGAATGAAGCCGATCGCCAGCAGTCCGATGCCGCCGAGGGCCAGGCAGATTCCGTGAATGCGCTTGCGCGCCATCTTGCGCGAAGCGGCCATCAAGGCAAACGCCGCCAAAAAAGTCACTGCGTCCTTTACCGCATAACAAACTCCAGCCCATTCCGCGCCGCGTTTAAAGACGTCCGAGCGTGGGTCGCTGTTGCCAAAAACAACGGGCACCGCATTGGAAAAATGAAGCCACATGCAAAAGAGGCCCAACCATGTAAAGAATTGCATACATGCCAGGCGCTTCATCGTGCCGGGCATTTCCACCAGCGCGCTGGGAATCTCGCGCAAGAGGGCCGCCAGACCGCCCGACTTTTTCCGGCGGAACGCCTCAAGGTCGGGAGGCGGATATTCGCCGCTGGAGCAAACCGTCCACAAAACCGCGCCGAGAAACGCGGCGGCGCCGAGGTAAAAGGAAAGCTTCACATTCGGCGGGATGGAGTTGGCGCCGGTCGTGTCGCTGGTGACGTGGAACCAATTTTTCAAAATATACGGCAGCATGTCGGCGATCACCGCGCCCACGCCGATGAAAAAACTTTGCATCGCGTAACCCATCCCGCGCTGCTGTTCGGGCAATTTGTCCGCCACGAACGCGCGAAAGGGCTCCATGCTCACGTTGATGGACGCGTCCAGCACCCAGAGCAAACCGGCGGCCATGTAGAACATAGGAAGGTGGGGCAGGATCCATTGGGCCAGAGGGCCGGAATTGGGCATCAGCAGCAATGCCAGGGAACTTAGGACGGCGCCGAAAAGGAAATACGGACGGCGCCGGCCGAGCTTTCCCCACGTGCGATCGCTCATGCTTCCGATGATGGGTTGGATGATGAAGCCGGTCAGGGGAGCGGCCAGCCACAACTTGGCCAGTTGATCGTCGCGCGCGCCCAGGTAGGTGTAAATGGGGCTCATGTTGGCCATCTGCAAGCCCCAGCCAAATTGAATGCCCAGAAAGCCGAAGCTCATGTTCCAGATTTGCCAGAAACCCAACTGGGGCTTGGGCGCGGCGGGACTGAGCCGGGTGGCGGGTTCCTCGGGCGCCGCGCTCATATCAGGGGCGCGCCGAGCCGACCTGGACATTGCCGGCGTCTGAAGCGGCAGGTTTGGCAGCGGTCAGATCGCGCTGATAAATGCGCCATTCAAAGCTTCCCAAATGAACCGATGGAAAATCCTGGTCGGGGACCTCGGGCATTCCGGAGATTCCAACCGGCTTGAAGTCCTCGCTATTATCGACCTCGACCCGTCCGCTGAGGGGACGATTGGAGAAATTGATCACCACCACGAATTCCGCGTTTTCATCCGCGCGCTCGAACGTCACGAGACTGTCTTCCTTTGAATTCGGCAGCCAAACGACGCGCCCGTCGCGAAACGGAGCGTGCTCCTTGCGCGAGCGGATAAGGGCGCGATAAATTTTGCGCAAAGGCGGACGGCCCTTGGGTGACCAGTCAACAGGCAACTTGTTGAAGAGGGCGGGGTCGCCGGATTCCGTCGCATCGCCCACTTCCATTCCGTTGTAAAGCAGCGGGACGCCGTCCAGCGTGAACATGAGCGCCGAAGCCGCCAAAGCGCCGCGCACCCCGAAGCGCGAAACGGCGCGCGGTTCATCGTGATCGTCGGAGACGCGCATGTGAAGCGCATCGCGCGGGAAGAGCCGCTCGCTCTCCTGCCACGAAGCGCGAAGATTGGAGGCCGGCGCGCCTTTGGTCAGGACGTCATTGAGCGCGCCCATGAGAGGCCAGCCGTAATCGACGTCAAAAGCCTTGACCAGCAATTCGGGTTTGCTCGCCTCGGCCAGCAGGATGATGTCCGGCTTGACGCTTTCGAGTTGAGTCCGCGCCGTTTCCCAGAAATCCGTTGGCACCATTGAAGCCACGTCGCATCTGAAACCATCCACGTCGCACGTCTGCACCCAATATTTCATCAACTTGAGGACATATTCCCGAAGCTGGGGGTTGTCATAATTCAGCCCGGCCACGTCGCTCCATTCCGGCATAGGCGGGATGACCTGGCCCCCGGCGTTGTGCTTGTAATACTCCGGGTGCCGCATCAGCACGCTGTCCCACGCCGTGTGGTTGACAACAAGGTCCATGATTACCTTGAGCTGGCGCTTGTGCGCTTCGGCGACAAGCCGTTTGAAATCGTCCAATGTTCCGTAATCGGGATTCACGGCGTAATAATCCTTGACGGAATAAGGGCTGCCAAACTGGCCTTTGCGGAGCTTTTCTCCGATCGGATGGATCGGCATGATCCAAAGAATAGTCACGCCCAGGTCCTTCAATTCATCCAGGCGCGCGGTGACGCCATCCAGATTGGCGGCGGGTGAAAAATCGCGCGGAAAAACTTCGTAAAACACGCCGTCGCGCAGCCACGCCGGGGAAGATCGCGCCGGCAGTTGGCCAGGATTTTCCGCAGCCGCAAGGTTGCAAAGCAACATCACGGCAGCCAAAAAGCCGATGAAGTTAGGAAGCCTCGGTTGCGTTCTTATCGGTGACAATCCATTGGAAGTTACTGGAGCCACCCTGTTCACACCACCGCATAAACATGCGGGGATGCCCTCGCAAAGTGGTCGTTATGACGGATGTGAGACTTGTCGTTGTCGGCCATTTGGCTCATAGTTGGACGATGACCACGCCTCCACTGAATTCAGACCACCGCCCCGGATGGAGATGGTTGGCGGCTGGATTACTTTGGTTGGCGGCGCTGTCCTGCCCGGCAGACATCATTTGGAGCGATTTGGGGGCGACGCTCGTCCATGAAACGGGACCGGGCACGGATATACTTGGCGGCTCTGTCAAGCGGGATGATACGGCCACCAATGCGCTTTACTTCAAATTTCACGTCAACCCGATATCCGACGCGGGGACGGAGCCTTATTTTGCCGGGTTCGAGTTATACGAAGGGGACGCCGAACGGCTGGCAGTGGGCAACGCGCTCAATGCCTGGGCCTACGGCGCGTTCAACGTATTCGAGGCGCGCAAAACCAACTTCAATGTTTTTGAGACCGGCAAGACCAACAATGAGACCACCGATTACGGCATCGATTTTCACTCCTCCAAGCCCACGGATGCGGGGCGGGGCGTGTCCTTTGACTACGAGCTGCCGCGCAAGGGAATTGAGCGGACGATTGTTTTTAAAGTGCAATATGTGCCGGGGGGCAAGGACCGGGTGACCGTTTGGATGGATCCGGATCTCGGCCCGGGCGCGACTGAAGCCAGCCAGATGGAGAGCTTGACGACGCGGTTCACCGCCAAGGCGTCGTTCAATCAAATCCGGTTGCGGCACGGCGGCGGCGGGGATGGCTGGATATTCAGCGAGATGGTCATTGCGACCTCGTTCAGCGATTTCGTGCTGGACGACAGCGGGATAAAATCGGGAAACGCGGGGTTGATGATCGAACGGGGCCGGTTGCCGTTCACGTTTCGGGTGTTGCAGCGCGAGCAAGGGTTGCCGCAGAATTTTGTGCGCGCGCTGGCACAGACCAGGGACGGTTACCTGTGGGTGGGCAGCGACGCCGGGGTGAGCCGGTTTGACGGGGCGAGGTTTGTCTCGTTCGGTTTGCCGGAAGGATTTCAAGCCGGGCCGGTTCAGACGCTGCTGGGGGATTCGCAAGGCGCGCTGTGGATCGGGAGCGTCGGGACGGGATTGGGTCGGTGGCAGAACGGACGGTTCACGACTTTTGCCACTGAAAATGGGCTCCCGTCGGATTCGGTCAATGCCCTGGCGCAGGACAGCCAGGGGCGGGTTTGGGTGGGAACGGATGCCGGGTTGGCGGTATGGGAGGACCAGCATCTGCATCCTTACGGCGCGGGAGGAGAGCTGGCCGGAAAGCCAATCACCGCGCTCTTTAGCGACCGGCGCGGCATCCTGTGGATTGGCGCCAAGGGGGCGGGGTTGTTCACGCTGCGGGGAGGGCAGCTTTTTCAGGTGCTTGACCGCGACTTCGATTATTTGCTGCGGAATGTGCATTCCCTGCTGGTGGATCATGAAGGGCGCATCTGGGTCGGAGCCGGCGATGACTGGGTGCTGTATCGTGAGGCTGGACATTGGCGCCCGTACCGGTTGCCGCGCCACCTGGCCAGGCATTACGTCAGCGCCCTTGCGGAGGATCCCGACGGGACAGTTTGGGCCGGTTCAGTGAGCGAGGGTTTGTTTCAGTTCAAGCATGGGAAGCTGGTGGCAGTCAACGCCAGCAGTGGGTTGTCGGACAACCTGGTGGAAGCGCTGCTGGTGGACCGGGAAGGTGAACTCTGGGTCGGCACGCACGAGGGGTTGAATCAATTGCGACCCAAATACCTGTCTGTGATCGGCTACAACGAGGGCTTGGGCAGGGGCGCGGTGCAGGGCCTGGCCGAAGTGACCCCCGGCGTGATTTGGGCCAGCAAATCAAGCGAGGGCCTCTACGTGTGGGATGGCCGTTATTTCCGTTCGCGGGCGGCAGTCGGCTTATCGCCGGAGGATGCCGGGGTTGGGGCATTGTTGATGGCAAAGGACGGCAGTTGCTGGATGGGCACCGCTCGCGGGTTGCTGCAATTTAAGGACGTCGGCCCAGTGGAGAGCCAACCCGGGTTGCAGGCGTTGACGAACGTGGACGTCAGCGCGCTGGGGCAGGATGTGAATGGAGGGTTGTGGGCGGGGACACGACAAGGGGAGCTTTGGTGGCAGGACAATGAGCAGTGGCTGGCGCAAAGGCAGGGGCCGCGCGTCCATGCCGTCACGGCACTCGTGCCGGAGCGGGATGGTTCCATGTGGGTGGGAACCGCCGGCGACGGATTGTTCAATGTTGAAGGCAAAGCGGACGGACATTGGAGGAAACAGAGCGGACTCCTGAGCAGTTGGGTCCGGACACTCTACCTGGACCCGGAAGGCACGCTTTGGATCGGGACCAGCGGCGGCGGTTTGAGCCGCCTTGCAGCAGGAGCGGTGGCGACGTTTACCACCCGTGAAGGACTTCCCGACAATACGATCTCGCAAATCCTGGAAGACGACGCCAGCAACCTTTGGTTGGGCGGCGATCGCGGCATCGTCTGTGTCAGCAAGCACGAATTGGGGGACCTGGCGGCCCACACGAGAACGGAAGTGTATCCGCAGATCTATGGGCGGGCGGAGGGGATGCTGTCCGAAGAGTGCATCAGTGGAGTCTTTCCGATCGGGCTGAGAACAAAATCGGGCCTGCTCTGGTTCCCGACGCAGGAGGGGATCGTGGTGGCCGATCCCCATCACCAAACCGTGGAAAGCCCCGCGCCGGCGGTCGTGCTGGAGGAGACGCTGGTCGACGGGGTGCCGGAGTTCGCGGAATCGTTGCATCTTGCGCCGGGCAGGCACCGGCTGGAGTTCGGATATACGGGAATTAATTTCGATGCCCCGGAACGGGTGCGCTTCCGGTATCGCCTGGAAGGATTGGATTCCGATTGGGTGGAAGCCGGATCGACCCGCTCGGCATCCTTTCCTTATGTGCCGTACGGCGAATACCGCTTTGAGGTCGTCGCCGGCAACGGCCGGGGAGTCTGGAGCGCGACGGGCGCAAGCGTCTCCGTAACCGTCAAACCGTATTTCTGGCAGACATGGTGGTTTCGCGTCCCGGCATTTCTCGGTTTGCTGGCATTCATCGCGATCGGGGCGCGGGTGGTGGAACAGCGCAAACTTCAACGCCGATTGGAACAACTGGAACGGGAGCGCGCGCTGGCCCATGAACGGGAGCGAATCGCGCGCGATCTGCACGATGATTTGGGATCGTCCCTGGCCCGCATTTCGCTTCTTAGCGGATTGCTCAAGGCGGACCGCGACAATCCCGGGCAAATCGAAGGGCACGCGGCCAAGATATCGCAGTCGGCGGATCAAACCGTGAGGGCTTTGGAGGAAATAGTCTGGGCGGTGCGGCCCGGAAGCGATTCGCTGCAAAGCCTGGTGGAATACATCGCGCACTTTGCCAATGAACTGTTCGACGGCAGCGGGATTCGTTGCCTGCTGGATCTCCCGGCCGACTTGCCGTCGCGCCCGCTGCCGCCCGAAGTTCGGCACAATATTTTTCTGGTGGTCAAGTCAGCCCTTGCCAACGTGCTCAAACATTCCGCCGCGCACGAGGTCCGCATCAGCGCCGAAGCCACAGCCCAAGAGATGGGAATCGTCGTGCAGGACGACGGGCAGGGATTTGACACCAAACGACAAGGCCGTGGCAACGGACTGGGCAATATGCGCCGGCGCGTGCAGGCGATCGGCGGGAGCGTGACCATTGAGAGCTGCCCGGGCGAGGGAACAACCGTCGCGCTGCGGCTGCATTTTGGGCAGGTTTCGGCCAATGGGAAGGGGCAGTTGGCATGACAGAAAAAGCTCAAATCAAGGTTGCGATTGTGGACGATGACGAGGGAATACGGAGCAGCCTGGCCGCCCTCATCCGGCGCGCGCCGGCGTTGCGCATGGCGGGCGACTTTCCCGACGCCGAAACGGCCCTGAGGGAAATCCCCATCCATCCGCCGGACGTGGTGCTGATGGATATCAACCTGCCGGGGATGAAGGGGGTGGAATGCGTGCGGCAACTCAAAACCATTCTGCCCAAGGTGCAATTCCTCATGTTGACAATTTATGAGGACAGCGATTCGTTGTTCAATTCCTTGAAGGCCGGGGCCAGCGGCTACCTGCTCAAGCGGACGGCTTCGGCGCGGCTGCTTGAGGCCATCCATGATGTTCACGGCGGCGGTTCGCCGATGACTCCGCAACTGGCGCGGCGCGTGGTGCAGTTTTTTTCCAGGCCGGCGGGGGACAATTCGCCGGTGGCGCGCCTGGCGCCGGGGGAGAAGGAATTTCTGGAACAACTGGCCAAAGGGTATGCGTACAAGGAAATCGCCGACCGGATGAACATCAGCATCGACACGGTGCGGAGTTACGTCCGCACGGTGTATGAGAAATTGCACGTCCATTCGCGGACGGAGGCGGTGGTCAAATACCTGCGCGGGTGACGCACGCCTGTGGCGGAATCACGGGGCATGCGGTGTTCTTACCGCCAGCCACGAGAGGTCCGGGCTGGCAGTGACGTTTACCTGGTCGACCACTGTGAAGGTCACGGGGTGGATCGTTTCGCGCGCGATCCACTTATGCATCTCGGCATGGCCGTCTGCAAAGCTCACCGCGCAGGCGCTGTCGTGAAGGCTGCCGGGCAGTTCCGTAAAGACTCCGGTTCCATTGGTTTCCGCCGGATTGATGTACATGATTTCGTCGTCGATGCTGTCCGGATGCTCGTCAATAAATACCCAGCTCATGGCCGGGCCGGGCGCGGTCAAATCGCTCATCTTGACGGCCCACCACATCCTCTCCGAGCCCCAGTTGGGAAATGTGTACTTTTCTCCGTCGCCCACCGCGCCGTCCATGGAGATGCTTCGGCAACGATGATCCCATCCCAGGGGACGCTGCTCCGGACTGAGGAAAGTGTCGGCCGGACACCAATAAATCGAGTAGGTGTTGACGGTGTAAGGTCCCATAGAGGCGACCTTCGGATTGATTATGTAACCGATGTTGGTGTTTTGCGAACTGCTGGTCCAGTCCATGATGCCTTCGCACCAATCATGCATGATGACGCCGCCGACCTCGTAATCCTTGGACTGGTCGGCGTTAATCGCGAGGTGATCATTGAAGTCATTGGCATACATCGTCCATGCCAGTTGCAACTGCTTCTTGTTGTTGAGGCAATTGATTCCCACCGCGGATTGCTTGGCCTTGCTCAAAGCCGGCAGAAGCATGGCCGCCAATATCGCGATGATGGCAATGACCACCAGCAACTCAATGAGCGTGAACGCCTTTGACCCGGATGTCTTCTGCAATTTCATATAAAGTCGTTCATTCCCCGGTCAGGCCGCTGATTCACAGCGGGGCGGGAATCCTCGCGCATCCTTAGTCCGGCCCGACCAGGCGGTAAAACACGTTGCTCGACCCGATGGCAAAATTGGTCGTCGCCATCCCTCCTGGGGCGACAATCAGGTTTGTCCCGTCCGTGAGGGGCAGGGGAGTCCAGCCGGTGCCATAATTGGTGGTCGTTTGCAGTTGGACGCCGCGGCGTCCAAGCCAGGTGACCTGGATATTGTTGCCCACCATGTTAGTGATGCTTAGATCACCGGCGGGTAGTTCAGTGGAGGTCGTGGCTCCCTGACTGCCGAATACGTCCACGGGCATCGTGTAGTCGGGCAGGCTCCGAATCCACCGCTCGTGGTTGTCGCCGAACCCGGCTTCGTCATCAGCTCCGTTGATGCTATACTTATAGATCAACTCATCGTTCTGGCCCTGATTGACTGGCAAAGTGATGGTGTAAAGGTCTGTCCCAGGAATGTTGTTCATTTGATAGGTGGTCGGCTGCAGAGCGCCCCAGGTCCAAAAGCTATTGTTGGTGCCACCGTTCAGTCCGTTGAGGTAAACAGGATCCCCGGACCCGTCGAATACGACGCCGTCGGTCCCGACCGCGTTGGTCATGTCCACGGTGAAGGTCACCATACAATTGGTCACGGTCACAAAATCGATCAGCGAGCTGGGCGGCTCGTCGCTGAAATACACGGGACCTTCAACGAGGTTTGTGTCGGCACTGTTGGTCAGATTGAACCAGCGATTGCCACCGATGGAATCAGGGCCGTTATCAGTTTCCCACTGTGTGCCGGGCTGGATCACATATTTGTAATAATGCTGGGCGTTGGGGGCGCCAGAGTAAACGATCACTGTGCTATAGATATTCGGGGTGCTGCTGTCGTCATTGTTGGTCATGGTTATCGCCGCGCCCCAACTATCGAAGTCCCCGTGAATCTCCACGTATGAGCCATTATTCGTATTGAAATTGCCCACCTCAATTTGTGTGGTCATATCGACCTCGAAGGTGACGCTATTGGTGACAAGGACTAACGAGTAAGGCACGTCGCTGAAGGAAACGATCGGCAGCGTTCCCGGGGCAATGATGAAAAACCGGTTGTGGCTGTTGTCGGAATCCGAGTCCGCCGAGGTGGGGGCTTCGTAATTGCCGGCCGGCTGAATGACATACTTGTACTCCTCGGTTCCATTGGTCGGGCCGCTTATTGCGAAGGTGCCCACATAGACGTTGGAGGTGACAAGCCCGGCCGCGTTAGTGGTCATGATTGTTGGGACGTTGGTCAACGTGTCCGCGCTGTCATCCCAGCCGTTGAAGTAGCCGCTGACGGTGACCGTGTCTCCCGCGTTGGTGTCGAAGTTGCCGAGAAACGTTTGTTCGGCCATATCGACCTGGAACGTCACATTGACGGTGTTCGTCGGCCCGGCGTCATCAAAAAACGACAAGGGAAGGAGCAGGCTCCCGCCGCCGGCGGGGAGCTGCGCGCAACGATTATTGCCAGACCAGGTCGATTCATAATCCGAGTTGTTGGTGACGTACTTGTAAATGACCACACCTCCAACGGCGTCATTGGTGTCATC
This sequence comes from Vulcanimicrobiaceae bacterium, assembly GCA_035511075.1. GTDB lineage: Bacteria > Verrucomicrobiota > Verrucomicrobiia > Limisphaerales > Palsa-1400 > DATAUD01. The sequence goes on from DATKFW010000132.1 coordinate 67,950, forward strand.
GAAGGTTCCGGTGTAGAGGTTGGTGTTGGGGGCGGCAGGGTTGTTGGTCAGCCCGAACTCGCCCCATCCATTGAATGTTCCGCTGGTGGACACGGGGGTTCCGGCTGTGAATGTGCCGTTGGTGACCTGTGAGGTCATATCCACCTGGAACGTTAACTCTGTGCCGGCTGCTGACGCGACAGCCGTGCTCAAGATCATGGCTCCCATCCAGAGACAGCGCTGGATGGCTTTGGCAGAGAATTTTTGATTCATAGTGCTTTTTTAAAATGACTTAATTGGGTCGTGCTTCAAACACTAACAGGCCCCGGGCCGGGTCTCTACCGCACGTTTGTGCGGTAAAGTCGCCCATCGGGGTCGGCAGCGCGCTGGCATACTGCTTGCCGGAACGCGCCGCGTGGATCACCTGGTCGCAGGGACGGCGGCCAGAAACTCGCGGGCCGATTTATTGGCGGGGTCCAGGCGCAGAGTCTCGGCAAATTGCGCGCGCGCGCCGGCAGGATCGTTGAGTTTGAGAAGGGCCACACCCAAATTCAGGTGGCCCATTGGGTATTGAGGTTGCAAACGAACCACTTGCTCAAATTCCGCCTTCGCTTCCTTAATCCGTCCGTGCATGCCCAATTCTCCGCCCAACGCGTAATGCGCCTCCCAATTCGCCCCGTCCAGTTCGAGCGCGCGCCGGAAAGCCTGCGTTGACCCGTCCGTCCGCTTCAAGAGCGAGAGGGCTTTGCCCATGCCAAGATAAGTTTGAGGGTCGTTGGGCTGCAACGCCGCCGCCTGCTGATCATTCTTCACCGCTTCCTCGAGCTTACCTTCCACGGCATCGAGTTTGCCCAGCTCAAACCAGGCCTCGGCGTAGCGGGGATGAAGATTCAGCGCCTGGCGGAAATCGCCCCGCGCGGCGGGGAATTCCCCCAGCTTCTCCAACAACTGCCCTTCTGTCAGAAACGCGAATGGGTTGCGGGGCATCAACTCGCCCGCCTGCTTCCATTCAAAGGCGGCTTGTTTGATGTCGCCTGTCAATTCGAGAAATTCGCCGAAGTTCTCCGCCAGCAAATAATCGCGCGGGGCGCGGGCAATGGCATCGGAATAGAGAGCGCGCGCGGCGGCGGCGGCCGCCGGGGTTCGTTGCTGGAACATACGGTCCATCCGGGCGGTCAATTCCGAGACGCGCCGTTGGTTGTTATTTTGGTTATTGAGGGGCGGCCGCTCCATGCGCTGGCGCACGGCGTTGAGCACGTCGCACCGGTTCCAGTCTGTGAGCCCCAGCCGCGCCTCGCAAACTTCCTGCGAGGCCCAGCCGCCTTTATCCTTGTTCTTGACATTGTCCGGAAGAAGAGGGCCGGCCTGGGCCGCCCACAGCATGGCAAGTCGGTAATTGCCGTCGAAATTGAAGTGGACATGCTCGTAAAAGGTTTCATCGCCGGGGATTTTGCCGGGTTCGGGCAGCCCGGCCGCGGCGTCGCACAAAACGAGGTCCGGCCCGGTCATTTGTTCCGCCGTTTCGCGGATGATGCCGTTGATTCGCGAATCAGCCCGGAACGGCAGCGCGTCGCAATCGCAGGCCTTCTGGAAATGCCCGGCAGCGGCGGCGGTGTCGTCGAGGTTGAGGAGGGCTTGACCTTCACGGAATTGGGATTCCGCCAATTGCGGGTCCAGCGCGACGGCCTGGCTAAAATCAGCGGCCGCCAGCTTCCAATCACCGCTTGATTCGGCGCCGCGTCCGTCGGCGCTCAGGCGATCGCAATTTTCCCGGTCGGCCGGCGGCAAATTGCCGGACGGGAGCGAGGCGAAGGGGGGGCAATCCTTGAGATTCACCGACACCGTGCTGAGGACGATGGCGGCGCCGGAGTTGCGGCCGGCCCGCAGGATGTCCTTGAGGTTCCTGTGAAAATTTCTATAGACGACCTCTTTTCGCGGATCGTCCGGCGCCAGTTGATTGCCCAGAAACATTTGCAATCCGCCCCAGACGCCGGGTTCGCTCCCGTGGCTTTTGAGTTTTCGCTCCAGGTCCATGAGCAGTTGGCCGACGCGCGTGGTCTGGAGAGCCAGCCCAAGGCGCACCACCGGCCACGGCGGAGCTTTGGCGCCGAAAACCGTGGCGGCGCCAAAGGGTCCGATCATTTCATTGTTGCCCATGTAAACGATCCACAAGTCGCCCTGGTAACGCGCGCATTCGCGCGCGATCGGCACGATGACATGAGAATTGATCGCGGTGATGGCGACGTTGACAACCTCGAAGTTCACGCCCGGATACCGTTCGCGCAACAAGACCTCCAAATACCGGGCCGCGCCGAACGCCGGCTCCGGATCGCCTTGCGCGGCTGACTCGCCAAAAATAAAAATGCGGCACGTGCCGGCGGGTTTGACCGGCTCGATCATGAGCGGACTGGGCCAACGGGACAAGCTCGGGGGGAAGAAGCGCCGGCTGAAGTTCTCGTTGTTGAGAAGGTAATCCCTGCCGCCCAGGCGGGCCTTCTCGAACAAGGCGGTCGAGTAGCCGTAGCCGGCCAGACGCAATGCCGCCTCCAACACGGCCAGCGCCAGCAACGGCATGACCAGGAGCGCCGCGATGCGGAAGATCCATTTGCGGCGCGGAGCGGGCGCCGGGGACGCGGCCCGGCGAGTTTTACGGGGCGGCTTCACTTGTGACAACTAGGGGCTTATCCGTTGGCCATTGCCCTTCGGCGGTGGCTTGCTACTCCAGAGCTTCCCTGAGCGCGCGGGAGATTTTCTGGTTCCACTGTTCCAGGACGGCGGCATCCGGCCCTTCCAGCAAAAGCCGCACTTTCGGTTCCGTTCCAGAGTAGCGCAGGAACACGCGGCCTCCATGCGGCTTGAGGTCTGATTCCGCCTGGGCCATGACCTTTGAGACTCCATCCAGCGATTCCAACGGCTTTTTCTCGCGCACGACGATGTTTGTCAACAATTGCGGATACCGCGTCCAGCACCGGGCCAGTTCCGACAACGGCTTGTTCTGCATTTTCATCACGCGCAAAATTTGGAGCGCCGCGATCAAGCCGTCGCCCGTCGTGCTGTAGTCGCGCACGATGATATGCCCGCTTTGCTCGCCGCCGATGTTCAGTTCGTGCTTCAACATGGCCGCCAGCACGTTTTGGTCGCCGACGGCGGTGCGTACGGTTTTGCCTCCGGCGGCTTCGATGGCGGCGTCGAGGCCCGCGTTGCTCATGACGGTTGTGGCGACCGTGTTCCTGGCCAGGGTGCCGCTGGCCAGCCGTTCCAGAGCGATGATCGCCAGAATGTCGTCGCCGTCAATGAGCACGCCGTTTTCGTCGCACAACAGGACCCGGTCGGCGTCGCCGTCGTGGGCCATGCCCAAGTGCGCCTTGTTTTCGCGCACCAAACGGCAAAGATGCTCGGGGTGCATGGAGCCGCAGTCCTTGTTGATGTTGCTTCCGTCGGGCTCGTTGCCATGAACCACCGCCTGCGCTCCCAACTCGCGCAGAACGCACGGCGTCGATTTATACGCCGCCCCGTGCGCGCAATCCACCACCACGCGCATGCCCTCCAGGGTCAGATGGCGGGGGAAGGAACTCTTGGCAAACTCGATGTAACGGCCCAAAGCGTCGTCAATGCGCACGGCCTTGCCGATTTCGCGCGCCGTTGGCCGGATGTTCTCGATCTCGCCGCTGAACACCAGGTCTTCGATCTGGTTCTCGATCAGGTCGTCAAGCTTGTAACCATCCGCGTGAAAGAATTTGATGCCGTTATCGTCGTAAGGATTGTGCGATGCTGTGATCACTATGCCGGCATCCGCGCGCAAGCTACGGGTGACGTAGGCGACGCCGGGCGTCGGCAACGGGCCGATGAACAGGACATCGACCCCCATGGAAAGAACGCCGGAGGAGAGGGCGTTTTCGAGCATGTAACCGGAAAGGCGGGTGTCCTTGCCGATGACGATTTTATGTTTGCCGCGGCCGCGGGATTCGGATTCCAGGTTCTTGAAGACGTGGGCGGCGGCCTGGCCCAATTTGAGAGCTGTTTCGGCGGTGACTGGCTCGACATTTGCGGTGCCGCGCACGCCGTCGGTGCCGAAGATTTTCTTGGTGCGACTCATCTAAACTTAAAATGAAGACGGCCGCTCAAAATGACAAGGCAACAAATAAAAGCTCGCGGCATTACGCCGCGCACCGCGCCCCTGGCGAGGCGCTAACGGCGGACTAAGCCAGGACGGCTTTTTTCCCTTTGAGATATTTCTCGATCGTTTTGATGCAGTTGCAGGAATTGGGGACTCGGACGGCGTTGTGCCTGCCCAATTTGTAATGCACGAGCAATTTTCCGACCATTACCACTTGAAGATTCGCTTCCGCCATGCGCCAGAGTTGACCGGCTTCCAAAGGTTGTTGACGAATTCGGGGAGGAGAGTTCATTTTCTTCATGGCCCATGCTGCGCCTTAACGTTTGATTAAACCAGCTAAATCGTTGATTAAACCAACTAAATCGCCACCGGGGTAGGCGGCGAGCTTATGGCGAACCTGACAGGGCCGCGCGGCCTCTGGGGATTTGCAGCCATACGTCCACTCGGGGTGTTTCCCAATTGTAGGGCTTATCCAGGATGTCCGGCAAGCCGTCTCCGTTGAGATCGGCCACCCGTGCCTCGTGGAAATCCACACCGGTAGAGAAGATTGTCTCGCGAAAATCTCCCTTACCGTCGCCGAACAATATCCACGCGGTGGCGTTCGGATTGTCCGGGTCGCTGCGCGTCTCGGTCCATTTGGCCATCTCCGCGGCGAAAATGTCCAGGTGCCCGTCTCCATCGATGTCCGCCACTTGCAGACTGTGGCCGTGAATCATGTCCCGCTCCAGCAAATTGCGGCCCACCCAATCGCGTGTGATCTCCGGATTGCCGACGCATTCGTAAAACCGGAGCGGCCCGCTGCCATCGCCCGGCGCAATGACGACCTGAGGATATTTGCCAGGTTTGAATTTCCCCGCCGCAATGCGTCCGCCCATGGGGCCGATTTGGATGGCATCGAACTTTTTGCCGCCGCGATGCTTGAACCACAAATTACCCGCCAGCAGATCAACCTTCCCGTCCCCGTCAACATCGCACACGGCCATCCCTTCGGCGTAGTGGAAGGCGGTATTGCGCGATTCCCCGGCATCTCCGGAAAAAATCTGAGTCAGCGGCCAGAGCCCCGCGTGGCGCGGGTCGGGGGGAATCTCAGCCAGGAAAATCGCCTTGGCGCCCTGATTCCAAAACGCGAGCTGCGGCCTGCCCGTGCCCAGGAAATCTCCGACCGCCTGGTCATGATGCTGGGTGGCGCCGCCCTTTTTTATTACGTGCCGTTTCCACGAAACCTGGGGATCAAACCTCGGATACGGATTTTCCCACCACCACACTTCATCGCTCTGCCAATCGCCCCCGAAAATGATGTCGGGATGGCCGTCGCCATCGACATCGCAGACCACGCCGCCAGCCTCGATGGTGAGGAAATTGGATTCAATGACGTAGCGATCCCAACCGCCGGCGCGCCGGCGATACCAAACCAACGCGGGCGCCGTCTGCCGGAAGCTCAATACAAAACCATTGACCCCATCGTTGGCCAGATCGGCGACAATGGCGCCGGTCTGCTGAGTGGAGGGCCCGGGCGCTGGCAGGTCCCCCGTGACGCTGGAAAGGTGCTGCCAGCGCAGTTCCGCCGCGTGCCCCGAAAACACGAGCGCCATCAGCGCCGCCAAAACGCGGCTGAGAAGAGCGGGTCGTTTCATTGGCGGCGGACGGAAATTCGCGAGAGCGTTGCCACAGTGGCCGAGGTTACGCCGTTTTAGCAGGGCTTGGAAAGCGAATATCAGTGCGCGCAAAGAGGCGACCTATAGCCGGACGAAATCCATCCAACCCGCGCGATAGAAAGTCAGCGTTGCCCTCGAGGGCCGGCGGCATTATCCTGACGGACATTAAACCGATGAGCACAAATCTCGATCGTTTCAAGAGTGATCTTTCCAAGTTGACCGATCTTGGCAGGGAGATGAATCTGGATTTGCTTTACCGAAACCAGCATTTGCTTCAGCCGGAGGAACGAACATTCGACCAGTACCAGCAGGGACTGGCGGAAAAGATAAAATTCAGTTTCGAGAGCAATTACCAGCGTTGGTACACGGAAGCGTACGCGGTGCTCAAACAGCTCATTCCCAATCGGCTCGCGGAGTTCGTCCAACTTTATCTGGGAGACGCCAAGCGCAAGACGATCGACATTATGACCTATCGCATCCACGATTGGCTTAACGGCGTGAGGTGTGGCGCCGATTCAACCGGAGCGAAACAGTCCAACGAATTCTCCGTCATCGCCCGGCAGTTCCACACGCAACTTAAAATCCTGGCGGCCGCCGAGGGGCGTTTCGAATCCTCGCTGTTCGACATAACGCAATTGGTTCGCGCGGACTTCCTGGATTCGGAACTTGACGTTGCGCGGGAACTCGCAAAAAGCGGGTTTCTTCGTGGCGCGGGTGCATTGGCGGGTTTGGTGGCCGCGAAGCATCTCGCGCAAGTTTGCTCGAACCATAATGTCGTCACGCGTAAGGGACACCCTACAATTTATGACTTCAGTGATTTGCTCAAGACCGCCGGTGTTTTGGACGTGCCCACGCGGCGGCAGATTCAGAGGCTGGGCGACCTGGACAATCTTTGTAGCCAGAACAAGAAGCGTGAACCGACCAAGGCGGAGGCCACCGAATTGATTGACGGAACGGACAAGCTCTGCAAGACGCTCTATTGATTGACGCGCAACCTGTTGAAGACAAAGTGGCGCCAGCGAATGGAAACGAACCACTGACCTCGGGCTTAGGCGTGCGGGATCGCCTTAAGCAGCCTCGCCAAGAAGTAATTGAAAAAGATATTGACGAGCTGGAAGAGGAATATATCATACCGACCAGTTAGTATGAAAAATAAAAAGCATATAAAACAGCCGGAAACGACGCGGCGCAACCTGATTGAGGCGACCACCTCTTTAATATTGAGCCAGGGTTTCAATGCAACCACGGTGGACGAGATTTGCACTGAGGCTGGCGTTACCAAAGGCAGTTTTTTTTATCATTTCGAGAACAAAAACGACATCGGGCAAGCCGTCGTGAAAGCATGGGGCGAGTTAGGCCAATCGCTGTACTGCGAGGCGTGGAAACAACCGGGCGAGCCGTTGGAGGAAATTCATCGGCTGTTCGATATCATGGACGGTTTTACCAGAGGGCCCGAGCCATGTGTCTGTCTTGTGGGGATGCTAACGCAGGAACTGGCGGGCGAGCATCCGGGCTTTCGCGCCGCCTGTGCGCGCGAACTGGACACCTGGACGGAAATGCTTCGGACGCGCCTGGAGGCGGCAAAACAGCAGTTGAAACCCGCCGCCGATTTCGATCCCGCCGAAGTCGCATGGTTTCTCAATAGTCTCTGGCAAGGTTCCGCTCTGGTCGGCAAGGCGAGGCAATCGCCGGATTTGATTCGGACCAATTTGAGGCTGGTCAGGAATTATGTGGACTCACTTTTTGCGAATCCGCAAAAGCCCGTTTCTCAATAGCAAAAAACCAGCCAGACACAACGAACACACAGTCCAATACATATAAGTACCCAATAGAAAGGAGAAGGAACTATGATTAAACATAAGACTGGAACTCGTGAAGAGTGGCTTGTGGCCCGGCAAGAGCTGCTCAAGGCCGAAAAGGAACTGACGCGGCGCGGCGACGAGTTGGCGCGGCGGCGGCAGGAACTGCCTTGGGTCAGTATCACCAAGGAATACCGTTTCGAGACGGATGAAGGGGAGGCGTCCCTCGCTGATCTCTTTCGAGGACGCTCGCAACTCGTCGTTTACCACTTCATGTTTGGGCCCGCCTACACCGCCGGTTGTCCGGCCTGCTCGGCGACGGCCGACAGCTTCAACGGCGTTCTCCCGCACCTCGAGGCCCGGGACGTGACGATGATTTGCATCTCACGCGCGCCGCTTGAGAAACTGGTCGCTTACCGCCGACGGATGGGCTGGAGCTTCAACTGGGCGTCCACCTACGAAACCGATTTCAACTTCGACTTCGGAGTATCCGCCGCCGAGCCGCCGAACGAGGTCACGTCGCAGCTCGAGTCCAACGAGGTTGCGGCGTTTCGGCTGCTGCGTGACAAGCAGTTCCGCGACAATCTGCCGCCGGTCGTAGCCCAGAACGCCAGCGCGTCCGGCACGGATGTCGCCGGCTATTTCTCCGAGGGGCACGGCTTCAGCGTGTTCGCGCGCGAGGGCGACAGCGTTTACCACTGCTACTCCACGTATACCCGTGGCGCGGAGTTCCTGATGGGCTACTACGCGATCCTCGACCGCACGCCGAAGGGCCGCGACGAGGACGGCCCGATGGGGACGTGGCTACGGCGACACGATGAATACGGGGCAAATGGCCAAAAAGCCCGTTCGTGTTGCCATTGAGGGAAGGAGAACGCATGAACACTCGCCACTGTTGCCAAATCAGTTTTGCCTGGCTTGACGAGAGCCGGTTGGTTCGGGTGAAAAATGACAAATAAACCGGATCAAGAGATGACCGACGCCGACCGCAACTGGCGTCGGTTCGTTCTCTTTCGCGTTCTCTTCAATTCGCGGTTTTATTATCCGGTCCTTGCCGTTCTGTTCCTTGACCTGGGCGTCTCAGCGACCGAATACACGTTGCTTAATTTTGCCTGGGCGCTCGCGATTGTTTTTACTGATTTACCCGCCGGCGTTTTAGCTGACCGAATCGGTCGCAAGCCCCTCGTGGCCGCAGCCGCGGTTTTCATGGTGCTGGAGATGATTTTGCTTTGTGTGGCTCCTCTTCACGGGGGCATCGTTCTTCTCCTTTGCTGTCTGGCCAATCGCATTCTGAGCGGCATGGCCGAGGGTATGGCAAGTGGCGCGGACGAAGCGCTTGTCTTCGACTCACTCGCGGAACGGGACAGGTCCGGCGAGTGGCCCGAAGTTTTGGCTCAGGTCATGCGCTGGCAGGGCGTGGGCATGGTCATCGCCATGCTCGTCGGTGGAGCCATTTACGACCCCGCATTTGTCGGTCGTCTTTGTTCAGCCTTCGGGTGGAGTCACTCGTTTACCCAAGGCACAACACTTCGTTTTCCGATTTATCTCAATCTTATCACGGCTCTTCTGACCCTTTCCGTTGTGCTCGGTCTGCGAGAACCCAAGGTGCGCAGTCCCCATGTCGCGCCTGATGCCAAGGACGCGGCTGGGCCGGAAGCCACAGCTTGGCGCCTTGTCGCCAGCGCCGGAACCTGGATCGTGAAAACCCCGGTGGCACTCTTTGTGATCACGGCTGGTGTCATGATCGACAGTGTCGTCCGGCTTTTCCTGACCTTCTCCAGCTCTTACTTCCGCCTCATCGATATTCCGGAAGCGACCTTCGGCGTCATCGGGGCGACGATGGGAGGGCTTGGCCTGGCAGTATCCCCCCTGGCCCGGCGCATGGTGGCGAACAATTCGGTGGCGCGAAATTTCGGCCTCATTGCCGTGACCGTCCTGGCAGGGTTGATCGGCGTGAGCTGTCGATGGCCGTACTGGGGCGTACTTTTTATCGTGCCGTTGGCCGGAGCCATGATGGCGCTCGGCTATATCGTCTCCTACTACCTCAACGCCGTTGTCGGTTCAAGCCAACGCGCCACTGTTCTTTCCTTCAAGGGCGTCGCCTTCAATCTTGGCTATGGGTTCATCAGTCTCATCTTTGCCCTGGTGCTTAAGGCCGCGAGGGGCGGCGGCAGCACCGGCGATGCATTGGAACGTGGTCTTGTATTCCTGCCACTCTGGGTTGTTTGCGGCAGCGTCATCTGTGGATTTATTTTTTGGCGACAGCAAAAATTTCTGCGCGTCCGACTGTGAATTGATATGTCACCTTTCCCACCAAATGTCACTTACCTGGCGACGCGTATCCTCTTGAAAATAAAGTGGTGCCAGCGAGTGGAATCGAACCACTGACCTCGGGCTTATGAGTCCCACGCTCTAACCAACTGAGCTACGCTGGCGTCGATGCTATATTTCACGGAGTTTCGCTCCGGTGTCAAATTTGATTTCACGGCGAATTCGCCGTTCCCACTGCTTGCCGCAGTTCCTTTAGGCCCGCTTGAGAGAGCCGGTGTTTGAGCCCGCGCACGATTTCCCCGACCACGCCGGGACCGCGATAAACCAGCGCGGTGTAAATCTGCACCAGCGACGCCCCCGCTGTGATTTTTTCCCAGGCATCGCCGGCGTCAAAAATTCCGCCAACGCCGATGATCGGCAACGCACCGCGAGTTTGCCGATGAAGATGAGCGATGATTTCGGTGCTGCGCGAGCGCAAGGGGCGTCCGCTCAATCCGCCCGGCTTTTCGTAAATCTGCCTTAAATGCGCATCGGCGGTTTGCGGGCGGCTGGTGGTGGTGTTGGTGGCGACGATGCCGGCGATTTTTCGCGTGCCGGCCAATGTGAGAATGTCATCCAACGCGCTCAACGTGAGGTCGGGCGCCACTTTGACCAGGATCGGGATGGGGACGGAGCCGGTGTTGTTTTCCTGCAACGCGGCGAGAATTTCGTCCAGCGCGGATTTGTCCTGAAGTTGGCGCAGGTTGGGGGTGTTGGGCGAACTGACATTGACGACGGCGAAATCGACTTGTGAACGAAGGACGCGAAAGGAGCTGGCGTAATCTTCGGCGGCGATTTCCATCGGGGCGTCCTTGGATTTACCCAGATTGACGCCGACCGGGTGACTGGGCCAGCGCGATTCCTGCTTCCACTGCGCCAGCGCGGTGGCGAAGGCGGCCGCGCCCGGATTGTTAAAGCCCATGCTGTTGACAATGGCCTCCTCAGCGACCGCGCGAAAGAGCCGGGGTTGGGGGTTGCCGGGTTGCGGTCGCCAGGTCACTCCGCCCAATTCAGAAAAGCCGAAACCCAGGGCGGACCACGCCGGGACAGCCTGGGCCCACTTGTCCATTCCTGCCGCAAGGCCGACGGGATTTGGAAACCGGAGGCCGAAGAGATCGACGGGTAATTGAGGCGCGCCGTACAGTGTCGAAGCGGCGCCGCGGAGCCAGTTGTTTCGGCTCAGGCGAGCGAGGGCGCGCAGGGTGCGATCGTGAATTTTTTCGGCATCCTGCGCGAAGAGAGTCGGCCGGACGATGGCGCGGTAAAACCAGGTCACGTCAAAGTGGTAGCCGTGAACCGGGAAAGACAAAAGGGAAAACTGGAAATCAAGCGGGCAGGCCGGTTGCCGCGCGGCGGCTTTCCGGCGCGCCGGCGGTCTCGGGTTCCGCGGGTTGCGAGGAGGCGCGCGGCAGCAAATTACGATAGGTGGCCAGGGCAAGCAGCGGCCAACTGTTTCGATACATGTCGTACTTCAAGTAGTACACACGCGGAAAACCAGTGCCGGTGGTTTCATTCTCAGTCCAGGTTCCGTCCGGGTTCTGAGTGCGGATCAGGAATTCGACGCCGTTCTGGAGGCTGGGACGCGTGGTATCGTCAAACGCGCACAAACCCATGACGGCCCAGGCGGTCTGCGACGCGGTGCTGCCCCCCTGTCCCTTGAAGACCGGATCGTCGTACGTGTTGCCGCGTTCACCCCAGCCGCCGTCCTCGCGCTGGACGCTCTCCAGCCAGTCGCGCGCTTTGAGGATCCAGGGTTGGCGCATGTCGATGCCGAGGGCGCGAAGGCCGCGGAGGACCTGCCAGGTGCCGTAAATATAATTGACGCCCCATCGGCCGTACCAGGAACCGTCCTCTTCCTGGTGGGTGCGGAGGAATTCGAGCGCTTCGCGGACTTGGCGGTTCTCAAGGCTGAAATTCTCGTAGCCCAGCAACTCCAGGATCCGCGCGGTGATGTCGGCGCATTCCGGGTCGAGCATCGCGTTGTGATCGGCAAAAGGGACTTTTTCCAGGATGCTCTTGGTGCAGTCCTTGTCGAAGGAGGCCCAGCCGCCGTCCTTGCATTGGAAGGTCAGCATCCAATTGAGGCCGCGCTGGAAGGCGGCGTCCCGGCGCTGGGGATTGGCCGTGGGAATCTTGCGCAACGCGAGCAGAACCATCGCGGTATCGTCCACGTCGGCATTCCATTTGTTGTTGAATTCAAAGACCCATCCGCTCGGCTCGACGTTGGTGGGGTTCTTGTAATGCCAGTCCCCTCGGAAGCGAACCTCGCGGTCGATGAGCCACTCGCAACTCTTGACCAGCGCGGGATGGTCGCTGGGAAGACCCGATTCATGCAATGCAATGGCTATAATGGCCGTGTCCCAAACGGGCGAGAGGCACGGCTCGATTCGAACGTCGTGCTCGGATTCGTGCTGGAGCTTTTTCATTTCCTCCTCGCATTGCCGGATCAGCGGGTGGTCGTCCGGGTAACCGAATGCCTTCAGGGCGATCATCGAATTGAGGACGCCGGGGAAAATGGCCGCCAGCCCGTCGCTCCCCTCGAACCGCTGGATCATCCATTCCTTGGCCTTCTCGAGGGCGCGCTTGCGGAACGGATGGATGTTGTGGCGGGCAAAATGCTCGGCGAATTTATGCAAGCTATCCAGCCAGATGAAAAAGTTGCGCCACGTGCAGCGCTGCGGGTCTCGCGCGAGCATCAAGTCGCGCTCGTGGAACCCGAGCGGATAAAGCTCGTTGAGCGAGCCCTTGGATGAAAGATCGCGGGTGGGCTTGAAATGGTTGATGATCGAAAGCGGCACGAGCATTGAGCGGCTCCAGGAGCTCATCTCGTTGAAATTGACGTAAAACCATTTGCCGATAAGGATGATTTCGCAGGGAATGGTCGGCACATGGTCCCACGGGAAGAGGCCGAGCAAGGCCAGATACAGTTTGGAAAAGGTATTCAGCCGCGGGATGCCGCCCAGGCTCAGAGCGGTCTGCCGGGCGCGCAACATGCGCGGATCGGTCTTGGGAACGCCGGCCAGTTTGAGCGACAGGTAAGCCTTGACGGTGGCGTTGATCTCGGCCGGGCCGCCCATGTAAATACTCCAGCCGCCCGTGGGCAATTGGAGGGAAAAGATATGATTGACAGCCTTGCGCTGCCATTTTTCGTCCACGGTACGGTTCCAGTGATGGTAGGCGATCATGTCGGCCACCAGCGTGCAGTCCACGATGAGTTCGCCGATCCAATAGCCTTCGGGCTTCTGCGCGCCCAAAAGGAAGTCCTGCGACCGCTGGATTGTGGTTTCCAGTTCCGCCAGGGTAAAAGCATCAAAATCCGACGCCGTGGATGTCGCGATTCCCTGTCCGATGTCAAAAACATTCACAGACACGCAATGTAATTTGCCTTCAATCCGCACCCTGTAAAGTGATTTTCTCACCCCATCGCCATGGCGGCGCTGGTGATTTCCAGCAGCTCCTTGGTGATGTTGGCCTGGCGCAGCTTGTTGTATTCGAGCGTCAGGTCCTTGATGAATTGTTTGGCGTTGTCGGTGGCGTTCTTCATGGCGACCATCCGCGCGCTGTGCTCGCTGGCCTTGGCCTCGAGCAGGATCTGGTAAATCTGGAAATTCAAGCTGTGCGGCAGCAACGCTCCCAAGACCTGCTCCTGTGACGGTTCAAAAAGAAATTCGCCAGTGCCGCCGCCGGATGGCAGCTCCGGCGTCGCGCCGATTCCCGCGGTAATGGGCTTGATCTCGGCGATGGGAAGCAGTTGGAACACTTCGGGCTTTTGAACCAGCGTCGAGACGAACCGCGTGTATAAAACGTCCACCTGGTCCACCTCGCCCTTGATATAGAGGTCTTGCGCGAACTTGGAGATGGCGCGCGCCTCGCTGAAAAGCGGAATGTCCTTGTAGGTGAACTCGGCCGCGAGGGCGCGCCTGGTGCGCGCCAGAAATTGCGAGGCCTTGCGCCCCGCGGAAATGAATTTGGTGTCCGGGCCGAATTTCGCCGCCTCGCGCATCAGGCTGCTGTTGAGGCCGCCGCACAAGCCCTTGTCCGTGCTGATAATGATGGCGCAGCGCCTGCCGCCGTCGCGCTTCTCGATCAACGGATGGCTGAAGTCCCTGGACTCGGCGACCAGCTCCTCCAGCACCTCGTTCATCAACGCCGCGTAGGGCCGTCCGGCAAGGGCGGCTTGCTGGGCTTTGCGCATTTTCGACGCCGCCACCATCTGCATCGCCTTGGTGATCTGGGCGGTATTCTTGACAGACTTGATGCGCCGGCGGATATCGCGTGTGCTGGGCATAGTCCTACTTGTAAGTAAGCTTGAACTCCGTCACGGCGGCTTTCAATTCCGCCGTCAGCGCCTCGCTCAACGCCTGCTCGATCCGGATTTTGTCCATCACCGCCGTCTTGCGGCTTGTCAAATACTCCGTCAGCCGCCCCTGGAAATCCTTGATCTTGTCGACGGCCACGTCGTCCATCAAACCGTTCTGCACGGTCCAAAGCACGGCGACCTGCACCTCCACGGGCATGGGATGGTACTGCGGCTGTTTGAAGACCTCGACGATGCGTTTGCCGCGCTCCAATTGCGCCTGTGTCTTGGGATCGAGGTCCGACCCGAATTGCGCGAAGGCCGCCAGCTCCCGGAATTGCGCCAAATCCAGCTTGACGCGCCCGGCGACCTGTTTCATTCCCTTGATTTGGGCGGCCGAGCCGACGCGCGAGACGGACAGGCCGACGGAAACGGCGGGTCGAATGCCCTGGTAAAACAAATCCGTTTCCAGGTAAATCTGGCCGTCGGTGATCGAAATCACGTTGGTCGGAATATAGGCCGAAACGTCGCCCGCCTGCGTTTCGATGATCGGAAGGGCCGTGAGCGAGCCGTTGCCGTATTTTTCGCTGACGCGCGCCGAGCGTTCCAACAGGCGGCTGTGAAGATAAAAAACGTCGCCGGGATAGGCTTCGCGGCCTGATGGGCGCTTGAGGACGAGGGAAACCTGGCGATAGGCCACCGCGTGCTTGGATAGATCGTCGTAAATAATGAGCGCGTCCATCGCGTTGTCCATGAACCATTCGCCCATTGCCGCGCCGGCGAAGGGCGCCAGGTACTGGTTGGTGGCGGAATCCGAGGCGCTGGCGCTCACGACGATCGTGTAAGGCATCGCGCCGGCTTCCTCCAGCACGGCGATGACCCGCGCGACGTTGGATTGCTTTTGGCCGACGGCGACATAAATGCAGTAAAGGGGACGATGGGTGCTGTCTTTGGCTTCCTCGGCTGCGCGATTGAGGCGGGCCTGGCTGATAATGGTATCGATGCCGATCGTGGTCTTGCCGGTCGAGCGGTCGCCGATGATTAACTCGCGCTGCCCGCGGCCGATGGGAATCATCGCATCGACAGCCATGATGCCGGTCTGTACGGGCTGGCTGACCGATTTACGTTTGATGATGCCTGGGGCGATTTTTTCGACGGGATAAAACGTTTGCGTGTCGATCGGCCCTTTGCCATCGAGCGGTTGTCCGAGGGCGTTGACGACGCGGCCAAGCAGGGGCTTGCCCACGGGCACCTGCAAGAGCTTGCCGGTGGTGCGCACTTCCTGGCCTTCCTTGATGTGTGTGTAATCGCCGAGGATGATCGCGCCAACTTCAGTTTCTTCGAGGTTCAATGCGAGGCCGACGATGCCATCGCCAAAGTCCAGCATCTCGTTGAGCATGGCATCGGACAGGCCCTCGATCTTGGCCACGCCGTCGCCGATTTCGCGCACGGTGCCAACGTTTTGGCGGGTGATGCCGGTTTTGATCCCTGAAATCTCGGACTCAATTTCTTGCAGCAGATTACTCATAGGTAAACAAATTAAGAATTATGAATTAAGAATTATGAATTGTGATTGCGTCGGCTGCTTTTGATGATGGTGACAAAAACCGCGATAAGCTGGCGCGTTTCGTCAAGTAATGGGTTCATTTTTTCTCGGGAAACAATGGATTCATCAACAAGTAATTCAAGCCAATACTCGCTCTCGTCCAACTCGCGACGAGTGTCTCCCATCCTGGCAATAAACTCGGCTTTCGATCGCCCTCGAAATGCCTCGCGGTAGTTTGCGCCCATCGAAGTTCCGGACCGAAGAACCTGTTTTCCCAGGATTTGCGCAACCGGATTCCTTGGCAGCGCGATGTACAATCTTATGATCCGTCGAGCAAACGCGTGCGTGCGTTGCTTCAGATCGCGCGTTGGAGATTTTTCCATTTTTCATTCTTAATTCTTAATTTTTAATTCGTTCAGCCTTCCCTGCACGGTGCCATCATACACATCGCCGCCGACCTGCACGCGAATGCCGCCGATCAACGCGGGATTTTGCAGGAACGCGAAGGTCAATCCACGCCCGTAGCGGCGCGTGAGGTCGCTTTGGATTTGAGCCTGCGTCTGTGACGAAAGCGGCGTGGCGCTCTCGACTTTCGCGGTGAGCCGTAAGAGTTCAAGCCTCACGAGCCTTTGAAAATGGGAGAGAACGGCCAGGTAGCCTCGAGGCTTGCCTTCGGCGACGCGATGCACAGCGGTCCGAACACGGTTCTCGTCCAAGCCGCCGTTGGTGATGCAGGCGCGAAACAATTCGCGGGCGTCCCGCCGTGCCTGTTTGGAAATTTTCATTTAAAGCGCCACAAACGTCCCGCTAAGCGGCCAATTGCCGGCGCGTTTCTTCGGCCAGCCGGCGCTGGTCTTCGGATGTCAGGATTTTGCCGGTGGTGGCGGAGGCCACCTGGACGACCAATCCAACCACTTCGCGCTTGAGATCGGTGAGCATCCGCTGGCGTTCCAGCGTGGTCGCCTCGCGCGCCTTGGTGATGATCTGCTCAGCCTGGGCGATGGCTTTTTGCGTTTCCTGTTCCTGGACGCGGGCGGCCGCAGCGCGGGCTTCCTCGATGAGTTTGGTGGCCTGGACATTGGCCTTTTCGAGGACTTCCCGTTGCATCGCCTGGGTGCGGGCCAACTCCTGTTTGATCTTATCGGCGTTGGCGAGACCCTCGGCGATTCGCTGCCGGCGTTCCTCCAGGATGGTCAGGATGGGTTTGTAGGCGAATTTAAAAAGCAGAAAGGCCACCAGCGAGAAGCTCACGACTTGCGCCAGGAAATGAGGCCAGTCCAGCCCAAACGTTTCCGCCGTTTCGCTGCCGGTCTTCATCAGGTCGCTGCCAATGCTGCCGAAAAAAATCAAATGGTTCATAGGTCGGTTCAAAGGTTGGCGCGGAGCACTCGCTCCGCGCCATTTAAGGGATCAATGCACCATGAAGATCGCGTAGAACACGATGGCCTCGGAGAGCGCCATGCCAAGAATGGCGATGGCGATCACTTTGCCGAACGCGCCGGGATTGCGCCCCACCGCTTCGGATGCCTTCATGCCTACCAATCCCACGCCGATGGCCGAACCCAGGCCGGCCAAACCGACGTGGATGCTGCCCGACATTTCTGCCAATATAGGCGTTACCATAATTACCTTTCTGTACTTGTTTCTGTTGTGTCCGGCAGCCCCCGCATGTGAATACGGTCCGGCTGCCGAAATTTAAAATTTCTAGTGATGCGCTTTGCCGTGCGCGTCGTCGTCGTCGTGCATGCAGATCACGCCCGTAAACACGGCCGTCAGCAGCATGAACACAATCGCCTGGACAAACCCGACCAGCAATTCGAGCAAATAAAAGGGAATCGGCAGCAACACGCTAAAAACCGCCTTGGCCCAGGGCGGACTTTGAATCGTGTGCGACATCGCGTCCAGGAGGTTTTCGCCCGCGAAAACATTGCCGTAGAGACGGAAGCTCAATGAAATGGGACGGAAGGCAATCGAAAGAACTTCGACGAAGCCGACAAGAAAAAAGACCAGAATCATGAAATATTTGAGCGCGCCCTGACTGTCGCCTTTGGGGCCGAAGATGTGAAGCACGAACCCCCATATCCCATTGGACTGCAACGCCCAGATAAACCACAGCACCATGAAGATCGCCGCCATGGCAAATGTCATGTTCAGGTCCGCGTTGCCGCCTCGAAGCCACGGGCGGGTGATTTCAAATCCCTGCGCCGTCTGGTGTCCCCAGCCGATGGATCCCACTCCCGGAAGCAGTCCGAACCAATTGGTGAAGAAAATGAAGATAAAAATGGTTGCAAAGAACCAGAAGGATTTCCGAATCAGGTCGGCGCCGACGATTTCCTCCAGAAAATTGTAAAGGCTTTCGACCATGAATTCCCAGAAATTCTGCGCGCCATCGGGCACGTCCTTCATGTTTCGCGTCGAAAGTTGGGCAAATACAATGACGATCACGGCCACAATCCACGTGACCAGCATCGAGTTGGTCACCGGAAACGGCCCGATGTTGAACACCGTCGGCGCCTTCGGGGGCAGCCCCTCGTGGACGGCTTCGGCAGCGCGCAACGGCGTGAGAGCCAGTCCAGTCAGAACCAACCACAGAAATGTAATTTTAATCAATCGCATCGGACTTTGACAAAAAACCGCGAACACACCGATTCCGTCAAGCCCCGCGGCCGACAACCGGCTAAACGGGCACGAAGTTGCACCATCGTGAAATTTTTCACAAGCGTTTTTTAACGTTTTTTTTGAGGAAGATTTTTTGACTATTCGCAAAATCCGGGCCATCCGCAAGACCGGAGCGGCGCTGCGGCGGCATCCGCATTTTCCCAAAGGAGAATTTGTTTTTTGCCCCTGACCCCGTAACCTGTCCTTGTGAAGTCAAACACCAAAACAACGCCGGTGCGTGTGGGATTGATCTCGTTGGGATGCGCCAAAAATCTGGTCGACGCGGAAATTATGCTCGGGTCGCTTCTCAAAGGCGGGATGGAAATCACCAACGAGGCCCGGAATGCCGACGTGGTCATTGTTAATACCTGCTCGTTTATCGAGGCGGCACAGCAGGAGAGTGTTGACGCCATTTTGGAATCGGACGCCGTCCGCCGGCAAACAAACCCAGCCCAGGGGTTGATC
The DNA here is from genome assembly GCA_035511075.1 of Vulcanimicrobiaceae bacterium. Taxonomy (GTDB): domain Bacteria; phylum Verrucomicrobiota; class Verrucomicrobiia; order Limisphaerales; family Palsa-1400; genus DATAUD01. Next base: position 86,776 of record DATKFW010000132.1, read on the forward strand.
GTCTCGGGTTGCCTGCCTCAACGCTTTCGCGATGACCTGCCCACGCTCCTGCCGGAAGTTGATGCCTTCATGGGGATCGATCAAGTTGCGCAAGTCTCTGAAATTGTCAAGCAGGCGCTGGCGCGAAGAAGGGAAAAACTGGCGGCGGGCAATGGCGGAACCCGGCGTGCGCGGCCGAAAGCCAGGACAATTATGGAAGCCGACGCGGATCTGGTCAACGTTCACCAGCGGCCCAGTTACATCCCGGATTTTGCGACGCCCCGATTTCGACTGACACCGAAACATTTTGCCTACGTCAAGATCGCCGAAGGGTGCAACCACCCTTGCAGTTTTTGCATCATTCCGCGCATGCGCGGTTCGCATCGCAGCCGGGCGCAGGCGGATATCGTGCGGGAGGCGCGGGAACTGATTGCGTCGGGTGTCAGGGAATTGAATCTCATTTCGCAGGACTCCACCTATTACGGGCTGGATTTGCGGCCGAGCCACTCGCGCGCCATTTCCTCGCCTGAGAAATTCACCGCCGCCGCCCAATCTCTGCCCGCCGACGCCACGACACTTTGCACGCTGTTGCGCGAATTAAATGATCTACCCGGCCAGTTTTGGATTCGGCTGCTTTACACGCATCCGGCCCACTGGACGGACGAATTGATACGGACCATTGCGCAGTGCCCCAAGGTGGCGCGGTACGTCGATATGCCGCTGCAACACATACACGAAAACATGCTGGAACGGATGCGCCGCGAAACATCGCGCCAATACATCATCGACCTGATCGCCAAAATCCGGGCGGGCGTGCCGGGCATCGCGTTGCGAACGACGTTCATTGTGGGCTTTCCCGGCGAGACGGAAGAGTATTTTGAGAGTTTGCTCGATTTCATTCGCGCGACACGGTTCGAGCGTCTGGGCGTCTTCACCTATTCGCAGCAGGATGGAACGCGCGCCGCCAAAATGGAAGGACAGGTGCCTGACCCGCGGAAGAAGCAGCGGCAGAAGCGGGCCATGGCCGAACAGTTGAAAATCGCGCGTGAGATTTCCGCCTCGCGCGTAGGGAGCGAGGCGACGGTGCTGGTCGAGCGCGCGGCAAACGCCCGCGAATTGGAGAGCGCCAGTGTCAGCTCGTGGGAGCACGGCCTGATCCGCGCTTCGCGGCAGCTTCCGGCGCGCGGAGAGGGAATCTATTGGCTGGCCAGGGGGGAGGCGGACGCGCCGGACATCGATGGTCGGGTTTACATACGGGGGACCGTGCCGGAAGGGGATTTTGCGCGGGTCAAAGTCATCGGGCACACCGATTATGATTTGATTGCGGAGCCGGGTTGAGGAAATGTTTTGCTTCGAGGGTCGAATTTGGGTTTATTTCGGGCGGTACCTAGGCTGGATGAACGTTCCAAACAAATTAACTATCTCCCGTTTTCTCCTGACGGCTGCTTTTTTGGTCGTGATTTTTGCCGAGACACCTTATTTTCAAACCGTGGCCCTGCTGCTCTTCAGCGCGGCGGGGCTGACGGACTATTTTGACGGGAAAATCGCGCGCCGCGACAATCTGATAACCAATTTCGGCATTCTCATGGACCCCCTGGCGGACAAAATTCTTGTTTGCTCCGCCTTTATCGCGTTTCTCGGCCGTGGATGGTTCCCGGCGTGGATGGTGGTGCTCGTGGTGGCGCGGGAACTGGCCATCACCGGGCTGCGCCTTCTGGCGGTGTCCAAGAATCTGGTGCTTGCGGCGGAAGGATTCGGCAAACACAAGACGATTTCGCAAATCGTCGCCATTATTTCGATACTGGTGCTGCACAGCTATCAGCAATGGGGGCCCTTGGGCTCGATTTTTGCCTTCAGGCTTTTTGGCCAGCCATGGGTTGGGTGGTTTACCACGCTGTCAATCTGGGTTGCGATGATCCTGACGTTTACGTCCGGCGGCCTGTATCTTTGGCGCAATCGCGGGCTTTACCTGGTGGATTTATGAAGCTTTGGATTGCCCAAGGCTTCGGCATTGGGCGCATCGCCGTTGCCCCGGGAACCTTTGGATCGCTGGTGGGGCTGGGCTGGCTGGCTGTGCTGCTTGCCTTCAGGTCGTGGCCGGTATTTGTTCTTGGCAATCTTGCGGGCATCGCCGTGTCGGTCTGGCTTTGCGGCGAGGGGGAACGCATTCTGGGCAGGAAAGACCCCGGCTCGGTTGTGCTGGATGAAATAGTTGCCATTCCCCTCTGTTTCGCCGGATGGCTGGTTGTCGCCGCCCTTCGCCAACATTCATGGCCCGGACCGGAATATTTCTGGGCGCATTGGCTGTCAAGCATTGGAGTTTTTGCGCTTTTCCGCCTGTTCGATGTCGCAAAGCCGTGGCCCGTGCGCCAAAGTCAGGTGCTGGCAGGCGGATGGGGCGTCACGATCGACGACGTGCTGGCCGCAGTCTATGTCAACCTGGTGGTGCTGGCGATTTTGATGTTGTTCTAAATCCGCTTGGGTCCGTTTAATCCGAGGTGGGCGTTTTCGTGCAAGTGCGCAAGTGCGATGGCCAGTGCGTCGGCGGCGTCCGGCGCGGGGGGTTCGGAGAGTTGCAGGAGGCGCTGGACCATTTTGGCGACCGCGAATTTTTGCGCCGCGCCGTAGCCGATGATGGCCTGTTTGACCTTGCGGGGCGCGATTTCAAAAATCTCCAACCCGGCTTCGGCCAGGGCCGTCAGGGCGGCGCCGCGGGCTTCCCCCATGATCAGGGCGGTTTGCAGGTTCTGGGCGTAGAACAGGCCTTCGATGGCGCTGACGCCCGGATGGTGCCGCGCAATGACCTCGCGCAGCGTTCGGGCAATATGCGCCAGGCAACGGGAACGCTCCCAACCGGCGGGACAAACAATGGTGCCGTGTGCCAGCGCGCGCGGCGAGGGTCTGCCGGCCTGGATCACGCCGTATCCGGTGCCGCGCAACGACGGATCAATCCCGATGACAATACGAGCTTTGCTTGACGTCGGCCGCGTGGAGCTCGACGGAACAGGCGCGGGAACACGCCTGGGGCCGCGCAATCGGGCCTGGATCTGGTCAAATTGTTTCGGTGTAATGGCCATGGCGCGTCAGCTTACCAGTTTCCGCGCCGCCACAGCGACCAGAATTGTGATGCCGCAACCAATCATTGTGTACCAGTAGGGGGCGATGCCGGCCCCGGAGTGTCCCAGCGGGCTGATCCACAACATGACGGCCAGCGAGCAAATCATGCCCGCGATGACAGGCAACCCGCGGCCTGGTTTCCAGAAGACGGCGAGCATCAATCCTCCAAGCAAGCCGCCGCTGGTCAATCCGCGAAGCGTGAAGGAGGCATTGAGAACAAATTCCACCCGCCGGCTCAAATACGCCACCACGATAAGGGCCGCCGCCCAAAAAACGGTCGAAATTTTGCTCAGACGCAAAAAGAACGCGTCGGATTTGCCGGGGAGCGCCTTCTTGATGAAATCCATCGTTGAAACCGAGGACAGGGCGGTCAAGGCGGAGCTCACCGAGGACATGGCGGCGGCCAAAATGGCGACGATCAGGAGTCCCTTCAGGATGTGCGGCACCGCTGTCAATATGAAAATTGGAAAGATGAAGTCGTTGGCCTTGATGCCGCTGCCCGGGCGGATTTCCGGAATGGCGATGGGCATGGAAAATTTCTGGTAGTAGACCCAAAGCATGGCGCCCGCCAGAAGGAAAATCAGAAACAGGGGAAAAATGACGACGGCGCTCAGGACCAGGGCCTTGCGGCCATCCCGCACGTTCTTGCAGGCCAGGACGCGTTGGACGATCAATTGTTCGGCGCCGTGGGACGCCATGACCATGAAGGTCCCGCCGATGACCCCCATCCAAATGTTCATCGGCTCCCGCCATACCGAATCAAAAGTGACGTCGCCGTTGAACCAATGGAGCTTTCCGCCGCCGGCAGCCATGCGCAAGACCGCGGACGCGCCTCCCGGAAAAACGTGCGGCACAAACCAGAGCGTGAAAAGGCCGCCCAGCAGGAAGAGGCCGAATTGCACGGCATCGGTCCAGATCACCGCCTTGACTCCGCCGACGAACGTGTAAACCAGCGAAATGAGAACGAAGAGGAGAATGGCGCCCAATATCGGGTCGCCCCCGGCGAACGCCCCCAACAGCTTGTCCCCGAGCATCAGTTTGACAGGGATGCAGGCCACATAGACGCGCACGCCCGCCGCGAGGGTCTCGCTGAGAAGAAAAAACCCCCCGGCTGTGCGCCGGGCGTTTTCGCCAAAGGCGTTGGAAAAAAGCTGGTAGGGCGAATAGATTTCGCCTTTGAAATAGTGGGGCACCATCACGATCGCCAGGAGGACGCGCGCAATGACGTAACCGATGATCAACTGGATGAAGGATAAATCGCCTCCTTTGCCGTAGGCCATGGCAGGCACGCCGATGATCGTTAATGCGCTCGTTTCCGCCGCCACAATCGAAAGGCCGATCCCCCACCACGGGATGTCCTTGCCGCCGAGGAAATAATCGCGTGTGTTGTGCTGGTCCCGCCCAAACCAGCTTCCGAGGGCGACGATTCCGCTGATGTAAAGAAGAATAACCGCCCAATCGGCGGCGTTTAAAAAGCTCGGAGGCGCCATCGGCCCAAGGATAGAGGCGGGGCGGCGCGCGATGCCAACTGAATTTAAGAGCCCGCTTTAACAGCGCCCCAGCGCGGCTTCCACCGCATCGGGCACCTGTGCCATGAGCGTGTCCAAATCGGGCGCGCCGTCTCCCGGACCGAAATTTTTCGCCATCGTCGCCAGCGTTTCCTGCGCGTAATGAAGCAAGCCCTGGCGCAACGGCAGCGAATACAGCGCAAGCGTCAAACCATAGACCACTGTGTGCCAGCCGTCTGCCCGGCCCGATTCCACAGCCGCGAGATAGCGCCGGACGATTCGCTCATCGCGCAACGGGCGCAGGCGGGCCAGTTGCCGCCGCCCGATTTGCCGGCTGGGCGAGGCGAAAGGGGTCGCGTCCATTTGCGGGGTCAAACGTTGGTCCTGGGCGACCAATTCCCGAATTTCGCGGCGCAAGGCATGCCCGCACGCCTCGGCGATGGCCGGCAGTTCCACAGGCAGCAGGAGACGTGTCAGATAAGTTCGTAGATACTCGTTGCCGGAAGGCGAGGAACAACCGAAGAAATCGGGCGAGCCAATTTGCTGCAAGAGCGCGGAAAATTCCGCCCGCAGATTTGCTGCGTCACTTCGCGCCAACTCCGGCCCGGGCAGGGCCGGCCGCGCGCTCTTTTGACTTAAATTCATCCAAATTCGATCATTTCAGGGACGCCGGTTATAAAACCACTTCGACCCTTATCATTTGTAGGCTGGCAGAGCGGGGGGCGTCCAGAGGTAAAAGTGCGAATTGGAAGATTTTTAAGTTGCATTTGTGCCCAACTCGTTCTGGCGCGCGCCGCCAATACCGTTAGAATGACGAGGCATGAGTGAAACCCGCCATTGTCACAAATGCGGCTGGGAATGGACCCTGGCCGGCCTGCCTGGCCGGGGCGATTCCTGCCACCGCTGCAACGCCGATTTGCGCGTCTGTTTGAATTGTGCCAGTTACGATCCCCGCGTCGCCCATCAGTGCCGGGACCGCCGCGCCGACCCGGTCGAGGAAAAAGCGGCGGGCAATTTTTGCGAGTATTTCGATTTTGCGCGGCGGCGCTTCGTCGCCAGGTCCGAAACCAATCCCCGCGAAAACCTCGCGCGCGACCAACTGAAAAAACTCTTCGGCGACTGACGAACCCGGCCTGCGAGACCTTAGAACAAGCTGCTGGCCATCGTGCCCAGGACGCTCAGGGGTCCGGTGTCTTCGAGGCTTTCGGTGGCCTTGTCGAGCTTTTGCAGCGAAAGCTTGACGTTTCGCAGGATGGAGTCGTCGTTGATAAGCTGGCCGATGCTCCCTTGCCCGTCATTGATCTTGATGAGGATCTGATGAAGGTTGGTCATCGAGCCGGTTGCCTCGCGGAAAAGAGTGTCGTCCGTCAGCAATTTGCCGACGGTGCCTTTGCCCGCCCGGACATCCAGGACAACGGCATTGGCATTGGTCAGAAGTTCGCGGGCTTTTCCGACGGTCGTGTCGATGTTGCCGGCGGTGTTTTGGAGGTTGCTGATGGAGGTCTCCGCCGAAACATACAGCGTGTCCTCGTTGATTAATTTGCCCACCGTTCCCTGGCCGTCCCTGATGTGATCGGAGATGGTCTTGATGTTGGCGATGGTGGCGGTCAGGTTGGTTTGGTTGTCCCTGAGGAAATCGGTGAAGGGCCCGATCAAATTGTCGATCTTCTCACCGCTGAAACTGCGCGTGAGGTTCTCCACTCCCGAGGCCACGTTGTCGAGCCTTGTCACCAGGACCTGGAGGTCCGGCTGTTCGACGGATTGCAGGATGATTCCGTCGGTGGCGTGCGGGGCGTCGGGACTTCCGAAATCCAACGAGACGTAATCCTGCGCCATCAGCCCGGCGAAGCTCACACGCGCCTTGGAATCGGTTCGGACGTCGGCCTCCCGGTTGATATTCATGGTGACTTCGGCCATCGAGTTGGTCAGGATTATTTTAGTGACCCCGCCAATGGTCACACCGGCCATCTTCACCGGGTCGCCCACCTTGAGTTCATGGACGGTCTTGAACATGGCGCGCACGTGGAACCCGCGTTTGAAGAAGGCAAAGCCGCCGAGGAATTCCAGAATGAGAAGTATGAAAATTATCGCCAGGACGAAAAACATGCCCAGTTTGCTTTCAACGGTATCTTTCATGTCGTCAGCGGGGTTTGGATGAAGTCAATTCCGCCCGGATGAATTTTTGAATCCGCGTGTCGGTGTTCCCTTTGATCTCGTCGGGTGTCCCGATGAATAAAATTTTGCCCTCGTCAATCATGGCGATGCGGTCGGCCGTGGCAAAGGCCAGTTCGCGATTGTGCGTGACAACTATGGTAGTGGCATGGGTGCGGGTCTTAAGCTTCAAAATCTCCTGGCCCACCGTGACTGCCATCAGCGGGTCCAGCTCCGAGGTCGGTTCATCAAAGAGGATGAGCTGCGGGTCCATAACCAGGGCGCGGGCAATGGCGACGCGCTTTTGCATGCCGCCGGAAAGCTCGCCGGGGGAGCGGTCTTGGATCCCTTTGAGGCCGACTGCCTCAAGCTTCTGGGAGACGATGGAAGCGATTTCGGATGGACGTTTGAGTTGGTGCTCGCTCAAATAGAGGCCCACGTTTTCGCCGACGGAAAGCGAATTGAGCAGCGCTGCCGACTGGAACACCATTGCCATTCGGTACTTGGCCCGGACTGCGGGAATCTGGACCGGCTCGCCCTGGATGAGGACTTCGCCGGAATCGGGAGTGATCAGCCCGATAATGTGTTTGAGCAGGACGCTTTTTCCGCTGCCGCTGGGACCCATGATCACAAAGAGTTCGCCGGGACTGACCGTAAAAGTGATGCCCTGGAGAACCTCCAGCGAGCCGAAGCTCTTGCTCAGATCGCAGACCTCGACCTTTACGTTTTCAAGTTGAGTGGCGGCGGCGCTCATTTCGGGACGGACAACAAAAATCGTGTCAGGAAATAGTCAAGAATCAGAATCATGACGATCGAATTGACGACCGCCTTGGTGACGCTCCGGCCGATGCCGCGCGGGCCGCCGCGCGTAACCAGGCCCTGCTGGCACGAAATGATGCCGATGGCCAGGGCGAAGATGAACGATTTGAAAATGCCGTTAAAGACATCGCTTATCTCCACCACGTCGCGCAGGTTTTGAAAGAAAGTGTCAAAGCCGACGGCGATCTTGGGGTTAAGATCGCAGACCATCGCTCCGCCGAACCAGCCGACGGGTATGGAAAAAACGACCAGCAGCGGAAGGGCCAGCGCGATAGCCACCATGCGCGGCATCACCAGGTATTCAACCGGGTCGATGTTCATGGTCTTCAACGCGTCGATCTCCTGATAAACCTGCATGGAACCCAGTTCGGCGGACATCGAGGAGCCGATGCGCCCGGCGATGAGAATGGCCATCATCACCGGGGCCAGCTCTTTGCACATCGAAAGGCCGACCATGCCGCCGAGAACCGAGCTAATGCCCCGCTCCACCAGCACCGGGCCGGTTTGAAGGGCCAGGACCCCGCCAATAAAGAGGGAAAGGATGCACACCATGAGCAAGCTGGCGTTGCCGATCTGGAAAAGCTGATCAAAGATCTTCCTTCGCTGCCGCCACGCCAATGGCAGCGCATCCAAGGTGCGCCAGAACAGAATCAGGATTTCGCCAATATTATGAAACATCAGGATTTGGGCGGCGGTTGCGCCGGTCTCCTGCCAAAGATGCAGAAGGCGACGCGCCAGCTCGCGCCTAGCGTTGTGGATTGATACTGATAAAGACCGAACAAGAGCGAGAACTTTTTTTCCCGGGCCGTGGTTTCGCGGCGGTACAGGTTCCACAAAAGCGACTGGCTGGCGTCGCCGGTCCGTACGTTATGTTCCGCCCGCCAAAACGACCATAGGTGCGAGTACTCGCGCGTCACGCTCCGGTTATTTGGGAAGAGCGGCTCCAGCAGCGCCAGCACTTGCAAGCGCTGATTGCCATCCATATCACGATGAAACGTGTAAAACGGCCAAAAGTCAACGCGGCGTTTAAACTCGCCGCTCTGCGTGTTTTTTTCCACAATGTCGGAATACAGGAAAAATAGAATTCGAGTTCGCGTCCGATCCAGGGGAGGGGATTCCAGCCGGTTGAATTTATAAATCGGCCAGGCGTAAAAATCGCTTTCCAGGCTCCGATTGTGGGCGCGGCTGTAAAACGGAAAGTCGCGCGTGACCTGTTTGGACCCCCGCGCGCGGACGATGAACGGCCAGAGAACATCATGCTCGATATATTGTTGCTCGCGGTCATCGATTGAAGTGCATCCTATCGGCCATCCGTAGGATGTCGTATCGCGCGACGGCGAGCGCAGGCGGTTGAAAAACGGCAGAATGGTGAGGGTGGTGGCGGGATTGGTTGTGCCGATTCCCGAGCGGCCTGTCAAATAAAACGGCCACAGCGCGAAAAATTGGTCGTAGCCGCCGTCGATTTCGACTTCTCCCATGTTATTGGTGTGCGACGTTGGCGTTTTATGCTCGACTCCCGTTAGAGGCCACACTTGCCAGCCGGTCAAGTGATCCCCGTGCCTGAGATCGAAGATCGGATAGAGGTAATTGTCCGTCACCACGTCCCTCTTGCGTGTTTCCGAATAGAGAGGGAAGAGCACGAACTTTATGTCGTCCCGAAACAGGCGGTTCTTCAATTCACCGTAAAATGGAACGACGGCGGTGTAATTCAAGTTGGTGTTGGTTGAACGCTGTTGAAAGTAAATCGGGAAGAGCGTCAAACGCTCAACGCCGCGCTCGCGCTCCGTATTTCCCCCCGAAAAACTCAAGAACTCGACGATTTGCAGCCGGTACTCCGAGCCAAACCGCCGGTAATCGATGACCGGGTAGAAAACCTCCCACTCACTCCATTCGACATCTGGCGTAATTGTTTGACAAAAAAACGGGGGCAAACCCATTTGTGTCGCGCCGTCGGTGTTCTGCCAATAATAGAGGGGGCTGGCGGCCTCCTCTCGATAACCCGATTCCAATGTCAACCGAAACTTTGAAAAAGCCGGGCCGTAGATATGCTCGCCGTCGCTATCGGCAAGCGCGGATGAGGGAATGATCGTCCAGAGGAAGAAAAAAGACAGAACGGGCGTTAACGCTAACGTTATCGAAATAGTCCTCTCTGGTGGTTTTAAAGTGCGCACGTTAACACGATATTCATTGACTTCTTTGCTCGCCTGGATAACTATGTACCTAAATTGAGGTTGTTACCTCGGTTCCTCCAGACCCAGTGGCGGCGCTGCATTACCGCTCCTGGGTCTCTTGCTTCCAATGGTCCAGCCCAAGCTCCCTAGGACCTTGAGGAGGGCGGGCAGAAACGTTAATCCTGCGACCATGCAGGTGGCAATTCCAATCGCCATCACCAATCCGAGACTTCTTATCCCTTGATGTTTGCCCAGAGTCAAACTGCCGAATCCGGCCAGCGCTGTCAACCCGGAGACCAGCACGGCTTTGCCGGTGCTTTTTGAAAGGATGCTCGCGTTATTTTCCTCGGCCACTCGGTTTAGGATATGAATTCCGTTTGTGACGCCGATGCCAATCACCAACGGGAGTGTCATAATGTTGGCGGGATTGAATGCGATTCCGCTCAGAGCCATCACCCCCAGCGTCCAGGCCGAGCCGATGGCTACCGGCAAGAGCGAGAGCACCACGCAAACCAAGGATCGAAAATGGAAAAGAACCATCAGCGCTATGGCGACCAGCGCGTACAGGGCGGCCTGTTGATAGCTGTTCTTGAGCAGCGTCGTATATTCGTAAAGCTGCACCGGCGTGCCAGTGACCCGGTCCGCGTCGCCTTTAAGGGCCGTGCGCAATTCGGTGATGAACTCGCGCTGGACGTCGTGATTCCAGATATCGTATTTGGGGAAAACCAGCAGCCGGTATTTACCGCTCACGCCCACAAAACGTGTGCGCAGGCTTGGCGGCAGATCCTGGGGTTTCAGCGCGCCGCTGGTGTCCTGGTCTTTGATGGCATTGAAGGTTTCGCGGATGTCATTAAACAACGCCTCTTGATAACCGCGCAGCCGTTCCGGTATCGCCGGATCGCCGCTTAATACTTTGACACGAAAATCCATAATGCTGCCACGCAGGGAGCGAAGCTGTTGTGCCAGTGCCTCGCGGTCCTTTCCCACGGAGTCGGCGGCAAGGGCCAGATAGCCCATCGTGCTGTATAACGTGGTGCATAGGGCGGTGAGATCAACCGGGTTGTCATCGGAAGGATCAAAATGGATGTCCGAGATCTCCTTCTTGATGTCGCGGACCATTCTGATTTTGGCGCTCTGGTCCCTGGTGAACAGGTCGAAGATGGCATCGCCCTTGTCATTTCCATCGACGCTGGAGACGGCGGGCAGATTGCTGACGATTTCCTCGAAGTGTTGCGCCTGGGCCAGGGAATCGGCCTCGATGGCCGCATAAAGGACCGATTGCCCGGAAAACACCAGCTTGTTCTCAAACTCCACCGACGACAGCCCCTTGCTTTGCATATGCAAAAGATTGTAGTCAAACCGAACCTTGTGAAATTGGGTGGCTGCGCCAACGCAGAGGGTCAGAGTCAGGCCGATGACCAGGGCCGGTCGCTGGAGCCAGAAGTTCTCGATGCGCGCCCTCCTTTCGGCCGCCGCGCCCAGCGCGTGATCAATGGCGTTCTGAGTGCCGCGCATGAGCAACACCGGCAGCATCGTCAACATTGGAATCAGGCACAGCGCCAATCCCCCGCCGGAAATGATGCCCATCTCCTGGATGCCCTTGAAATCGGTCAATCCCATCGCCAGAAAGGCCGCCGCCGTCGTCAACGCGCCGGTGACAATGCCTTGCCCTGTGAAGACCATCGCCTTCTCCATCGCCGCGGTCGGCGGGACCCGCTTGCGCGTTTCTTCCTCGTATCGCGTGATGAAATGAATCGCAAAATCAATGGCCAGACCGATCAATATCGGCGCAAATGTGATCGTCAATATATTCAAATGTCCAATAACCAGGGTCGTGAATCCCATCGTATAACCCAGCCCAACAATCAGGCAGGCGACCGCCTTGAGAGGACGCCCCGTTTCCCGGTAAGCGTAGATGAATATCAGCGAACACAGGAGCAGCGACACTACGCTCGCGACCGTCGAATCCCGTTGCGATTGCTGCATCTCATCGTAATCCAGGACCGGTTCCCCGGTCAGTCCGACATTGAGTCCTGAGACTTCCATATCGGTCTCCTGGATTAACTGGCGCATTCGTTTGACCGCCGCCGGCACCAGATCGCTGGTGCGCGCGCGCGCCGTGACCAGATAGATGCGGTTCGAGGCAAAGGTCAGATACATCCGCTCCTGCGCTTCCTGGCCGCCGCCAAAGAGGGCATCGACTCCGGGGGAGACGGGAACGCCCGGCAGCGAAAGGCTTACGGAGGCCTGTTCGACGATCCGTTGCAGGGCGGGAATCGCGCTGATGAGGGCGTTGTTCTCGGCGTTTTCTTCGCGTTTGGCGGTGCGAAATTGTCGGTTTATAAGCCCAAAAAACGAATTCAGGTTGGTGGCCCGGGTGAACTGTTCGATGAACGGCCGGTAAGTCTGCAGGGCCGACTCCATTTCCTTCAAGTCCTCCTCCGGCGCGAACAACAGCGCTTTTTCCCCGAGCGAAGCCATGTCGCCCTTGTAATAAATATCGGTGAAGAGATTGGTTTCCGGCTCCAATTTCGCGGCCAGTCGTTCCACGTACTGGCGGCAGAGGTCCATGCTCTGGCTTTCCACCACGACCGCGAATTCGTCCTCGCCGGGGAACTCCTGCTGATACTTCATGTACACCTGGTGGTACTTCTTGTCAGACCCCACCAGGTTGTCGCGGCTCATGTCGAATTTCAGGCAGAAGACGGCATAGACAACACAGACAACGAACAGGACTATCTGAGGCAGGACAAACCATGCCGGATAGCGGCAGACCATCCGGGCAAGGGCTCGGAGCATCCGGGCAAAAAAGGAATCGGCGACCGACGTCACGGCGCCGTCCCTCTCTGAGGAAATTTAAACGTCAGGATAAATGCCATGATGGCGTTTGGCAGGAATGTTGCCGTTCCTTCCCGCCTCTGCAAATACAAAGAGAATTTAGATTGGCATTCGGGTTGGGATTGGAAGCCGGCATCCCCCAGGCCGCATCGAGCTTGTCGCGGTCCCATTGATTGGGTTTTCCGGCGAAATTCGATTTGACGCGACTTAATACCCGCGGTGGTCAAAGCCGCCGCCGCGCCCGTCGCGGGAGTCGTGCCCGCGGCCCACTTCCACCGCGCGGTCCCGCTGGATGTCCCGCTCATGGGAGATCCGGGAGTCGTGGAACTCGATTCGTGCCAGGGGCACATCGTGATGAGTGAGGACCCCGATTCTATCGCGGCCAATTCCACCCACGAAAAAATGTCCGCCGACAAATCTATAATTGTTGGCCAGAATGCTTCCGCGGTACAACGCCCCAACGCGCCAGCCAGGCGCCAGGAACCCGCGGTAGTCATGCGCCCAAAAGTGATCGAAAGGAATGAAAACAAAAAGATCGGGACCCAGTCCAAAATCCGTGTCCACCGCGACGCGTCCGTTCCAGATCAAGCCGACGCCGACTTCAAAGCGCGCCCCCGGAGGCAGGGGCGCCCAGCCGCAGTATCCGGCGTCTTCGGCGTTGCGCCAGCAGACCCAGCCCGGCCCCCAATGATAGCCCGGCACCCACGCCCAGCCGAAATTCGGGTCGCGCATCCAGCGGCCATAATGAAACACATACTCGCCCCAGGGATAGTCCGACTGCCAATACCACCCTTGCTCGGTATAATTCCAATGCCCGCCGCTGAAATAGGGACGCCAATCCGGCGCAGTCGCTTGCACCGCTGGAATCCAACAAGGACCGTAACCGGGGATGTCAGTCCAATTACCATAGGGCGCAAGTTGAGCCTGGAAATACGGAAGGGTCACCTCCGATCCCGGCAACGGGGCAGCCGAGGCTTCAGCAACGACCGGTGGCTCCGTTGGCGGTTCGCCCGGAGGATTAACGGATGGCGGGGGGACCGATGGCGTCGGTTGCGTCGGAGCGGTATAATCGGCCGTCGAAGCGGGCGACGGGGCCGCGGATTTGGTTTGCAGCAAAGCGGAAATGACCGGCTGCGAGACGCCCTGGCTATTTAGATACAGTATGTCGTTGGCGCCGAGGTTGTAGCCGGTGCCAGAATTGCGTATGTAGGCCATGATCACGTCATCGGTCATGTGCGCTTTGGTCAATTTGATGACTTCCTGCAGTCCGGGCGACAGATTGGCTGGCGCTGATTGCGCGTGACCGGCGGCGGCTCCCTGGAAGCAGAGCCAGCCGATCAGCAGAAAAACCAGCGCAATCAGGATTTTCAATCTCCTGTCTGAAAACTCGTTGTCGTTCATAAGTTCCTCTAGTTTGGAAAGATTTTCTCACGTCCGCGTTCAATATCTTTGCCCATATTGTTCCATACGGTTTACAGTTTTGCATCTTGCAAGTTTTCATAGGCCCTTCGCACCTGCTCCGGCCCTCGCGCGGCCTCCAATCGTTTGACAATAAAATGGCCCCGCGCCAGTTCCTGGAAATGCGCCAGGAACATCACATTGACGATGCTGCCGCCGGCCGCCCCGATGATCGGGATGGCCTTGGCAGCCACTTCCTCGGAAACGACCCCGCCGAAGCGGACGGCAATGGCATTGACCAGCCGGGCGATGGCGGGTGCGCCTTCGCGCGCCATCCCTTTTTGCGCCAGATAGGCGGTGGCTTCGGACATCGCCTGGCTCATAGCCGCGCGAGTGACCCAATAGCCGCTTTCCTGCCCCTTGCCGCCCAACGCAAAAACCTCCAGGCAGGCCAATCTCGTTTCGATCCGTGACAAATCATGCCCTTCGCTGCGTGCGATGTCGGCGATGGAACGCAGGATGATGGTCGTCGAGACCGGCAATTCAATGGGCAGGGCCGCCAGCCCGAAAGCGCCGCCAATCCCCCCGGAGGTTCCCGCCAGGACTTTGTGAAAAAACTCGCGCGACGTTCGGCGTTTTGACCGCCCCAGCGTCGCGACGGCGACCGACAGCGCCTTGAAGAGGGCCGTTTGCGTGGCTTTATTGACAACGTTATTCCAGCCTTTGGGCAGCAAGGCGAATCCCTTCTCCAGAGGCGAGCCCAGGGTATTGGCAAGGCGGATGCCCAGGGGCGAACTCTCCAGGAGGGATTTGGCAAGTTTCAGATCGCGCGCCTCGGTATTTGACAGCGGAGAGATGATCGGCGGCTTGTCCATCAAAACAAAGTTAAAGTCTAATGGCCAAATGCAAAAGTCATTTCCTTTGGAGTTCGGCCTTGAGCCCTTGGATTTAATTTTTATTTGGTGGCGCTTCGCAAAAGGGGTAAACTTGGCATCGTAAGATGAGGCGTGAAACGGATTTTGTTCTGGAACAAGCCGCGTGGCCGGCGATGCTCCTGGAGGAGAATGGCAGGATTTGTCGCTCCAATCAGGCCGCCCGCCGCCTCTTCGATCTAAACGGCAATTCCGCCAGGGACACGCTCTCCTCCATTTGGGATGAGAAAAGCGGCGCGCCACCCGAAAAATTCCTGCGCGAGCAGCCCAATGGAGGCACGGCCAACGTGAAACTTCGCGTCGCGGGAGGCGCGATGGCGCCATTTGTCGCGCATGTCAATAAAGTCGTCCGGGAAGGGCAGCATTACCTGGTTCTCCAGCTATTGAAGGAATCGGGCGCGGGTTTTCCTGAATTGGCCTACGCGCCCGCCACGAAAGAGGCGCCGCGTCGCAAGGAACCACCGCCGCGCGCGCCGGCCGCGCAGCCAGCAGGCGAAGAGGAATTCCTGCTCCAAAATGCCGACTGGCCCTGTCTGCTGGTTCACACGAAAGGGAAGCTGTTGCGGGCCAACCGGGCGGCGGTTCGCGCCTTCGGTCCGGGAATAGAAAAGGAGAACGCCAACCTTGCCCTGATATGGTCGCCTCAAAACTGCGATTCCGCGCAAGAATTCCTGAACCGGCCGCCGTCCGCGGAGCTGACGCGGTTAAGGTTCAATCTCAAGAGCGGAGTGTCGGGGGTTTTTGCCATGAAACTCTGCGCGACTGCGGGGCCCGAGACTTGTTTGCTTCAATTGTTCAGGGAACCTTCGGCGGAATCCGAAGCCCCGGTTGTCAAAGCCGTCGCCTCGAGGGTTGCGGCGCCCGCGGCCAGCCCCGCGGAATCGACTGGCATGGACGCGGCCTTGGCGCACAAGCAAAAACTGGATTGCGCGTTGCAACTGACGCGCTCCGTGGCCCTGGATTTCAACAACGCGCTGACCAGCATCCTTGGACACGCTTCGCTTCTTTTGGGAAAAACCGAGAGCGGCCACGCGTGGCGCAATTCACTGGTGGAAATTGAAAAGTCCGCCGCCAAGGCCGCGGAAATCGCCAACGATCTCGCCGCCTTCAGCCGTCAGGACAAGGATGCCCGCGTGCACGTCTCCGGCAACCTGAACACGTTGCTGGAGCGCACCGTCGAGGCGTTCCAAAGCACCGTCCAAAAGAACAACATTTCGCTGACGCTCCAACTGGAGGGCAAACTCTTTACTGCCAGCTTTGACGAAGCCAAGATGCAACAGGGCATCGCCAAGATCCTTGAAAACGCGATCGAATCCATGAAGGGCGCCGGCAAGATCAAGGTCCAGACCCGCAATCTGGAATTGACCGAGCCCATGCAAGACTGCACCGCGAAATTGACGCCGGGCAATTACGTCCGCGTGGAGATATCCGATTCCGGCAGCGGGATAGCGCCCGAGGCGATGCCGCGGATTTTTGAACCTTTTTTCACCACCAAAGGCGCGCGGCACCGCGGGCTTGGGCTGGCGTGGGTTTACGGGATTGTCACCAATCACGGCGGCGCCGTTGCCGTTTCCAGCCAGCCGGCTGCCGGCACGTCGGTGCGCCTGTATCTGCCGGCCAACCGGGGGATCGTCCGCACTCCCATGGTTTCGCCAACGGATTTGACCGGCACTCAGACGATTCTATTCGTCGATGACGAAGATCTTGTATTGACAATGGGGCAGATGGTCTTGTCGTCCTTCGGTTACACCGTATTGACCGCTACCAACGGCAAGGATGCGCTGGAGATTTTGTCCAAATCCAAAAGGAAAATCGACCTGGTGATCACCGACCTGGTCATGCCAAACATGAGCGGCCGCGAATTGACGGAGCACATCTTGCGCGCCGCCCCGGAGATGCGGATCGTTTGGTCCAGCGGTTACGTGCGGTCGTCGGATTCGCAGACGCCGGAACGTTATTTGCAGAAGCCCTTCACGAGCCAGGACCTTTTGCGCAAGGTCAAACAGGTCCTCTCGGAGTAGCGGACCATCATTAGTTGACTTTATCATGGATTTGGCGAGACTAAGAAGTAATGCAAATTGAGAGTTTGAAAGTTTTCTGCGACCTGGCGGAGACCGAGAGCTTTACCAAGGCGGCACAAATCAACGGAATCACCCAGTCCGCCGTAAGCCAGCAGATCAGTTCCCTGGAACGCCAGTTCAAGTCCCTCCTGATCGAGCGCAGCAAAAAGAAATTCCGCCTGACACGGGAAGGCCAGGTTCTTTACGAGTACAGCAAGCAGGTCATCCAGACCTATGACTCGCTTCAGAACCGCTTGCAGGAAATCAAGGACATCATCTCCGGCACCATTCGCGTGGCCACCATTTACAGCATCGGCCTGCACGATTTGCCGCCGTATCTGAAGAAGTTTCTCAAGGCGTTTCCCACCGTCAACGTCCACGTCGAATATCGGCGCGCCAATCAGGTTTATGAGGACGTGCTGAGCAACGTGGTCGATTTGGGATTGGTCGCCTATCCGACGCGCGATCCCAAGATCGAACTGGTCCCGTTGCGCAAGGACACCCTGGTGCTCATTTGCCATCCGCAACATGTGCTGGCCAGGTCCAAGTCGATCAAGCTTTCCCAATTGGCCGGGCAAAAATTCATCAGCTTTGAGCCGGACATTCCCACCCGCAAAGCCATCGACAAGGTGCTCAAGGACCATGATGTGGAAGTCCAGACCGTGATGGAATTCGACAACATCGAGACTGTCAAGCGCGCGGTGGAAATCGAAGCCGGCGTCTCGCTCGTCCCGCAGGGCACGATCATCCAGGAAGTCGCCAAACAAACATTGGCCGAAGTCAGGATCGATGGCGTGGAACTGGTCCGGCCTCTGGCGGCCATTTATAAGAAGACCAAGGTCCTATCCCCGGCCATGAAACAATTCCTGGCTGTCTTGAAGGGTTGAGCGGCCTCTTATTTCAGGTTCTTGGGATTGAGCGGGTGCAGGTCTGGCGGCACGAACAGGCCGTCCTTGCGTATCAATGTCCCGTCGAACCACACCTCGCCTCCCCCCCATTCCGGTCGCTGAATGAGCACCATGTCCCAATGCACCGCCGAACGATTCCCGTTGTCGGCGTCCTCATAAGCCTGGCCCGGCGTGAAATGCAGCGAGCCGGCGATTTTTTCATCGAATAAGATATCGCACATCGGGTTGAGAATATACGGATTAAACCCGAGTGAAAATTCCCCCACGAATCGGGCGCCCGCGTCGGTGTTCAGGATTTCGTTGAGTCGCTTGGTGTTGTTGGCGGTGGCATTGATAATCTTCCCGTCCTTGAATTCCAGCCGGATGTTCTCGAATTTTGTCCCCGCGTAAAGCGTCGGCGTGTTGTACTGGATGGCGCCCTGCACGGACGTTTTGACGGGGCAGGAGAAAACCTCTCCGTCGGGAATATTGCGCTTGCCCTCCGCAAGCAGCGCGCCGATGCCTTTGATGCTGAAGCGCAGGTCGGTGCCGGGGCTCTTGATATGGACCTGGTCGGCCTTGTTCATGCGCCGCTGCAACGGAATCATTGCGCGCGCCATTTTGGGATAATTCATCGTGCAGACTTGGAAAAAGAAATCTTCGAAGGCTTCCGTGCTCATGTTGGCGCCCTGGGCCATGCTGGGGCTGGGCCAGCGCAGGACGCACCAGCGGGTCTTGTTGACACGATAATCCAGCACCGGCCGGATGGCCTTGGAATAAAGGGCCATCAGGGCGCTGGGCACGTCGGAAGCTTCGCTGGCGTTGTCCGCGCCACGCATGGCGATGTAGGCGTGGACCCGTTTCATGCGAAACAACTCCATCTCGCGCACCAGGGCCGCGTGCGCCGGGTTGGTTTGGCGCATGATCTCGCGGGTAATGCGCGTATGGCGTGTTTCCACCAGCGGAATTGCGCCCACCTTGCGCACCGCGCGGATCAACTGAATGGAGAATTCATCGGGCACGTCGATCATGTCCAGCAGGATGCGCTCATTTTTCTTCAATTCGATCGAATACTTGACCAGCAGGGCGGCCAATTTTGCATAGCGTGGATCTGTCATACGGAGTGACCATACCCACACCCGGCCCTCGCCGCCAGCAGGGATTTTGGAACAACTTTCCGCCATCCCGCGGGCAATGCAGCCGTTCCTGATCCCGCGCCGGAAGGCCTCCTTCCGCATTGACGGGACGCCGGGCCGGGTCTAGTTCTATCGTTCTGTCTGTCTTACTTATGAAAATCGGTGGCAAGAACGTCCTTATCCGGAGGATTTCCAGGAAGTCGGAGTGAACGCGTGGCCGGGCTGCTCCTCGATAATGTGTCCAAACGTTTTGCCGGCCCCCGCGGCCAGAATGTCGGGGCCGTGTCAAATTTACACTTGACTGTCGAGCCCGGCGAATTTCTGGTCATTGTCGGGCCGTCCGGTTGCGGCAAGACAACCACGTTGCGCTTGATCGCGGGTTTGGAAACGCCGGATTCGGGGGGCATTTGCCTGGAAGGCAGGCCGCTGGCGGGCGTGGCGCCCAGGGACCGCGACGTCGCAATGGTGTTTCAAAATCACGCGCTCCTGCCGCACTTGACCGTGTTTGAAAATCTCGCTTTTGGGCTGATGTTGCGGCGCTTTCCCAAAGAGGAGATTGCCCGCCGTGTCCGTGCCGCGGCGGAAATGCTCGATCTGCCGGCGCTCCTGGAACGAAAACCGCCCGCGCTTTCAGGCGGCGAATGCCAGCGCGTTGCCCTCGGGCGCGCCCTGGTGCGGCAACCGCGGGTTTTTCTTTTTGACGAACCGTTGTCCAATCTCGACGCTCCCATGCGCCTGCAACTCCGCGCGCAAATCGCCGCCATCCACCGTCGCGTGGGTGCGATGATGATCTATGTCACCCACGACCAGGCCGAGGCGATGGCGCTGGCGGACCGCGTCGCCGTGATGAAAGACGGCGCGTTGCAACAAGTATCGGCCCCCCTGGAGCTTTATCGGCGGCCGGCCAATCGATTCGTCGCCGGTTTTATTGGATCCCCGCCGATGAATTTCTTTGAGGGCGCGATTGCTCAGACCAACGGAGAACTGGTTTTTCGGGGCGGATTTGAAGCGCCCGTGGATGCCGTCCGGGCAAAATCGTTGCAACTGGGCGCCAAGAGCCGTGTGACGCTGGGCCTGCGGCCGGAGCACATTGTCGAAGGGTCAAACTGCGGCGTGCCGGCGCTCGTGGAGCGGGCGGAGGCCACCGGCCTGGAAAATCTTATTTACTGTACCTGCAACGGCGCTTCCTTTGTCACCCGCCTGCCCGGCGCCCGGACCGCCAAATCGGGGGACATGCTGACGTTGCGGTTCGAGATGGAGCACGCCCATTTTTTTGATCCGGAAACAGGGGCAACGCTTGCCGGGTGAATAGATCAATCGGCCTGTTTGAGAATGCCTTCATAAAGAAAGAGCAGATACGCCGCTGTCAGCAGCCAGCCCAAAACGCGCGGCAACCGGCCAAACAATCCGATGCAGACAAGATGCACGATGGTCGCGCCGCCCAGAATCAACACTCCGGTTTCAAAGAAGGGCGGCACAACAATCGGTTTGTAGAGCGCAAAGACGCCGATGCACAAGGGAATGCAGACATGCCCGTCCCCGATTTGCGACGTGTAAACAACCTCAGGCTGCCTTTTCCAGCCGTAGTAAAACGCCAGCAAGCCATTGGGCAGGACATCCAGCCAGCCGCTAAGCCATCCGATGTATTTCGCGCTGATAAATCCACTCTTGATCCCTGAAACCCAGTCCACCAGCCAATCGGTGCTCAGGTAAATTCCATAGGAGCAAACCCCTAAAAGGGCCAAATCGACCGCCAGGAACCATCCAAAGGACCGGTTCTGGCGCACGTTGGTTTTGAGAACCTCGAACACGTGGAAACATTGCCAAAACAGGAACAGCCCGATTAGGACAAGGCCGTCCAGGGCTCCGATTTGCCCGCGTCTTCCCAAAGCCCAGGCTGTGCCGGTGAAGAAAAAAACGGCAAAAAGCGTTAACAAGGTGGAAAGGCGGTTGAGGTGCGGCGTGTAGTCGGGTTCCTTTTTCTTTCGTTTCTTTTTCCCGCGCGCGGGCTTGTCGGCCATTCCCCACAGGGCGATTGGCAACCCGATCAAGAGGGTCAGGTTGGTGACATTGTTGACCAGGCAATTGGTCAGGACGGCGGCGCCGGAACCGCCTTGCTTCCCGAGAACGAAGGCGAAAATGAGATTGCCCATCCCCGTGCAATAGGGCATGACCAACGTGCCCAGAACAGTCCCCTCAAACCCGTCCGCCGCCATCGATTCCAGGCGCCAGACCATTAGAAGGGACGCGGCCAGGAACACGACGATGAAAAACCACGGGGTTGCCAGACCGTGGTGTTCGATCCATGGCATGAACAGTTTCAAGCGGCTGCCGGGCGCTAGGGCTGTTTGCGAAAAATGGACGAGACGTCAAGCACGTTCATCGACACCAGATCGACGCTGGTGTCCGGCGCGCGTTCCTGCGCCCTTTGGAGCTGCTCCATGATGCGGCGGATGGTCTCGACGGCGTAATACTTGACAACACCGACGCTCTGGGTCGCCTTGAAAATGACGATCAAAAGCAGGTTTTCATCGATGTTGCAAAAGAGCAGGCTGTGGTGTTTGCCCTGCTGGTAAATGGACGCGAAATTTGGCTCGCCCAAGAGTTCGGCGATGGCCTGGGTGGCGCAAAACGAGCCGGCCGCCAGCGCCGAAATGGTCGTGGTGTCGAATCGGTCCACTGTCCCGCGCTGACTAACCAGCGGGCCGCCCTTATCGATGACCAGGGCGGCAGTGGCCTCGCTTTTGAGCAGCAATTGATCCAATGCTGCCTCAAGCGTATCGACATCTTCCTGGATGAGCGGCGGCAGGCCGGGCATATCAAGTAGTCTTTCGCGCGCTTTCGTTGATGTACTTGTTAAGCAGCAGACGGGTAATCATGTTTAACGCCTCGAATACCCCCTCGCACCTCGAAGCGCAGGACGGAAACGAAGGCACTTGCACTTCACGGTTGTTGAGAAGGAATTCCATATACTCGACGGGGGCGGCATTGGGAAGATCCCGCTTGTTGTATTGCAGGACATACGGAATTTCCAATGAGTTGATTTTCAGGCTCTTGAGATTGTCCTGGAGATTTTGAAAGCTTTCGACGTTTTCCGCCATCTTGTCGTATTGGGAATCGGCGACAAATACAATGCCGTCCACCCCGCGCAGAACCAGTTGCCTCGTGGTGTTGTAAATGACCTGTCCTGGAACCGTGTAAAGTTGAAATTTCGTCTTGAAGCCCCGGATCGCCACGGCTTCGATGGGCAAAAAGTCAAAAAAAAGCGTCCTGTCCGAACTAGTGGCCAGGGAGACCAGTTTGCCCTTTTCCGACACGCCCTGGACGTTGGCGTGGACTTGTTCCAGGTTGGTGGTCTTGCCTCCTTTGCCGGGGCCGTAATAGACGACTTTGACCTGCAGTTCCTTGGTGGCTTGATTGATAATGGCCATAATTCTGCCTATTGGTTGTGTTTAGCAAGTTGGTCGGCAACTCGCAGCAATGTCGCTTCCGGCAGGCTCTGACCCGGCTTGCCGAGAACGGCCAGGTGAAGCGTGCCAGCCGTGAATATGGCGCATCTCGCGGAATCAGTGTTTATCGTCACCGCCCTCAAGGCCCCCAATTTGATTTCCTCAGTGTAACTGGACATGCGGCCCAGAATCTGGGGCAGGAATGCGGCCAGCGTTTCTGACGTGAGCGGCGGCGACACCTGGCCGGCCACCAACAATCCATCGGCAGTGGCCAGCAGACTTCCCGAGACGCCGGGGAGAGCGGCGATCTGCTCCGCGATCGCCTGGGGTGTCCATTCATCCCTTGGCGGTTGGCCGAAAAGTTCAGCCAAAACATCCCGCTTCGGGGCCGGGGGCGCTGGCGTGGCGACGGCAACCGGCGCCGCGGCAGCAGGCGCAGTCGCGGGTGCCGGCGCGGGGGCGGCGGTCTTGGCCAATCCTGCAAACAAATCGGGCAGTTCCTGGCCGAGGTTCACTTTCTTCTGCGGAGTCGCAACACGACGTTTTCCTATGAAAAGCGGAGCGATGACCTTCAGCGGCAATTCCAATTCCACAGCCCCCTGGGACGACTGCTCTGCCGGCGGCGAGTCGAGCCAGCCGATCACTTCGCTCCATGCAAAAATCACACGCCCCGCCTTCATCCCGGTTTCGAGCCGGGTCATGGGAATCACAACCGAAGCCCCGGCCAGGTTGGATTGTTCGATTTCCAGGCGAATTTCTTCCGGCCACGATTGGCAGATGGTTTCAACGG
This sequence comes from Vulcanimicrobiaceae bacterium, assembly GCA_035511075.1. Taxonomy (GTDB): domain Bacteria; phylum Verrucomicrobiota; class Verrucomicrobiia; order Limisphaerales; family Palsa-1400; genus DATAUD01. The sequence goes on from DATKFW010000132.1 coordinate 110,011, forward strand.
TCGTCACCAGCGTCTGGTCGTCGCCAACTGGCGCGGCCGGTTTGCGAGGTTGAGCCACCGGAGGCGGCGGCGGTGGTGGTGGCCGACGAGTCGCGAAGGGCAGGGGAGATGGGGCTCGCGGTGCCGCAGACGGCAACGGCGCGGGCGTCGGAGATTTCGGCTTGCGTGGAGGCATCACGGGCTTAGTCGAAGGCGCTGGCCTCGGCGGTGGGGCTGCCAGTGGCGGTGGCGCGGGCGGCGGAGCGGCAATCGGTGCCCGCAGTGGCGGAGCAGGTGGCGGCGGTGGTGGAGCGGCAATCGGCCTCGGCGTTGGGGGAGCGGGCGCGGGCGGTGGCGGCGCTAGGTGAGCGGGCGCTGGCGGCGGCGGAGCGGCCATCGGTGGCGGAGCGGGCGCGACCGCTTTCGGCGCAACGGGCGCCGGAGCAGCCGTCGGCGCGGATGGCGAACCTGAGATTGTCGGCTTGGCGTCCGCGCCCGGCGCCTTGCCGCCTTTGGGACCAAAAACGCCCGTCACTTCGTCCGGCACGTCGGTCACCTTTTGATGAGACCGCCTGGCAAACGCCGCGGGACCAATCGCCGCCAAAATCTGCGGGAGGGGCAAATCAATCAACGTGTCGTCTTGACTTAAATCATTCGAGAAGGTGCCAGGGAAGGCGCTCTGCCGCAATTGGGCAAGGCGAACCTTGACCGTTCCCGTGCCAAGCTGTTCGAGTGCGATGCGGACCGGGAGCGGGAAATTTCCGCCGGGGCGCGCCATGACCAGCGGCGCCACCGAAGCGGGCAAGCGCGCCAGGATATCGTTGAGAGGCAAATTCACCACATCGCCGACTTGCAAGGGAGCGGGAGACTGGCCGGAAGCGGGCTGATGAGTTGGAGCCGGGCCAGAAGAGGACGGGGCCGGTTGAGCGGGGGAGATGGGGATGGATTGGGCCGGGGCCGGGGCCGGCGGCGAAGTCTCCGACCTTGAAAACCATCTTTTAAGTGATTCAAACATGGATCGACGTGGCGTATAGTGCCAGAATCAAATCGGCTTAGTCGACACCAAACTAAAGGCCGATTTTTCACAGAACGCTGTGAAACAGGCTGTATAGCCATGCAGTATGGCGTCAAATGTGCAAACTATCTCCCCGCGGCCTTGACCGCCGAGACAAATTGTTCGCCGCGCTGTGACAGAGGTGGAACGTACATGACGCCCATGATCAGGGGCGGCAGACTCGGGCGGAAGGGCAGCAGCCTCAACCGCGGTCCGGCCAAACAGCGCAGCGGTGACGGCGCAATGGCTAGCCCGCGCCCCGCTTCAACGGCCGCTATCAGACTGGTCACGCTGTCATGTTCCTCGGCGACGACTGACTCAAAGCCAAACGGCCGGAAGATGTCCCGCAGCCACGCGTGATACTCGGGGTATTCGTCGCGCGAATAGCCGATCAATCGCTCGTCCTTTATTTGCCGCGCCGAAACGGCCCGCTTTTTTGCCAGCGGATGCGAGGCCGCCACCGCGCAGAAGATGGGATAGGTCGCCAATTTATCGAAGACCACGCCGCGCCACATCCGGCCGGCGGGCCGGACTCCCAGGGCAACGTCGATCTTCCGTTCCACCAGCTTTCGTCCGTACTCCTCCGTCGAGCAGTCGTGCAGGGCCACGCGTGTGCCGGGATGTTCCTGTTCGAATAATTTGAGCGCCCTGGGCAGAATCTCCACGGTCAAGGAAGGCGCGTAGCCCACTTGCACCTGGCCGCGGGACCCTGTGGCCACGGCGCGGACGGCTTGCACGGCCTGCTGGCTCCGCAACAGGACGGCGCGCGCCTCGTTGAGAAAGATCTTCCCCGCTTCCGTCAACTCAACCGATTTGGCGGTTCGCTTGAACAGCTCGACTCCCAACTCCTCCTCCAGGTCCCGGATCTGGCGGCTCAGCGGCGGTTGCGAGACATGCAGGCGCGCCGCCGCCCGCGTCACGTTTTGCTCTTCCGCCACCGCCGCGAAATAGCGCAAATGCCGAAGTTCCATTCCTTGAGTATACTTTGCGGGTATGCTCAGTCAACCAACATAGTCTTTCCCCGGGGGTGCGCGGATGGGCTAAGGTTGATCAACGAAAGGACAATATTATGATGACCATTCGAAAATCAGGGGAACGCGGCCACGCCAATCACGGCTGGCTGGATTCCTATCACACCTTCAGCTTTGCCGATTATTATGATCCAAAGCATACGAACTTTCGCTCGCTGCGCGTCATCAATGAGGACTTTATCGCCCCAGGACGGGGCTTTGGGACGCACCCGCACAACGACATGGAGATCATCACCTACATCGTCAAAGGCGCCTTGCAGCACCGCGATTCGATGGGCAACTCGGCTGTGATGCGCGCCGGCGACATCCAGCGCATCAGCGCCGGCAGCGGCATCATGCACAGCGAGTTCAATGCCTCATCCGCCGAACCGGTTCATTTGCTGCAAATCTGGTTGATGCCGGACCAAAAGGGCGTCAAGCCGGGGTACGTCGAAAAATCCTTCGCCACAGCGGAGCCGAACAAATTGCACTTGGCCACGTCCAAAACGGGCCGCGACGGTTCGATTCCGATAAACCAGGACGCTGATCTCTATTTTTCCAGGCTGCTTGCGGGGAAAGAGGTTGACCTTGCCCTTGGACGGGGGCGCCATGCATGGCTCCAACTCATCGAGGGAGAACTCGACGCGAACGGCTCGCGCTTGACGGCGGGCGATGCCGCGGCCTTCAGCCAGAGCGAAACGCTGAAACTGTCGGCAGTTGACCCGGCGCACTTTCTTTTGTTCGCGTTGAACTGATCGGCAAATGCGAATTACGACAAAACAATGCTGAATAACACCAGGACATCATCATGAGCAAACTACTTCATATCGAATCGTCCCCGAGGGGACAGCGATCCGCCTCGACCACGGTCACCCGGCATTTTCTTGAGGTCTATCGCGCCGAACATCCCGGCGATACGGTCGAGACCCTCGATCTTTGGCGGGCAGGCTTGCCGGAGTTCGATGGCACGACCCTCGAAGCCAAATACACCGTCATGCACGGCAAAAATCCGAGCGGCGACCAGGCCCGCGCCTGGCAGGTGGTCACCAAAATCGCCGAGCATTTCAAGTCGGCCGACAAGTATGTCTTTTCGCTGCCGATGTGGAACTTCGGCATCCCCTACAAATTGAAACATTTCATCGATGTGCTGGTGCAGCCGGGGCTGACCTTCAGTTTCACGCCCTCTGAAGGTTACAAAGGACTAGTCACTGGCAAACCCGCCGTGGCGATCTACGCGCGTGGCGGCGCTTACGGCCCCGGTTCCGGCGCCGAAGGCTACGACAGCCAGAGCGCCTATCTCCGGCAAGTCCTCGGTTTCATTGGCATTACCGGCATTCAGGAGGTTTTTGTTGAACCGACGCTTGCCAGCGCGACAAGCAAGGACGAAGCGATCTCCGCCGCCTCGGCCAAAGTAGCCGCCCTGGCCGGAGCCTTTTGAGAAAAACGCCATTCAAAGGTGGCGAGCGCCTCGTCACTTGCGGTATTGCTCGTCGCTGACCTTTTCCATCCAGTCCACGACCTTCCCGTCCAGCGCTTCTTGAATCGCGATGTGTGTCAAGGCTGTGGTTGGTGCGGCGCCGTGCCAGTGCTTCTCGCCCGGCGAAAACCACACCACATCACCAGGCCGAATTTCCTCGATTGGGCCGCCGGAGCGTTGCACCCAACCTGAACCGGAGGTTACGATCAAGGTCTGACCCAGCGGATGCGTGTGCCACGCGGTTCGCGCGCCAGGCTCAAACGTGACGATTGCTCCGTTAACGCGCGCGGGATCTGTTCCTTTAAACGGTGAATCGATGCGCACAGTGCCAGTGAACCAATCGGCAGGGCCTTTGGTGGACGGTACTGAACCATTTTTTCTAATTTCCATATCTATTAGTCCGGTGCGCGGACGTCCGAAAGCAACTTAAGGGCCTGAGCCACTGTCTCTGGGGTCGGCGGCTTGACAAGAAAAGATTTGGCTCCAAGTCGAATGGCTGTTTCACGGTCCCTTGGCTCCGCCGATGAGCTCAGAATAGCCACGGGGACACTCTTCAGCGAAGGCTGACTATTGATCCACGCGAGCACCTCAAAACCATGGAGGGATGGGAGTTTCAAATCCAAAAAAATCAGTGAAGGAATGGGGTACGCCAATCGGTCACTGTATTTCCCGGAGCCTTGTAGATAATCCACCGCCTCCCGGCCATCAACTGCGACGTGCATGGTGTGGGTTGGAGGCAGCTTCAGCATCACTCGTTCCATAATGAACACGTCATCCTCATTATCCTCGACAAGCAAAATCATATTGTTTGAGCGGGCCTGGTTGAGGCCGAGGACAGTTCAATCCAAAACGACGTGCCCGTAACGCCGTCAGACTCCACGCCCACCGTGCCCCCCATTCTTTCGACCGCCTTTTTTACGATGGCCAGACCGATGCCGGTTCCTTCATAGCGCATGCCTGGGTTGATACGCTCGAACATGCGAAAAAGGCGGGATTGGAATTCTGGTTTTATTCCTATGCCATTGTCGGCGATCCAAAGTCGAACCTTGCCATTCCGACACTCGGACCGTATGTCGATTTGTGGAATGGTTTTAGGGTTGACGAATTTAACGGCATTGCTAAGCAAGTTGGAAAGTGCCTGCGTCAAAGAAGCCTCATGCGCCATCGCAACGCCAAGTCCATCCTGGAGTCTGATTTGCGCATGAGGTGCTTGCATTTCAGGATATTGGTCCAGGATGTCGCGAAGGAGAGGAGCCAGTTCCACTGATTTAAGGCTCACGTCGGAACGGAGCACTCTCGTGTAAGTGAGCAGGTCCTGAATCAATTTGTCCATGCGGCCGCTACTGCGGACGATCTTTTGCAGAAAGCCGAGACCCCTCGCATCAAGTCGTGGGCCGTAATCTTCAATGACGGCTTTGGCATACGCCTCCATCGCGCGGGCGGGACTGCGCAAATCGTGGGAGACGCTGTAGGAAAACTCCTCGAGCTGATTAATTGCCTCATTCAAGGACGCGGTCCGTTCCATCACACGGTGCTCCAACTCACGATTGAGCGTTGCGAGTTCTCCCCGCACCTCGTGCATCTTCTGTTCGACGCGCTTTTGCTCCGTAACATCGCGGGCAATTTTGGAGGCGCCAATTATCTTTCCTGAAGCGTTCTTAATCGGCGAAACCGTAAGCGAGATGTTGACCAGCGAACCGTCTTTGCGCTGTCGCACCGTTTCGTAGTGATCGATTTTTTCCCCGCGACGGACGCGGGCCAGAATCTTGGGTTCCTCATCCTCATGCCCTTCCGGCATCAACATCGTCACCGACTTGCCAATGGCTTCCCCGGCGGTATAGCCGAAAATGTTCTCTGCTCCTTTGTTCCAGCTTTGAATAATTCCGTTCAAATCCTTGCTCAATATGGCGTCGTCTGAGGACTCCACAATCGCCACGAATTGCAATTGGAGTTCCTCGATCTTTTTTTGCTGGGTTATGTCGCGGGCAATTTTGGAGGCGCCAATTATCTTTCCCGAAGCGTCTTTAATCGGCGAAACCGTAAGCCAAATGTTGACCAACGAACCGTCTTTGCGCTTTCGCACTGTTTCGTAGTGATCGATTTTTTCCCCGCGACGGATGCGGGCCAGAATTCTTGGTTCTTCGCCCTGATTCTCTTTCGGGATCAACATCGTCACCGACTTGCCGATGGCTTCCGCGGCGGTATAGCCGAAAATCTTTTCTGCGGCCGGATTCCAGCTTTGGATGATGCCGTCGAGGTTCTTACTAACAATCGCATCATGCGTGGATTCGACAATGGCCGCGAAGTGCCTGTCAGGCCCTGAATCTGAAACCGATGTCGAAACACTATTTTTGTCGGTCGAAATCATTACGTTTTACGATGAAGCCACCCACACGGTCGATTCATCCTGCGCTCCAACGAGCCTTTATCCAATCAAATCCTGACATGTAGTTCCTCCTCCCCCATCTGCCAAGCCATGCCCAGATTTTTGCAGGTTTTGCTGGGAAGAATGGACCGCCTTGGAGCCACCGACTCCTGGCGTTCCCTCCGCTTAACACCCGGCCAAGACTCGAAACGTACTGGCCAGCGGGAACTATTGCAAGCGGCCAGTTCTGCCTGGGCGATCATTTGGCGCGATACAACCTGGCAGGAATTGCCCCCAGCGCACGCCCACCCGCCTGGATTGTCGGCCACAGGAATGATATAATAGACCGGAGACGCATCCAGAATATGAACATCACCGATGAATTGGAGCGACTGAATAAGCTCCGCAAAGATGGGACTCTCAACGACGAGGAGTTCTCGAGAGCGAAAAACAGCCTCTTGGGACAACAAAACGAATCCAGGCCCGGCGACAGATCACCGCGGGAAAACTCGTTTGGTGAAGCGGCCGATCGCTTCGTATCGATGCAAGTGGTCGTTATTGGAGCGATGATTATTCTGGCTATTCTTTTGGCCGTGCTTCTGCGCCACTGGCATTTCCACCATCATTTCTATCCATGAGCCAAGGAAGAGGCAGTCCACTGACAGCCGTCACATGCTCGGGTTGCCGGCGGTTGGCTCGGAACCAAGATTATCCTGGAAGGGCAACGGCTGAAGATTGGCGCCGGAGCGCTCGATCGAATATAGGCTTGGCTGGCCTTTGCGATTGGATGAAAAGATGATGTGCTGGCCGTCGGGGAGCCACGTGGGATGAGTGGCTTGTTTGCCGTCGCTTGTAATTTGCTGGAAATTGGAGCCGTCGATGCCAACGATCGCGATCTCAGTAGCGGCTCCGACGGTCACAGTCAGAGCGATGGTAGTTCCATCGGCGGAAATGGCGGGCTGGCCAGGTGGGCCACTGATACCGCCGACCAGTTGCGGATCGGTGCCGTTGGCTTGCATAACCCACAGCGCATTGACACCTGAACGGTCGGAGACGAAGACGATTTTTTTGCCATCGGCAGTGGTGGCCGGGGAATCTTCCGTGGCGGAATTAGTGGCCAATCGTTGGAGTCCCGAGCCATCGATGTTCATGGAGTAAATCTGGGCGGTGCCGGATGCGTCGGCTGCGAAGACGATGCTTTGGCAAGCCACCAGCCAAGCGGGATCGAAGTTGTCGCCGGAAGTGGCGACAAGCTCCTGCTCGGCGGCGGTGTTGGTGAGGCCCTTTACGTAAATCTGCTCCTTGCCTGAGCGGTCCGAGACGAAGACGACTTTGCCGCAACCGCCAGCAAGGGAGAGATTCGGGCTGAAATCATCGTCACTGGGAGAGCTAAGGTCGGTGGGCGCGCTAGCGTTCATGGAAAGGAAGATTTGGCGCATCGCGCCGGGAGAGGTGAAAGCCAGCAGGGAAGGTTGCGGGAAGCCGGGCTGGATGAGCGAGGGGGAGGAGAATTGGGAGGTGTTACCTGCGGGATCGGTAACCGTGCCGTTTAATTGCCAGCCAGGGATGAGAGAAGCGGGATCGACAGTTAATGTGACGTTGAACTGGCCATTCGCAGTCAGGCCAACGCCGACGGGTATTTGCCCCTGGCCGCCCGGGTCGCTAAAAATCTCGACGATACTGCCGTCCGGGGCCTGGTTGGTGCCGGAGACGGCGCCGCCGTTGAAGTACAAGAGGGTGGGTGGCGCAATCATATTATTCCCGTCGGCGGAAAGTTCGATGCCCAGGCTGGTATTGCCCGTGATCGAATTGCCCGAGACGGTGTTGCCGACCGAGCCTTGGCCGCTGACCAGCACGCCGGTGTTGTTGTCGCTGATGGAACAGCCGGTAATCTGGTTGGAGACAGACCCCAGCGCGATTACGATTCCGTTGGCTTGATTGCTGATGATATCGGCGCCATCAACAAGGTTGCTCGCCGAGTTTTCGACGCGCAGGCCATTGAAGTTCCACGCCAGAACGTTTCCACCGACAATTTGGTTTTGCTGGGCGCCCTGGTGGATGTAGATGCCGTCGGAATTACTTGAAATGTAGTTATTGATGATAGCGTTGTTGGTCGCCAGGGCACCGCTGATGTCAACGCCGGTGAGGTTTTGAAAGATGTAATTGGTGGCAAGGTCGCCGCCGACCAGGACGTTGTAAGCATTTGACAGGACAATGCCGGCGTTGGTGTTCTGCGCCACGGCGAGATTGCCTAATGTCCAGGTATGGGCGCCGGAGACCAGCATGATTCCGTTAGTGTTGTCCTGGATTGTGCAGGAGAGGATCTGGCCGCTGCCGGCTTGGTTGCTGACGAGGATGCCGACGGGCTGGCTTTCCAAAAAGCCGTCGGGGCCAAGGTAAATCTGACCACTGTAATACTGAACTCCAATCGCGCAATTGCGCACCAGATTATTCGAGGTGCCGGGGTCGGTGATAAGCACCCCGCTCTCGCCGTTGCCGCTGCTGACGCAGTCTGCCGACCATGAGACCGGCGGGCCAAAGACGCGGAAGCTCGTGTTGGTTTCAGCGACATCGGCGCCCAGAATGTTATCGAATGCCCCCAACTCGAAGCGGACGCCATCGCGACCGTTAGCCAAGGTTTGCGAGCTGGTGAGTATGTTGCCGCTGACAGTGGGGCCGGAAAACGCCAAGCCGTCCTGGGCGTTGGAAGTGATGATAAGACTTGAAAGGTCATTATCGTGCGCGCCAGAATCAACGAGGCAGCCATCCATCAGATTGTTTTCAATATAGTCGCCGACATCCGGGCCGTAATAAATACTAACGGGTTGCACCTCGACGATCTGGTTTCCGGACGAGCCCTGGGTGAGGTGGATGCCGTTGGAACCGTTGAGCGTGCTGGCAAAAACTTGCACCAGGTTGTTGGACGCTTCCTGGAGGAGTATTCCGTCCACCAGACAGGCCGTTATGCCGGTGGTAATTTCGTTGCTGCTGGCGCCGCCGCTGATGAAGATTCCATCGTTAGTCTCGCCCGAAATGGTGCATTCGATCTGATTGTTCGTCGTATCGGGACCGTCGATTTCGATGCCGTTGTAATCGCCATTCAAGGTGGTGGCAAAAATGTCCATTCCGCTGGTGCCGTTCTCGAGGCGAATGGCGGCCCGGCCATTACCGAGCGGTTCGGTCGAGTTAAAAAGCGGACTGCCCTGAGAGCCGCTGTTGACGAGCAATTGGAAAGAGCCGGGTGCGACCTGGACGTTGGTAACGCGGACACCGTAAAGGCCGTTGCTTTGGGTGCCGATGACAATATCGTTGGGACCACATCCGGCGCAGACAACGCCGCTGCCGAGATTAAAACTGGCCGCCTGGAAATTATTGTCGCCGATGCCGATGCCGCCCACCGAGCCGACACTATTGCCGGATGCTCCGTTTGTAATCGTGATCCCATTGCGCGCGTTGGCATAACAACCGCCAGTGAATGAATTCTGAGTTACGTTCGGCCCGTCCATATACAGCCCATCGAGACCATTGCCGGCCAGGGTCATCAGTATCCCATTGCCGATGGCGCTGCCAAGCAAAGCCACTCCGTGTTGCAAGTTTCCGGTACCAGGAGTCCCGAACTGATTTACGCCGCTCCCGGTCGAGCCAAACAATGCATTGTCCACCGCCCCGCCGGTAAGCGTGGCCCCGTTGCCGGCATTGCCGAACGATTGATTGAGCGTAAAGTTGTTGTTGCTACCGCCGTTGATCACCAGTCCATCGCCCGCATTGCTCACGATGTCCATCGTTCCGTAGTTGAAGTTCCCAGTAACGGTCAATGCATTTCCACTGACACCGGTAAAGGTTGCCAAAATGTTATTAGCCATGCCGGATACCGTGGCAGGCCCGGAAAAAGTGCCACCCACCGTGTTGCCGTAGCCCGGAACGGAAAGGGTGCCTGAAAGCGTGAATGTGCAACGGTTATTAGTCCCCGACAGCACAACATTGCCGCTCAACGTGCCATTGAACGTGTTGTTATTGCAGTTAATGGCGGCACTGTCCCCTGAGGCGCCGGAGATGTAGTGTAGATATCCAGGCCCGAGAAATAAATTTGTAGGTGTCCAGCCGCCGATACCGTTGGTGAGTTGATAGCCATTAGGTGTCGCAGTGCCATTGGCAAAAGCCATGGCCTGGGCCAGACTAATGCCAGTAAGGCCGCCAAAAGAAATGCTGGCGCCCGAGGTCAGGTTGGTGGGCGGGACAAAGGGTGTTATTTGATAAGAAATCGTGTCTATGCCCGCGGGAGTCCAGATGCTCAAGGTGCTGGATGGGGGCGAAAGCGGATATATTGAAACGGCGACGACGCCGTTCGGTTGCAAATAGAGCTCAGCACTGTTGGCGCCACACAGGGCAACCACCAGATTCGGGTCAGTTCCAACGTTCATAACATTCAAAGTAACCACATTCCCAGCGGCAACGCCGCCGGGCGGCTGGACGGACGTGATCACTGGCGGTCCGAACACCGTAAACACCGGCCCAGGAATGGTGAGCGTTCCGCCAGTGCCCAGAGCATGGAGGATCTTGATCGGCCCGGTCGTTGCTCCAGATGGAACGGTTAACAGCACGTCGCCAATGCCACTTAAGTTGAGGGGCTCAACGGATGTCGCGGCGACAAATCCGTTGGAACTGGTAAACAGAAATTGGTCGGACCATGAAAAGACCGATCCCTGGATTTCGACGTAAGTGCCGGCGTATGGGACGCCATTGAAATTGGTGGTGGGATCAAAGCCCTGCAGCGGCGTGACGCTCGAGATCGCGGCGGAACTCGAGACGGTAAAAGTGGCGTTGCCTCTGCGGCCTTGAGTGAGAACGACCATATTGTAGGCGCCATTCGGGGCATCGCCCGGGATAAGAACGGAAAGGGTCTGCACGCCAGTCGAATCCGGGCCGGTAACCGAACTGACCTGACCGTCGAAGTAATAAGGCGCCGAGGGGCCGTTCTCGAAGGTTACAAGGTCAGTGGCCGGGTTGTTCGTGTTGAAGGGCTGGATGCCGGGGGAACCCTGGAAAGTGACGGTGATGGACTGGCCTGGTGCGGCGGTGGAGGGAACTACGCCGAGAATTTGCAAAGCAAATGCATCGCCGACCTGGACAAAGTCAGATTCGAGGGTCGTGGTACGGAATAAACCGGACGCCCTTTCCACGACCTGGCCGACAGTGGAAATAGTCTTCAACTGTCCATTCAGCGGAACGAGGCTTTCGCCGGCCTGCTCGATAATGCTTTCAAAGCCGTGCTGATAGAATTCGCCGGTGAAGTCCTGCGCCAGACTCTGGAGCAGCGCGATGACAGCCTGGCCAAATTGATAGCTGTTTTGAACGCCGCCTGCCAATTGCACTGCCTTATTGCCGATGGCGGCAGTTTTTGCGGCTGCCTTGAGCGCACCTGCTGCGTCATCACCAATGACAAGACTAGCCAGGGTGAGCGTGGCGTTAACGATGTTAATGGCAACCACCCGGACGTAGACTCCATCCATGTTGCTGGTCACGAACTCGAAGTCCTCGGGCGTGACCAGGGCCGGCCCGACGGCGCGCACCAGGTAAAGGCCATTGCCCGGGGGAAGAATGACGCTGTTGTCCGAAATCTTGGGCACCAAGGCATCGGCAATGGCCTTGGAGAGTGTGCCAAGGATGTCGAAACGGCTGGAGAGCAAATTGGCTTCGACCCACCGTTCGGTATAGAATGTCCCTTTGGTAGGGTAAATCGCCGGGGTGACTTCGGGATTCTGAACAGTCTGGTTAAACTGGACGGTCCCGTCCGGGAAGGCCGCATTGACGTCAACATCCTGGAATATCACGAGCCAATCGACTGGATTGAAATGACCGTTGCTGGCCTCGGCGGTGAGGTGGTTCCCTTGAGCTGATATTTCAACAAATGGAATCGGAGTGTAAGTGTTCTCCAGCTCATAAATCTGCGGGCCAACAGAGGCGAGCTGTTTTGGCCGCGGCGTTGACGGCACAGACTCCTCCATTTGCTTTGCCAGCTCGGAAATGCCTTCGTTGGTGAGCACCGACTCGACCGCTGCCAAATATGCGTTGGTAACATCGGGTTGATCGTAAGGTTCGGAGCTTTGGATCATCTCGGTGGCCAGCGCCGAGGCCAAAGCCGCGACGGCCGAGTTGCTCTGTATGATTCCCATGATGATCGGTCCAAAATTGGGGTCGCTGGTGAAGAGGTAGGGGTTTTGGAAGACCATTGCGTCGGCAGTCGAGTTGACGTTGATTGTAATCGGCTGGGTGGCGTTGAAGCTCACGGCGCAGAGAAACAGATTACTATCCGCGCCGCTGCCGCTGGCAAAGGTGAGCACCGGCGCACCCACCCGCACGGGGATGACTTGATTGGTGGATCCGGTGGTGGCAGGCACGGCGGCGCCGTAGAAATTGGCCACCGTGAAATTGCTGGCTGCAAGCCCAGCGGGCGGAACGACAGTTACTGCCGCGTTGGTCAGAATGACGAAAACGCCATCGCTCGTAACACTTTGGTTGGTGGATCCGACTGTCAAGTCGCTCGACATGGCGCCTTGCGGAACAATGACGGTGAGAAGCGTGGGTGTCTCCGAGACAATCTGAGCCGGAACGCCGCCAAAATCCACTGCATATTGTCCATCGGCCCCAATGAACTGGCCGACGATTTGCACCTGAGTGCCCGGTCCGCCGCTGGCGGGAGAGAACTGGAGGATTTGCAGGCTGCCGTCCACTTGCATCGCGTTGTAGAAGCGGGCGGAGTTTGTGTTGGTGAAGGAATCGGTCGTGGTGTGGGGCGTGTCTCCGCTGAGAAACAGGTCCACGGGCAGCCAGTTGACCAAATCTGGCGATGACTGAACCAGAATGTATTCCCCGGTCTGACCTTGGACCTGAAACTGCACCGCCTGGTTGGCGATCTGAACCGAGCCGAGTTGGATCGACTGACCGTGCAGCGCAACGGCGAACAGGATAGGCCACAAGAGGGCGTATTTACGCCATGGCAAGGCACAAGGATAAATATTCATATTCACCGGTCGAATTGAATTTTCCGAGTTAATTGCCGGGAGAACTAAACGGTTTTGGCGTTCTCCCGTTGCTTTATCTTGCTTCAGCGTGAAATGGATTTTTCCAGTTCACGTTTAAGTATTTCCAGCCTGCGGCTTCCGGCCCAGTCCTGTCAAGTCCTAGTTCTCGGAAGTGAGTGCATCTTAAATCGTTCTGGACATTACGGACGTTCTCAGCAAGAAGAAAACATGCGCCCACTCATCCCGTTTGCTTTATTCTCCAGAATTGCCGGTGCAGCCGTTTTAGGTCTGTCCCTGCCGGCCTTCGCCGCCGATGAAGTATGCGGCGCTTGCGACAGGAAAGTCGTGGTCACCGGCCAGTATGATCACGGCACCAGTGACACGTTCCTGATCGCGAACGCGCCGGGAAATGAGGCGGCGTTCCGCGATGAAATCTACGGCCCGAATTTTTCACTCACTGTGCCTGATCTGATGGCCGGAAAATACACGATCGAGATCGGCCTGGTGGAACTCCAATGTGATCACGCCGGCCAGCGGATATTTGACATCATGTGTGGGGACCAGCAGATAGCGACGAATCTTGATATTTTCGCTGCCGCCGGCGGGAAGGATAAAGTTATACGCATTCGCTCCGGGGTGGAGCATCCGGGAGACGCCGGCCACGGCCCCCTAACCATCCGGTTTGTTGCGCGGCGCGGCGATGCCAAGCTAAACACATTCGAAATTTGGGATGCCGCCGGCGCGTCGCTCGTTTCCCTGAAGGTGGCGGATTTAATCACCGGCGATGATCCGGCGGCTTTGATACCGCCTGTTGTTGATGGGCCGGTGTTGTGGAAAGACCCCGGCCAACCGCTGGAAGCGCGCGTTAAAGATTTGGTGAGCCGCATGTCGCTCGCCGAAAAAGCGGCGCAGATGCACAATACGGCTCCGGCGATCCCGCGCATCGGTCTGCCAGCCTACAATTATTGGAATGAATGTCTGCACGGCGTGGCGCGGTCCGGTGTCGCCACGGTTTTTCCCCAGGCCATCGGGATGGCGGCGATGTGGGACACGCCTTTGCTGCACGACATTGCGGAGACCATCGCCACCGAAGCGCGGGCCAAGCACAACGAATACGCGCGCGCGCACAATGGCGACAGCGCCAAGTATTATGGGCTTACTTTTTGGACTCCGAACATGAATATCTTTCGTGATCCGCGCTGGGGCAGGGGACAGGAGACCTACGGTGAAGATCCGTTCCTGACGGGGCGGATGGCGGTGGCGTTTATCACTGGGTTGCAGGGGGATGATCCGAAATACGTCGAAGCGATGGCCTGCGCGAAACATTTTGCCGTTCACAGCGGGCCGGAGACGTCGCGGCATACTTATGATGCGGAACCGCCGGAACGCGATTTTTATGAGACATATCTGCCGCATTTTGAAGCGGCGGTGCGCGAGGGCAAAGTCGGGACGGTGATGGGCGCCTACAACAGCGTTTATGGCGACCCGGCCACCGCGAGCACGCTGCTATTGCGCGATCTTCTGCGCCAGGACTGGGGTTTCCAGGGCCATGTTGTTTCGGATTGCGGCGCGATCTACGACATTTATGCAAACCACAAGAAGGTGGCCACTGCCGAGGAAGCCGCCGCCCGTGCCGTAAAGGCGGGCTGCGATTTGTGCTGCGGCAACGATTATAGCGCGCTGCCGCGAGCCGTCAGGGAAGGATTGATCACGGAGGCGGAAATGGATGTTTCCCTGGCCCGAGTGCTGACGGCGCGTTTCCGGCTGGGACTCTTTGATCCGCCGGAGCAAGTGGCCTACGCCCGGATTCCCTTTTCGGAAAATGATACCGCCGCTCATCACGCCCTGGCCATGCGCGCATCTCGTGAATCTCTGGTGCTGTTGAAGAACGACAGTGTGCTGCCCTTGGATCGGGCCAAAGTCAAACGGATCGCTGTCATCGGTGAGAACGCCAACTCCGTGGAAACATTGCTGGGGAACTACAACGGCACTCCGTCTCATCCTGTAACGATTCTGGACGGAATCAAATCGGTCGCCGGACCGGGGGTGGAAGTGAGTTACCACCCCGGCGCCCCACTGGCGGTTCGCAAAGATGGAAGCGGACAACCTTCACCGGAAATGGTGGCTTCCGCCGTAACAGCGGCGGCGGCGGCGGATGTGGTCATCTATGTGGGCGGATTGAACCCGAGGCTTGAAGGCGAGGAGATGCCGGTGAATTACATCGGGTTTGGCGGCGGTGACCGGTCGGACATTGCGTTGCCCGACGTGCAGGTGGAATTGCTGAAGGCGCTGCACGCGACGGGCAAGCCGGTGGTGTTTGTCAATTGCAGCGGCAGCGCGGTGGCGATGGTCTGGGCCTCGGAAAATTTGCCCGCCATTTTGCAGGCGTGGTATCCCGGCGGCGAGGGCGGGCAGGCGGTGGCGGAGGCGCTTTTTGGCGAGAGCAACCCCGCCGGGCGGTTGCCGGTCACATTCTACCGTTCCACCGCCGATCTGCCGGCGTTTGACGATTACAGCATGAGCAACCGCACGTATCGCTATTTCACCGGCACGCCGCTGTTCGCTTTCGGTCACGGCTTGAGTTACACAAAGTTCAAATACAGCGGCGCGAAGCTGGACCATAATATGGCGGGCGCGAAGGATTCCATCACCGTGACCGTGAAGGTGAAAAACACCGGCAAACTGGACGGCGATGAAGTGGCGCAGGTTTATTTCAGGCACATTCATTCCATAGTGGCGCAACCCCGGCTGGCTTTGTGTGGCTTCACCCGCGTTCATATTCCGCATGGAAAAACCGTGCCCGTGTCGGTGACTATTCCGGTGGAACGTTTTCGCTACTGGGATACGTCAACAAAAAGCTATGAGGTCGAACCAGGGGCTTATGAAATTCTCGTCGGTGGCGCGTCCGACCAATTATCCGCGAAATTGGCGCTTGAGGTCCGTTAGGAGACAAGCATTTTCAAGAATGGGAACACCCGGACAAAACTGCTCTATGAAAATCAATGAATCCCCCATCTATCTGCGTAGAAAAACACATGGCTTTTCCCCGGATTATTTGCGAGTCCTATTGATTGCTATAATCGTGGGCGCGTCGGCCCTGGTCGAAAACCCATCTCGGGCCGAGGCTGCGGATGAGAATGTTGACCTAAAACAGCCCGCTTTTCAAACGAACAGCCCATACTATTTCGACGGGACAATTTCACGCCAGACGCTTGAGAACTATCTCGATCATTCAGTTACCATGGGATACTTCCTGGTTCCAGGAAAGCCGGAAGGCTATGAATTTCCCTACAGGGATGACGACGTACGATTGATTCGGAACATAGGCGCCATGTTCATTGGCCGGGCGATATACCGGTGGGGAGAAGAGAGCCGCCTGAATGACCCCGCGTTTCTTGCCTATGCAAAGAACATGGTTGATAGAGTGCATGCGTTTGATCCCGAGGTTGTATTCCAGGGATGCCTTTTTGAACAAGTCACCAAGGATGTCAATAACTTGAAAATCCCCGCCTGGGTTTTTGCCGACTTTGGCCTTCCGATTGAAGACAGGACGTTTTCTTGCGACGCGATAATCAAAAGAGAAGGCAGAACTGGAGGTCCCACCGGAAGAAGGGGTGGTGTCCCGATTATCAATAACCTTGAGACCCGGCTTTGGTTTTATTATCTCGCCGTTTCATACATCAATATTGGCTGTGAAGCTTTACATCTTGGGCAAGTGGGACTCATTGGCGCAGACGACAAGGAATTGAACGCGTATTCAGAATTTCTGGAAAGAGTGCGAGCTTATGCGAAGATACATGCCCGCCGCCATCTGGTGCTGCTGGATGGCCACGTGCCGAGTGGGGGCATGATCAAGAATGGAGTAAGCCTGCTGGATTTCAACTCATTCCCATTGCGCATAAAAGGGGTTCCGGAAAAGCCCCATGAGGCGATTTTGGAGGTGCATCATCTTGATGCCATATACAAAAGGAGCAAGGGATGTATTTCCCCCAGTGGCTGGAGTTGTGAGAGCCTGCCGTATCTTGTCGAATTCGACAATTATGGCAGAAGCAGAAATACGAACGCCGCTGACAACACAACCATTTTTGTTTGGGGTTGGGATGAGATTTCATGGTTTTCTCTTCAGTCGGAAGAATACAGAAATAATTGGCTCGCGTATGCTTACAACTGGATCAAGAAAACAGATCCGAATGGCCATCTTGAAATGCCTGTGACTCGCATGATCACGTGCCCTAACGAAACGCTACGCACCTACTTTGCAAACACAAAAAGTCCAGCCTGCCCGGTCGGTTATTCCCAGGAGGAAACAATTAAGAAAATCTGGAACCACGAGATCGACCCGCATTAAGCCAATGAACTGCGGCTAATTTCGATACAAACCGGCGGCTAACGCCCGGATTGAGAAAAACAGCATGAGAATTATAACTGCAATGGTAGCCGCGGCTCTCTGGATCTTTGGCGGTGTATGGCGAATGTCGGCCGCAGACCCTTCGCTCCTTCCCTGGCAGCGCGAAATGACATTGCGGGAGGCCGCCCAATCGCAGGTGGTGACGGCCGACTTGAATTTCACCGATCCCAGCCGGGCGATGAGCATCAACAACCTAAAAATGCACACCGTCATCTGGGGGCCGCCTGACCGGATTACGATCAGCCTCAACAAGAACAACGTGTGGGACCGCCGGCTCCACGAGTTTCCCGCGCCAACTTTGCAGGACATCACAGACGGCGCCTTTGCGCCCGTCAATAAGTATTATATCGGTGTAAAAGAAATCGATTCCTCTACCTTTTTTGTGGGTGACATTGTCAATCTGCCTTCCCTGGCTGCAAAGATGGCCGATAAATCCGATCCGATATCCGCATTTTTGGACGAGCGGTTGGACGATAAAACCGGGGCCTCCCTCACCGCCTTTCTGGCCACAAAACCGGGATCCCAGGAACTGGAGCGCGTGCTCCTGACAAATCTGGTGACCTGGTTGAATACGGTCATTGCCGGCCCATCGATCTACGACGCCAAGATTTTCGAAGACGTGCACTGCCGCCCCGAAACGGACGAAATTCGAGCACGTGGCGCGCAAGGCCGCGATTTGGTCCGACTGAACCGGCTCCTTCTCGAAGACGCCTACCCAAAAGAATTATCCAGGAAACCGGGAAATTCGTTGCGCCCATTTGACCTGGGATGGCTGCGCAAAGAGGGTGGAACATACGATCCCTACCGCACCCCGATGAGGTATGCGTTTCCCTGCCTCAAGCCTGTTGGACAGATCATCATTGGGATCGATCCGTTGGCCGGTGGCGGTGCGCCGCGACTCACACAAAATTGCGCCAACGGCGTCGTGAGCTTGAATGCGACCAATGGCGACGCAAGTGCCACTCTCGAATATGTGCTTGGGATGACCAACAACATCTACGCCATCCGCGGCAAATTTGCCGGGATCAACACTCCGGTCTTTGTCCGGCTTTATCGCCACCAGGACACTTCCCATCTGGACTATATGGAACCCGACGGCAAGACCTATACCAAGCCGGAAGCCGAAGCCGACCGGGCGTTTAATGGTCCCATTGATCCTCCAACCAGCGGCGCCGACGGGCGCTACTTTTGGATTCGTCAAAAAATGCCCCCGGAGAAGACCTTTCCACAAGGCTTCGAGTATGTGCTCATGGGTCTGCTTAAATCGCCCGAGATCGTGAAGCTGGATGCGGTTCAGGGAAAAACCGGCCTCGGCACTCCGCCGCTAAATCCGCCCATGCCTTGGGATTGGTTTGGCGCGCCAAGACCATCCATCGCCTTGGCGCCCGGGGCCGCGGCGACGGCAACATTCACGCCTGGAAAAGACGGCAAAGTGGAGGCCCTTGTTACCATTGTAACAACCATGGACGGCCCCGATCTATTGTCTTTGGCCGGGAATCGCCTGGCAGAAGCGGAAAAAATCGGCTTCGATGGCATAGCTCAGGAAAACGCCGATTGGTGGAATGCTTTCTATGACCAACGTCAGTGATAACTTTCCCGAAATCTACCGGAGTTGGACCGACAGCCACGGCGGCGGCACCAAGACGGATATGACCCAGCTTGAGTGCAGCGCTTCCTATGCTCGTCCGGAAAGGGACATTCAAGATTTTGACGGCGCCCCATGCTATAACGAGATTTTTTACACATCCCGCTTCGTTCGCAACTGGGGTGACAGCGAGGACATGTGGAAGGAGATTGTCGAACACTGGATGCCGGGAGGAGAAGAAAACGCGCAGGCGTTGGGCAATTTCCCAGGAATGCTTCTCACCCACGGCTACCTGCCGCCGATTAAGCCCGACAAATACGTCCATACGACGATCGCCCTTGAATTCTGCCTGGGCACCATGGCTGAACTTCTGCGCCCGGTCTGGGATGAATGGGACTACGGCGGCGACACCAATTACCTGCGTCGGGAATGCTATCCCATGATGAAGCAAATGGCCCTGTTCTATGCTGCGTACGCCAGGAAAGGCGCCGACGGTTACTATCACGTCATACCGTCCATGGAAGAAGAGCGCTGGGGCTTTTACCCGGAGTTCGCGCGCAACAAAGACGTGATCAGCTCCGTGTGCTTGTTCCGCTGGGCATTGACGCGAGCCGCCGAAGCCGCGGAGTTTCTCGGCGTGGATGCCGGCCTGGGCAGGCAATGGCGGCAAGTTGCCGCACAATTACCACCGTACTCAACTTGGGAGGGAACCAATGGAACATTGCTCACCGCCATTCCCGGTCTGGAACCGAGACGCGACCCGCGCGATCATCAAAACGAAGTCAACTCCTATCCCACGGTCCTGGCGGATGAAATCAATCTCGATTCCCCGCAAGACCAGAAGGATTTGATGCTCCGCACCGTGCGAACCATCCAATCCCAAACCACTCCCATGGCGCTGACTCTGTTGGGTGTGCCTCCGGCTGATGGAGGCGGTCGGCGCGGCGGAGTCGGTGAAGTAGGCGGGAAAGGCGATCCTGAAACACTACTAAACAGCCGTAGCGGAAGGATTCATTTGTTCCCAGCAGTGCCGCACCC
>DATKFW010000133.1:0-29067 GCA_035511075.1 Vulcanimicrobiaceae bacterium
GGCTATTCCCTTGAACGACAAGCAAGGGAAGCCGTTTTGTTTCTGCACCCCTGATCTCGTGCAGCAGGAATTGCACGCGATTGATGTCGGAGCGGGGGGTTCAATCGGCATTCCTGAACCGATTACCAACCCGCATACGCGTGATCGTTACCTTATCCGGTCACTGATGGAGGAGGCCATCACTTCAAGCCAGTTGGAAGGCGCGGTCACAACGCGCGAGGTGGCCAAAGAAATGATTCGCACGGGACGACCACCGCGCGACACTAGTGAGCAGATGATTCTAAACAATTTTGTGACGATGCAACAGATCACGAAATTGAAAGAAGAGCCGTTATCGCCGAAAATGGTTTTCGACATTCACCGGATGGTGACAGAAAAGACGCTGGAAGATACCACGGCAGCGGGGCGGCTTCGTCGGGCGGACGAGAAACGGGTGGTGGGTGATGATTTTGGCAATGTTTATCATGAGCCACCGCCATCCGCGGACTTGGAGACCCGACTTGCCGTAATGTGCGATTTCGCGAATGCCAAGACGCCAGGTTTCTTTGTTCATCCGGCGCTTCGCGCTATCATCCTGCATTTCTGGCTGGCCTACGACCATCCGTTCGTGGACGGCAACGGACGAACGGCCCGCGCACTGTTCTACTGGTCCATGCTGCGGAGCAAGTATTGGCTGTTCGAGTATATCTCGATTTCCAACATCCTTAGAAAAGCGCCGATCAAGTACGGCCGCTCATTTCTTTACACGGAAACGGACGACAACGACCTGACTTATTTCATCGTCGCGCAAAGCAAAGTCATACGAACGGCAATTGACGGGCTGCATACCTACATTGACCGGAAGACTGCTGAGGTGCGTGAAATGGAGTCCTTTATCCGAGCGTTGGACATATTTAATCATAGGCAGGTGGATTTGATCGGCCACGCCTTGAAGCATCCATTCCACCAGTACACTATTGCCAGCCACCAGAAGAGTCACAGTATTGTTTACCAGACGGCCCGGACTGATCTGTTGGACTTGCGCAAACGCGGTATCCTCGATCGGAAAAAGCGCGGCAGGCAAATGGTCTTTGTCTCTCCCAGCGACCTAGTCGACAGACTGCGCAAGCTGGAGAAGCAGGCCTGACAATGTATTCTCAGAGTTAAGGCCGATCAGTGCCCTGCGGTAGGTGGCTCGTCGCGCGGCGCGCAAACAAGGTCCGGCTTGACGTTGGCGCAAGGCGGCTTCCACGGCATAGAGTTGCTGGATTTGACCCAAGAACGCGGGCCTCAGTTGCCTGGTGATTGAATATTTTTGGCCCTTTTACTTCCTGAATTCTCGTATGTCTGGTATGACGGATCATTAGAGCATCCCATGCCTGCCCAACCGAGCCGCGAACGGGAAATATTCGACGCCGCCGTGGAATTGACTTCGACGGAGGTTCGCAGCGCCTACCTTATCGGCGCTTGCGGCAAGGACGCGGAATTGCGCGCGAGTGTCGAGGCGCTGCTTCGCGCTCACGAACGGGCCGGCGGTTTCCTGCCGATGGAGGACGACGCGTCACCAGCCCGCGCGTCGGCGGTTCCCCTCGCTGTGGCGGCGGGGATGTTTCCGGTGACGGAAAAAGCCGGGGATCGCATCGGGCGCTACAAGCTGCGCGAGAGGATCGGGGAAGGGGGATGCGGCGTGGTCTATATGGCGGAGCAAGAGGAACCTGTCCGGCGCATGGTGGCGCTGAAAGTGATCAAGCTGGGAATGGACACCGAGAGCGTCATCGCGCGCTTCGAGGCCGAGCGTCAGGCGCTGGCGTTGATGGACCATCCGAACATCGCCAAGGTCCTGGACGCCGGGGCGTCGGACAACGGCCGGCCGTTCTTCGTGATGGAGTTGGTTCGAGGAGTCAAAATCACGAATTACTGCGACCAAAACCAACTGCTGACCCGGGAGCGGCTCGTCCTGTTTGTCCAAGTTTGCCAGGCCATCCAGCACGCTCACCAAAAGGGTGTGATTCATCGCGACATCAAGCCGTCGAATATTTTGATCACCGAAAATGATGGTGTGCCAATTCCGAAGGTCATTGACTTCGGCATTGCCAAAGCCACGCAGGGGCGGCTGACGGACCGAACTTTTTTTACCGGTTTCCAGCAATTCATCGGCACACCTGCGTATATGAGTCCCGAGCAGGCGGTGATGACGAGTCTGGACGTTGACACGCGGAGCGACATTTACAGCCTGGGCGTGCTGCTGTACGAATTATTGACTGGCAGGACGCCGTTCGACACCCAAGAGCTTATGCAGTCGGGGTTGGACGAGATGCGCCGGACCATTCGGGAGAAGCCACCTGTCCGCCCTTCGACGCGGTTGAGCAGGATGCAGGACGCGGATTTGACGACCGTTGCCAATCGCCGTCAGACCAAGGCGCCCAAGCTCATCCATTCGCTGCGCGGGGACCTGGATTGGATCGTCATGAAGGCGTTGGAGAAGGATCGCACGCGCCGCTACGAGACGGCCAACGGGCTGGCGCGGGATGTCCAGCGATACCTGGCGGATGAACCGGTGGTGGCCCGTCCGCCAAGCAAGCTTTACCAGTTTCGAAAACTGGTGCATCGGAATAAACTGGCATTTGCGGCCGCGGTGGTGGTCGGCGCCTCGCTCATTCTGGGTTTGGGTGCCGTGACGGTGGCGGCGGTTCGCATCCAGCGCGACAACAGGCAGATTCGGAAGGCAAGAGATGACGCGACGGAGAAACTGTGGGGCTCGTATTTGGCGGAGGCCCGCGCCAACCGGGCCAGTGGCCATGCCGGGCAGCGATTCGCGAGTTTGGAAGCGGTGCGGAATGCGGCTGCCATTCGTCGCGATCTGGCCGTTCGCAATGAGGCCATCGCCAGCCTGGCGGTTGCGGATTTGCGGGTGTCGAAACAGACGGTGCTCACGGGGCATGCCCGGAATGAGCTGGCTCATTTTGATCTTAGCCTGACACGCTATGCGATTGAGAATGAGGATGGATCCATTACCGTCCGGGCGGTGTCAAACGACGTCCCGTTGATGGTTCTGTCCGCACCCGGTTTCAATGCGACGGCAATCGACGCGTTCAGCCCAAACTCCAGATACTTGACCGCGCGATATTGGAATCAGCGCGAGGGGGAGCCACTAACGGGTGAAAACGATTGGGTTTGGGATTTGGAACAGCAGCAACCGGTCGTCCGGGTCGCGCACCAAGCGGGCGATTCCAACGGGCCGGCTCCCAGTCTGGCGGTCAAATTCAGCTCTGACAGCCGGCTTTTCGCGTGCAGCCGCCAGGATGGGACGATTTCCATTTATGATCTTGGCACGGGCAAGGAAGTTAACCGAGTTTCGGCCGGACGGCGACTCGATCAGATGGCGCTGAATCCGGCAAACACGCTGGTAGCCTGTTCCGACGGGAAGGATTCCAAACTGGAAATCCGGGGGGTTGATTCCGGGGGCGATGTGCTGACCCTGGCTTGTCCTTCGAACGTGAGAGCCATCGCGTGGAGTCCGGACGGCAAGCGCCTGGCGACGGGGTGCAGTGATTTTAACATTTACATCTGGGATGCCTTGACTGGCCGGCGCCGGGCGACGCTCGGGGGAGCTACAGCGCGCATTACCAGCCTGGTGTTCAACCACGCGGGGGATTTGCTCGCCAGCGCAAGCTTTGATGGCACGATTCGGTTATGGGACCCGGACCATGGGCGACTCCTTGCGAGCCATCCGGGCGGCAGTTGGCAACTGCAATTCAGCCCGGATGACCGGCAGTTATTGGGCTGGCAACAATTCGCGCGGTACGGCTCGCTGGAAGTGGCCTACACCCAGGAATGCCGACTGCTGTACGTGCAGCGTCACGGAGGCGACGTTACCAGCCCCGACTTCAGCGCAGACGGACGCATTCTAGCTGCAGGAAACGACGACCACGTGGGCTTCTGGGATTCTTTCACTGGCAAGGAAATTGGATCATTTCCGGTGGATCGATGTGATACGCACATTTTTCATCCCGATGGACGAAGCCTGATCGTCATCGAGAGGGTAGGCGGCGTGTCCGTGCGCGCCCTGGAACGAAGCGGCGATGGGGCCTCGATTGCCTACCGACTGGGAATGCCGCGCCGGTTGTTTGACGTGGCGGGGCTTCGCGAAGGCGCCCTGAGCCGGGACGGCAGGCATCTGGCGGTAACGCGCGAACAGGAAGGAGAATCTTTGGTTATTGACTTGCAAAATCCATCCGCGAAGCCGGTCGTTTTACAGGCGCATCCGCAGGTGGATCGCATCGCCATCAGCCCGGATGGGCGGTGGGTAGCGACGGCTTCCTGGCTGAATTCACTGGTGAAAGTCTGGGATGCGCAATCAGGGGAATTGGTGCGCGATTTGGCTTCGCCGGGCAGGACGATGGTGGCTTTCAGCCCGGACGGTCGATGGCTGGCGACCAGTTCGAGCGAATATCAACTGTGGGAAGTTGGCACCTGGCAACCCAAGGGTCCGCCGAAGCCCGGCCACGAACTTCCCGAATGGAACTTCACCGCCTTCAGCCGGGATGGTCGAATGATGGCGAGGACGGTTGACGGGCATAGCATTCAACTCCTGGAGACGTTGACGGAAAAGCCGCTGGCGACGTTGGAAGCTCCGGTTTTCAGCGGTGTTTCGAAATTCCAGTTCAGCCCGGACGGCAGCCAATTGGCCGCAGTGCAACGAGACCAACAACTGCAACTGTGGGACTTGCGTTTGCTCCGGCAGGAGTTGGCGCAAATGGGGCTCGACTGGGAGATGCCGCCCTATCCGCCGGTTGAGAAAACGGCCGGCCAGGGAGTGGTGACAATGGAAGTGGAATCGGACCCCTCCAACCCAACGCCAGCCCGGTAAAGATAAAAATCTGCCGGCGCGTGTTGGGCGGGATGCCAAACGGGCGAAGAGACCGAACGGTCCCGAACGACAATTGCCGTTGCCGGCGGCGGTTGAATTTCATCGCGCTATCGGGACTGGCATTGTATCGTTTCTCGCATCAGCAACGTGACCCAAATCATCATGGCAATTCAGGGCGGCCAGGCCAAAGCTGCAGATGAGTTGTTGCCGCTGGTGTACGAGGAATTGCGGAAGCTGGCGGCGTTTAAGCTGGCGCAGCAATCACCGGATCAAACACTTCAACCCACGGCCCTGGTCCACGAGGCTTACCTGAAATTGCTGGGGGATGGGAATCATTCGTGGCAGGACCGCCGGCATTTCTTCGCGGCCGCCGCCGAGGCGATGCGCCACATACTCGTGGATCGGGCGCGGCGCAAGGCGGCCGCGCGCCACGGCGGCGGTTTGCAGCGAATCGACCTGGACAGCGTGGCAGTGGCAGAGGAAACGACGGACGAGAACATATTGCTCATCAACGAGGCGCTGGAGAAGTTGACGGCACACGACGCCGAGGCGGCCGAATTGGTGAAACTTCGTTTCTTCGCGGGGTTGACGTTTCCGCAGGCCGCCGAGGTCCTTGGGCAGTCCGAACGCACGGCCAAGCGCACGTGGGCCTACGCGCGCGCGTGGCTGTTCAAAGAGATTCAAAGATTATAGCTGGCGGGCAATTGCCATTTCCCCGCCGCGAAGCGGCCTCCGATTCGACCGTAAAATTTTTTTGGCACGTTCCTTTCCGACATCTCGTTTGTATAGGTGAAATGTACTCTGGCACTACAACCAAAATTCAAATTCTCCGGCGAACGGTTGCGCCTTCGATGGACAAAGGGGCCCTCGTAAAATCTTAAATCGTATGAAGAACATCATAAAATGCGGCCATTGTTTGTTCGTTGCACTGACAATTCTGGCCGGGGTGGATCGGGTCGCGGCGCAAGGCACGAAGTTCTCGTATCAGGGCAACTTGAATACCAATGGCGCCCCAGCCAATGGTTATTTCGATTTTGAGTTTTCCCTGTATTCGAATGCGGAGGGCAGCGGCGCCAAGATTGGCAGCACGATCACCGAAACGGACATAGGAGTGACCAACGGCCTGTTCAGCGTCGCTCTTGACTTTGGGGACATTTTTACCGGCAACGACCTCTGGCTGGCCATGAGCGTGCGCAGCAACGGAGTTGGCAGCTACACGGCTTTGAGTCCATTGCAGGAGCTCACGCCCACGCCCTATGCCATTTTTGCGACAACGGCCAGCAATCTTTCCGGCACGCTGCCGGCGGCGCAAATAAGCGGCGTGATTCCGCTGGCGCAATTGCCGGGCGCGGTTGTGACAAACAATGAAACGACCGTGGGCTTTGCCAATTTGACGCTGAGCAGTAACTTGACTCTGCCCTCCCAGGCCAACATTACTTCCGGCGGGAACAGCCTGTTGCGTGCCGATGGCGATGACAACTTCTACGCGGGTCCGGGGGCGGGGCCTTCCAGCAATTCCGGCAGCGCCAACACAGGGATAGGCGTCGGGACGTTGCAGACTAACATCAACGGCACGAATAATACGGCCATTGGTTACGAAGCGCTCGGCAGTAACACGAACGGCTCCTATAACACGGCCGCCGGTGAACGGGCGCTATTAAACAACGCCAGCGGCAATGACAACACGGCGGATGGCCGTCATGCGCTTGAAAGCAACACAAGCGGAAATGACAACACGGCCGGTGGATATGAGGCGCTTTTGTCCAACAAAAGCGGCAACCAAAACACGGCGGTTGGAGCGACGGCGCTTTCGGGCAACCCGGGCGGTTCGAATAACATTGCGCTGGGGTATGGGGCCGGCTCGGCCTACGGGGCGGGCGAAAGCAGCAACATTGACATTGGCAACGTGGGCGTGGCGAAGGACAGCAGCATCATCCGGATCGGCACCGGGCAGACCAGCACGTTCATCGCGGGCGTCATCAACGGCAATGGCGGTGGCTTGACCAATCTTAATGCTGTGCACTTAAGCGGCGACATTTCACTGGCGCTATTGCCTTCCGCGGTGGTAACGAATGAGGAAGGCGGAGTGACACTGGACAATGTGACCGTTGGCGGCACTCTGACTCTGGGGGATCCGGCCACTATCTATGCCGGCAATAGCAGCCTCGTGCATGTCGACCTCAAGGGCAACTTTTTTGCCGGGCCCAGCGCGGGAAATTTAGCCACGACCGGCAGCCGCAACACGGCCCTCGGTTCTGGAGCGCTTTTGTTCGACACGAGCGGCTACGACAACACAGCCTGCGGTGGGGACGCGCTTTTCAACAACGGGGCCGGTTCCTTCAACACGGCCTATGGCGCGGCGGCACTTGAAGCTAATGTGACAGGTTCCAACAACACGGCAGTGGGCGTTGGCGCGCTTTCCGAGAACACCAGCGGTTCCAACAACACGGCCAACGGTCTTGGCGCGCTGACGTCCAATACAACCGGCCGTGATAACACCGCCGTTGGACTTTACGCGATGGGAGGCGTGTCGCCGGGGACAAGCGGCGCAAACACAGCCACGGGCGGATATGCCATTTATGATATTACCACCGGCTATAATAATACCGCCGAGGGCTATCAGGCTCTTCAAGCCGATTCGACCGGTTTCGACAACGTAGGGATTGGGGTTGCCACGTTCCAGGCCAATTCGGGCGGTTTCCAAAACACAGGCGTTGGCACCTATGCGTTTCAACAGATGACCTCCGGCACCGGCAACATTGGACTGGGTATTTACGCCGGGTACGATCTCTTCAACGGCACGAATAACATTTACATCGGCAACTACGGCGTTTCAGCGGAAAACAACGTCATTCGCATTGGCCAAGGCCAGGGCGAGACGTACCTTGCCGGGACCGTTAACTGCGGTCCCATCATATCCGGGGCCCACACTTGCTGTACCATGACGATTACGGGCGGTTGCGACCTGGCCGAACCGTTTCCAATCTCGACCGCGGAGCAGCAGGTTGTCGAGGGGGCGGTGGTGGTAATAGACGCGGAGAATGAGGGGCATTTGAAATTGGCCGACCGGCCCTACGACACACGAGTTGCCGGCGTCGTCAGCGGCGCCAACGGGATCAATCCCGGCATCCAAATGCAACAGCAGGGGTTGCTTGAGGGAGGCAGGAATGTGGCGCTGACCGGGCGCGTTTATGTCCAGGCCGACACGTCCAATGGGCCGATCGAACCGGGCGATCTGCTCACCACTTCCAGCACCCCTGGCCGGGCGATGAAAGTCACCGATCACGTGCGCGCCCAGGGTGCGATCCTGGGCAAAGCGATGTCCGGGTTGAAGGAAGGAAACGGCATGGTGCTGGTGCTGGTGACCTTGCAGTAACGGAGGCGTTGTCTATGCGAAAACCATCTAAATTATTGACTGGCTTTGTGCTGTCCGTTCTCCTGACTCTGTCGGCCAAGGCCGAGGACAGAGAGTTTCTAAGCACCCAGGTGCCGGAGAGGGCGGCACAATTGCCGATGCTGAATCGTCTTCCAGTTACAAATCATCTGGAGCTGGCGATTGGCCTGCCATTTCGCGATACAAATGCTCTTTACGCACTGCTCCGGCAAGTTTACGACCGGCGCAGCCCCAACTTTCACCGCTATCTGACACCGGAGCAGTTCGCGCAGCGATTCGGTCCGACGGAAGAGGACTATCAACGAGTGATTAATTACGCGAAAGCCAACGGGCTGGCAGTCACGCGGACCTTTGGGAACCACGCCGTGGTGGGAGTTGATGGACAGGTTTGCGACATCGAGCGCATGTTTCATGTTCACCTGGGCTACTATCAACATCCGACCGAGAATCGGAAATTCTATGGTCCGGATGCGCCGCCGTCTGTGGAAGCCGGGTTGAAAATCATTAATGTCAGCGGCCTGGACAACTATTTCATCCCGCATCCTGATAGTCATTTGACCCCAATCGATGAGAATAAGATTCACAGGCGCAGCAAGGGTCCAGTGCCCGCGGGTGGCACCTATACTTCAGTTCCGAATGGCGGTTCATTCGTCAATGGAACCAATGCCTTGTATGGGAAGACCGATTACAGAATGGCCTATGCTTACGGCAGCTCGCTCAAAGGCGACGGGCAGGTCGTCGGCTTGTACGAGCAGGCCAGTTATAACTCAAGCGACATCTACAAGTACGAAACCAATGACGATCTGCCTCTCGTTACATTGGATAATGTTGTGGTGGAATCGATGGCTCTAAACGGGGGCAACGGTGAATGCGCTTTGGACATTGAGATGGTCATCGCCATGGCGCCGGGAGTACGCCAGGTGAATGTCTATGAGGGAAATAATACAGACCTGATTATGAACGAGATAGCGTCGCCCACGCAAGGGGAGCCGCGGCCAAACCAGATCAGTAGTTCCTGGGGCATCAATGGGGACTCAATCATCGAGGGGGACTTGGCTGAGATGGCGTTGCAGGGGCAATCCTATTTTACCGCCTCGGGCGACTACGGGGCCTTTATCGGCCCAGACACTCAGTCGAGCCAGTATTTTTCCAGTTACATGACTTACGTTGGAGGGACACAATTGTTTATGAACGGTGAGGGGGAGTCGTGGTCGAATGAGATCGTCTGGCACGATCCTCCGGGGACCAATTTCAACTTTTTTGCATCAACTGGCGGAATCCTGTCGGACGTGCCGATCCCCGAATACCAGGGAGGACTAAGCATGACTCTGAGCCAGGCCTCCACTAAGTATCGCAATTTTCCCGACGTCGCGATGGTGGCCAGGGATATTCTGAGCATTTCCACGGCTGTTCCCACCAACGGCTCGCCGAACGTCCCCGGAGTAGTTTTTATCACGGTCGGCACCAGCGCCTCCTCGCCGCTCTGGGCCGGGTTCACCGCATTGGTCAATCAGCAGGCGGCGGCGCAAGGTCTGGCACCCGTCGGTTTTCTCAGTCCCGCCCTTTACGAAATTGGCCAGGAGCAATCGTATTCCACGAATTTTCACGACATCACCAGTGGCAATAACTCGTGGTTTGACTCAAGCGACGATACCGGCAGCACGAACCGTTACGACGCCGTGCCCGGTTACGACCTTTGCACCGGCTGGGGCACGCCAGCGGGGCAGAACCTCATCAATGCACTTGTCGGTTTCGCCGGTCCCATCATTGTGGACTTCAATTACACCGGAAGCACCCAGCACGGGACCCTTCTTTACCCTTTCAAAACCCTCGGCCAGGGAGCCAATGCCGTCAGCCCTGGCGGCACCATTTTCATCATCGACGGCGGATCAAGTTCTGAAACGCTGACTATTTCAAGCCCAATGACCATCACCGCCCAAAACGGCGCGGCCACCGTCGACCAATAACCGAGTCAAACAATCAGAGATACTTTGTCAAAATGAAAAAAATAATTCTCCTTTTTGCGTTGCTGATTCCGGCGTTGAGCCACGGGCAAACCTACTCGATTGACTGGTATAAAGTCGCGGGCGGCGGCGGCGCCAGCGCCGGCACGAATGGCGCCAACGTCTATTCCGTCAACGGCACCATCGGGCAGCCTGATGCCAGCGGCGCGATGAGCGGAGGCGGTTATTCTGTGACCGGCGGTTTCTGGAGTTTGATTTCCGTGGTGCAGTCGGCAGGGTTGCCCAGCTTGACGATTGCGCGCGCGGGCAACAGCGTTGTTATCTCCTGGCCGGATACCGGCGGTTACGTTTTGCAGCAGAATAGCAATGTCGCCGCATCGGCGGGTTGGACGACAAGCGGCTACTCCGTGGTGACCGGCGCCAATGGTACGAACAGCATCACAATCACGCCGGGCGCGGGGAGTCTGTTTTTCCGTCTGACCAACCCCTAAAAGGCCCGGGCAACGCGTTTGTCAACTTAAGCCCGGCGTGACTCGCCAGGCGGGTGGCGGCGCGTTGGCTTTTCCGGCGCTTGCTAATGCCGGTAAACCCCATACAGTAGTGGCATTGGATGCAATATTCTTTGCCTGAACAATACCACACACTGGCGCCTTTCCGTGAGTTCTTCAGCACGGGAGTACCCATTTTAATGTACCACAAGATCGGGCGGCGACCCAATCGGGTCCGCCTGAAAGGGCTTTATGTGACTCCTGGGACCTTTGTCCGCCAACTCACGGAGTTGACCGGGGGCGGATTTGCCACTTGCAGCCCCGGCGAGGCATGCTCCAACGGGGCAGCCGGGCCGCGCATCGCGCTGACTTTCGATGACGGGTTTCGCAATGTGTTTGAAAACGCGCTTGGCCCGCTGGCGGACTACAAAAAGACCGCGATCCAATTCCTGGTTCCCACATTCATCGGGAAACTCAACGAGTGGGACCTCCGGGACGGGGAGGCCGCCGAGCCTTTGATGGACACCGTGCAAATCCAGGAATGGCTGCGGGCCGGCCACGGAATCGGCTCCCATTCGCTGACGCACGCGCGACTCACGCGCCTGACCCTGCGCGACGCCCGCGAGGAGATTTTCGCGAGCAAGAAAAAGCTTGAGGACCTATTTGGAATCGCGATCGAGCATTTTTGTTATCCGTACGGCGATTGGAATGAACCGGTGCGGGACCTGGTAGTGGAGGCCGGCTACCGGACCGCTTGCACGACGGATTTTGGGATCAACACGCCGGCGACGCCGCCGCTGGCGCTGCATCGCATTACGGCGCGCCACCCGACGCGGACGTTGCGCAGCCTTAAAGCGAAGTTGCTGGGCGATTTTTCACTTTCGGCTTGATTACCGTTCTCCCACTTGATTTTTATTCGCCCGAATTTATTTTGATATAGAGGAAACATGCCAGGATCACGTACGAATTCACACTCACGTTTGCCGAGTCTTCATTCGGTCAAGAAAACAGTAAAACCAGTCAATTTTGTCTGTGTGGCGCCCGGGGCCAAACGGGTGACGCTGGTCGGGGACTTCAACGATTGGCACCCGGAAGCGCAGCCGCTCAAACGGCAGGTCGATGGTTCGTGGTCGGTCCAGATCACGCTTGGCCATGGGCATCACCATTACCAGTTTCTGGTGGACGGAAAGCCGACGCTGGACCCGCGCGCGCAAGGAGTCGCCCGCAACGAAGCCAACGAGAAGGTTTCGCTGCTGGCGGTTAGTTAGGGCGGCACGCTAACCGGGCGGCGGAAGTTTGGTTCGTTGTTCGGCGAAAAAGGCGCGGAGCAAATCACGGCATTCGGACTCGCGAACGCCGGCGGTGATTTCGCAGCGATGATTAAGCGTCGGGAATTGAAGCAAATTGAGGGCGCTGCCCGCGGCGCCGCCTTTGGGGTCGCTGACGCCGAAGACGACACGCGGCAATCGCACGTGGACGATGGCGCCCGCGCACATCGGGCACGGTTCTTTGGTGACATAGAGCGTGCAGCCGGTCAATCGCCAGTCTCCCGTGACTTCCTCTGCCTGTGTCACCGCGAGCATTTCGGCGTGCGCGGTGGCGTCTTTGAGCAGTTCGACCTGGTTGTGGGAACGGGCAATGATTCGTCCGGCCCGCACGATCACGGCGCCGACGGGCACCTCTTCGGCCTCGTAAGCGCGGGCCGCCTGGCGCAGGGCCTCGCCCATGAAGAAATGGTCGCTCTGCAAATCGATGACGGCGTTGTCCATGCTTACACTCGGGAGGTTTGGCTTTCTTCCAGGCTCCAGCGATTATTTCCGTCGCCGAGGCAGTGGCAGTGCGCGGCAAAAAATCCGCCGCGATGACGCCAAAACAACGGCCAGATTTGTTCCGCATCGGTCCTGGGAATGTTCAGTGACGCAATATCCGCGGCGTCGAAAAAGCGGAATTCACCCTCGCGATTGGCCGGGGGAACGGTGTCCAAACGCGGCTTGATCTCGAACAGAAACATCAGCCAATGGGCGCTGCCTTCATAGCCGTGCTCGCTCACCACACCTGTCAAGTGCAAATCGGACGGCGTGAGCGCCATGCCGATTTCCTCGCGTGCCTCGCGGCAGGCGCAGGCGTGGGGCGATTCGCCGGCGTCCATGTGAAGCTTGCCGCCGCAAGGGCTCCACAGGCCCCGGTTGGGTTCGTGCTTCCGCAGCAATAGGAGAGCCTGGTCCCGGCGGTTGAAGCAATAGAGGAGGGTGGCGATTTTGTACGGAAGGGTCACACCGGTGGGCCTACTTCTTGGCGATGCAATAAAGGTGCGCCGGAGCGCGAATAAAAAGGCATCCCTGCGCCGCCGCAATCGTGCTGTGGCTCAGACCCTCGTCGGTCTGGTCTCCCTCGCTCATCTTGATGGTTGACAGGATTTGTCCGTCGGCCGCAGATAGCACCACCGCTGTGGCGTATTCGCTGAAACAGTAAATCCTGCCGTCGGCGCCCGTCGGCGAGGCGCGGAAAATCTCACGCACGCCAAGTTGCCGCCGCCAATTGACCTTGCCCGTCTTAGGCTCGAAACAGACCAGCGTCTGCTTGTCGCCGTCGAGCATGAACAATTTGTCCTGATAAAACAGCGGGGTCGCGCAATCCGTCGTGTCCTCCGCGGAACTCCACGCCAGGCCGCTGGTTGTGATGTCGCCCTTTCCGCAATCGTAAAACGCCAGGAACGGATTGCGTTTGGCGCCGCAGACAAACACCAATCCGTCCGCTACCACGGGCGAGGGCACCAGCCTTGAATCCGGCCGATGGTCAAAATTTCTGAGTCCGCCGCCGCGCCACAATTCCTGGCCGGTTGCCGCGTCGTGTCCTGTGACGTAATCGCCACCGACGACGATGATTTCGGTGCGTCCGGCACATTCGGCGGGCATCGGCGTGGAGTAAGCCTCCTGGGATTCCTGGATGGCGTCGGTCGGCCGCACCTGACGCCAGATATTGCTTCCGGTTTGCGGGTCCAGGCAAAGGAGGAATGAATCGCCCGGGACGCGCCGCAAGACTTCGACATAAAGACGCCCCTTGTAGAGCAGGGGACTGCACCCGTAGAGCCAATTGATGATGAACCGGCCATACTCCTTGGTCAGGCTTCGCGCCCAAAGTTGTTTTCCTGAAAAATCGAATGCCGCCAGGTCTCCCGTTCCGAACATTGTCCACACGGTATTGCCGTCGGTCACGGGCGAAGGCGAGGCCATGTTGTTGCGGCCCTTGACGCGGTTGCCGACGGCGACTTGCTTTTGCCAGCGGACAGCGCCGGAATGGCGGTCCAGGCACATCAACAATAAATTTGCGTCGGCGTCGGGGGTGTTGACGAAGACCGAATCGTCCCAGACGATTGGAGTGGCGTGGCTGGGGCCGGGAAGGGGAGCGGACCAGAGAACATTATCCGTCTTGCTCCAGGTGGCGGGAAGGTTTGTCTCGGAGGTTGAGCCATTGAGGTCCGGCCCGCGCCATTGCGGCCAGTTCGCCGCGAACCCGGAAGCCGCAGCCAGGCAAATAGAGAAGGCAAAGGCAGCTTTCATAAATCAATGGCATTGATTCCTGAAAGCGCGGGCGAAGCAAGGAAATAACATTCGATCAAAGACATCGGACAGGATGAAAAGGATTAACTGGATGAAATCCTTCGGAGGTTCGCCGTTAATCCTTCAACTAAAATCGGTCCGCGGCTCGTGCCAGACGTGGCCGTTTTGGGCGAGCAAATCGTCGGAAGCGACCGGGCCCCAGGTTCCGGCGGCGTAAAATTCGCGGTTCGTCAAGGGGTGGCCCTCCCACGCGGCGCGGATGGAATCGACGATTTGCCACGCCGTTTCCACTTCGTCGCGGCGGATGAAAAGCGTCGAATCGCCGACCAAGGCGTCCAGGAGCAGGCGTTCGTAGGCTTCGGGTGTGTAGGCGCCGTATTCGGCGTCGTAGCTGAAATTCATGCGCACGGGGCGGACGCTCACGCTGACGCCAGGCACCTTTCCGTTGAAACGAAGGTAGATGCCTTCGTTGGGCTGAAAGCGCAAGGCGAGGGAATTGCTGTCAAGGTTCTGGCCGCATTCGGCCGCGAACAGCACGTGCGGCGTGGGACGAAATTGGATGCGGGCCTCGCTGGCGCTTTGCGGCAGGTATTTGCCGGTGCGCAAGTAAAAGGGGACGCCCGACCAGCGCCAATTGTCAATAAACAATTTCAGCGCGACGTAGGTCTCGACGCTGGAATCCTGGCGCACCTTGGGCTCTTGGCGGTAACCGGGGGCGGGCTGGCCGTTGACGGCGCCGGCGAAGTACTGGCCGCGCACGACCTGGCGGGCGACGTCCTGGCGGGAAAGCGGGCGAATGGACTTGAGGAGTTTGACCTTTTCATCGCGGATGCATTCCGATTCCAGGGAAACGGGCGGTTCCATGGCGGTCAAGGCCAGGACCTGGAGCATGTGGTTTTGGACCATGTCGCGCAGCGCGCCGGCTTCCTCGTAATAACCGCCGCGCGAGCCGACGCCGAGTTTTTCGCTGACGGTGATTTGGACGTGGTCGATGGAGTTGCGATTCCACAATTGCTCGAAAATGGAATTGGAGAAGCGGAACATTAAAATGTTCTGGACGGTTTCCTTGCCCAGATAATGGTCGATGCGGCAGACCTGCTGCTCGTGGGCGTACCGGGTTAATTCCCCGTTGAGAACGCGCGCCGAGGCCAGGTCGTGGCCGAAGGGTTTCTCGATGACAATCCGCTGCCAGGCATCCTGGCATTCGGCGGGTTGGAGGAGATTGGCGCCATGAAGCTGCTCGATGACGTCGCCGAACTGGCTGGGCTGGGTGGCAAGATAAAAGAGGAGGTTGCAGCGCAGTTGCGGTTTGCCAAAGGAAGCCAGCTTTTTTTCCAGGGCGACGTAGGCCGCGGGGTCAGTCAGATCGCCCATGCAATAAAACAAACTGGCGGCAAATTGATTCCAGACGTTTTCATCGACGGGCTTGGTGCGCGAGAATTGGTCCAGGGCCTGGCGCAATTCGGCGCGCCAGCTTTCGTCGGTTTTTTCCCGGCGCGCAAAACCGATGATGCGGAAGGCCGAGGGCATCTGCTTTTCCTTGAACAAATGATAAAACGCGGGAATGAGTTTGCGCGCGGTGAGGTCCCCGCTGGCGCCGAAAATGACGATGCTGCAAGGTTCTCCCATGCGGCGCTGGGCGCCGATGTGGCAAACGGTTTGTTCCGGCAATGGGTCAGAATTGGTCATCACACGAGTTCGCGTTCAACTGCACCGCAGAATAACATGGAGGGCCGTTTGCGCAATCCATCTAAAGTTTTGCGAAAACTTACCACCCGAAGAAACGATAGGGGTCGTCCCACTCCGTGGGGCGGGTGAGGTAGAGGCCGTCGAGGCAACGGGCTACGGCGGCGTTGGATGGGTCCACGGGATCGCCGAAGCGGGCCAACAGCGGTGTCGCGCCGGACACGCCGAGGTTTGCCAGCAGGCGGCTTACGGCGAAGGAGGTGCGTTCGAAGGTGCGTCGGCGATTAAGCTGGTCGGTCCCCATTGTTTTGCTCACGTCGAACGGGGGCAGTTGGCAGAAAACAACGTTGCCCAGCACGGCAAGGACGCCGTCGCCGTAGGGCGTCGCAGTGCTGGGGACTCGCGGGAGCTCGCCCCTCCCGGATTGAGATGGCGCGGCAGCGGTGAGCAGGGGCAAGTTGCGCGGGTCGCGGTTGTGGATGTCTGCCGGGCTTACGCCGGCGAGCAGGGAATCGGCGCTAAACGGTGGGAAAAACGCGGCGATATGTTCCTCGCGGCGCATCTTCACCTTTGCTGGCAGGAAAGAGTTGGCTTCCGCCTCGTCCAGGCCGAGGGTCAGGACATGGCCGCCCGCGTTGACCCACGCACCGATGGCTGGGGACTGCGCCGCAAGCACGCTGCCACCACCCGGTCCGACGACGAGCACCTGATCGGACGTCGGCGGCTCGCCATTGAAGGGCGCGGGTTCGATCCCGCAGGCGGCCAGCCAGGCCCGGCCGGCGGGTTCGCCGACGTACATCGCGCTGCGCCGAGGGGTTGGGCGCCATGTATCGACGTGACGGAGGATGTTGGCCGCCAACGTCTCGGCGGCAGGGTCGCTCTCGGTGCGCGCGGTGACGTCCATCTGGCAGAAAAGGACCAGGCCGCGGCCTTCGCGGTATTCGAGGAGGGGGCTGTACTGGAGGGCGTAACCGCCGTCAACGATTGGCAGGAAATCACCCCGAGGCGGCTTCTCAATCAGCACCGAGGCAACGTTTCCCCAATTGCCACAACGCCACACACGGGGGACCTCGAGTCCGCACCAGGTGACCGTCGGCGCTCCGTCGTAGCGTGGACTCAAAGTGTAGGAAAGGGTGGGAGGCAGGAGGGTACTGGAGCCGCGCCAGTCGTGAAGATTTTCGGTGGTGAGGCCGGCCAGTAAGGGGCTATCCGGGACGCGCGGCCAGACTTGCCGCAGGCCGTATTCCTCGACCCTGAAGCCGAGCCGCTTTTCGAGCACTTCGCCGGTTTGCTCGAACACAACGACCTTAAGCCCGTCGCGCACCCGCGTGAGAATGGGGGCGGGACCGTCCACGGTCAGGGCTGCCTTGCCGATGAGGAGCACGTCGTAGCCGGAAAGATCCGCGGCGGCAGCCACTGGTTGGCAGGTGACGCCCATGCGGGCCAGCA
This sequence comes from Vulcanimicrobiaceae bacterium, assembly GCA_035511075.1. Taxonomy (GTDB): domain Bacteria; phylum Verrucomicrobiota; class Verrucomicrobiia; order Limisphaerales; family Palsa-1400; genus DATAUD01. Next base: position 17,391 of record DATKFW010000133.1, read on the forward strand.
ATTTGGTCGTTTGGCCCGGTGGGTCGAAGAGAGCGATCCTGGAAACCGGGAGTGGCGGGACCGGACGCGGGATTACCTGGAGGGCGAATGCGTCGTCCTGGTTTTCTCCGGTGCTGAACTTGAAGTTCGCGGTGACCTGATAAGTGCCCGGCGCAGCGTCGGCCGGCAGTTTGATATGCACGGGCACGCGCGCTTGATCGCCGGTGGGAATGACAACCTGCCTGGCGCCGCCAACCGCTGGGGCCAGGTTGACCGACCATGAAGCGTCGCACGTCACAGGCACGCGAGAGTTGTTGATCACGATGAGCTGTTTCACGATGATTTCGCCCGGATAGAACGTGTGATCCTTGGTCGTGAAGTGCTCCGGCTTGCCAGCGATCCAGGCCAGCAGCGGCATGTTATTGCGGAGCAACGACTGGGCTGTGGGCGAGGCGACCCAGTCGGACCGTTCGTAAGCCAGGTCGAAGCGGGCGTAGGTCTTGTCGATGAAGTCCGGGCTGTAGCCGGGCTGCTGGAGGTTGTCCCAGTCAACGGGCAGATCCTGGCGGCGGTGTTCGAATCCATCACGCAATTTCCAGAACCGATCGTGTTCCCAAGGCGAGTTGCCCGACAGGCCCCAGGCACGAAAGGCTCGCCAATTGTCAGTGGTATAGGCGGCTTGGACCGGCTGCAACTCGTCGAATCGCGGGTCGCCCACCGGATAGGGATATTCCCAGTGGTTCCAAACGCGTCCCTGGCGGAATTGCTGCGCCTCCCAACGCAGATTGCTCTTTTCCCGGTCACTGATCTGGTAGGCCGCATCGCCCAGAAATTGAGCGTCCCATTCGGCGATACAATATTCCCAGGGCACGGCGGCGCTGCCGAACTCGCGCTGACCGTTGTACCAACCGCGGTACATGGTCCAGTCCCAGCCAAACGGCGCGCCGTACTCAACCAGGACCAGAGGTTTGACGCCCACGGTTGACCAGTGCTCGAACCAGTCGTCGAGTTCCTGGATGGGAACGAAGTTGGGGTAGAAATTGAGCGTGTACATGGCGCTGAGGTTGCCGGAAGAGTGATGATAGACGATTCGCGCGGGGTCCAGGCGCTTGACGATGGCTTCGCAGCGCAACGCGAGCACGGCATTGCGAGCGGCCCATTGGTCCCGCGGATCGCTCAGGCCGTCGATCATCAGGGGATTGGTGTCCTCGTTGTAACCGGTGGCGTTGTGGCTCATCGCGTAGCAAACCACCGACGGGTGGCTGCCCGCGACGCCCACGTAGAAGGCGGCATGGCGAGCATAACCGTTGGTTTGATCGGCGTCCGGCGACTTCCATTCGTATTGACTGAAGTGCGGCTGGGACAGCGCGACGAGCATCCCTGTGTCGTCCGCCGCGCGCAGGATTTCCGCGAAGCTGAGGTGCGAGCCAGGCTCGCAACCGTAGTTGTGCGTGTACGTGAAGTTGATCCCGAAACTTTTGAGGCGCAGGAAGCTTTCCCTGGCCGCGGCGTAAGTGGCCAGCGCCGCTCCGACCTGGGCGTTGTCCAGGGGCACTACTGACAAGTACAATCGTGTGCCGTTCAGGTAGAAGTCACGGCCCTGAATCCAGAATTCCCGGAACCCGAACCGGACGGGCAGCGCGATGTCCACGGCATGGCCTTCGGCGTCCAGGAGCGACACTTCGGCGTCATACTGGTTCTGGGGCGTGTTGATGTCCCACCGTTTCGGCGGGTTCCACGAGGCCGTGAACGACGCGCGGCCCTGCTTCACATCGCGGGCGGTGAATGCTGGGCCGGTGAATTCCGCGACCTGGCGGCCGTGATCGGTGACGCGGGCACGCAGTTTGTACTGGCCGCCGGGCGCCAAGCCCTCGAGCGCGGCCTGGAATGTGATCTGGCTTTGGCGGTACGAAGTGTCGATCCTTACATCCGAAAGTCTCGCTTGAGCCGGCTCACCGACAAGCCAGACGTCGCCGCACAGGCCGCGGCGTTCGACCGTCCCCCTTTTTTTCCTGGCGGTGTTGGTGTCGTTGTACGATTCCATCACGGCATTTAGGGGCATCGCCACCACGAGCAGGCTCAGGACATGGGTGGCACCGGGACGCACCGCCGCGGAGAGGTCCACCTGGCCGGCAGGGAAGCGGATCTCGCCGACCTTCCGACCGTCAATAAAAACTTCGGCATAGGAATTCAGGTACTCCACATTCAGTGTAATGCGACGGCCGGCCCAATCATTGGGGATGGTGATGGTGCGTTCGTACCAGGCGCCGCGGACCTCGCTGAGATTGGTGTTCGCCCAACTCGGGTCGGGATAGAGCGTCTGGTAGTCGCTTTGCATGTAATTCTGTATGCCGGGCCAGCAGGCGGGCACCTTGAAGTGGCCCCAGGCCGCTGCGGGAACTTTCTCGGAGTCATCCGCCGCGGGCTGCCAACGCCACAGCCCGTTGATGCAAAGTCTTTCGCGGGTGGGAGTCGCCTCTCGGAAGGCCTTGGCGGCGTCCCACACCGCCTTAACGCCCGGCGGCAATGGCGACTCGGATTGGGCCTGCGCAGATGTCAAATATATTAACGCAAGGATTCCCCAGGCGGCCATCAGGACTTTCGCGGGAGAGCGTCGAAGGGATGGGAACTCGGAAGACAGACAGGAGCTTGCTTTTGTCATAATGGCGCGACGGGCGGGTCTCGATCAAGGGAGTCAACCCACGGGTTGGATTGACTCTAACTTGGCAGCGCCAGTGAGTCTAAACAAAAGAGGACACTCGCGCAGATGTTGCGCAGTGGAGCGCAAGCTCTGCGCGTCTGCAGGAGCGCGTAGAGGGAAGAAGGCGGCTACTTGCCGGGGAGAACGCCCGAAACTTGGTTTGGCACGACAGTTGCATACGATTGGGGTGGGTTATTGAACGCATGAACACGACTATATTGAATTATCCGGGATTCCAAGCTTTGCCGAAAGGAATCAAGCAGATGCTGCTGGTTTCCGAGGCGCACTTTTTTGATCAACCCGCGTCCCATTCCAGGGAGCAAACGGGAAGGGCTGGAGAAATGAGAATCGACCGCGGTTTAAAGGTCTTCTTGACAGGCCAATTGATCGCGGCGGGCGCGTGATATTGAATGGCGGGAGGCGCCATTATCAACGCGACGGCAAACAATAATTCCCTCGACGCGCGAATATGCTTCGGAATAGTACTCCCTACCGTGTGGCGAAGCGTTATTGCCGGGTTCGTTGTCTGCTGGTGCGGCGCCGAGGGGGTTTTTGCGGGCGATTGGCCGCAGTTCCTGGGGCCGCGCGCCAATGGGATTTCCGACGAAACGGGGCTTTTAGACAAATGGCCGCCGAATGGGGCGCCGCTGGTTTGGGAGAAGAGCATCGGGACCGGCTACGGCGCGCCGTCAATCATCGGTCAAGAACTTGTGTTCCACCACCGCATCGGCGAAGAGGAGATCGTGGAATGTCTGGCCGCCGAGACGGGGAAATCGCTGTGGCATTTCAGTTATCCGAGCCATTTCATCGATCCCTACGGGTACAATAACGGCCCGCGCAGCACGCCTCTGCTGACTTCCAATTTTTGTTACACTCTTGGCGCGGAAGGAAAGTTGATCTGCCTGGAGTTGCAGACGGGCAAGCTGGTGTGGCGACGCGACACGTCCGTTGACTTCCACGTTCCGGAAGCGTTCTTCGGAGTCGGCAGCACGCCGATACTGGAAGAGGGCCTGCTGATCGTGATGGTGGGCGGGCAACCCAATTCAGGGGTGGTGGCGTTCGATCCCCGCACCGGTCAGACGGTTTGGCAGAGCGTGGGGCAAGACAATTGGCAGGGCGCGCCGATGACGGGCTGGCCGGGCGAAGGCCCGGTGCAATGGAAAACCTGGGACAAGCAGGCCAGCTATTCGACGCCGGTCGCGGCGACCATTCACGGGCGGCGGCAAATCCTTTGTTTGACACGGCAGGGATTGGTTTCGCTTGATCCCAAAACGGGCGGGGTGAACTTCAGCTTTTGGTTTCGTTCACGCGTGAACGAATCGGTCAATGCAATGTGTCCGGTGGTGGTGGATGATTTGATATTCATTTCCGGGGCGTATTACAAAATCGGCTCCGTCCTGCTGCGGGTGAAGCCCGACGGCAGAAGCGTCGAGGAAGTCTGGCGTGGCACCGCGCTGGAACTGCATTGGACCACCCCGATTTACCTGGACGGTTATCTCTATGCTTTCAGCGGGCGCAATGAACCGGACGCGCGAATGCGTTGCGTGGAGCTGCGAACGGGCAGGGTGATGTGGGATGTTGACGAGAGTTGGGCGCCATACAGCACCCAGACGCCAGCGGTCTATGGACGGGCTTCGAGCATCCTGGCAGACGGCAAGTTGATCACCATCGGCGAAGGCGGTCTCCTGGGATTGTTTAAGCCCAACCCCGGGAAACCGGACGAACTCTGCCACTTTCAGGTGCCGCAACTGCATCATCCGTGCTGGGCGGCGCCGGTGCTCTCGCGAAAAAAACTATACCTGCGAGATGAAGATCGCCTCGTATGCCTTGACCTGGCAAAGTAGTCAGTTGGAACTGAGCTTGGCCGCGGTGTCGTCGTAATCCTTTTCCAGGCTATTCCACGCGGATTGAAAAGCCGCCTTGGTATTTTCCCAGGCATCCTGGCTGGATAGCTTCAGCTTGTCGTACTGTTTTCGGAGTGCATCCCGTTGGGATTTCAAGTCGGCCATCGCCTGATCGGCGCGCACCTTGGCGTCGCCCGTGGCGTCGGCGGATTTGGCCGCCAGCTTGTCAATCTTGGCGTCCAGCTCAGTCATCTGCTTGTCCATGGACGCCAGGAACTCGTCCCTGGTCTTCGCCGCGGAATCCTCGGCCGTATTGGCTTGCTGTTGGATAGTCTGGTCGGAAGTCGGCGGTTGGTCGTTGCGATTGCAACCGGCGACAACTGCGGCGGCCGTGACAATAATAATTAAGACGGGTTTCGTGTTCATTTTCATATTGATATTCCTGTGTTGTTTCCATTCATATTTGAGCCACGCGTATCCAGACGCCGGGCAACGTTTATAGAGCAGGAGAAGGGCCGATGAAATGCGCCGCGAGTCAGCCGGGTTCCGCGCGCGCTAACATGCAGGCAGGGCGTGGGTTACGATTTTAGCCGCCGGGTTTGCGCAGCCGTCTGCGCGGATGCATGACGCGCCTTTTGCACGGAAGCCCTTGCCAAATGCAAGGCGCGAAACGGCTTGCAAACCCGGGCGGTTTGAAGATAATCTCGAAAACGGCGGGTAACAGTTCATTTAGCCCATGAAAAAAAAATCAAATGGGAAATCCGAGTTGGCACGCATTTTCCTCAAATTCCTGGCACCCTGTTGGATCTTCTGGTTGACGGCGACTGTCCAGGCTCAGACACCGACTATTCTCAGCGCCTATGGCGAATTCGACAGCGGCACGTCCAACCAATTTGTCGATGTGACCTTTAGTGAGGACATGAACCCCGCTTCGGCGACAGCCGCAGCCAATTATTCCATTGCGGGCTACACGATCGCCAGCGCCGCGCTCTTCACAAACGACCTGGGTATTGCCTCGAATAACCTTGTGATCTTGCAGCTCAACCAACCCTTGACCAACAACTTCATGTTGATGGTCAACAACGTCTCTAGCATCTCCGGCGCTGCCCTTGCCGCCAACACTTCCGTCGCTGGAACATTGGACCCGATGAGCTCAATCGATATCACTTCGCCGAATATCGTCCCCCCCGCTTCCTCCAGTGCGACGGTTTGGCATACGGGAACCACCTATTACCGGAAGCCAGGCGAATATGTGGTCGATGCCAATGGACAAGATATATGGAACTACCAGGACGGCTTCCGTTTCGTTTACACAACCCGAACAAACAACTTTGCCATCGTCGTCCAGGTGCCTTGGATCCTCCCCGCCGACGCGTGGAGCAAGGCCGGTTTAATGGCTCGCGAAACGATAGACCCAGGCGACGGCGGCAGCCGAATGGTTGCGGTATTCACCACCCCGCTTGCCTCGCAACTCGGGCTGGATGGCCTCTACGGTGAAGGCAGCCTCTCCTGTGCTGTTCGGGACACAACCGATCAGGGCGCCTACGAGCCAGGGGATTACCTCGGCGATGGCGTCATTGCGCCTTCCTTTCCCAACCAATGGCTGATGCTGACCCGCACGACCGGAGGCACCAATGATCTCTTTACAGCCTACGGCTCGACCAATGAGCTTAATTGGACCTGGTTGTTCAACTTCAGCCCCGTCACCAACGGTGCGGATACGCCCTTCCCGAGCGTGGTGGACGTGGGCATGTGTTCCTCGACCGACATTTACACCAACACCACTGAGGATGTCACGGCAACGTATGAAAACTTCGGGGATTACATCAACCCTTTCTCGGTGACCAGTCCCCTGAGCGTGAGCGTTGAGAGCGGAACCAGTGCGACCTTCACCGCGGCCTCTTCGGGCGCCACGTACCTCTACAATGGCGCCACCTATCCATTCGTGGACTATCAGTGGTACACGAATGGCACCGCAGTTGATGGCGCCACCAACAGCAGCTATACCACCCCGTTGGCGACCACCAACCTCAACGATCTGTCAGTTTATTGCGCAGTTACCAGCACCCTCGGCTTCGCTCCCGGCACCACCAACACCGCCAAGGCAACGCTGACCGTGACGCCAAATCCGACGCCCCCAACGATTGTCGGCGTGTACGGCGAATACGACAGCGGCACGTCCAACCAATTCGTTGACGTGACCTTTGCCCAGGCCATAAACCCGTCCTCGGCGGCGAATCTGGCCAATTATTCCATTGCAGGGAGCACGATCACCAACGCAACGCTTTTCACGAACAACCTGGGCGCTGCCTCGACGAACCAGGTGATCCTGGAGCTTGCAAGCGGGCTCACCGGCAGTTTCACCCTGGCCGTCACCAACGTGCAAAGCTTCTCCGGCATTCCCATTGCCGCCAACACCTCCGTTGTTGATGCAACGTTGGATCCGCTGAGCTCGATCGATATCACTTCGCCCAGCGCCGCCATGCCGTCGGTCTGGTTTACTGGCACCACTTATTTCCTGGGACAAGGCTCTTACATGGTCGATGCCAATGGACAAGATATATGGAACAACCAAGACGGCTTCCGTTTCGTTTACGAAACCCGGACAAACGACTTTGCTGTCGCGGTCCAGGTGCCTTGGATTCTCCCGGCCGCCACCTGGAGCAAGGCCGGGTTAATGGCTCGCGAGCAAATCGACCCAAGCGACGGGGGCAGCCGAATGGCCGCTCTGATGACCACCGCAGCGGCCAGCCAAATCGGGCTGGATGGCAGCGCGGGCGAAGATAGCCTCACCTGGCAGGTTCGGGGCACAAACGATCAAGGCGCCTACGAACCGCCAGATTATGTCGGTGATGGCGCCATTGCACCTTCCTATCCTAACCAATGGCTGCTGTTGACGCGCCAGACCAGCGCCAGCGATTTCGCCACCAATGATCTATTTGCCTGCTACAGCTCAACCGACAAGATTAATTGGACTTGGTTGGGCGACTGGACCCCGCTGACCCCAGGGGAGCCCCCCTTTCCGAGCGTGGTCAACGTGGGCATGTGTTCCTCCACCGGGTGGTCGGATAGTTTCACCAATAACGATGCGTTTGTCACGGTATTGTATCAAGACTTCGGGGATTACGCCGACCAAGTCTTCGTGACCCATTCACCCCAGAGCGTGAGCGCAGCGAGCGGAACCAGCGCGACTTTCTCGGTTGTCGCCGGCTCCGACGCCACGCTCACGAAATATGGCACGACTGGTCCGTTCCTGTTCTATCAGTGGTACACCAATAGTGTCGCCGCCCCGGGCGCCACCGCCAGCACCTACACGACGCCTTTATTGACCACCAATCTCAACGGAATGCCCGTCTATTGCGCAATTACCGCTGTCGGCTTCTCAAGCACCACCAAAAGCGCGACGGCAACGTTGACAGTGACAGCAAATGCCACGGCTCCAACCCTTGTCATCGTGGACGGGGTATATGACAGTGTCACGGGCGACCAATATGTTTACGTGACATTAAATGAGGCGGCCAACGTGGCCTTGCTCGCCAATCCAACCTCTTACGTGATTGCGGGCTACTCGGTCACGGCCGTAACGCTCATTACCAACGAGCAGGGGAGCGTGGACGCGACTGCGGTGATCCTGCAGATCGACAAGCCGCTGAGCAATAGCTTCACCCTGGACGTCAACGGCCTGCAGAGCTTCTCCGGCATCCCCATTGCCGCCAATACCGCCGATGTCGGCGTCATTGCAACCAATGCCAACTTTTACGGCGTCGGCTTAAACTGGACCCTCAACAACAACAGCGACCAGCCCGCCATCGCCGACAATGTGCTGACCCTGACCACCAACGGTCCCAACGAGGCCTCCAGCGCCTTCTTCAATACTCCTCAATCCATTGGCAGTTTTACGGCCTCCTACACCTACATCGCCGGCGGCGACAAAGGCGCCGACGGCACCACATTCTGCATGGAAAACGACCCCGCCGGCGCAAGCGCGCTCGGGGGGACCGGCGGGGATTTGGGTTTCAACGGCATCACCAACAGCGCTGCCTTTGAGATCAATCTCTACACTGGCTCCATTGGAGGCGAAGGCATTCAGTTCGGCACCAATGGAGCCACTCCAGATGTTGGAGGCTTTAACGGGAACCCGACGGCTCCTCCGGCGGCTCCTTACTCCAAGCCCGGTCTGGTCAACCCGGCCAGCGGCGATCCGATTAACGTCCAGATCGCCTACAGCCAAAACGTCTTTAGCGTAACGCTGCTGGACACGACGACGGGGCAATCCTTCAGCACGAATTACTCGGTGGACCTGCACTCTCTACTCGGCGATACCAACACGGCCTACGTTGGTTTCACCAGCGGCGATGGTGACTCATACTCCACTCAACAGGTCGTCAACTTTTCGTTCACTCCAGGCGCGGTAGCGGTTGTCGGCCCGCCATTGACGATCGCTACAGGCGCCAGCGGCACTTTCTTAATCGCCTGGCCCTCGACGACCGCCTCAAGCTACGTCTTGCAGCAGAGCTCCAGGCTGGCCGGACCGTGGGCCAACGTGACGACCACGCCAACGCAAGCGAACGGCAATTACCAGGTGTCCGTTACCGCGACCGCCGGCGCGCAATTCTTCCGGCTTGTGTCGCCGTAATGCTTCGGCCCGTGTAAAGCAGAATCACCGTGGCACCGCATTGATGGTGAGACAGGCCAACTGCTTGAACCTCTCTCCATCGGCACCCGCGAGATCGAGCCGCGGTTCGATTTGATTGACAGGGCGAAGGCCGGGAAATGCAAGGCAACCTGGTATATGCGTTCCAGAGCGTTTCAACACACATTGTAGCCACACGAGACAAACCAAGCGAGGGCGTCTTGGGGCGTTATCTTGCCCAAGGCTTGGCCGATGGCGGTTCATTAGTGTGCTAAATGCTTCGCCGTCCCATAATCAGAGACACCAGGAACATCACGACGAAGATCACAAACAGTATCCTTGCGATGCTGGCGGCGGCGCCCGCGATGCCTGTAAAGCCCAGGAGAGCGGCGATCAAAGCGACGACCAGGAATGTGAGAGTCCAGCTTAACATAGTAACTCTCCTGGTTTATACCTGGTTCGCCGGGCTGTTTTTGAAGCATTCGTCGATGAATTGTTCCACGGCTTCCTTGGTGTCGCCGGTGCGTTTTTGAATGCGGCCAATCAACTCGTCTTCCTGGCCTTCGGTGTAACGAAGGTCGTTGTCGGTGAGTTGGGCGTACTTTTGTTTGAGTTTTCCCTTGGCAATGTTCCAGTCGCCTTTGATGTGGAGTGTGTTCATATTGATATTCCTATTTGTTTCTATTTTTAATTCAGCCCCGCGTATCCAGACGCCGGGCAATGTTCAGTGTTCATAGAGCAGGAGAAGGGCCGATGAAAAGCGGCGCGAGTCAGCCGCGTTCCGCGCGCGCTAACATGCAGGCGGGGCGTGGGTTACGATTTTGGCCGCCGGGTTTGTGCGGCCGTCCGCGCCTATACATGACGCGCCTTTTGCACGGAAGCCCTTGCCAAATGCAAGGCGGACCATCGGAGAGGAATATGCGGCTAGATCGCGGGGACTTCCGTTCTTGAGCGGATGGATTGCACGACTTCGTGAACGAAATGCAGCTTCCTTATCGCCTGGTACGAGAGCGCGAAGGGATAGACATCGAGCAATCCCATGCCTCGATTCAACGAGTTGAGCGCGTAAGTAAGGGGGAACCAATATTCCAAAACAGCGTCGAAACGGATATTAATGTCAAAGGCATCCGGCGGATTGACGGTTATTGAACTAGCAGCGGGATGATTTGGTTGGAGAATCATTCCAAAACTGCCGGCGGTCTCCACCATGTCCATGATGTGCATGTAGTGGGCCCATGATTCCGCCCAATCCTCCCATGGGTGGGCGCCGGCGTAGGCGCTAACATGCCGCACCTGCCAATCCGGAGGCGAACCCTGCTGATAATATTGCGCTAACGCACCCGCATAGTCGGCGGTTTCATCTCCGAACAATTTGCGGAAGCCCGGGAGCCAGTGGCTGTTGGCGATCAGCCGATCCCAATAGTAATGCGCCACCTCGTGCCGCAGGTGCCCGAGCAGCGTCCGATAAGGCTCGCGCAAAAGGACGCGGCGGCGCTCGCGCTCGGCATCGTCGGATTCGGCAATATTAATGGTGATCACGCCGTTGTTATGGCCGGTTAACAGGGAGAGTCCGAGGTCAAGATCGCCCACGAAATTGAAGCGAAGCGCCGGACGATTTTGTTCCGGCACCGCATCCGTCGGAAGTCCTAGTCGGAGAATGGTGTAAATGATGCGTCGCTTGGCCATTTCGACCTTATGCCAACGGTCCAGGTTGCCCGGCATCGAGAGATTCGGAATCAGGTCATTGAACCGGCAGGCGACGCAAAAGGGATCGGGGTCATTGGCCTCCACCATCCAGTTGCAGACCTCATATTGCTTGCTGTTGTTGCAAACGCGATATAATTGATCCGATTGGCCGGGAGCCAGCGGGCGCCAGGTGTCATCTTCGGACGGCTCCAGGGACCTAAGCTCGCATGTCGAAGGCAAAAAGCCCAGTGCAAGACCGCATTTGACACATTTGACGTTGTCAAAGAAGACGAGGCTGCCGCAGCCATCACAACAGAATGTTCTCAAGTTAGGGATTGGACGCCGCGCGCCCGGTGGGGAAATGGCGCCGGGCGGAACGATCCGGAAAGTGGCGGCGTCCGTTTGAGGGCGCCGTTGAGTCGGGTCATCGCGCCTTCCGCCTGCGGGAAGTCGTCTTCAGGCCGCCTCCGGTAAGTTTGTTGACGGTCGCCCAGGCCCGTTTTTTCGCGGTCTTCGGGCTGACGCCCCGTTTTTCATAGCCTTCCTCAATGTGTCCGGCTTGACGTTTTTGCTTGACTGTATAGCTTGATTTGTCACCTCGCGGCATAAGTCACTCCTTGGTTAAGATTGGCTTTATCACGGCGACTTTACCAGCAGCAATCATGCCGATGGACGCGGGCTGGATAAGCTGGTAGTTGGACCTATAAAACGGCCTATTTTCGGGAAAAAAAAGATGCAGATTGCGATGTTTGCAGGGCGTTTCCTTGCAATTTGCGATGGCGACCATGATCAAACACGGCTCCAGCAGGCGTGGATCGCCGGCCCTCTCCTCCC